>JAGLDS010000001.1 GCA_023145435.1 Clostridiales bacterium
TCCCTGGGATGATTTGCACAAAAAAGCCGGCCCATGTGGACCGGCTTTTGTCTTTTTAGAATTAGTCGTTTAAGACTTCTACTTCATGTTCTTCAAGGAACTGGCTGGTGTATAGGTTGTAGTAACGGCCCGTGTTCTTGATCAGCTCTGAATGTGTGCCTTGTTCTACGATGATACCTTTTTCAAGAACCAGAATTCTGTCTGCCTGCCTGATGGTCGATAGTCTATGAGCAATTACAAAGCTGGTTCTACCTGCAATAACTGTTGCAATAGCTTCTTGAATAATTCTCTCAGTATGTGTATCAACAGATGAAGTAGCTTCATCCAATATAAATATAGACGGATCGGCTATTATAGCTCTTGCTATACATATAAGTTGTTTTTGTCCTGTAGACAGTCCACCTCCACCCTGAGAAACTACATGGTCATAACCCTTATCGAACCCTGAAATAAATTCATGGGCCTTAACTAGCTTTGCTACTTCCTCAATCTGTTCGTCAGTGGAATCTAATTTGCCATACTTAATGTTCTCACGAATGGTTCCGCTGAATAGATGAGGCGTCTGTAGCATATAACCCAGATTACCATGTATGTGCATTAATGGAATATCTTTGTAATCATTTCCATCAATTAAAATCTGTCCCTCTGTGGGTTGGTAAAATCTGCAGGCAAGGTTTGCTATTGTTGTCTTACCGGATCCGGTTTCGCCGATTATGGCTATCGTTTCTCCGGGGGTTACATCAAGATTGAAATTATCAAGAACCTTTTCACCATCTTTATACTGAAAGCTTACATCTTTGAATTGAATACGGCCTTCTAGTTTAGGAACTTCATCAGATGGGTTCACAATGCCATATTCAGCAATAACTTCATCTGAGTCCTTGATTTTGGCATCTGTTTCCAGAAGGCTCATTATCCTTTCTCCTGCAGCTTGTGCAGACTGCATTTCGGCCATAATACTTGCTAGGTCATTTACCGGCATGAAAAACTGCACAGTGTATGCCATGAAAGCTGTCAGTGTACCAAGGGTCATTGCAGAACCTAGTACCATTATTCCACCTTGCCATAATGCAAGTGATGTGCCCAATGTGCTTATTGCAGTAACAATGGGGAAGAATAGAGCTGAGTATATTGCAACTTTTATTGCACTGGTACGCAGCTTCATAGCCTTGTCGTCAAATTCCTGTAGATTTATTTCTTCTCTAACCAGAGTTTTTGTGGTTGTTGCCCCCTGAATCCCTTCATTAAATGATGAGATTATAATTGCGTTGTTTTTTCTAGCCTCACGACTTGCCTTAAGTATCAACTTCTGGAACTTTATTGAAACAAACAGTAAAAGGGGAAGAACCCCAAGCACTATAAGTGCAATTTTGGAATTCAAGGTGAACATTATTACTGATATCATAGCTAGCAGGCTAATAGCCCATGTAACATCCACCAAACCCCATGAAATTATTCCAGTCAGCCTTCTGGTATCAGAAGTCAGACGTGCAACCAAGTTTCCAACAGCATTATGGTCATAGAATGTAAATGACAGCTGTTGCAGTTTTATAAAACCTTCCTTACGTATGTCATGGCTGATGTTCACCATCAATTTTTCGGCCAGATAGATCAGCAGGAAAATAGTGATTGCTTTGATTATGGAAAGTCCCAGGTAAACCAGGATGAATACAGTTATGTATTCGGTCGTTTTTTCTGCAACGAAGTTATCGATTGCATATCTGGTCATCAACGGCATTACCGCATCAGTTCCTGCAAGGGTAATCATGACTGCTATTAATAGCAGACTTAATTTTCTGTATCCTGCTATATATCTGAAAACTTTTTTCCAGAGTTTAAAGTCAAAACCTTTTTTATATTCTTCATTGTTATCGTGCATGTCAGTCATAATTTCACCTCCCTGTCTTTACTGAAGTACTCAAATCTTCTTCAAGAGAGTTCTGTATTTCAAATACTTCTTTATATAGTCCGCCCTTAAAGAGCAGTTCATCATGGGTTCCGGACTGGGTAATCATTCCGTCTTCCATTACTAATATTTTATCAGCCTGCATCAGTGTACTGATTCTGTGAGATATGATAAAAGTGGTTGTATCACTGCATTGTACTTTCAATTGTTCCCTTATATATGCATCAGTTTTAACATCAACAGCACTAAGTGAATCATCAAATACCATTACCGGGTGGTTTTCAAGCAGCATTCTGGCAATGGCAACACGTTGTTTTTGTCCGCCTGACAGAGTAACTCCTTTTTCACCTACCATTGTGTCAAAGCCTTTGTCAAATTCAGATATGACTTTATACACGGATGCAATTTTTGTAACCCGCTCAATTTCTCCCATGGGACAGTCCGGGTTTGCAATCGCTAGGTTTTCACGTATTGTCCTTGAAAACAGGAAAGGTTCCTGAAGGACAATACCAACATTTCTTCTGAGCCATTTCTTATTGATATCCTTAAGTTCAACTCCATCAAATGTTATTGAACCGTCTTGATAATCAAACAGTCTTACAAGAAGGTTAACCAAAGTGGATTTTCCTGAACCGGTTCCACCCAAAATGGCAATGGTCTGTCCCTGTGTAACTTCGAAGGATAGGTCTTTAAGAACCGGGTGCCCTTCTTCATATTCATAAGAAACGTTTTTAAAACATATGTTTCCATTGATTTTTGGAGTTAGTCCGGTGGACTCATCTTTATCTTCATTAAGCTCATCCAAAACTTCCTTTATTCTTGTTAAAGCAACACTTGCCCTTCCCATATCTGCCAATACTCGTCCAAGGTGCCGTAGTGGCCAAATTAGATTGGAAGTATAGCTCATGAAGGCATATAGGGTACCTACGGTCAGGAGACCTTGTGCAGCCCAGAATGAACCAAGTATTAGTACAAAACCAATTTGGATATCGCATAGCATATCGGAGATGGACCAATACCAAGACATTAGTCGTGATATAACAAAGTCCTTGTCCTTAAAATCATTACTTGCATCGACAAATTTTTTGACCTCAAAGTCTTGTCTTGCAAATGCTCTGACAATCCTCATGCTTGAGAGATTTTCCTGCAGTACGGTTGTCATTTTACCTTCAGCTTCATCGGTAAGCTTAAATTTAACCTTGATGAATTTATAAAAGAAGAATGCAGACACAGCCAGGAATGGTGTTATTGAGAAAGAAATCAACGTGAGTTTAACGTTCAATGACAGCATAATAGCCAATGCCGATACAACCATGGCAACCGCCCTAACCACCTGGAAAAACTGGTTTGCGAGAAATCTCCTCAGCGTCTCAAGGTCGCTGGTACACCTCTGTATGAGATCTCCGGTTTCAGCTTTCACATGGTAGCTGTAGGACAGGTGCTGTATATGGTCGTACATTATAGTACGCACATTTTTAGCCATGACTTCTGATGACGTGGCTACATTTTTTCTATAGAAGTAGGACATAATACCGTTCACAATTGAGAGAACAACTAATATAAACCCTGCCATCCACAGATTTTGAAGGAAATATGATTTTCCTCCTATATTTTCGAACCATCCGATTAAAAATCCCGGTAGTTCAGGGGGAGTGTCGCCAAGAATTGAGTCCACGGTAACTTTAATTACAAGTGGATTTATCAAGGCCACTGCGGTGCTTGCGAAAATTAAGAATATGGCAGTGACGTATGATGCCAGGGTGCCTTTCATAAATGTTAATAATAGTTTTAGCTTTTTCACTTGGTACCTCCCTTCGAAATAACATTATCTGGTTTAATGCCGGGGTTTACCGAAAATAGAGTCAAAAAAAACCACAGGCATTAGGTTGCCTGCGGCCTGATTAGATTTCTTAGCAATTATTTGCTACAGGCTGGAGGCATGAATAAAATAGAACTTCCGAATCTGATGTTCAATCTGTTCTTTACTACGTTTGTCATTATTCTTCCTCCTTCCTTTAAATTTATTTTAATTCGATGCTCATTATATACAACGCTCTTGGGAGTGTCAATGGAAAACACATTACAGTTCTGTAACAAACCTTTTTTACAATAACCCTCCGGGGGTTACTGCAAATTTTTACTTTTTATCAGGTTTTGATTTCCCTTTTTCTTTAGGTTTATTTTTAGGTTTATCTTTAGGTTTTTCCTCATCTTTTTTCTTCTCATGTTCTTTTTCCCCAAAAAAGGTATCGATGAGTTTTTCAGCAAGATTTTTTCTATGCTCAGCTTGAATAATCAATGTTAGTACCATCATTATTAAAAATGCATCATCTGAAATTGAACCAAGCTCACTATTGTCTGAAAGCTCGGAAATAATATCATTAACGCTTTTACCGAATTGTCTTAACTCCTGAGATTCCATAACTGTAAATAATCCATAAAGTTCTTCTGTGGTTTTGCCTGTATCAACCGGACTGTCAACAAATTTAATTATTGGGCTCACGAGTTTTGTCATATCATTCACAGATAGAATCTGTTTCATATGGTATATGAGGGTTAGCATCATGATATGATCTTTTTCATACTTTTTATTTGAAGGTGGAAAAGTGAGATTAGCTTTTGTGTAATTGTTTATCATTGTCTTAGTAAGAATTTTATCGCTTTCCTGTCGTTTAAAACTATTAAGTTTTTTATCCATAAAAGTTGTAACCTGGTCCATGTACAAAGCTATATCAGGTATATCATCAGACGGAATACCTTTGTATGAGGTCAGTCCTTCAAGTATCTTTCTGATTTCACCAATTTGTTCGTTCATATTAATGCCCTCCGCAGTTACTATTATATCTTTGTTAAAGTTATGGCGCAATAGTGTTAACTACTATTGACAGTTGCCGAATGTGAATATATAATAGCGATAAGCTGACAAGTAGTAATAAATACTACGTAAGGCGGTTAGGAGAGACAGATGAGTAAAAAGAATGTAATGCTTTGTGGGACTTCTATATCAAAAGGAATAATATATGACAGCATAGCAAATAAATACAGAAAATGTGAAGCAACCTTTGTAGGAATACTGGATAAAATATTCAATACAAAAATTTTAAACATATCAAAATTCGGAAATACAGTAGCAAGGGCTGAAAAAAAGTTTTATAAATCATTCAATGAAAATAAACCTGACATGGTTATATTTGAACTGGGCGGAAATGACTGTGATTTTAACTGGGATGAAGTATCTAATAATCCAATGGGTAAACATATTCCCAAGACAGATTTAGACAAATTCAAAGATTCTCTTGAAACTATGACAACTTTGGTAAAAAAAGAAGGTAAACGCCCGATACTAATGAATCTTGCACCATTAGATCCTGACGCATATTTTAACTGGATATCACACAATGATGAAAAGAGGAAAGATAACATTCTTTCATGGCTAGGTAGTGTAAGTAAAATTTATTGGTGGCAGGAACGTTATAATTCTGCAGTACAGGATGTCGCAAGAAAGCAAAATATTGAGATGATAGATGTAAGAAAAGAATTCCTGAAAAAATTTGATTTTAGAGATTGCCTTTGTGAAGATGGCATTCATCCTAATGACAAAGGGCAGATTCTAATAGCCAATGCTCTTGAAAGTTATTTTAAAACAGCTGGCTAAATAAAAATATAATCATTTACCCTAAGGGTGTTTGGTTGAATGTGAGCATTTACACTAAAGGTGTTTTGTCGAATTCCAAATATTTCTATATAATTAACATGTGAGTATTGAAACTTTAGAATTTAATAAAAAAATCTATGAATTGGTACTGCTGATACCAATGGGAAATGTTGCAACATATGGACAACTGGCATTAATGGCAGGTAAACCAAATGGTGCCAGATTAGTCGGCAGGGCAATGAAGAATGCACAGACTGATATGGATTTGCCGTGCTATAGAGTTGTTAACGCAGCCGGGAGTATAGCACCTGACTATGTTTTTGAAAGCAAAAAACACCAGCGCGCTATGCTTGAAGCAGAGGGTGTTATATTTAAAGCTAATGGGTCTATTAATATGAAAATCTGTAAATGGAATCCCTGAATATACTTACGCAAAAATTTGTGAGTCTATTCAATTGCAAATTGTTTTAGAAATTACTACTACTCAGTGATTATTCCTGAAAAACTCAACTGGTTTTCTTCGATTATAAAATCCTGCATCTCAAAATTTTCCTGAGTATCGAGTTGATCTTTCAACATATCTGCAATATCATTAGTCATAGGATCAAAGATTGATTGAATGATAGGAAGAGTCATTTTTCCGATTTTTATATTTTGTATATCAATGTCAAATTCATTTCCACCAATATAGTTTATATAAATAGTTGCATAGATTCGTTTACCATTTGCAGAAGAAAGAAGAGTGCCTATAAGAGCCGGAACATCCGGGCTATCTACATAAACTGATAAATCAGTAACTACACCGGTTACATCAATAGTTTTATCAGAATTACAATTGAATAGCAGGTCTTCAAAAGGTATATTATCGTTACTGTCAACTGTATCATTTGCCAGAGCAGTCAGATCTGCATTAGTAAGAACAATATTAATTTTAGAGCTTCCGCCCTTATCTGTCTGGATTTTTATAACATCAGTGATAGAGCTATTATTATCAGTTGTTCTTTCGGAAGCTTCTACTTCAGAAATGAACTCTTTAACATCAGGCATTTCCGATCTATCAAGGAAAAACACAAAGTAAACAGCAGCTGCTGCAATAATAAAAATAATCAATGTAACAATAACTGCTATAAGACATCCGTTAGTTTTGCCGGAATTATTCATGATAGCCTCCGCATAATTTAATGATAATACAAGTTTATCTACAATTATTATAGCATAAGGAGGTTATTAAATATTTATACTATACATTCTATATGTTTTATAGCGGTCGCCGCCTGCTGCTTCCAGCACGCGAAGTGCCTGGGCATTTTCCTCTCCGACGGTGGAACCTTCAGCCTCAATAATTCCTTTTCGTTCTGCGTTAAGCATATAGTTATAGAAAATTGCAGCATTTACAGCTCGGCCCTGGAATTCCGGAATAACAAATTGCATAAAGATTCTTACCCTTGTTATTTTTTTGCGATAGTAGAGTAGTTTAAATATACCGAATGGGAACAGTGTACCATTCATTTTTGCGAATACTTGGTTAAAATCAGGAGTTCCTACAACAAATCCGATTGGTTCATTTGTTTCATTCTTTCTGGCGATGCACACTAATTCGGGATCAAGGAACTTCATTAGCATGTTAGCTTCCTTTTTTATATCTTCAACAGAAGGTATGACGAAATGGTCACCCCAGCTTTTTGGAACTGCTTTTAGCAGAACTTTTCTGATATCCTCAATCTCACGGTCAATTTCTTTTAGATTAACAGTGTCAATTCTGAAATTATATTTTTTCATTGAATATTCAACAACTTTAACAAATCTGTCAGAAGGGAATCTGTCTGCAGTAAAATGAAAAGCATGATATTCCCGGTGCTTTTTGAATCCATATCCTTCAAATAAATCAAGATAAAACCTGGGATTATAACTGTCAAAAAGTACAGGGGGAGAATCAAACCCTTTGCATAGCAGAGCGCGGAAGTCATCTCCATCTGAAGGGGATATAGGACCTTCAATCCAGTCCATTCCTTTTTCCTTAAGCCATGTTTTTGCATAGTCGAAAAGCATAAATGCCGCTTGCTCATCATTTATACATTCAAAAAGAGTGATATATCCACGTTTTGAATCAGTTTCCTTATTTGTCTTAGAATCGATTCCTGCTATCAGACGGCCGATTGTTTTTTTGCCATCTTTTAATATATATGTGACATGGATTCCATTGGAAAACAGCATGTTGTTTTTACCTTTTACAGTCTGCTTTGTATATAATTTGATAAAGGGTACAAAGTTTGGATCGTCTTTATATAGTTTATAGGGAAGGTCAATGAATTCCTTTAGAAGGCGATTGTTTGTGACTTCGATTATTTTATAGTTCATTCTGTGAATCCTCTCTCTTTTGTAGTCTTCGTGATATAGCTTTATGATTATTTCTGGTTATGGGATACATATAAACAAATGCTACTCCAAGAAGTAAAATTGCTGCCGGTACAGGGCCTTGCATTGCTCTAATAGCCCATAATGCTGAATTAGGTTGCACAGCTTCTCCGTATACTTCCGGATTGATATATCCGGTAATATCAAGAACAATACCTGAAATCCAAATTACTACAGCTACCCCCAATTTCTGGAAAAAAGTTACCAACCCATAATACACACCTTCTGTTTTTTTCTTAGATTTTAATGTTCCATAATCTATGCAATCAGGAATCAAAGTGTGTGGCATAACATGAGCAGCACTGACACCAAGAGCAAGGAATGCTACAAGAACAAATATCAGCCAAACCGGGGTCTCCGGTGTTATGAATATTACCAGTAACAGTGCAATTGCCAGTTCAATAATTCCAATCATATAGGCAGTTCGTTTTTCCAATTTTTCAGAAAGTTTAACCCATATTGGTAAAAAGATTGCAGCTAGAATAAAAAGAGTGGCCACAATTATTAAGAAAAGATCGGGTTTTCGTAACCAGTATGTAAAAAAGTATAAAAACATTGCTTCTACCAGACTAATGGCTGACCAAGTGAAAAAATAGATTAATATAGAAAGTCTGAAAGGGATATTATTGAGTATTGGTTTCAAAAAAGCCTTAAAGCCAGGAAAGGGTTGCTTTTTAGGTGGGTTCGCTTTTTCATAACAACCAAAGAATGGAAATAGCGGTGCAATTGAGATAGCTACAGCAAAAATAACAGCCATTACAATGAAGCCTGTATGTTTATCTGTATATCCTCCGATAATAATATCAGGAATTGCAACTGCAAGTAGTCCGCCTAATATAGAAAATAGCATTCTGTAAGCTGTAAAGGACGTTCTTTGATCGTAATCATCTACCATTTCAGGCAAAATAGCCTGGTAGGGAACCATTACAAGTGTTATAAATGTCATATGCGCCATATATGCAAGAACAGCCAATGTGAAAACGGTCAATTCAGATGTTCCCTGAGGCAAAGCCCATAAGAAGAAAAAGCTTACACCCAAGGGAATTGCAAAAGCTATAAGGAAAATTCTTCTTCGACCAAAACGAGATCGGGTATTATCTGAAATGTGGCCGACAAGAGGATCTGTTACTGCATCCCATATTTTTCCGATTAGTACAACTGACCCAGCCAGGGCAGGGCGTATTCCAATTACATCAGTAAGATATATTAAGAAAAAGAATGCGATTATAGTATGTGATAATGTGGCAGCCATGTCTCCTGCGCCGAAAAACCATTTTCTCCAGGTAGGGTATTCTTTATTAGCTTTTACCATATGTCCCCCCATAATGTAATGCAATTTATTACCTGATAATAATACCCCATCATAAGTGAATCTGCAAGAATCGGAAATCTAACTATCTTCAAAACATCAAACATCTTTCCGTTATTTAGTAGATTCAATCAATCATCCCAGGGGTAATTGGATGTTTAGGGTTTTTATTAGCAGGAGTATGTTATAAAATGTGATATGAGAAATGACAGGGGGGTATATATGCCACTTTTAGATAAGCCTATTGAGGAACTTCGGGAATATATGGGATCTGGAATCTGTCCGGGTGACATCGATGAGTACTGGGAAGATGCATTGAAAGAAATGAAGGCGGTTGACCCAGCGGTTAAGCTTACTTTGTCTGATTTTCAATGGCCAGGGGTTAAGTGCTATGACATGTATTATACAGGAGTTAAGGGAGCAAGAATCTATGCAAAGCTTTTAAAACCTGAAAAAAAGTCTGCAAATAAAAATCCGGCTGTTATTCGTTTCCATGGATATTATGGTAATAGCGGGGCATGGCATGAATACCTGGGATTTGCTCTGGCAGGCTATACAGTAGCAGCAATGGATACAAGAGGACAGGGGGGGAAATCCGAAGATACCGGTGGATTTAAAGGAACAACAATAAAAGGAAATATAGTAAGAGGGCTTGATGATGATAAACACAATTTAATGTTTCGTCATATTTATTTGGACTGCGCACAGCTTGCAGGTATCATTATGAATATGGATGATGTAGATGAAAATCGCGTGGGATGTTATGGGAACTCACAGGGTGGAGCTCTTACAATAGCCTGTGCAGCTCTAGAACCAAGAATAAAAAGGGCGGCACCACTGCATCCCTTCCTTTGTGATTATAAACGTGTCTGGGACATGGATCTTGATGTGGATGCTTATGAAGAACTAAGATACTTTTTCAGAGCATTTGATCCTGAACATAAAAGAGAAGAAGAAATTTTCTTAAAACTCGGATATATTGACCTTGTAAATATTGCGAAAAGAATAAAAGGCAGAGTATTGTGTGGAATTGGTTTGCTAGACAACTTATGTCCTCCATCAACAGTTTTTGCCGCTTATAACAACATGATATGTGAAAAAGAAATAAAAGTTTATCCTGATTTCAAACATGAAGGTATGGGATTTTTTTATGATGATACATTTTTGTTTATGAAAGGATTATAAATATGGAATATAAACAACTTGATTTTAAAAATATTACCACTTATTTAGTTAAAAATCGTATTAATTTAGTTACAATTGATACTCAGATGAATCCTTTAGATAATAAGTACGAGAGATTTGAAGATAGCGACTTTTCAATATTAATTGATAAGATTATAGCTGCTAGAAAAATAGGAGCTCCTGTTATTTTATCAATGGGAGCACATGTGATTAAAAATAATTTATCTAGATATTTAATTGCTATGATGAAAGAGGGTATTATTACCCATATTTCAAGTAATGGAGCTGGCTCTATTCATGATTTTGAATTAGCATATAACGGAGGGACAAGTGAAAATGTTCCTACAGCTATTGAAGATGGTTCATTTGGCATGTGGGAAGAAACAGGAAAATGGATGAATGATGCTATTAATAAAGGGGCTGAGTTAGGGATGGGTTATGGTGAAAGCTTAGCTGTATATATTGAACAGAATCCAGAGCTGTTTACATATAAAGATGATTGTGTCCTATATCAGGCATATAAAAACAATGTAATGGCTACTTATCATATTGCTTTAGGAACAGATATTATTCATCAACATCCAACATGTAAAATGGGTGCCATTGGCGTTACTAGTGGTGTAGATTTTAAGAGATTTTGTTATTCAGTAGCACAAATGGATAAAGGTGTATTTTTAAATTTTGGTTCAGCAGTTATTGGACCTGAAGTATTTTTAAAAGCACTATCAATTTCTAGAAATTTAGGGTATCAAGTATTTGATATTACAACAGCAAATTTTGATTTGATTAAATTAGGAGATTATAAGAGAAAACTGACTTATGATGATTATGAGTATTACTATCGACCTAGAAAAAATATTGTTAATCGTCCAGTTAGTAAAGGGGGAACAGGTTTTCATTTTTCTCTAGACCATAAAGTTTCCATACCAAATATTTATCATCAAGTGATAGAAAGAAGGTAGTTTATGAATAAGTGGGATGCAAAGTTTGGGTTTTTCTGGTATAACGATGAAGAAATTTTTCAATTTACACAAGAAGACTTTGATAAAAAAGCAAAAACATATAAGGATGTGGGAATTAATATTGTTATAACTTTTTCATGTACTCATTTTAGATGGACTATGTATGAACATTGGGCAATTATTAATGAGGCTTTGCGTAAAATGGTAATTGCTTGCCATAAATATGATATTCAAGTAGTAGAACATCACTCTACACATTTAACATTTGACCCACAAAATCAAGATGAATGGGACTTTTTTGAGAGAACACTAAAAAAGCGACATAGTTCAATTGATTCATGGGATAACATTAGAAATGTTGTTAATGATAATTTTACAAGCGCATTTAGGCAAATTGACGGACGCACAGGTGAATATGCAAGAAGCCGCTATAAAGGTTTTTGTATGTGTTTTAATAATGAAAAATATCGAAAAGCATATTTTGACTATTTAGAGATACTATATTTAGAAACAAAAGTAGATGGCATTATGACTGATGATGTTCAATACTTTGGCGATTGGAATGCTTGTACTTGTGAATATTGTCGTACTCAATTTAGAGATCAAACAGGATATGAAATACCACAACCAGATGAGTGGGATGACTTTTATAATGATTATGATAATAAAGTATTTGTAGCGTGGGTAAAATTTAAGAGACAATCAACTGAACGATTTCAAAGAGATGTAAATGAACATTTTAAAAGTTTAGGACTATCATTGTTAAGACCAAATTATGTGTCAAATACTATTAATACAAATCCAACATCTTATCCATTTGATGTTTGTAGTGATATTTGGGATTGGGTATTTCAAGAAAATTGTTTTTCTAGTATTATAAAATATTCATGGCCTAGATGGTTTACAGAGGCTGTCCATAGATATGCTATGGGACGGAAAAATAATGTACCAAGTATGTCTATGTTTTATCCTGATAGATATGACTCATACTATTTTACTTGGTCGCTAGCGCAGTTTTTCGGGCAATTAAGCTTATTTACACCTGAAGGAAAAGATATGACAGATGTTGAAAAAACTTTCCGAGATTTTGAGAAAAAACATTGGGATGTGTTGCAAAACCAGCAAAAACAAAGTGATTTCGCCATATATTATCCATTTGACTCTTGGCAATATACTGATGAGAAAAAATCTCAATCAATTAGTATGTTTATGGCTTATGCTCAAGGTGCGTTATTTAATGGTTTAATTCCAGATATGGTTTATCAAGATGAAGATTTCATGCAATTTGGGACAATTCTTTTACCAGATGTGCGAATGATGTCAACTGCTATGCTTGAAAAATTAAACAAATATGTAAAAGATGGTGGAAATTTAATAATCGTTGGAGTACCTGGAATAAAAGATGAATTTGGAAACTACCGAGATAAGAAAGAGATTAATAAAGCATTTATGGTTAATACATCTTTAGAGGTGGATGGTAACGATGAAAATTTAGGAGATATTTATTTTACATCACTAACACCATTTGCTGATGATTATTATGAAGTAACCAATGTAGACCGTTGGTATGGAACAGAACTTAGAGCAGAAAAACCAAAATTGATTACAGAACAGATGTCAAAAAATCAAGGAGATATGTTAAGAGCTTTATTGCCAGAAAATCTTTTGACAATTAGAGAGAAAAACACTAATGAATTATATCTAACTCAATTATATTTTTCACATGATAATAAGTATGTTTTGCTTCATATATTAAATGCTAATGAAACATTAAAAACAGATAAAAAAGATGTTGGCCATAGTGATACTATTAAATATTTTATGAATGAGTGTAAAGACAAAAATGAAGAAATTAAAATAACCATTATCGATTATCCTAATTATGATCTTACTAGTGGACAAATAATTTCTCCTGAATTTGAAGAAATAAAAGAAGTATTATTAAAAAGGAATGAAACTGGGGTAGAAGTAACTATACCTAAGAATACTTTTTCAGGATATGGAATTGTATTAATAAAAATGGGGTAAATAAAATTAGAACTATTACAGGAACATTTGTAATTATTGGAGGAGGAGCAGCTGGATTTGGGTTGTGTTCTTCGTTGTTGTCAAAATTACAACACAATGAAACAGTTATTTTAATTGAACAATTTAATAAATTAGGTGGCACATCAACAATTGGTGGAGTAAACACCTGGGAACCAGGAGTAGCAGGACAAGGAATTCACTATCAGTTAGCTAAGCATTTATTAGAAACTAAACAAGGGGGAGTAAGCCAGAGCATAGGTTCTGTTAATAGAGAAACTCCCTATGGCTTTTCGACAATTACTAATAAAGATTCATATGAGAGTACTTTAAAAAGAAGTGGACTTACTAGAGATAAGCGGAGACGATTTACATTTGAACCAGATGCCATGGCAACAACTATGGAAACAATAATAACAACTTATCCTAATTTATTATTATTATATCAACACCAATTAATTGATGTTTCATACCATAAAGAGCATATTGATAGTGTAATAATAAGAAATAAAGAAACCAAAGAGAAAGTTATTGTTAAAGGAAGTTACTTTGCAGATTGTACTGGTGATATAGTATTGGCTAGAATAGCAGGTTGTAAAACAAATTTTGGAGAAGATAGTTTTGATTTATATAAAGAACCATCAGCACCAATTAAATCTTCAAAGAATATAAATGGAATAACACAAGTTTTCAGATTACAACAAACAACTAAAAAAAAGCCATATAAGATGCCACTTCTATATCATCATGAAAATACAAAAAAATGGATGAGAAAAATAAATGAATATAAACTGGTACCATCCATTAATCAGTATCCAAATGGAGATTTGTGTGTAAACTTACTACCAACTATGGATGGTAATGAATATATGAATTTACCAAAAGAAGATAGAAGGTTTTTTCTAGATTCTAGAACTTTTGCATATTTTGAATTTTTAGCTACCCATAAAGGTTTTGAGTCAAAAAGAATTAGTCATATATTTCCCATGATTGGAATAAGAGAATCTTATCGTTTAGTTGGCCAAATTGTTTTGACTGAAAATGATATTTATCAAGATACTTATAAAGAAAACATTCTTTGTCAGGCGGATCATGCGCTAGATACTCATGGAAAAAGTATTGTTAAAGGGAAGGCTATAGTTGAATTAAGTAAACCATATGGAATACCAAAAGAATGTGTATTAACAAAAGAGTTTGATAATTTGGTTGTAGCAAGTAGAGGATCTTCTTTTTCTCATATTGTGGCTTCATCATGTCGCTTAACCAGGACCATGATGGCTTTGGGCGAGGGAGCGGGAAAACTA
This sequence comes from Clostridiales bacterium, assembly GCA_023145435.1. GTDB lineage: Bacteria > Bacillota > Clostridia > DUPQ01 > DUPQ01 > JAFGUQ01. Next base: position 14,762 of record JAGLDS010000001.1, read on the forward strand.
CTATACCAAGCTTATCTTCATAAATAAAAAGTATAATAATCATAAGAGAGATTAACTAGTTAGCTTCTCTTTTTATAAACGAATAATAGTTATACATCAATCATTGCATCTCAGACCATTATTGTTGGCTAAGTTGCTATCTTCTTCATAAGTTCAACATTAATCTGTCATAGAAGGTGTCAGAGCCCATAAACAGGTATTACCACCCATATTAGCAGGGTTGATACTCACCTTATTTATAAGTTCTTTTGGAATTAACTTTCCATGAGAGTAGATATTTTCATCAATACAGTTATCTTTATATTCATTAATAATCCCTGATGGTGTGTCTAATTTAAATAGTTCATCATAGTGAGATAGTGGTAATACAATCTCTTCATAATGTTGATCTAAGTCTCCATCACCATCTAATCGTAGAGCTTGAAATCTCGTGAATCGGTACTTTCTATCTGGTCGCCCTTGAGATAAGACCTAGTGTACAGATGTTTCTTCTATGAGTATAACTTTGTCATAAAATAATCTTATTTGCAGATAACAAAAAGTACTTTTGATAAATATTTGTTATGTAAGTAATATATCATTCAGAGCGTAAAGCTTCTATTGGATTTAAATTTGCAGCTTTTAGTGCTGGGAAAATACCAAAGACTAAACCAATAACCAATGAGAATCCAAATGATACAAATACCCACATAGTATCTATTACTGGAGGTACAAATTTAGATATTAATAATTGAATTGATAGTATGCCAATTATTATACCTATTATGCCACCTAAGCCAGTTACTACCACAGCTTCAATTATGAATTGAGTCATTATACTAGAACGTTTTGCTCCAATTGCTTTTCTGATACCAATTTCTCTTGTTCTTTCTGTAACAGAAACTAACATGATATTCATTATACCTATTCCACCAACTAGTAATGATATAACTGCAATCCCACCAAGAATTAGAGCTAGTGTATCTGTAACTTCAGAAAGTGTATCTAATATCATTGCTAAATTAAATACTCTATAAGAATCATCTGTTCCATAGAATTCAGTTAAAAATGTTTCTAAAACAACTACAGTTTCATCAACTAACTCACTATCAGAAACTAAAATTGTAAAGTTGTTTATTTTAGCACTTGAGAACATTCGTTGTGCTGTTGTTAGAGGTATTAATATAGCATCATCTGAACTACCTTCTTGACCACCTTCTTTTTCATCGAGAATTCCTACAACTTTAAAAGGTGTTCCATCAATCTTTATATATGCGCCTAATGCTTGATCTTTACTATCAAATAAATTGTTAACAACAGCAGTACCAATTACAGCTATTTTTTGGCGAAACTCTAAATCAAGATCTAGAATATATCGGCCATCTTGAACATGGGAGTTTTTAACTAGTTCATATGCAGCATTAGTTCCTATTATTTGAGAATTTTCATAAGATTCCGCTTCATACTTTATTGTAGCATTACCTGTTACTGTTGGAGAAACTGCTTCAATATATTTAGAGTTTTCTTCTGTAAATGCTATAAATTCATTATAAGATAAATCTCTATTAGTTCCTTTATTAAACAAGGTTACAGTTAATGTATTAGATCCTAAGTCTTCAATAGAACTAGTAATACTTGCAGTACTTCCCATTGCAAAACCTGTTGCAGCTATAACAGCAGCTACTCCGATTATTACACCTAGCATGGTGAGAAATGTTCGCCATTTATTGCTTATTATACTGGCTATTGCCATTTTTAGTGCTAATAGAAAACCCATTAGCTCACCTCCACATCTTCGGTAATTTTTCCGTCTTTTAACACGATTTTCCTTCGCGCTGTATTTGCTATATATGTATCATGAGTAATAAGGATGATAGTATTTCCTTGTTTATGTAAATCAACTAACATATCCATTATTTCTTTTCCCGATTTAGAATCTAAATTACCAGTTGGCTCATCTGCTAAAATAATAGGGGGATCTGCAACTAGAGCTCTAGCTATTGCAACTCGTTGTTGCTGGCCACCTGAGAGCTCAGTTGGCTTATGGTGAAGTCTGTCACCCAAGCCGACCTTTTCTAAAGCTTCAATTGCTTTTTTCTTTCTATTTTTATGAGAATAATTTTGGTAAATTAATGGCATTTCAACATTTTCTAATGCAGTAAGTTTTGATAAAAGATTAAAACCTTGAAATATAAATCCAATTTTTTTACTTCTAATTAATGCTAATTTACTGCTACTTAATTCAGACACATCTGTTCCTTCTAAAAAATAAGTTCCTTCATCTAGAGCATCTAAACAACCAATCATATTCATAAGAGTTGATTTACCACTTCCAGAAGGACCTACAATTGAAACAAATTCATCTTTTTTTATTGTTAAATTAATTCCATCAAGGGCTTTAACATATGTTTCTCCCATTTTATAGGTCTTTTTTAAGTCTTTCATTTCTACTAAAGCTGTCATTGCTTACCACCGCCGCTACCCATTCCAGGTATTCTTGTACTAGAGTCTCCAAATATACTAGAAGGGTTTGCGGTATCTGTATCTTCTGTTGTATATGTTGGAGGTAATACAACGACTTGACCTTCTTTTACACCATTTAAAATTTCAATAAATGACTCATTATATACTCCAGTTGTTACTTCAATTAGCGATGTACCAATGTAATATTCTTGTAATGATTTTGCAGTTGTTTCTATTTTAGCAATATCACTTTCAGTTATGCCAGCAGCATCTCTTTTTTCTTTAATAGCTTTTAGTTCTTCTTCTGTCATATTAGAGGTATCAAAGCCTACACCTTTTCCTCTAGATGTACCAGTTGTGGAAGAAGGAGTAATAGGTATTTCTGTTCCGCCGGTTTCTACGTATACATAACTTACGCCACCCATCATAGTTATAGCTTCAATAGGTACATATAAAGTGTTTATACTATTATCAATAAAAATAGTTGCAGTTGCATTCATTGCTAACATAAGTCCTTCAACGTTCTCTTCTAAGGCTACTGTTACATCAAATGTTGTTACACCACCTTGGCTTTGACCCACAAGAGAGATGTTTGTTACTTTTGCAAGTGCTGGTGTTTTTAAAGTGCTTCCTAAAGCATCAATTACTACAGTTGCATCCATTCCAATTTTTACTCTTGCAATATCTAGTTCATCAATTGATATTGATATTTCGGGTGCATCCATTTTTATAAGTGTAAATAATGTTGTGTTTGTAGTTATCATATCTCCAATAGATACATTAATATTTGTTATTATACCGTTATAATCAGCTATTACTTGAAGAGCGTCATAGTCATCTTGTAAATTATCTATTGACTGTTGTATGCTTTCTATATTTTCTTCATAATCGCTTATAAGAGAGTTTTTACTATTTATTTGGTCATTATATGAATCTATTTGACTATAATATGATTCTATTTGATCATTTAATGAATCTATTTGATTATTTAATAATTCAATTTTATCATCAATATATGAAGGATCTAATATTGCTAAAACATCTCCTTCGTTAACTAGTTTTTTTGTAAAAAGATTAAGTGATATTATTTCCCCTTGTAAACTAGAAACTATATTTTCGCTAATTGCATAATATGGTACTTTATCAGTATCTGAACTGTAACTAATATTATCTACTGTAATAATAGCCCTAACTTTATCACCTGTAGGTATTCCTGATTCCATGGTGAATTGTAACACTACATCAACAAGTTCTTTACCAAATTTATTTATATATGTGTAATCAGCATAAGAAACTAAAAGGCCATCATACCTAGTGTTTTTATAGTAAACATAATTTGATTGAATAACACCTTCTAAGATTTTTGCACTTATTGCAAGTTCAACTTCATATATATTTGTGTCTGAAATAGTTGCTAAAATAGTACCGTTGTTTATAACATCACCTGTGTCAACGCGTATATCGAATACAATACCCGATATTGGCGAGTAAATTGTTAAATCAGATTTACTATTAATATGATCGTTAATTTCACTTTGTAAAGTTGCTATATCATCTTGCTTTTCACTTATGCTTTCATAAACATCAGAGATGTTTTCGTTTAAATCTAATATATCATCATTGACTGTATCTATGTTTTCCTTAGTGTTTTCAATTTGGCTTTCATAGTTTTCTAAAACTTCATCTAAATCAGTTGTACTTAGTGATGCGAGTAATTCTCCTTTTTTTACAAAATCACCATCATTAATATTCAAAATTACTAATTCACCAGGTGTAGATATTCTATAATTAGTCATTTCGCTAGCTTCTAGAGGACCAGATGCTGAAATCGTTTGTCCTACATCACCAAGAAGTACAGGAGCTGTCCTTTTTGTTAAGGTAGTTCCACCGTCTAAAGTTTGATTATCATCACTAGATATAAATTTATAACCTATAAATCCTATAACTATCAAAATGACAACAACAATTGTCCATGTAATAATTTTCTTAAATCTCTTCTTTTTCAAAATTATTCTCCTCTATATATTATTATTAATCTTATTATCTAATATAAACCTTAAATAAACCTTAAGAAATTTTTTTTTATAAAAGTGATATAATGAGAAAAACAAAGGGAGATAAAATATGAGATTGTTACTTATTGAAGATGAAGTTAACATAGCTGATGCTTTAGCACATATTCTAAAAAAGCATAAATATGAGGTAGATGTATTTTATGATGGTGAAGTGGGTCTTGATAATGCTTTACTAGGTATTTATGATGTAATCATATTAGACAGAATGCTACCTTCACTTAACGGAGTGGATGTTTTAAAAGGAATTAGAAGAGAAGGATTAAAAACACCCATAATTTTTTTAACGGCAATGGATGGAATTACAGATAGGGTTGAAGGGTTAGATCATGGAGCAGATGATTATTTGGTAAAACCTTTTTCGACAGAAGAACTTCTAGCAAGAATAAGAGCTCTATTAAGAAGAAAAGAAAATGATATTCATGAAATTGATGTAATTACCATTGGTAATGTTGAATTCACACCGTCTTCCTTGATAGTAAAAATAAATAATATACAAAACAAGCTCACATTCAAAGAAGGACAGCTACTTGAATATTTAATTTCAAATAAAGGATTTGTAATGTCTAAAGATAAAATATTTGATAAGATTTGGGGGTTTAATTCAGAATCTGATTTAACAATTGTTGAAATCTATATTCATAATATAAGGAAAAAAGTGGCTATTAAAAGCTCAAATATTTCGATTGAAACCATAAGAGGATTAGGGTATAAACTAAAAGAGGAGAAATAAATTGTTTAAAAAACTACGTATAAAATTAACACTAATTAATATGGGAATCATTATGGCCATTTTATTAGTAGTATTTACTTTTGTACATTTTTCCATGAGAACTACGTTTTCAAGACAGGTAATAAATATTAAAAAAGCAATTGAAAGTGGTACTGTTTTAAAACCATATAATGAAGCTTTAGGACCTAAAGGAATCTCTCAAATCGAGGGTAATCAAAAAATTTTAGGTGGTGCTTTAATAGTTGTTGAAGTAGATAAAACAGGACTAATTGAAGATGACAAAACATATGGTAATACAATATCTAAAGAAGATAAGAAAAATTTGTATGAACTTGTAAAAGATGACGATAAAGATATGAAGTATATCAAACTTGGAGAGAAATACTTTATAACATTTTTTATAAAAAAAGGAACAACAAAGTATTACTTCATAGAAGCTACTCAAGAGCGAGAGATTATCGCATCTGTTCTAAGGGAATTGATGTTTATTTTTATTGGTGCAATTATTTTAGTGCTACTTGGTAATTTAGTAATGACTAAAAAAGCAATTGAACCAATAAAAAAAGCGTGGGAAAAACAAAAACGATTTGTAGGTGATGCCTCACATGAGCTAAGAACACCAATAAGTGCCATTAAGACAAATATGGAAATTGTTTCTGAAGATGATAACAAAACAATTGGTGAACATAGAAAATGGATTGATAATATTGATCAAGAAACGAACAGAATGAGCGAGTTAGTTAATAAGTTGCTGTTTTTATCAAGAAAAGACAGCGAAGATAACAAGATTTTCTATGATGTAATTAATTTAGCAGAAGAGATTAAGATTATATTAAAAGAGTTTGAAATAAAATTTAAGAATAAAAATATAACATTTGAGTCATCCCTAGCAAATACTTATATAAAAGCAGATAAAACTGATATACATCAATTAATATCATCACTACTTGATAATGCATTTAAATATACAGAAAGTGGTAGAGTGAAAATAAAAATATATGAAGATTCTTTTTATTCAGTATTGGAAATATCAGATACAGGAATAGGAGTTAGCGAGGAAGAAAAATATAAAATATTTGAGCGGTTCTATAGAGTGGATAGAGCACGAAGAAGTGCTAAAAAAGGATATGGATTAGGACTCTCCATTGTGAAAAGTATTGTAGAAGAATATAATGGAAAAATTGAATTAAAATCTAAGTTAAATAAGGGGAGTACATTTATAATAAAGATACCAACTATGGAACACAAGGAGAAATAAGTTGGATAGGAAGAAATTAACACTGTTTCAAGGCGGAATTATTTTTTCTGTAACGGAGATATTATTTTTAGTTGCTTACTTTTTTGGTATATTTGATAATTATTATATCAATGGGATTATGGTTGAAGTAGGTATTATTTTGTTACCAGCTATAATCTTTATTCTGATTTTCAAAAAAGATATTAAGGTAAATTTAAAATTAAAAAAAATTAACTGGATTCATTCACTAATTATTGTCGTAACCATGTGGTTTATGATTCCTGTTAGTTTATCGTTAAGTTTCATTAGTGCGATTATAGTTCGCTTTATCTTCCAAAAAAATATATTACCAGACATTCCTGTTCCAGGAGATGTTCCATCACTACTTCTAAGCATAATAGTAATTGGTTTATTTGCAGCAATATGTGAAGAAATCCTATTCCGTGGAGCCTTATGGTCATCTGTTGAAAAAATAGGACTAAGAAAAAGCATGATACTAATTTCGCTTGTTTTTACTTTGTTCCACTTTAACTTTGAAAAAATTGCGGGAGTGTTCGTTTTATCAATAGTAATTTGTTATATCGTATATAGAACTAATTCAATATTTGCAGGAATTCTAGCTCATTTTACTAATAATGCAACAGCAGTACTATTTTCATATGGAGTTTTAAAGTCGTTACCTGAAGGGATGGAAACCTCTTCAGATTTTTCAACAATATTTAATCAAGATTTAAGTTTTATTATTGGTACATTAATAATTTTTGGAATTATTGCAATTATCAGTGGGAGTGTGGTTTTTGGATTGTTATATCTTTTAAAAAGTCAAACAACAAAGACTGTGATGATAATTAAACAATCAAGTTTTATTTCGCTACGAAATAGCAGTACATTTATTCCTGGATTTATGATTATGGCAGGGATGTACATTTATCTTCTTTCAAAATATTTAGCAGGATAGTTCCTTTACAACCGAACATATGTTCGTTATACTGTTAGCAGGAGGACAACATGAAAAAATATATTTTTCATATTGATGCTAACAGTGCTTATTTGAGTTGGCAGGCAGTATATGATTTACAACATGGTAACGCTATTGATTTGCGAAATATTTCTGCTGCCATTGGAGGGGATAAAAGCAAACGAAAAGGAATCATTCTAGCTAAATCGTTAAAAGCAAAACAAGCAGGAGTTAAAACAGGGCAACCGTTATTTGAAGCTTTAAAAGTATGTCCAGAATTAACCATTGTATCACCAAATTATCAGTTATATATGAAGTGCTCTGATGAAATGACGGCAATTATTCAGACTTTTTCAAAAAAAGTAGAACGTTTTAGTGTGGATGAATGTTTTATGGAATTGTCTTGTGAAAATCCTATTGTTATCGCTTATCAAATAAAGGAATATATACATAAAACACTTGGATTCACAGTAAATATTGGCATTTCAACTAATAAGCTACTGGCAAAAATGGGTTCTGAATTAGAAAAACCAGATAAGATTCATACAATGTTTAAAGAAGAAATAATGGAAAAAATGTGGCCATTACCAGTAAATGAACTTTTTATGGTTGGGCGAGCAACTTATAAGAAACTAACTAAATATGGGATTAATACCATTGGGCAATTGGCGAATAGCGATATTGATTTTCTTAACCAGATTATGAAAAGCCATGGTCGGTTAATTTGGCATTATGCAAATGGGCTAGATTCTTCTCCTGTTAAAAAAGATAATAGAAAGATTAAGGGGATTGGAAATTCTACTACAACACCTTTTGATGTAGATGATATAAGATATGCTTCGCTATTTATATTATCTCTTACAGAAATGGTTGCAATTCGATTACGAGCTAACAATATGATGTGTCATGTGGTTCATGTGTCTTATCACCGAGCTTCCAAAGGAGGGGGACAGGGGCGACAACGTAAATTAATTACTCCAACTGATCAGACAAATACTATTTATCAAACAGCGTTGGAACTATTTAAAGAAATATGGGATGAAGGACCTGTTCGTCATTTTGGTGTGCGAGTAACAATGCTAAATACAGCAAACATATACCAAAGAAGTATATTTGATGAGAAAAATTTAGAAAAAAAGAGAAGATTAAATCAAAATATTGATTTATTAAGAGTTAAGTATGGTAGCCAAACTATTAAGAGAGCTAGCTTTATTGCCAGTGGCATTAATAATGTAAATGGGGGAGTACATGATAATTACCCTATGATGACAAGTTTACTATAGATAGGAAAAACTAATGAAGATATTAATGAAAAGTGTAGATATGATTTGTGTGAGTAATAAGGATGGAAAAATATCTCCAATAAAATATAAGTTTGTTGGAAAAGATGAGCAGATTCATATAGTAAAAATTAATAGAATATTAGAGCGTAATGAAGAGCGTTTAGCTGGAAACAGAATGTATATTTATAAGGTGATGAGTATTATTAATAATAGCCAACGTGTTTATGAAATGAAGTATGAACTAGCAACATGTAAATGGTACATTTATAAAATGTGATTTACTAAAAAATAGAAGATATAAATTACTATACTTTTTCAACTAAATTAAAATAAGGAATAGAAATATAAATGGTACTACCTTTCCCTAAAGTAGAGTGTAACCACATTTCGCCACTAAATCTTCCTTTAATAGTTGAATAAGACATATATAAGCCTAATCCTGTACCGTCTTTTCCTTTTGTAGTTAACATTTCTTTAAACAGCTTTTTTTGTATTTCTGGAGATATTCCCATTCCATAGTCTTTTACAGAAAAAACAATTTGCTCATCTTTTTGCTTAATCTTTAAATCAATAATTCCTTGTTTTTTGCCATAAGATTGAATTGCATTTACAATTAGATTATCAAATATTTGAACCAGATTATTTACTCCACCTTTAAATTCTGTTAACATGCCAATTTCAGATTGAATATTTAATTGGCAATGATATTTTTTTAATTCGTGTTTCATTAATAATTCAACTCTTTTTAGTAGTTCACTAAGGGTAAAATTGATGGTGGTCGAGTTACTTAAGTTAACGGTCTGATCTTTAACGGCTGAAATAACATCTGACATATATGAACAGTAGGGCTTGATTTTATCAACCCACTCAATTAAATCTGCTGCAATGGCATGGTGATCTTTCTTTGTAACTGATTTATCTTCAATTGATACATCATATTCAGTAGAAAATTCACGAATGGCTTCTAAACCACCTGATATTGTCATGATAGGTGTTTTTAAGTTGTGAGCAATTCCGCCAATTAATTGACCTAATGAGGCAAGACGTTCTTGCTCCATAATAATAGCATGAGTTTTTTTAATAGTTTCAAGGTCTCTTTTGCTTTGGGTAATATCTTTTAAAAGAATAATTGTACCAAGATAAATATCGCTAGAATAGATGGGAGTAATTTCTACTGAAAAATATTTATCAATAAATTCATCATTGAAATGGTCTTCGTATTTTTCTGTTATTTTATTTTTTATTGATTTTTCATTGTTAGTGATTATTTGATTTTTATGCTTGTTATCAAGTGATGTGGAATCAAATATTTCTAGTAAATTATCTTTTCTTTTCATTGGTAAGCTATTTTTAAAAGTATCTATAAATGCTTGATTATAGTCGATGATTTGATAATTTTTATTTATTATTAAATAACTATCAGATATTAAATCTACAATTCGTTGCAAAGCAATTGGTGAAATATTTAAAAATTGGAATTTGAATATTGCTAAAGCAAAACACATAATAGAGATGGAAAATGAAATAGGAGTGTAGAATACTGGTAATATAATAAGGTTAAATGATATAAGAAAATTAATTGATAGAGGAACGATAACACCAGTTATTATTAACACGGATTGTCTGGAGAAAAAACCAGAATTTTTAACAGTAAAAGAGATTAAATAATACAGTCCAATACCAATATAGAGATAAGAACCTATGGTATGGACAATGAAGTAATTTCCAAGAATTACTTGATTGTTAAATATCGAATATTCTAAAAAGAATAGGTGATGAAATTTATTAGTGAGTAATATTAGATAATCAATAACAGGAAATATTAGTAGTACGATATATCTAAATGTGAATTTTAACTTTGTTCTGACAAAAACAAGTCCTGTCAAAAGAATAGTCAAAGGGACAAAACAAACACCAAAATAGTATATATTAATATAAAGCATATTGGTATATCCATCTCTAATTGAGGTAATAACTTCAAGAATATGACCAACATTCCAAATGAAAATTGCCGTAACCATTAGTAAAAAGATATAGTGGATTTGAGACTTTGGTTTGATTTTTAAAATCAAACCAAATAACGCTACAACCAGTAGAGTTGATATAAGTAGTAAAACGAATGAAAAATCTAAGTTAACCATTTTTTTCTCCAACTAATATATTTACCTCATTTTTTTGCCAAAATTCCTTGTAAAGTTCTTAATAAAGTTTGTCGGAATAATATAGTCATCACAATGAGGCATTGCTCCTAAATATTGAAGTTCATTTAATAATTTATAATTTCTAATACATTCACTTAGTTTACTGATTCCTAAAACCGGTTGTAGACTATCGTATTTTGCAGAAAGAAGACTAGATAGAATGCATCCTGTAATATCACGGTCACTAGCAAATTGTTGTGAGTAAGAATTTAATACATTGTCTCTGATTCCTGCTGGTAAATAAATACGCTTATTAATGATTTCATTTGATTCTAGGACACCGCCCTCGGTAAATAAAATATCGCTTTTCTCATGTAGGCGTTTAATAGCGTCCTCTTTGTTGAAACAATGAGGACCAGAGTCATCAATAATCAAAGTACCTGGTTTAATTTTACTGATATCCAATATGTTTGGAACATTTGTTGCACCGACAATCATTGTTGCTTCATATACTTCATCTGGTAATGACGAGCCGTTTGAAATAGCAATCATAATATCATTTTCATAAGATAGACGAGTTTCTATATGCTTTCTAAAATCGTACAAAAAGTCACTTCGTTGGTAGATGTCACATAGTGTAAGAGAAGCAGGATGTTCTAATACAGATAATAACAATTTTGCTACTGAAGTTCCAACAGAGCCTAATCCGACAAAAGCAACTCGCTCATCAACAATAGTACGATTGCTATGTTTTAGAAGTCGTTCAATGGATAGTACAACAGAAGCTGCTGTTGTGGAGTGTCCTGTTGTGATTTTTGCACTGAGAGGTTCATTGCGAAGAACTTTTTCTAAATCATAGCCATATGATGTAGCAGAGGGGATTAGACCTGTTAATGAAACAACTTTTGCTCCTAGGTGATGTGCTATATTTATTGTTTGTTGACATAAGGAGATTAATGTTTTTTTATTACTATATAAATCTCTACTTGAAATAGGTATGGCGAATAGGCCAATATTACCTTGAGCTGTTTCCATATAGTTGAATAATGTTGGCTCTTTATGAATAGCTAGTGTTTCAACAATATCCTCTGGGATATAGGTAATCGCAGCTGAATCAATTTTTGCTAGTTTATTTGTTTCAATTAGTTCTGCCAAAGGAGTTTTTTCGAAACATATATGAGCGTTTGAAACTTTATATTTTTTATTTTTTGGTGTGAAATGGATTTTTTTCTTGTTTGTAGAAATTAAATGACTAAGAGTACGTATTGTTGGATAATCATATATATTTTGAATTGATACAGTCATAGTATGTGTATATAAGAAAGATACCATTTGAATAGCTGCTAAGGAATCTCCTCCCATTTCAAAGAAATCATCATCTATGCCAATAGAAGCTGATTTTAAAAGATCGCACCAAATGGTATGTAACAATTTCTCTGATTTATTACGAGGAGCAATTGTTTTTTTCTTAAAATCTTTATGTGTGTTAGGTTTTGGTAACCGTTTTTTGTCAATTTTTCCACTTAAAGTTAAAGGGATATGGTCAATTTCTACAAAATAAGATGGAATCATATACCGTGGTAGTGTTTCTTTTAAAGCATTTCTTAAAGAAGGTAGGGATATCTTTTCATCATATATTAAATATGCACATAAGTATTTGTTTTGATGATTATCGTCAAAATCAATAACTACAACATCCTTTATTCCATTAAATCTGGCAATTGATTTTTCTATTTCTTGTAGTTCAACACGGTATCCATTTATTTTTATTTGCGAATCAAGTCTACAAATATATTCAATTTCACCTTGAGAATACCATCGCGCATAATCACCTGTTTTATATAATTTTTCCTTTTTCATAAAGGGATTTTCAACAAATTTTTCTTGTGTTAATTTATCATCATTTAAATAACCTCTTGATAAACACTCTCCGCCGATATACATTTCCCCTGGTACACCAATTGGAAGTAGATTTTTATGTTTATCTAGAATATATATTTGAGTATTAGCAATAGGTTTTCCAATGTTAATTGTTCTTTTTAATTCTTTAAACGTTACACCAATAGTAGTTTCTGTAGGTCCATAACCATCAACGATTTTTGCATTAGTTTCTCTTCTGAGTTTTAAATATAGAGAGCCTGGAAATACTTCTCCACCAAGCATAATAACAGTAATGTTTTGTAAAAAGGCACCATATGATTTTTCATTCATTAACATTTTCATCCTTGATGGTGTTGTTAGTATTTTATCGATGGTGTTTTCAACAATAAGCTTTTTTAGTTCTAGAGGATTGTTTTGCTGCATTTCATTTGCAAGGATAATACATGAACCTGTTAACCAAGAAGTAAAGTTTTCAAATACGAAAATGTCAAAAGTAGTAGAAGTTACGGATAATACTCGACTTTTATTTGTAAAATCTAATAAATCTTTAACACCATATATGAAGTTTATTAATGATTTATGTTCAATCATAACACCTTTTGGATTACCTTCTGTACCCGAAGTATATATAGTGTAGATTAAATCATTAGGCGAATTATTATTTGGAAGATTACTTGTTTCGTAGTTTTTTAAATCTATCTGATCAACCTTGCAAATTTGATTACAACTAAGCTGATCTTTAGTAACTGATGAATGTGTTAATAGCATTTTGCTATTACTACTAACTAAAATTCGATTTATTCTATCAACAGGATATTCAGGATTCATTGGTAAATATGAAGCTCCTGCTTTAATTATGCCCATTATAGTAATCATAAGTTCATGGGAACGAGGAATTAAAACACTAATTATATCGTTGGGACCAATACCATTTTCTCTTAGATACCTTGCTAGCATATTTGCTTTTTCATTAAACTGGCTATATGTTAACTGTTTACCTTCAAAAATAATACATGGAGCTAATGGAGCTTTTAATACTTGATCTTCAAATAAACTTTGAACTGTTTTATCTCTAGGATAAGATGTCTTTGTATCATTAAAATTGTATAATATTTTCTCTTTTTCATTTTCAGAAATCATTTCGATATAAGGTAATTTTCTGGCAGGATTATCAATTGAGTGCCATAGTAAGCTAATTACATGAGCGTTTAAAAAATCAATTTCTTTTTCATAGAATAAATCAGTTAAATAATCATAGTCAATGATTATATCTCCATCACTTTCACGATCATTGATGTGAATATTAAGTGATTCCATTTGATAACCACATTGATGCCATCTTCCTTCATGTTGATATTCACTTTCACTTTTAATGAATTTTGCATTCTGGTATGAAATAACTACATCATATAATTTTTTAAAATCATTATGTTTTTCTCTAAGCTTTTGTAATAGGATAGTATAAGGATATTTTTGATGTTTTAATAATGACATCCATTGAGTATTGATTGTTTCTGCGAAAGTATTGTAATCTTGACTGTCGTCAATAGTTACTTTAATAGGAGCAGTACTGATAAACATACCATATGTATTTTTATCTTTTACATTTGAACGATTTAATACAGGTGTTCCAAAAACAACTTCATCATCTCCACGTGTTCTATTAAAGTACAAAGCCATAGCACTTAAATATAAGCTAAAAATAGATGTATTACTATTGCTACAATGCTGTCTGATTTTTTTAGCTAATTTATCTGGTAATATATATGTTTTTCTTTTTGCTTCTTTATTCTCATTTTCCATTTTTCGAGGTTTCAATGTTTTTAATTCAGGAATATTTTTATATTGTTCAAGCCAAAAAGTTTCATCCTTAATAAAACGATTAGACGCTAGATATTGTCGTTCTTTTTCAATGTAATCAAAATAAGATGGATTTTCAATTTCGTCAACTGTACCACCGTCTGTAATGGTTTTATAAAATGCCATAAAATCATTACCAAAAGTAATAATAGTCCAAGCATCAGCAATTATATGATGGAATTTGATATAAAGAGCAACTGAGTGTTTGTTTGTTTTTAAGAAAGCGGCATAAAATAATTGGCTGTCTGTTTCATAAATGGGTTTTCTAGTCATTACTTCATCCCATTCATACATTTTTTTAATATCACCATTTGAAAAGTCAAAAACATCAATAGGTTGATATTTATAAGGAACCATATATTGCTTTGGTTGACCTTTTATTTCTGTAATTCTAGTTCTAAAAGCAGAATTTTTTTGTATTGTATGATTTAAAGCTTTTTCCATAATGGCAAAATTAAGTGGGGCATTAATTTTTAATGTCGAAGATAAATTACCGATACTTATATTCGGATATAATTTTTCTAGATTCCATACGCCTCTTTGAGGATATGATAGGTCGTAGAAGTGCCTTTTTTCTTTCACAGAAATTTCCTCTTTTGTACATTTATATTTTCACTAACAGTATATGGCTTTTTGATGAATATTTCAAGGGATATATACGTAGTATCCATTAATTTACTGTATATTTATACGGTTTTATTGAAAAAATATAACTATTTGCTAAAATGTGTGTTTTATACACCTTGTGTGGAAGGGTCTTTGCTAAAATTTGATAGAATTACAACATACAAGGAGGCACATAATGGCAGGAGTAAGGATGAAATATGATGAAGATTTCAAAAAGAATGTAGTGAGTTTAAGTTATGCTAGTACTAAAAGTGTGAGAGATATTGCATCAGAAGGATTAATATATATATGGGAGAAAGAAATACACTTCAGATGGAGATAAAACAAAGTATGCAACACTTGAGGAAGAGAACAAAGCTTTAAGATTGGAACTTGCAGAGTTGAAAATGGAACGAGATATGCTAAAAAAGGCAACAGCCTACTTTGCGAACCTAAACAAGTAATTTATGAATTTGTAAATAAAAGTACTGATTATCCAATCGTGAAGTGGGCAGCATTCTTTAAAGTATCAACAAGTGGGTATTATGAATGGGTAAAAATTCTTAAGATAAGAAAAACAAAAGAAGAGGATTATGAAAAGAAGGTAATAAAAATATTTTTCTCAGGGGAATCAACATGTGGAGTTGATAGAGTATGTGGAAAAATGCGAGAAAAAGGGTATAAGGCTAGCTATAACAAAGTAAAACGTATCTTAGATAAGAACAATTTACATTCAATTCATAAGAAGAAAAGAAGCCGAAGTCTTACTGATAGCAAAAAAGCACGAGGGGATGAGTATAATAATATAGTAAAAGATTTGGAGATAACAGAACCGTTTCAAGTGGTAACAAGTGATATAAGTTAAATTCGCACTTTGACTACATATGTAAGATCAAAGATGTAAAAAGTGAAATAGTACTATCTTATGCCATGTCTGATAGAATGAAAGCTGACCTAGTAGTTGAAACAATAAAAAAAGAAATAATACACTGGAAAAGTTATGGAACACGGAGAGAATTGAGACTAGAAATGTTTAAATACATAGAAGGGTTTTACAACACAAAAAGAATACAGAAAAGATTGGGTTATATTAGTCCAATGGAATGGTTGAAAAAGTGGCAAATTTCGAGAGAATTATTAGTTGCGTAGTAAAATGTCCGGAAAAGTGTTGACTACCCAACACTTAGTATGAATGGCCAGTCAAAAACTATCTATTTTCAAGGAGAAGATAGTGAAAAAGATGGAACCGCTCTAATTCTCATAGAAAAGATTAATAGAATATATCGTATGATTTATGAAAACCGACAATAATTACTATCATAATAAGTATAAAACTAACCCTTAAATAACTTACTAAACAACTTAGAAATTTCAACCAAAGGTATTATGACAAATGAAGCAACGATAACTAAAATCCATTGATCTCCTGTTAAAGGAACAGTTCTAAATACACTATTAAGAGAGGGAATTATAACTACACTTACTTGTAGAACAGCTGAAAAGAGTACGGCTAAAAAGACATATCTATTAGAAAAGAAATTACTCGTAAAAATACTTTTGCTTATACCACGAACATTAAAAACATGGAATAGTTGTATTAGGCCTAAGGTTAAAAATGCCATAGTAATGGAAGTATCAACAGAGAAATGACTAATTGCATAGGCATAAACACCAAGGGTTATAATGGCTTGTAATATACCTTGAATAATAATATTTCTCCCTAAAACACCTTTGAAAAGGTTTTCTCCTGGTTTTCTAGGTGGTTGTTCCATTATATCACTATCAGGTTTTTCCATGCCTAAGGCTAAAGCAGGAAATGAATCAGTAATTAAGTTAATCCATAAAATATGAATAGGAAATAAAAACTTCCAACTTAAGAAGGTAGCAATAAATAGGGTTAATACTTCTGCTGTATTAGCAGATAAGAGAAATTGTATTGCTTTTTGAATATTAGCATAGGTTTTTCTACCTTCTTTTACAGCTACAATAATAGTGGCAAAATTATCATCTGCTAAAATCATATCAGATACACTTTTAGCCACATCTGTTCCGGTAATACCCATACCAATTCCTATATCTGCAGCTTTTAATGAAGGGGCATCATTTACACCATCACCTGTCATAGCTACAACTTTTCCATGTGATTTCCATGCTTGTACAATGCGAACTTTATGTTCAGGGGATACTCTGGCAAATACTGCGATTTGATGTACTTGATCCTCTAATTGAGATTTTGTCATCTTATTTAATTCTTCTCCGGTAATAGCTCGTTGATTATCGTGTAATATACCTAGTTGCATAGCAATAGCGACTGCAGTGTCTTTATGGTCACCTGTAATCATCACAGCTCTCATTCCAGCCTTTTTACAGGTTGTAATAGCTTGTTTAACTTCGTCTCTTGGCGGGTCAATCATTCCTTCAAGTCCCACAAAGATTAAATTGTTTTCAATATTTTCACTAGTTAAGTTTACAGGCTGTTTAATATGCTCTTGATATGCAAAAGCTAGTACTCGTAGTGCTCTAGATGCCATTGTTTTGTTTGCTTGATGAATTTTTTCAATATCGCTATCTTTAAGTGAAATGATTTGTCCATTTACCAGTACTTTATTACATCTGGCGATTAAGATATCAGGGGCACCCTTAACCAGAGCATGGTATTTTCCATCTATTTTATTAATAGTAGTCATTAATTTTCGATCAGAATCAAAAGGTAATTCATCTATTCTTTTAAATTGTTTTTCAAGCGTAGTTTTATCATGACCATAACTGCTTGCAAAAGTAACTAAAGCAGTTTCGGTGGGATCACCTATTAATTTGTTTTTTTTACCATCTTTTGAAATTTTTGTATCATTACAAAGAGCCATAATATACATTAGTTTTTTCATATCATCAGCTGAGGGACTATTGTCTACAAAGTATAATTCTTTTACGGTCATTTGATTTAAAGTTAGTGTGCCTGTTTTATCAGAACAAATAATTTCTGTACTTCCTAAAGTCTCAACAGCCGGTAGTTTTCGAATAATAGCTTTTTGAGTTGACATTTTTTGCACACCAATCGCTAGTACAACTGTGACAATAGCAGGCAATCCCTCTGGAATAGCAGCTACAGCAATACTAACAGATACTAAAAACATTTCAACAAAATTACGGCCTTGTAATAATCCTGTAACAAGAATTATTGTAGCAGCAACCACTACAATAATACTTAATACTTTTCCTGTTTTGTTTAATTGTTTACTTAGTGGGGTTTCTGATGAAAGTGTATCATCTGTTATATAACTAGCAATCTTCCCAACTTCTGTATGCATTCCTGTTGCAATGACTATGCCTAAGCCTCTTCCATAAGTAACTACACTGGAAGAATAGGCCATATTAACACGATCACCTATGGGTAAATTTTTATCTTCTAACTGTGTAATACTTTTAGTAACGGGAACAGATTCTCCAGTTAACGAGGATTCTTGAATTTGTAAACTAGCTACTTCTATTAATCGTAAATCAGCAGGGATATAATCACCGGTTTCTAAAATAACAATATCACCTACAACAATTTCTTCGCTTTTTATTTTTATAATATTGTTATCTCTTAAAACCTTTGAATAAGGTTTAGATAAGCTTTTTAAAGCATCTAGTGCTTTTTCTGCTTTACTTTCTTGTACAATTCCCATAATAGCATTTAGTATAACTATTGCCATGATAATAAAAGAGTCAGTTAACTCTCCTAAAATTCCAGCTATTATTGCAGCAACAATTAGAACGACAATCATTACATCTTTAAACTGAGCTAATATTTTATGAAAAATGGTTTTTTTCTTGCCTTCATCTAAAGCATTTGGACCATTCAAGATTAGTAATTTAGTAGCTTGCTTAACAGTTAAACCTTCTATGGAAGAATCACATTCTTTAATAGTATTTTTTATTGATTGAGTATGATAGTAGTTCATTGTTTTCTCCGTAGTTTCTTAATTGATAGGTTATTCGAGTAAATCTTATCACTTATTCTAGTGGGAATGCGGTGAAATCTGTGATTTCAAAATCTGCTATTACGTTAATTGACAATTGGTGAGAATTAAAGTAGCAAGATTGAATGCCAGCATTTTTGGCACATTTTATATCTATTTCTCTATCTCCAATATAGATGGTGTGTTCTTTTACTAATTTATACTTATCAATAAGGTAAAACAAGGCGTCTGGTTGTGGTTTTCTTGCATAACCATTTTCTCTTGTTAAAATTTCAGAAAAGTAAGGTAGTAACCCCCAGTGTGATAAATATTTAAAAGTAGAATTACCACGATGAGTAAAAATAAAATGTTTCCCTTTAAAATTATTTAGTATTTCCATAACTTCAGGAAAGGGTTTTAGAAAATCTGGATTCATTTGCTCATCTAGCTCTGAGAACTTTTTTCTAAGTTTATCTAAATCAAGATTATGCTTTTTTACATATACTTGATAAGTATGCCATAGGGATTGATGTAGATTGGATAGGATGTCATCAGTACTTTCATCTACACCAAAGTGTGCTAAAGTATTTTTAAAGATAGTAGATATTTGAGGATAAGTGTTGAAAAGTGTTCCATCAAAATCCCAGATAATGTCTTTGATCAATGAAATTTCCTACTTTCATTTTTTCTATTATGACTATATAATAGATTACACTAAAAAACAAGAAAAGAGGCATACCCTTGATTACATTAATTAATGAAAAAACTTATCTAAAAAATAGTAGTGAGCTACTGCAAAAAGAACAGGTGGCTGACTTATCTTTTGAACAATATAAAAAAAATACCATTGCTTATAGTATCTTACAAAATCACAATATAAGTGAAGATGAATTCAATTTAAAACTTAAATTTGATGCCATGGCTTCACACGACATTACATATGTAGGTATAGTTCAAACAGCCAAATCAAGTGGACTTGAAAGATTTCCTTTGCCATATGTATTAACTAATTGTCATAATAGTTTATGTGCAGTTGGAGGAACTATTAATGAAGATGATCATCTTTTTGGATTGTCAGCTGCTAAGAAATATGGAGGGATTTATGTTCCTGCTCATTTAGCTGTTATTCACCAGTATATGCGTGAAATGATGACAGGTTGTGGAAAAATGATTTTAGGTTCTGACTCACACACTAGATACGGTGCATTAGGAACTATGGCCATGGGAGAAGGCGGACCTGAACTAGTTAAACAATTATTACAAAAAACTTATGATTTAACATATCCAGAAGTGTGTTTAGTATATCTTGAAGGAGAAATCAAACCAGGAGTTGGACCTCAGGATGTAGCGTTAGCTATTATTGGGGAAGTCTTTAAAAGTGGATTTGTTAAAAATAAAGTTTTAGAATTTGTGGGACCTGGAATTAGTAAATTATCAGTTGATTTTAGAAATGGCATTGATGTTATGACGACAGAAACTACTTGTTTAAGTTCCATTTGGCAAACAGATGAGTTAGTAAAAGAATATTTTGAAATTCATAATAGAAAAGAAGTATATCAACAATTATCACCAGGAAATATTGCTGCATATGATTGTGCCATAAAAGTGGACTTATCTTCAATTGAAAATATGATTGCTTTACCATTTCATCCAAGTAATACTTATACAATAAAAGAAGTTATTGCAAATAGCCACGATATTTTTGCAGCTATTGAACAAGACGCAAAAAAAATATTAGGAGACCATGTAAAACTTGATTTATTAAGTAAGATTACAGAAAAAGGTATTATGGTTGATCAAGGAATCATCGCAGGTTGTGCAGGTGGAACATTTGAAAATATTCTAATTGCTTCTAAAATGATTAATGGGAAAAATGTTGGTCATGATGACTTTTCTTTTAGTGTATATCCACAAAGCCAGCCAGTAAATTTTGCATTAAATAAAGAAGGAGCTATGAATACTTTAATGACTGCAGGTGCAATTATAAAAACAGCTTTCTGTGGTCCTTGCTTTGGAGCAGGTGATGTTCCTGCTAATAATGGATTTAGCGTTAGACATACAACTAGAAATTTCCCAAATAGAGAAGGTTCAAAACCAGGAGAGGGACAAATAGCTTCTGTAGCATTAATGGATGCAAGAAGCGTTACTGCAACAGCGATTAATAAAGGAATATTAACTCCAGCTACAGATATGGCTATTGAAGAACCAAAATACACTTATGATTATAATAAAGAAATTTATCACAATCGTGTGTACTACGGCTATAAAGCACAAGATAAGACGGTTGATTTAAAGCTTGGCCCTAATATTAAAGAATGGCCAGAAATGGATGCTATATATGATAATCTACTATTACAAGTAACGGCATTTATAGATGATCCAATTACAACAACTGATGAATTAATACCATCAGGTGAGACATCTTCTTATCGCTCAAATCCAATTGCTTTAGCAGAATACACTTTAAGTAGAAAAGATCCTTTATACGTTGGTAGGGCTAAACAAACTAGACAATTGTTTATTGATAAAAAACAAGGAAAATTAAACAGGATTGAAGGTATAAACCTTGAGAACACAGGAATTGGTAGTGTTATATATGCTAATAAACCAGGTGATGGCTCAGCTAGAGAACAAGCAGCATCATGTCAGAAAGTACTAGGAGGATGGGCTAACATTGCCTTAGAGTATGCTACGAAAAGATACCGAAGTAATTTAGTTAATTGGGGAATATTACCTTTTACAGTAGATGAAAAACCTAATTTAACTAATGGTGATTACATCTATATTGAAGGTATAAAAGATATGCTTAATAATGGAGATGAATCCATTAAAGGATTAATTATAAGAAAAGAATCAAAACAAGAAATTACTTTGCATTTACCAGCTATGACAAAAGACGAGAGAGAAGTTCTTATAAAGGGCTGTCTTATTAATTATTATAGAGAGAAAAACAGATAAAAAAACTCTAAAAACAAGGTGTTAATTAATTAGTTAGTTATATTATATAATCATATTTGCGTTGGCAAATCAGTTATAAAGGAAACAAAATGAAACTAGAAAAACGTGAATTAATTATTAATGGAGACATTAGAAAAGCTCTCATAAAACTAGCGTTACCCTTAATGCTAGGAAATTTAATTCAAACAATATATAACTTAACAGACACTTATTTTGTATCAAGAATGGGTGATATTGAAGTAGCTTCAGTTGGGTTTGTTTGGAATATTATCTTTTTAATAATTTCATTTGGTTTAGGATTTTCAGTAGCTGGTCGTTCACTAATTGCTCAGTATTTAGGTGCGAATAAAATAGAGAAGGCAAAAAAAGCTGCAGGACAAATGATGTCCTTCTCACTGATAACTGGGATTGTATTTGGTTTAATTGGATACTTTTTAGCTCCATGGATTGTTAAAGCTATGGGAGCTGATGGAGAATTATTGGTAAATTCAGTTATATATTTACAGACTATTATGATTGGTATACCGTTTGCTTTTGTATTTTTTGCATTTAACTCAATTTTACAAGGACAAGGAGATATGGTTACCCCAATGATATTAAGTGCCATTTCTGTTGTTATTAATATTATTTTAGACCCAATTTGTATTTTTACTTTAAATCTTGGTGTACAAGGAGCAGCTATTGCAACTATTACAGCTAGAGGGTTATTAGCAATAGCCGCTATATATATGGTAGTAAAAGGCAAAAAAGGTATCAAAATTGAAAGAAAGCATTATGCTTTCACAAAAGATATTATTAGCCGAATTATAAAAATTGGATTACCTGCATCTTTGGGACAAGCTACAGCTGCCTTTGGGTTCACATTTTTAAATGTATTTATAAAGTCATTTGGAGAATTAACTTTAACAGCTTTTATTATTGGCAATCGTATTAATTCAGTTGTGTTAATGCCCATAATGGGGATTGGTCATGCTCTAAATACTATAGTTGGTCAAAATATTGGAGCAGGGAAAATTGATAGAGTGAAAAAGGCTGTTGGGGCTAGTATTAAATTAGCAATGATAATTTCTGCTATTGGTGGGGGAATATTATTGTTAATTAACTCAAAAGTAGTAGGAATTTTTACTAGCAATCCAATAGTTATTGAACAAGCTACCTATTATATGAATATTATTGTTATTACTTTGCCACTAATGGGTATTTTTCAAACTTTTATTGGCTTGTTTCAAGGAAGTGGACATACAAAGTTTGCCATGATGATGATGATTGGACGATTGTGGTTTGTTCGTTTACCCATGATTTATTTATTAATGACATTTACAAGTATGGACGAAAAACTGATATGGTATGCAATGCTGGTTAGTAATGTTGTTATTTGTATAGTTGGATTTATTGGATATTTAAAAGGATCTTGGAAAGAAAAAACAATTTAACGGATATGAATTTTGTGTGGAGAATTTGTAAATTGTTTGTTACTTGTATTGAATATTCAATGGAGTTTGATACAATATAGATAATAAAAAGAAAAAGATACGGAGAGGAATACTTCATGAAGAAAAAAAAACTGTTAATCGGTATTATTTGTTTGACCATGATTTTATCAGTCATTTCATCATCTTGTAATAAAGAGGAGAATCAACCCTCATCTTCACCTAGCCAAGTTGCTAGTGAAACTCCAACAGAAACACCTCCTTTGTTACTTGAAGATTTAGCAAAATTTGGAGTTACACTTAATAAATTATTAGTTAGAGAAGAAAATTATACTCAATATCCATATATAAGCGAATGGGAAACATATATTAATGAAAACTATAATATAGATATAAAAGTTAATTTTGTAAATATTGGATTTCAGTATTTTACTGATTATTATATTCAAAATAAGGACGAAAGTAATGCCACTGGAATTGTATATCTATCCGATTTTAGAGGAATTGGTGATATTCAAAAATTAATTGATCGTGAATTAATAGTTCCATTAACTGAGATGGTTGCTAAAAATCCAACTTTTAACAAAATGCCTACAGAATTTAAGAATATGTACTTGTTTGGTGATGGAGAAATCTGGGCAATTCCTGGTGAAATAAGATATAACGGATATTTAGTTAGACTTACAAAAACCGACTGGTTAGAGGCTCTTAATTTAGATGTACCAACTTCATATGCTGAGTTGCTAAGAGTTAGTAGACGATTTACAACACATGATCCAGATGGTGATGGTAAAGATAATACTTATGGATTAAATACTACTAATGATTATACATTTAGAGGATTACAAGATTTATTCAATGCAAATGGAGTATATCTTAATACAAACTCTGATTATTCTACAGCTTATAACCCAACAACAGGAACATATGAAGATGGAATGCTAAATGATAATGTGTTTGAAGTATTATCATTTATTAGAAATTTAGTAGATGAAGAATTAGTTGATTACTATGGTTACACACAAGGAGTAACTGTTGGTTTTATTAGAAAAAACACAGGATCAGTTTGTGAATATGCAGCTAATGCTTTACCTGAACATTCATTTTCTATTATAAGGGAATCTCAACAAGAGCAAATATCTTTAATGAATTATTCTTCAACAGCATATATTATGCTTAGTAACACAATTAACGCAAAACCTATGATAAATAGTTTTATTAATGTGTTTTTAAGTGATATTGATGCACATACAATGCTTAGGTTTGGCCTTCCAGGTGTTTCATATGAAAAAAATGGTCAAAATATTGTATTAAAAGATGCTAATAAAAGTAATGAAGATTTATTACCAAGATTCCTTTTAGAGCAATTAGATCCAGAATTACTAGACCCTGCAAAAATGGCTCCACTATTTGGGACTCAAATGACACCAGTATATTATGAGGAACCATATTATGTATTCTATAATGATTATGATGAATATGTTGCCAATTACCAAAAACGAGCATTAGTTGATTCTAAAGCTTATTTTGATGATAATCCTAACTTGTTTTATGAGATTCCTTTACTAAGTAAAGGTTTTATAACTACTTTTAGTGTAAATGGTTCTATGTTTTCAGATGTGGCTAAAGAGATATATAAGAATGAAATTGCAGTATCTGATATAATAGAACAATATAAAATTGATTCAAAATATTTTAATGTGTTAGATCAACTAAAACAAATCAATGCTCAATTAGGATTAAAAACCGTATATGGTTATGACAACTAGTCAAGAGATGATAAAGCTAAATAATTAGAATAGAAAAATCAACTAGAATTATTGACATAAAATCTAAATATTGATATATTAATAAAGGTAATTAATTAATTACCTTTATTAATGGAGAGAAACTATGAAAACACCTGATCAATTAAGAAAGCATAATACCCTCAAAGTACTTAGATATCTATATGAAGTTAAAAACAGTACAAAGAGTGAAATAGCCAGTGAAACAGGATTAACAATGGTAACTATTAGTTCGATTATTAACCAACTTTTCGATAAAAAATTATTAATAAAAAATGGAGTAGATAGTCAGAATATAGGAAGAAATTCTATTATTTATGGATTTAATTGTAACAAAAATCATATAATTGGGATAAATATGGGAATTGACTATATCTCTTTTCGAGAAGAAGATTTAGAAGGTAATATCATAGGAAGAAAAATTATGCAAGTAGATAGTGATATTACATATGATAAGGTGATTACCATCCTTTACACATATATAAGTGCAAAAAAACAAGCTATAGGAGTCGGGATTACTATTCCAGGAGTAAGTAATCCTACAACTAAAAAGATTGAATTTATTCCAAATTTAAATAGTATTAAAAATAAATATTTAGAAAGTGATTTAGAAAAAAAATGCCAATTACCAATTATAGTTGAAAAAGATGTTTATGCAGGTACTTTGCTATATAAAGAAAATGATAGTAATCAGTCATTAGCCCTAGTATCAATTAAAGGTGGTATTGGGTGTGGAATGCTAACAGATGGGAAAATTCTTAAAGGACATAATCAGATGGCAGGTGAAATAGGACATATTTCTATTAATCCTGCAGGACCGTTATGTTCTTGTGGGCAAAAAGGATGTGTTGAACAATATATATCTGATTATGCACTATGTGAAAAACTTGAAATGGGAATGAATAACATTATAGATTCTAGTAATAAGGGTGATTTAAAATGTTTAGTTGTTTTAAAAGAAGCGTGTCTAAGTTTGTTTATTTTAATGGGATATATTCAAAAGTTTTATAGTCCAGAAGATGTGATTATTAACAGTCAATGGCTAAATGAAATTCCATCTATTAAGTCTTATTTCCTTAATTTATATATGGATAATGGTGAAAATATAACAATTATTTATGATAAACATAATTATGAAAAAGGAGCAGTTCATGTGTTTAGGGAACAGCTTCTTACTAATATAGAAAAAAATATATTATTGGGAGAATAAAATGAAAGAATATTTAAAAGAATATGTAAATGAGCAAATAAAAGTTTTACAAAAAACAGATACAGAAAAATTAGAGGTAGTTTGTGAAGAATTACTTAAAGCTAGAAAAAATAATCAATCTATATTTTTTGCAGGTAATGGTGGCTCTGCATCCACTGCATCTCACTTTACAAATGATTTAGTTAAAGGATTATCTTTTGAAGGAAAAAAACGTTTTAAAGCCTTTTCACTTGTTGATCAAGTCCCAGTTATTACTGCATTAGCTAATGATTATTCATATGATGACATATTTATAGAACAGTTAAAAAACTATGGTAGTAAATTTGATGTGTTTTTTGTAATTAGCGGAAGTGGAAATTCAAAAAATATAGTTAAAGGATTAGAATTTGCTAATAGTATTGGTATGAAAACCATTGGATTTTCAGGACGTGACGGTGGAAAATTAAAACAATTATGCGATATTTCTGTAATTGCAGCCACTGATGGAATGGAACAACTAGAAGATATGCATGTAGTATGGGAACATGCAATTATTTGTACATTAAAAAATGAAATAATGAAGGAAGACTAATAATGATTATAAATAACAAAGAGTTAATAGTGGGCAAAATACATTCAGTAGTATTTGATTTTGACGGAACATTAAGTTTAATTAGAAAAGGATGGCAAGAGATTATGACACCATACTTTACTGAAGTGTTAATGAATTCTCCTAATCCTGGGTCATTAATTGAAGAAAGTAAATGTGCAAGAGAATTTATAGATTTATTAACTGGTAAACAGACTATATATCAATGTATGGAATTAGATGAACAAGTAGTTAAAAGAGGCGGGAAAAGTGTAAATCCATTAGTATATAAAAATGAATATCATAAAAGGTTATTAGAAAAAATAAATTATCGCAGAACTGGATTAGCAGATGGTAATATTAAAGCAAATGAATATATGGTTCCAGGTTCAATTGAAGTGCTTAAAATGTTAAAGACACATGGAGTTGATTTATACTTAGCAAGTGGTACTGATGAATCCTATGTAAAAGAGGAAGTAGAATTATTACGATTAACTAAATACTTTGGGGAGAAAATCTATGGAGCAAGAGATGATTTTAAATTATTTTCAAAAGCTATGGTCATAAAGAGAATTATTAGTGAGAATAACTTACACGGTTCTTCGTTAGCAGGTTTTGGCGATGGATATGTTGAAATTGAAAACATCAAAGAAGTAGGTGGAATTGCTATAGGAGTGGCTACAAATGAAGAAACTATGGAAGGTTTTGATGAGTGGAAAGTAAAGAGACTAACAAGAGCAAAGGCAGATGTTATTATTGCAGATTTTAGAAATATTAACGAAATAGAAAAATTGCTATTTTAAAGGAGAAAGAATATGCCATTTGAAATGTTTGATAGAAGCCAGTTGAAATTAAAAAATCTAGAAGAAAGAGAACATGATCTTGATATATCAGTAATGATGGATATATCAAAGCCCCCTGTTAAGTTTAATAGTAAAAAAATTGATTTTATTGTGGAAAAAATTAAAATGGCTAAAGAAAAAAATGCTACAGTATTAGTGATGATGGGTGCTCATGTAATAAGAGCAGGATGTGCTCCTTGGTTAATTAAATTAATGGAGCAAGGATATATTACTCATTTTGCACTTAATGGAGCAGGTTCGATACATGATTTTGAATTTGCCATGATTGGAGCAACTACAGAAAGTGTAGCTAAATATATAAAAGAGGGACAATTTGGTTTATGGAAGCAATCAGGATATATTAATGATTATGTTAAACAAGGTGTAGATGAGGGGTTAGGGTATGGAGAAGCTCTTGGTAAAGCTATTGAAGAAAGTGATTATCCATATAAAAAATATTCATTGTTGGCAGCAGGGTATCGCTTAGGTATTCCAATTACTATACATGTGGGAATTGGACTTGATTTCATTCATCAACATGAAAACTTTGATGGTGCAGCTATTGGGTTAGGTTCATATAGAGATTTTTTAATATATGCTAAATCAATTCAAAACCTTGAAAACGGAGTATTTTTAAATTTTGGATCAGCTGTAACAGGACCTGAAGTATATTTAAAAGCCTTATCTATGGCAAGGAATGTAGCCCATCAAAATGATAAAAAGATTACCCATTTTACTACAGCTGTATTTGACTTATTAGAAATTGATGACAAGACAAAATCTGCTCCTTTGAAATCAGATCCTAGGTATTACTTTAGACCATGGAAAACCATATTGGCAAGAACTGTAGCAGATGGAGGGCAAGGAGTATATGTGCAAGGAACCCATGATTTAACAGTACCTAATCTTGCGTATCAATTATTAAAGTAAGGGGAAAGTAATGAAAAGAGATAGAATAATTGAATTAATTTCTGATTTTAA
Organism: Clostridiales bacterium; assembly: GCA_023145435.1. Classification (GTDB taxonomy): domain Bacteria; phylum Bacillota; class Clostridia; order DUPQ01; family DUPQ01; genus JAFGUQ01. Next base: position 43,692 of record JAGLDS010000001.1, read on the forward strand.
AAATATAAGTGTGGCTGTAATAGGTGATTATTTTTTAGATAAGTATTTAATAATTGACACAAAATTAAATGAACCATCCATTGAAACGAAGTTAACTGCATATCAAGTAATAAATAAAAGGTTATACCCTGGAGCTAGCGGAACTGTATGTAATAATCTAGCTTCTCTTGGTGTGGGAACTATTTATGCAGTTGGTTTTATTGGAAAAGATGGAAATGGATTTGAGTTAAAAAAACAATTAGACAATATTGGAGTTAAAAGAAATTATCTATTTGAAACAAACAAGATGGTTACTCCAACATATATTAAACCTATGATGCTAAAAGATGATAAAGAAACTGAAAGTAATAGACAAGATATAAAAAACTTTAAAAAAACAGATAAGATAGTAGAACAACATATTATTGATTGTTTAGATGAAGTTTTTAATAATAATGATGCGATTATTGTTTTAGATCAAATGGTTGAAAATAACTTTGGTGTTATTACAACTAAAGTACGAGATAGAATAATAAAACTTAGTGCTATTCACAAAGATAAAATTATCTTTGCTGATTCTCGGGCTAGAATTCATCTTTTTAAAGATATATCTATTAAGTGTAATAATTATGAAGCATGTAAAGTATTTAATGATAATTTAAAAGGAGAACCTGATTACAAAGAAACACTAATTAGTGGTCAAAAGTTGTATGAAAAGAATAAAAAACCTACATTTGTAACAATGGGAAAAGAAGGGATTGTTACCTTTGGCAAAATGGGTATTTTAAAAACTCCCTCTGTCGACGTACCTAGACCGTATGATATATGTGGAGCAGGAGATTCTGTAACAGCTTCACTAGTTAGCACATTAGCAGCTGGTGGGAATCAAGTAGAAGCTGCTTTTGTTGGTAATGTCGTAGCTGCTATCACTATTAGAAAAATTGGCATAACTGGAACAGCTACTTTAAAAGAAGTTTTGCAGACTTATGATGAGTATTTTTATAATGTAAAATACAGAGAGGAATTACTATGAAAATTGCATTAGGACAAATTGAATCAAAATTTATGGATATTGCAGCTAATGAATTAAAAATGATAGATATGGTTAAAAAAGCTTCAAAACAAGAAGCTGATATTATTGTGTTCCCTGAAACATTTTCAACAGGATATAATTTTTCATATATGAAAGATAGAATTAATGAGTTAGGTGAAAAAACCACTAAAACAACTATTCCATTAGCTTGTAATTTGGCACAAAAATATAATATTTATGTAATTATTCCAATTATTTATAAACAAAATGAAAAATTATATAATTCTGCTGTTATTATTAATAATAAAGGTGATGTAATTAATATATATCATAAAAATCATTTGTGGGATGAAGAAAAAAATTACTTTACTTACGGCAATCATGATTATCAAGTATATAATAGCCCATTTGGAAAGTTTGGCGTGATTATTTGTTATGATGTAGACTTTCCTGAAACCTGTCGGACATTGGCTATGAAGGGTGCTGAGGTTATTTTTGTTCCTTCCGCTTGGGCAACAACCCATAGGAATTTATGGAATGTTTTCTTACCATCAAGAGCATTGGAAAATACTGTGTATATTGCAGGGGTAAATTTAGTAGGTGATCATGGTGATTTACATTTTTTTGGAGATTCAAAAGTGTTTGATCCAACGGGTGAATTATTAATAACAGCTGGAGAAGATAAAGAGATAGTTCTTTATTATGATATAGACTTAACAAAAATAGATTCTATAAGAAAAGATTTTCCTTATTTAAAAGAAAGAAGGGCGGGTATAGTCACATGGCCAAAATCTACTTAAATGAAGATAATTCACATTATTTTTATTCTAGAAAAGAAAAAAGTGGGAATAGAATTGAAATAGAAAATTTTATTAATCAATATAAAGATAGTAATGTTGAAGTGTTTTTATTATGTCCAAATAGCCAAATCACTAGTTTCAAAAGTGATGTATGGGATTGTTTAGCTGATCGAATTGATGATTATCAAGAATATTTAATAAAAAACCCAAATATAAAAGATTGGGTAGATGCAGTACAATCTCTAATTGAGCAAGGGATTGATATATATCAAGAATTTATTGATTTACTCCGTAAAATTAATATTAAACCATATATTTCAGTTAGAATGAATGATGTGCATAATGCAGATGACGAAAATGATATTTTACATAGTAATTTCTATAAAGAACATCTAGATTATAGAAGAGCTCTATATAGAGATAGAAATTGGGAAGACCGAGAACTTAATTACTTAATTAAAGATGTCCGTGATTATCATATGTTACTAATTAATGAATATTTTGAGCGATATGATATTGATGGTATTGAGATTGATTGGATGAGATTTGGTAACCATTTTCCAACAGGTTATGCCGATGAAGGTAGACTTGTGTTAAATGAGTTCATGAAAGAAGTAAGAGAAAAAGCAGATAAATATGAAGTAATAAGAGGTCATAAAATTGCGGTTGGCACCCGGTGCCCTGTTAAACCTGAAACAGCATTTGATTTAGGTATGGATGCTATTTATTGGGCTAAAAATGGTTACATAGATTTCTTGGTTCCAACACCATTTTGGCATTCTTCTCAAGGAGATATACCCATTGAAATGTGGAAATACTTGCTAGATGGAACAGATTGTCTTCTATTACCTGGATATGAAGTGTGTCTACGACCCAACATTTTAGAGATATATAATTATGAAAATTCCATAAATAGTTTGGAAACTGTGACAGGACCTGCTTGTTCTTATATTGATAGAGGTGCTGATGCTTTATACTATTTTAACTATATGGATAAGCAATCTACCATGTATGAAGATGATGATTATGATAACTTTATTAATAAAGTTGGTGACTATGATCAAATGAAGAAACGTATGAAAAGATATGTTGTAACATTTAACGACCGAAAACCAGACGGTCTATGGTTAGATGCTATGTTGCCAAAGAAACTGAAGAAAGATCAATTTACAGAATATCGAGTTCATACTGGGAATATGGCTGATAAAGAAGAGCAATATATTATTTCATCATTTACTAATGAAGAACAAATTACAAAAAGTGATATAACTGTATATATTAATGGTCACCCTTGTGACTTTATGGGAAACTATACTTGTAAAAAGCCATACCCAGATACCAAAATGTATAAATGGAAGGTACCTACTTTTGCCATAAAAAATGGGTACCAGGTAATTGAATACGTGGCAGCCACCGATAAATTATGTTTAAATTGGGTAGAGATGGTAGTTTATTGATTCTCACATTCCGCAATTATTTCCATGACTTTTAGGCTATCGCTAAGTGGTACGATGGCTTTTTTGTTTTCAATAAAATATTCATAAACCTTATCATAATAAGGAATACTCTTATAATCACTTATAGAAATGGTTTTAGTAATCCAATTAATCGGTTTTGTGTTATCATATTTTCTACCAGTAGCTGCTAATGATTGTTGCAATTGCAAATCTAACACTGAATGATCTTCATTATATTTTATGGTAACTTCATCCTCGGTTATAGTGATAGTTCCTAGTTGCCCATAAATAACCCATTTTGGAAGAGTTATATTACTAGCCATATTAATATCAATATCATAAGTTATTTTGTTGTCATCTTGTAAAATAATTTTAACCACATCTTCTGCATCACCAACTGATATAACCTTATTTGTTGTACAACAGATTTTTTTAATTGTAGGATTAAATACATATAAAATAACATCAATATAGTGGGCTCCATAGTTATATAACATACCACCACCATATTTTTTAAGCGCTTGCCAGTCATTTCTCACTCGATACAAATGGTTATTGTAATTAACTCTATAAATATCGCCAATTAAATTCATGGATAGAACATCAAGTAAGGCGTTGGTTGTAGCAGAAGTTCTATGTTGTTGATGTAACATAACTTTTTTACCAGATTTCTGACATGCTTCATAGATTCCTTTTGCTTGTTCTAAATTAATAGCCATTGGTTTTTCTAAAAAAACATCTTTTCCACTATTAAGAGCATATAGTGTTTGCTCATAATGAAAATTTGTAGGAGAAGCAATTACAATTAAATCGACATCTTCATTGTCAATCATCTGATGATAATCTTCATAAATATTTACATCATATACATCTCTAACTTCATATAATCGTTCTTTGTTTTTGTCCATACAAGCAATAACTTGAAACCTATTATCTTTTGTAGGATCTTGTACATGCCGTGAAAAACCAACTCTACCTAATCCAACAGTTGCAATCTTAATTTTTTTCATAATGGATACCTCGTAGAATCAATTATATCAAATTTTAAAAGGGTGTAAAGAACTAATTGACAGTAATTGCTTGTATGATATAATCGTATTGGCATATGCTAATAACACGCAAAAAGCATATAAGAGTAGAGGAGATAATTAATGAAAACAGAAATATTAATAATTGGGGGAAGTGCTGCTGGTCTAGTTGCTGCAACGACTGCAAAATCATGTAATCAAGGGAAAGGAATTACACTTATTAGAAAAGAAGAAACAGTGATGATTCCTTGTGGTATACCTTATATATTTGGCTCAGTAATGACAAGTGAAAAAAACATCCTTCCTGATGCAGGATTACATAAACTTGGGGTCAATATTATTGTTGATGAAGTAACATCAATTAATAAAGAAGAAAAAAATTGTAAAACAAAAAAAGGTGAAATAATTGAGTATGAAAAGTTAATTATTGCAACTGGTTCAAAGCCAGTTAAACCTGAATGGTTAAAAGGGAGAGACCTAAAAAATGTATTTGTAATACCAAAAGACAAAGAATATCTTGATTCTTTTCACAAGCAATTAGAAAATTTACATAAAATTGTTATTATTGGCGCAGGATTTATTGGTATTGAAGTAGCGGATGAGTTAAATAAAATTGGTAAAGATGTTACTGTAGTTGAAATTTTACCAAGAATATTAGGAGCAGCTTTTGATGAAGTAGTGGCAAATGAAGCAGAGCAATGCCTAATTGACAGAGGAGTTAAAGTTAATAAAGGGATAGGAATTAAAGAGATTCTTGGGACTGATAAAACAGAAGCAGTACTGTTAAATAATGGCGAAAAAATAGAAGCAGATTCTGTTATATTATCACTTGGCTATGTACCAAATGTTGAATTAGCAAAAAAGGCTGGATTAAAACTTAATGAATTTGGATTTATTGAAGTTGATCAGTACAGGAGAACAGGTGAACCTGATATTTTTGCAATAGGTGACTGTTCTGAGAAGCGGGATTTTGCTACTGGTAGGCTATCAAAAACTATGCTTGCTTCAACAGCTTGTGCAGAAGCTAGAGTTGCTGCAATGAATTTATGTAAACTGTCAACTGTACAAACATTTAGAGGAACTATTGGCATCTATTTTACTGCCATAGGTGATACAGCATTTGGTGTAGCTGGCTTAAATAAAGCAGTTGCTATAAAAGAAGGATTTGATGTAGTTACTGGTAGTTTTACTGGGATTGATAGACACCCTGGTAAATTAGAGGATTCTCACAAACAAATGGTTAAATTAATTGTTGCAAGACATAATGGGTTAATTCTAGGTGGTGAGGTAATTGGAGGAAAAAGCACAGGTGAATTAACAAATGTCATTGGATTTATGATTCAAAACAACATGACTGTTAATGATGTAATTGTATCTCAAATAGGAACACATCCTTTGTTAACAGCTTCACCTGCAGGATATCCATTAATTAAAGCAGCAGAAATTGTTGCTAAAACATTAAAAAGTTAAAAAAAATACTATATGGAGAACAAGATGTATAAATGCATCTTGTTTTCCTTTTTATTTATTAATTATCATAGTATAGTAATTCTATAAGTGAAGGAGTGTAATATGCAATTAGCAATAATGACAAATATATTTAGGCAACTTCCTAATGAAGAGAAACTCATAGATGATATTGAATGTATTAAGCGAGCTTATGATGTTGGATTTAGAGTATTTGATTTTTGTGTAGCATCTATTGGTAAAGGAGCTTCAAGAATATGTGATGATGATTGGGAACAATATATTGATAATCTGGGTAATCAAGCTAAAAAACTAGGAGTTATATTTAACCAATCTCACATTCCATTTAAAAGTGGAGTTGATTATCGATGGGGAAGTGAAGAAGAAAAAGCTTATTTTATGGAGATGACTAAACGTTCAATTATTGCAACTAAGAGATTAGGTGCTACAAATACTGTTATTCATCCTTCAACAGAAAGTATCAAAACAGAAGGTGACATTGAAGCATCAATAGAATTGAATCATAAATTCCATTCACAAACAATTGAATTGTGTTTGAAAAATAATATTAATGTTAATTTTGAAAACCTACCACAATATGGACCAAAACGTCGTTTTGGTTCAACTCATAGTGACTTAATTCAATTAGTAAAGTCATATAACGACGATAGGTTTGGGATATGTTGGGATTTTGGACATGGAAATATGAATATGTACGACCAAACGATAGCTATTAAAGCTATTAGTCCTTATCTTAGAATGACTCATATCCATGATAATCATGGAGAGGGTGATGAACACTTATTACCTTACCAAGGAACAGCAAACTGGACAAAAATTATGGCTACATTAAAAGAAATTAACTATGAAGGTGATTTCACTTTAGAGTTAATTACAAATTCTAACTTTCCTAATATGTTAAAGGATCAAATTGCTAGTTCCATATTTGAAGTAGGAAGCTATTTAGTTGATTTAGCAAACAAATAGTTGAAATATTATAAATTTATTGTATAATACTACTAAGTAGTATAGAAGTATGGTTAGAACAATATTGGGGAAAATTCATAAAAAGGTATATTAATACCCTTTTATATTAGTAATACTACTGATGTGAAAGGTTTTTCTTTTATAAAAATTTGTTCTAATAAAAAGGGAGGTTATTTATGTTTGGGATTAGTGATGTTGGTATTTGGCTAGCTTATTTGTTATGTGTTATCAGTGCGCTTATTTGTTTAGGTTATGGAATTATTAACTGGAATAAAGGCGAAAATGATGAAGCTGAATTAGCAAAAGATGCCAAGTGGGCAAAAGAAGATTTAGAAATTGAAGAAAGTATTTAGGGGGGGTGAATTAATTGACAGTACAAATTATTGTAATTGTAGTATATTTAGCAATTGTTGCTTATTTAGGATATTTAGGATTTAAAAATACAAAAACTTCCACAGACTATTTAGTTGGTGGACGTAAAATCCATCCTATGGTTATGGCATTGTCTTATGGTGCAACTTTTATTAGCACATCAGCTATTGTTGGATTTGGAGGCATTGCAGCTCAGTTTGGAGCTAGTCTATTATGGTTAACATTTGCAAATATCTTTTTAGGTATATTTATTGCATTTGTATTTTTTGGCAAGAGAACAAGAAGAATGGGTCATAATATTGATGCACATACATTTCCTGAGTTTATTGGGAAAAGATATCAATCAAAATTTATTCAAAAGTTTTCTGGATTAATTATCTTTTTATTCATGCCACTTTACACAGCAGCAGTTATGATTGGAGCATCAAAGTTTATTGAAACGCAATTAAATATTAATTATGATGTAGCATTATTTTCATTCTCAATTATTATTGCAATCTATGTATTTTTTGGTGGTTTAAAAGGTGTTATGTATTCTGATGCTTTCCAAGGAACTATTATGTTTGTTGGAATGATTATTTTACTATTTTCTGTATATAACGGATTAGGAGGATTTACAGAGGCTCATATTAAATTAGGAGAATTATTCTCAAATCCTGATGCTGCAGGAATGGCTATGGCACCTCCAGGGTTTATGGGATGGCTTAATATGCCAGCTGGTGGGTCTATTTCAGCATGGATTGTAATATCATCATTAGTAATGGGTGTTGGTATTGGTGTACTAGCACAACCACAATTAATTGTTAGATTTATGACAGTTAAAAGTGATCGTGAATTAAATAGAGCTATTCCAATTGGTGGAATATTTATTTTAATGATGACAGGTGTTGCTTTTATTGTTGGACCATTATCAAATGTATATTTCTTTGAGAAATTTGGTATGACAGCGATGGCTTATGCAAAATCATTGGGTTCAGGTTCAGGGGCGATTATTCCTGCATTCTTGAATAATTTCATGCCAGAGTGGTTCTCAACGGTATTCTTAGTAGTTATAATTGCAGCTGGTATGTCAACCATATCATCACAGTTCCATACTATTGGAACAGCTGTTGGACGTGACTTATTTGGTTCTAAGAAAAATAATGAAAAACAAAATATGTTATTTTCTAGAATTGGTATGCTAATAGCCATTATTGTTACTATTTTATTAGCTTACGTATTACCAACTATATGGAATGATTCTATTGCTATTGCTACAGGGTTGTTCTTTGGAATATGTGCGGCTTCATTCTTACCAATGTATATTGGAGCGTTATACTTTAAAACAGTTAGTAGAAAAGCTGCCATTATTGGTATGATATCTGGATTTTCAGCTAGCATGCTTTGGATGTTATTCTTCCATAGTAAAGAATCAGCTGTTATTAAACTTTGTGATTTAATTTTCCATAAATCATCATTAGCTCCTGCGGGAACTATTATTGCTTTTATTGATCCGATTATTATTGCATTATCACTTTCAATTATTGTTACAGTGATTGCTGGTAAACTTATAAAATCAGACTTACCAAAAGAACATATTGAAGAGTGTTTTGAAGGTGTTGGAAAATAAGAATATACTAGTTACTAAAAGATCTGGTTTTTTATCAGGTCTTTTTTTTATAAAAAATTAGGTTAAATGAAAATATTATATAAAATAAGTTATAATGTAATTCTATTGCATATTATTATGGAGTGATTATGAAAAGCGAAACACAAATCTATAAAATTATATTAAATATGGCAAATAATGATGAGAGAATCAGAGCAGTAGAATTAAATGGATCTCGCTCTAATCCAAAAGCTATCAAAGATGATTATCAAGATTATGATATCGCTTGCTATGTTACAGATTTGACATATTATAAGAATAATCAAAAATTCATTGAAAATTTTATGAGTAATTTTGGAAAACTAATTATTATGCAATCAGCAGCAGAACAATCTGATTATGATATGGATAATGATAATTGGTATATTTATATGATGCAATTTGATGATGGGATACGTATTGATTTATCTTTTTATAAAATAAATGAATCTATTGATTCAAATAGAGAAAGTTTAAGTGTAATACTCCTTGATAAAGATGGTTTATTTTCACATTCACATGTTTCAGATGAACGAGATTTTTATCCTAAAATACCTACAGATAAAGAATTTCGTTTTAGTACCAACGAATTTTGGTGGTTAGTAACATATGTAGCAAAGGGAATTGCTAGAAAAGAAGTTACTTTTTCAAAAGTAATGTTTGACTGTTATTTAAGAAAAGAACTTTTTAAAATGATTAATTGGTATATAGGAATAACAACTGACTATGATGAAAATCCAGGAAAACTAGGAAAAAATTATCATACCCTATTAGATGAAAAAAACTATAAATTATATTTAGCCACATACTCTTCTAATGATTTTTTAGAAATGACAAAATCCCTTTTAACCATTTGTAAACTTTATGAGAATTTATCTAACGAAGTTGCTATTAAGAATAAATTTAAATATAAAAAGAGTGAGGCACAGAATGTCACAAAGTATATTTTAAATATGAAAAAATTGGGTAAAATTTAATATATAACAATAAGGAGTATAGTGTGAAAAAAATTGTAGCATTTGTTTGCACACACAATTCATGTAGAAGCCAAATGGCAGAAGGCTATTTAAAGGCTTTTGGAAGTGATATTGCAGATGTTTATTCAGCAGGTACTGTAAAATACCCACAAGTCAAACCAAAGGCTATAGAGGCTATGAAATGTGATGGTATTGATATAGCATTTCAATACCCGAAGCTATTAAAAGAGATACCATTAGTAATAAATATATTAGTCACAATGGGATGTGGAGTTGTTTGCCCTCAAATTCCATGTGAGTATAGAATAGACTGGGGAATTGATGATCCCTCAGGAGGTTCAATTGAGGACTTTATTAAAACTAGGGATTTAATTAAAAAAAAAGTTGTTGATCTAATAGAAAAGATTAAGAATGATGATTTAGAGGGCATTAAAGAAACAACTAATATTAACTTTACTTTCTGAAACAAAAATGACTCCTTCATTTAGTAATAATTGTTTTTGTAAAAGTTTAAATGATGTTTCTGGAAGGTGACCACTACTTTTAATAACTCGCTGCCAAGGAATATCAAGTGAACTTGGTATTAACGACATAGCCTGACCTACTTTCCTCGCATAATATGGAGAGCCTAGTATGGCACCTATTTGCCCATATGACATAACTTTTCCCTTGGGAATTTTTTTAACGACATCATATACTTGATTAAAAAATATTATTTTATTCATACCCTTACTTTAACATGAATTTTCTGTATAATGAATGTAGTATTTCTTTTGGAGGAATTATGAAAAAAATATATGAATATACTTTTGGAGAAGAAGCTGCAAACACTATTACTCATGGAGTAATGGCAATGCTTGTTTTATTAATAATGCCTTTTGCTATTCTATTTGTAAATTATAGAAATGATTTAACAAGCGCTATTGGTGTATCAATATTTTGTTTATCAGTATTTTTAATGCTATTATCATCTTCTCTTTTTCATTCGATGGAAAAAGATTCAAAGCACAAATTAATTTTTAAAATATTTGATCATATTTTTATTTATGTAGCTATAGCAGGAAGTTACACAGCTGTTGCTCTCTCAGTAATTAGAGGATGGCAAGGAATTGTTATTATATGTATACAATGGGTTATGGTCTTAGCAGGTATATTACAAAAAGTACTTATTAATAGGAAAAATCCTGTATCTTCTGTAGCAGTTTATTTAATTATGGGATGGACTATTTTAGCATTTTTACCTTTGTTTTTACAAAAAGCTAGTTTCGCAATTATTTTATTTATTGCTCTTGGTGGAATATTTTATTCTATTGGAGCACTTATCTATGCAAAAAAAGCATTTAAATATTATCATATGGTATGGCATTTGTTTGTCAATCTTGGAGTTCTTATGCATTTCATAGGATTAGTTTTTTTCTTATAGGAGGAGAATATGTCATTTAAAGTTGCCTTTATAGGGGCTGGGAGTATTGGATTTACTAGAAAAATCGTAAGAGATCTTTTATGTGTTGATTCTTTTAAGAATATAGAAATTACATTTATGGATATTAATGAGCATAACCTTGAAATGGTTAGAGCTTTGTGTCAACGTGATATTGATAGTAATAAAATATCAATAACTATTAATACAACAACTAATCAAAAAGAAGCGGTTACTGATGCTAATTATGTTTTTGTAACTGCGAGAATTGGTGGATTAGAAGGGTTTGATACTGATATTAAAGTGCCATTAAAATATGGATTAGATCAATGCGTTGGAGATACACTTTGTGCTGGTGGAATAATGTATGGACAACGTGGAGTGCCATTTATTATGAATTTATGTAAAGATATTAAGCAAGTTTCACATAGTAACTGTTTAATTCTTAATCATACAAATCCAAATGCGATGATAACATGGGCTGCTAATCATTATGGTAAAGTTCAAACAATTGGATTGTGCCATGGTGTACAACATGGACATCGTTTAATTGCAAATGCTTTGGGATATCCCAAGGATGAAATTGATTATATATGTGCAGGTATTAATCATCAAACATGGTATATTCAATTAAAACATAAAGGTAAAGATGTTAAAGGAGAATTATTAGAAGCTTTAGAAAATCATGAAGAATACTCGAAAACTGAAAAAGTTAGGATTGATATGCTAAAAAGATTTGGTTATTTTTCAACTGAATCAAACGGGCATTTAAGCGAGTATGTTCCTTGGTATCGTAAACGAATAAATGAAATAAGTGAATGGATAGATACATCCGTTTGGATACATGGACAAACAGCTGGCTATTTAAGAGTGTGTATTGAAAATCGGAATTGGTTTGAAGAAGAATATCCACAATGGATGGAAGATGAACCATATAAATATACAGTAGAAAATAGAAGTGAAGAACATGGATCATACATTGTAGAAGGTTTAGAAACAGGTAAAGTATATAGAGGACATTTTAACATTGTAAATAATGGATGTATTACAAATCTTCCTGATGATGCTATTGTTGAAGTACCAGGTTATGTTGATAGAAATGGTGTAAATATTCCTAAAGTAGGTGATTTACCCTTAGGATGTGCAGCTGTTTGTCAAAGCAGTATTCAGGTACAGCGAATGTCAGTTGAAGCTGCAATTAATGGAGATATTATATTATTAAAACAAGCTATGATGATGGACCCATTAACAGGAGCTGTACTAAACCCTCCTGAAATATGGCAAATGACTGATGAAATGTTAGTAGAAGGGGAAAAGTGGCTTCCTCAATATAAAAAAGACATTATACAAGCAAAAGAAAGACTAAAGAATAAAAAAATAAAAACCAATGATAGTTTTAAAGGTGCTGTTCGATTGGATGTTAAATCCATTAATCAATTAAGAAAAGAAAAAAAATAGTTTTCGCATATAAAAAACCCTAATAAATAACTAATTAAAATTAAATTTTATAGTATTTATTAGGGTATGTTTTAATGATTTATCTGCTTAATTTCCTTTGAAAAGCATCTAAGTGTTTTTCTGAGGCATCTCTTAAATTTATAAATGTTTCTCTGATATCATCAGGAAGATCTAGTTCTAAGAATTGTTCATACATAGCTATATTATCAACTTCAGCTATAACACCAGTTTCGTATGCTTCAATAATTGTAAAAGGTACTATTAAATGTGTTCCTGAGGTATCAACTGGTAGATCGAATCCATATGTTTCAAATAGAGGGATTAGCATACTTATATGTGAAACTTCAGCATTTATAATATTTGTAAATGGTGATCCACCATCCATTTCGTTTATTATATATTCATATTCGCTTCTTGCAAGATACTCATCTTGTATTGCATAAATTAGCATTTGTTCAATTGTGTATTCCCTTGCTTTAAAAGAACCAACAGCTCCGTATCCTAGGTCGCCTTCTTCAGTGGTTACATCAGTTATTTTTTTAGTAGCTTCTTCAACAACTATAGGTGTTGGTTTAGCGCTTTCGCTTGTATTTATAACTGCTTCTTCTGTTGAACAAGCAACAAGTGTTAATCCAATTAGTAATGTTAGTGATATTATTAATAAATATTTTTTCATTTTTTTACTCCTCAATTAGTTTGTATACTTATTATTACCTACTACTCTTAAGATTACCTTAAGTTTTATTGCAATTGAAATATAGTGTGGTATACTCAATAGTGAACGGAGGTTCATTAATGACTCAAATATTAAAAGAATCAGTTAGACAAAGAATTATCAGTGAGGCAGTTAATCAGTTTAACGAAACCGGTTATATTCAATCAAAAATGAAAGATATTGCTATAAGAGCAGGTGTCTCTGTTGGAAATATATATCGTTACTTTGATAACAAAGAAGATTTATTTGAAAGTATAGTTCAACCTGTCATTGAAAAAATTAATGAAATTTTTAATGAAATGCAAAAATATACTCCAAATTATGAAATGACAAAAGAAAGCGCAACGACTTTTATTAATATATATTTACAATATCAAGATATATTTGTACTTGTACTTGAGAATAGCAGTAATACACGATTTGAAACCATGAAGAATGATATTATTGAGAATTTTACTCAAATTGTATTGAGCTTTCCAGTAATTGCTAAGGAAATAAGCCAAAATAAACAGTTTTTATTTTATGTGAAAGCTTTTTCTGTAGCTTTTGTTAATGGTGTAATAAGTATACTAAAAGAAAGCTGTAGTATTGAAGAAAAAATAGAACAGGTAACATTTTTCTTAGATAATATGAGAAATATGTTAATTAGTTCTTGTGAAAAGGATAAAGATAATGGAAAAATTATTAAATAGTTTAATTAAAAATAGAAAAATCACTTTACTTTTTATGGTGGTAATATTATTAATGGGAGTTGTTACCTATTATTTTAGTCCTAAACAAGATTCACCCGACCTATCAATACCTTATGCAATGATTACAACTGTTTATCCAGGGGCTAGCCAAGGAGATGTTGAAAGACAAGTTACTAGTGTCATCGAGAATAATATTAGCCAAATGAAAGGATACAATACTAGTTTTTCATATAGCTCATCCAATCTATCTGTAATTATTGTAGAGTTAGCTTTTGATGTAAATAGAGATCAAGCTTTTGATGAACTAGATAATATTATTACAAAGACACAAAAAGAAATACCAGAACAGGCAATGAATATTTTAGTTAATAATAAAATTACTGATGAGGCTGCTATTATTTTGTCACTATCATCTGATGTATATACTTATGAGAAATTAAATGATTATGCTAAGGAGCTAGGAGAAATATTAGATAGTATAGAAGGAGTAGAAAAATTCGAAAGTGAAGGACTCATAAATGAGCAAGTTATTATAGAGGTTGATGATAAAAAAATTGAAAATTTATCTCTTGCATTACAAGACATTGTAAATATAGTAAATATTAATAACATAATGTTACCATATGGAAAAGTCGAAAATATTGGAGAAAAAATTTCAGTAAATATAAATGAATCATATAAATCCATTGAAGATATTAAAAAAATAGTAATTGGGTTTAATCAAATAACTAAGCAGATGATAACACTAAATGATGTGGCTGATATTTATAAGGAAAGTAAAAGCAGTGACACATATTATATATTTAATGATCAACCAACTATTCTGTTAACTGGAACTTTTGAAGATGATCAAAATATTTTATTAATTGGGGATGAAATAAAAGAAGAAATAGAAATATTTAAAGAACAATTACCAAATGATATCCTTTTAACAGAAATTTTATTTCAACCAGATGAAGTGGCTGCATCAATTAACCAATTTATGATGAATCTACTTTTAGGTGTTGCTTTAGTAATTATTGTTGTTTTTCTTGGTATGGGAGGTAGGAATGCAATTATTATTTCTATCTCAATCCCGATGTCTATCTTATTATCTATTAGTTTTATGAAACTAATTTCTATACCTATTCACCATGTATCTATTGCTGCATTGATTGTATCTCTTGGAATGCTAGTTGATAACTCGATAGTTGTGAGTGATTCAATACAAGATCGCCTAGACAAAGGACAAAAACGAATGAAGGCTTGTACAAAAGGAGTTTTGGATGTGGCTATTCCTGTTGGGACTTCAACCTTAACAACCATAGCAGCTTATACTCCGTTTTTATTTCTAAGTTCTATAGCTGGAGATTATATTAAAGCTCTTCCTCAAATAGTAATTATGACTTTATCAGCTTCTTATGTAGTTGCAATCTTATTTATTCCAGTTCTTGGTTATATGTTTTTTAGGAAGAGAAAAAATAAAAAAGAAAAGTCTATTGTAGCAAGACTTTATACAACAGTTCTTAAAAAAGGATTAAAGGTAAAATGGGTTGTTATATTATCTGTTCTATTAGCTATAGCTGGAACAGCATTTTTAGCAACTAAATTAGATGTTATTTTCTTTCCAGCTTCAGATAAAGACATTATATACATTGATGTTATTAATCATAACAGTAATGATTTAGAAAGCACTCATGATATTGCGGTTTCCATTGGTGAAATTTTAGATAGTGAAGATAGTATTAGTTATTATGTGTCTTCAGTTGGAGGAGGATTACCTCGTTTTAATAAAATTATGTATATTTATTCTGCAAAGCCAGATATTAGTCAAATTATGATGCGCATTGATTTAGAAAAAGGAGATTTTGTGACAAATGAAGAGCTAGTGAGTAATTTACAAGTTAGAATTTCTAATAGTCAACTTGAAGCAAAAGTGACAGTAAAACAACTAATGTATGCTTTTCCAATGGACGAAGATGTTAATATTCGAATTAGTGGTAATGATATTACAAAAGTAAAAGAATATGAAATAATAATTTATGAAATGGTCTCCAAAAAGGAAGGAATGGAAAATGTCACAAAATCAAATTCAGATTATATTATGGAATATGTACTAGATATTAATAAAGATATGTTAGCGATTAATGGATTAACATTAATTGATGTACAAAATCAATTAAGTATTGCCTCACTAGGTAGAACTAGTACTAAACTCATTGAAAATGATTATGAAAAAGAAATTCTAATAAAGTGTGATATTAAAAAATTAGATGATTTATTACAAGTTAGTATATATTCACCTACACAGAACAGATATATTAAGTTATCAACAATTATAACGGTACGAGAAGAACAGTCTTTATCTACAATCCAAAAATATGATAGTGATTATGCTCTATCAGTAAAAGCTGATTTTAATTTAGAATACGATAAACATGAATTACTAAAGAGCATAAAAGAAGAAATAGATCTTTTATCAATTTCTGATTGTGTAATAACATATGAAGGCGAAGACACTTTGATTAGAGAAAATTTTGGACAAATTGGTATATTAGCAATTATTGCTGCTATTGCTGTATTCTTAATTTTACTATTACAATTTAAATCATACATACAACCATTAATTATTTTTATGACCATTCCACTATCAGCAATTGGGTCTGTTATTGGTTTGTATCTTACAAACCAGCCGATATCCTTTACGGCACTATTGGGAATAGTTAGTTTACTTGGAATTGTGGTAAATAACGCTATTATACTAATTGCATATATTAATCATCAAACAACGATTGGTGTAACAATTAAAAAAGCGTGTATTAATGCAACGAATAGGCGACTTAGACCTATTTTTCTAAGTACAATAACAACAATTATTGGGTTAATTCCATTGGCTCTAAGTACTTCTGAACTATTTAAACCAATGGCAATCGCTTTAATGTCTGGACTTTTAGTATCGACATTATTAACATTGATTGTAATTCCTGTATTAATTAGTATTGGGAATAAGCAAATAAACATAAAAACAATTAGAGGTGTAAAATGATTAACCAACCAAATATTATTTTTCTTTTAACAGATGATCAACGTTTTAACACAATTGGCTGTCATAATAATAAAGCAATCCATACACCAAATATTGATGAACTAATGAAGCGTGGTACATATTTTGAAAATGCTTGTATTCAAGGAGGAACATCTGGAGCTGTTTGTATGCCAAGTAGAGCGATGCTACATACTGGAAGAAATTTATTTCACTTACAAGGAAGTGGAGAAGAGATACCAAAAGAACATGTTTTATTAGGAGAACTATTACAAAAACAAGGATATGAAACTTTTGGAACAGGTAAATGGCATAATGGAACTTCTTCATATGCACGTTCATTTTCAAAAGGTGATAATATTTTCTTTGGTGGAATGGATGACCATTGGAATGTACCGGTTCATAGCTTTGATAAGACAGGTAAATATAACAATAAATCATATAAGACACTTGATTATCTTAAATGTAATGATAAACGAACTTTTATAAGTGACCACACTCATACATCAGTCCATTCAAGTGATTTGTTTGCTAATAGTGCTTGTGAATATTTAGAAAGTAAAACATCAAACAATCCATATTTTATGTATGTTTCATATATGGCACCCCATGATCCAAGAACTATGCCACAGATTTATTTAGATATGTATTCAGTTGATGACATTGAAATACCATTTAATTATTTACCAGAACATCCCTTTGATTTTGGGCAGAGAAGTATACGTGACGAAATGTTAGAAAACTACCCTAGAGGGGAGCAAGCTATTAAAAAACATATTGTAGAATACTATGCAATGATTACACACTTAGATGATACAATTGGTAAAATAGTTGAAGCGGTTAAAAAAAGAGGAGATTATAATAATACGATTTTTATTTTAGCTGGAGATAATGGATTAGCATTAGGACAACATGGATTAATGGGAAAACAGAATTTATATGAACACAGTATTAGAGTTCCGTTGTTATTTTCAGGAAGTAATATTCCCAAAGGGAAAATAAGTAAAGCCAATGTGTATTTAAATGATGTTTTTCCAACAATATGTGAGTTAGTGTCTATAGCCACTCCACAATCTGTTGAAGGGAAAAGTCTAAACAATGCAATTTATTATGATGACTTAATAAGAGATGATATGTATTATGCTTACAAGCATACAATCCGATCAATTAAAGTTGGAAATTTAAAATTGATAGAATATAGATATGATAAGCTTAAAAAAGTTCAATTATTTAATCTTGATGATGACCCATTGGAAATGAATAATATTGCAAAAGAACATAAAGAGATTGTAAAAAAATTACAAAAGAAATTAATTGCATATGGAAATGAATCAGATGAAAAGAAAACAATTCATGGACAAGCATTTTGGAATAACTTTTAATTTTATAAAGATTGTGGCCATCTAGTCATAAGAGACCATTGTTTTTTTGAAATCGTATATTGCATTGGTTGCTTTTTAATAAAACTATTAACATCATTAAAAATTGCTTGGAAAAATTCATATCTTGCAGCAACTCCTGCTGTATGGGGATGAGCAAGAACATTAGGTAATTGACGTAAAGGACTTTCTTTAGATAATGGTTCTTGTTCATATACATCTAATATAGCAGAAAATCTATTTTTAACTAACTCATCAATAAGGGCACTTTCATCTACTATACGTCCTCTAGCACTATTAACAAAAAGAGCATTATCTTTAATCAGTGATAATTTTTCTTTAGTTAATAGACCACTTGTCTCTTCTGTAAGAGAAGCGTGAATAGTAACTATATCACCAAATGATAAAGCCTCATCTAAAGAACTAGTGATTTTAAAAGATTCATCTTTTAAATATGGATCATATATTAAATATTGAATATTAAATGGTTTTAATAAGTTATATAAAAAATGGCCAACCATACCAAAACCGATAAAACTAATTTTTGCCCCATATAAGCTTTTTGAACGAGAGTAATCGTCTGGAGAATTTTTCCAATTTCTGTTTTTCATGATAGATGTAAAATATTCTGTTTGTTGATAGACTGATAAAATATTTGTTAAAACAGTTTCAGCTACATATTTTGCCATTACTTTATTGGTACTTAATAGAGTAATTTTTTTATCAAATACACATTCATCAACTAAGCCATGAATTGAACCAGCACCATGTGCTATTAGCTTCAATCTATTGGCATTTAATAAAACATCACTATCAATTTTAGGAGCAGCCCAATGAGTAATTAAAATATCAATATCTCTAATCATTGTAGTTAACTCACTTTTTGTTAACGCTCTATCATAGGGGTTGAAAGTAACATGACCAAAATTTGATAATTGATTATATAAATCATCATTCATATAGTGATTTGTAATTTTATTTTTTCCAAGTGAAAATAGTATATTCATTTTTCTTACCTCATTTGTAAATTAACTGTAATTTTGTTACCTTTTTTCATTGCATAAAAAAGTTTATAATGTCCATTACGATTACCATATAGATTATCATCTTTTATAATTGTACCATCGGTTGATGCAATAAGCGATTGATCTTCTAATGTGATAGTTAATTGCTTTGTTTGATGATTGATTATAGTAGTATCCTTTCCATTATAGGATAAGGCGGGCAGCATAAAATAAATGTGGTCAGTTTTTGGATTTACTAACCTTGATGTAACGGTTACGCCTTCATTGGTAATTTGATAATGTTCTTCAATGGAAGTGAAGTCTGTAAATGCTAAATCAAAATATTTAATGGAAAAAGATACTTTATTTGAATCACTTTGTTGATTATAAACAACTGAAGTTAATGAGTCGGTAAAATCACATAAAAAGCTTTTTAGACTTCCTCCGCAATATGATATGTTTTTATTTTGTAGATTTTTTGAAGTTTCATATCTATGTGTAGCAGACAGTGGTGTTGATAAACCAAGTTCTGTTGGGAATCCTTGCTTGTGAAAACGACCAAAGCCAGTAGAATCATAAATGAAATCAGCTTTAGTATCTATCTCTATACTATATCCTTGGCAATTAGCAAAAACTTTATGAAAATCACTACTTGTTTGAAGTATATATCCACCCGTTTCAGAAGGACAAGGGTATTCTTTAATATCATCATCACAAAATTGACAAGCAATATATATAAAACTGCCTATACTCATCATATACTTACGATAGTAACCATAACTTTCGGTTCCATAAAGGCTATCTTTTTCAAAAAAGTTTTTTATATGTCTAGGATATTTTGTTGCTTGTAACCATCTCTTAATTGATAAAACAGATAAATGTGCGGCTCGCTTGAACATTCCAGCTAGTACTAAGTTACCTTCTTTTAGATATCTTTTTGCTTCATATTCATAAATAGAAACTACATATGTTTCATTGAAAATATATTGATTAGAGCGACCACCATAGGGAAATTCAAAAGCAGAAGATTGCATAAACAAAGAGTATAGACCTGCTTTTTTTAAGTGGTTATCAAGTTCGTTAGCATATATACCTTGATAATCATTACCTATGATTAATAAAAGATTACTTCTACTTGCAACATCATATAACATTGGATTGTGTGGGTCTTTATACATGCCGTTTTGATCAAACATTTGTAACTGAATAGGTATATGTTTGTCAAAGTATTGAAGTGTATCAGTCATGCCTTCTAATTCTCGTAAAAACTCTCCCGCTAAATTATAGATCCCCCAATTACCATATACTGCACAGTTACTATTATCAACAGAACAATAATAACTTTTGAAAGGATCAATTTTTGATAAGTACTCTTTCCATATATTGAGTTTTTTATCTGGCACATGATCTTTCATAGCTCTATATGCAAACATGAATTCTTTTACTGCAAAATCAAGGACAGTATAGGGCCGTTCTTTATAAAAAGACAAAGCACAGGCATCCATCATTTGATACCATAAGTCCTCATAATCTTTTTTTCTTCCTTCTGCTAAAAGTACACCAAGGGCCGCTGTAATTCGTGAAAAAGATTGTAAATCGTCAATTTCATCCCCTGAAATTTTAGGGAGCCATGATGTGATTTCTTCATAAGTATAGGCATTAACACATAATTCGATAATGTCAAAATAATCTTTTTTTAAAAGATTTGTTTCACTAAAATTATCAAAAGTCATATTTTCAATATAGTGATTAAAGTCCATTTTTATTATCCTATCAATTTCAGAAAATTATTCTGTGCGATTTTTTGCAATACTATCTTAGATATCTTATTTTCATTTGCCATGGTTACTAGTAAGTTTGCGGTTTTAAAAGTTTGCCCTTCATAACATATGTCTGTTCCATAATAAATCTTATTTTGAAATTCATGTAAGAATGATTGTGTAAAAGCATAATCACGACTTATTGCATTATATCCGCTATTTGCGGATAAATCTACATGGAGATTTGAATATTGACGAAGTAAATAACTTATACGTCCTTCTTTATGAATTGAAGATGTTTGGTAAGTATCTATATAATCTTCTTTATTTATTTCACGAATATGGGCCCAAAAATATGGGCCATGACCTATGAATAAAAGATTAGGATAATCAATAAGACATTGCTCTAACTGTGGCATTAATGGTTCATCATATATCCCATAACCAAAATCTTTATTTCCTGTCATATCAAATAATAATGGTAATTTTGCTTGCTCAGCATGATAAAGAAGATTTTGCATTCTTTTATCATTCCAAGGTAGATTTGGCATTACTTCTCCAATACCTTTACAACCTTGATTTACATAATGTTCAATTAGTCTACCAATTGGGGCATCGGATGTATTGGTTAATACACGAGGATCAATATTGCAAAATGGAATATATTTCCCGTTGGAACGATTAGCGATATCAATAATTTCACCAACTGATTGGGGAACATAAATTTCTGGACTAACAATAGGTAACAGTATTGCTTTTTTTATATGTAATTTTTGGTGAACACGTTTTAATTGTTCTTCATTAATAAATAACATCCTACCATCTTTGTTAGGATATTGATATTTGTATACGTGAGCATGTATGTCAAAAAAATCTATCATTATTTATTTCTCCTACTACTATCATATTACAGACACATTTTTGTTTCCTTTTATATAAAAACGCCAAAGAAAATCTTTAGCTTCACTGGCATAATCAATATTAATCCTTTTTGACTTAACAATTTCAAATGATTGTGATAAGCATTCTTCTATATATAAACCATTACTTATTACTTCAATTCCGTTGTGTGATTTATTTAAATCTAATGACATACAGACTTTACCAGGACCATTTGAAAAGTTCTTTAGTTGATAAGAAGATAAATTTGTCAATGGTTTATGATACCTATTGTATGAGGCTTTTTCATTGTTGTTAGTTATATCAATAGCTCTAATTAGTACAGCACAGGGCATACCTTTTTTTTCTGTGACGATATTAAAACAGTGATACATACCATAAATTTGATAAATATATGCTATAGCATATTCTTGGAACATTACAGAATTTCTAGTTGTTTTATGAAAATTGTATGCATGACAAGCTTTATCAATGGGACCAATATACGCCTCTGTTTCAATAATAGTAGCTTTAATGTTATTTCGAACTATACTTTTACCTAAAAGATCTTGTGCTACTTGTAATGTAGGTCTATTGAAAAATGATTTATCGAGCATTTGTTTCTCTTTTTTCTTTAAAGAATTTTTGTAGGATGTGTAAACATTCATCTTCCATAATACCACCGTAGTACTCAATCTTATGATTAAATGGTAAAACAAACACATCAGTTACACTACCTAGACAACCTGACTTACTGTCATAAGTACCAAAAAAAACTTTATCAATACGAGCATTAATTAAAGCTCCAGAGCACATAAGACATGGTTCAACTGTAGAATATAATTCACAACCAGTTAAAAATCTTTTATTTACTTTTCTTAAAGCTTTTTCTATAACCAAAAATTCAGCATGTTCCAAAGAACCACTTCCATTATGGGCAGACGCAATAATTTGTTGATTTTTTACAATGATTGCACCTATTGGGACATTGCCTTCTTTGTATGCTTGTTTTGCTTCATCTATAGCTTTTATCATAAATTTATTCATCATCAGAAAAAAACGGGTATTTGACCTGCTTTACATATATTTAGAAGAAATTTTTCTCTTTGATATTTTGATAGCATTCTGGACAAACGGGTTTATCCTTGAACAAAATGATATCTTGATTGTTTCCACAAAAGACACATCCGGGATTATACTTTGATACATAAACATTAGTTCCTTCTACAACAATTTCAATATCATCTTTTATATCTATATCAAGTGCTTTTCTGTACTTCTTTGGAAGAACAATTCTCCCTAGAGGATCTAATCGCCTGATGACTCTTACTTTTTTAGACATAGTCACGCCTCCTCTCTTATTATATATATAATTTTACACCTTATATAAAAACTGTCAAGAAATTGACATAAAGATATGAATATAATGATAAAAAACCATAAAAAATAGTAATATTACGAAATTAAGAAGATATTTTATGTGAATTTAACTAGAGCAAAGGAACGAATATAGGTGCTAAATTCAAGTTTTAGTAATTTTTGCTGGTGAGAGTTCAGGGTTAATTTTATTTTTACCATAGATTAAAAAGACGATACAACCAATAACTCCAAAAGCAAATGCAACTATAAAGTTAGTTTGAGGAGAAATATTCCATAGGAAAGCACTGCAGAAGGCGGCTATGGATACAAATATATCTCTAACTAAATAATAGGCTCCAAATGTACCAGCTTTTTCATTTTCAGGAGCTAAGTCCATTATAAGCGCTTTTCTTGTGGGCTCGCCAAATTCTTTCATTCCTCTAATAATAAAGGCAAATATTAACATAGAAAAGGTTGTGGAAAAGATTAGAATAAGTGGGAATAAAGTGAAAAACATAAAAGTTACTAAGACAAATGGCTTTTTTGTATATTTATCTGCAAAATAGGAAACAGGTATGTAAATTATTAATGCAGTTACCATTTCAATTGTTGTTAAAATACCAAATTTAATAGGTGTAAGCCCATTTAATGTTACTACCCAAATTACTACAAATGCATATGGTATTTGTTCTGCAAAACGAATCAAAATATCAGCAGCTAAAAGTGCTTTTAGAGGTCCTTTAATATTTTTAAGAGTTTTTCTTAACCCCTTTGTTTTAGGTTTGAATGTTTTTTCATCTGGCATATATTTATGTACAAAGAGTATGGAAATAACAGCTAATACAGCTGCGATTGAAAAAGCAATTCTAATACCATCAACATCTCCAAATGACATAATTAACACACCACCTACTAAAGGGCCTAATGCCATAGGAATTCTTCTTACAAAGGAATGTATGGTTACACCGGTTACTCTCTTTTCTTTTTTAAAGTTTTTAGAAACCATTGACATAATAGCTGGTAGTGAAACAGCTGTCCAAGCAATAAAGAAAAAAGCACCGACTAACACAGACTGCCAAACAGGAATAAAAATAACAATAAGATAACCAAATAAAGCAACTAATGTGAAAAATATTAATGCTTTTTTATAACCAAATTTATCAGAGATATAACCTCCAGGATATGAATATAAAGAACTAAGTAAATTATCCATTGTATTTAAAGAGGCTACTGCTAAAGCTGAACCCCCAAGTGCAATAATATATAATGGTAAAAAACGTTCTGCCATTTTTTCGCCAAACCCAATAAAGACTACCATTATAACCATGGAAGTCATTCCGTTTTTTAAACCAATTGATTTAAGTTTAGCAAAAAATTTCACGTTCAAATATCCTATTTTTTACTTACTTGTAATTTGAAAAAATTATAAAGTGCATCATATACTATAAATTGATGCTCAAGATTTTCATAATCATCAGGGAATTTCATGCCAAAACCGACAGCTATTGCTTCTAATCCATGTGCATATGGATTTTCATCTAATCTGTTTGTATCTGCAGCATCTACTACTTCTGCTAGTAGTGCTAATGCTGGTTCTTGAAGTTTATAGTGATTTATAATTGTAACAAAAGTACAGTGACCATCTTTATGCCCTAATTCTACTGGGCCAGTATCAAAAGGAATTGCACCTTCTCTATTTGCTGTCTCTTGTACCATGCTTCTAGCAACAAAAATAAATTCAGCTTGTGTATCAACAAATCGTTTAATTAACCAAGGACATGCAACTCTATCAACGTGAACTCTAGATCTAGTAACCCACTTCATGTATTTACCTCCTCAAAAAATTATAAATTAATAATTATAAACATAATATCATTGTGGCTAATCGAACACAAATTCTTTTTCAACAAAACTTATCTTCTATTTACAGATTAGTGAGGGACACTCTCTCACCTGCACTCACTAAAGTGAGAAAGAAAGCATGAAGGTGAGCGATTTTTTGTCAATAACATTGAATTAAACCAAATTATTACTTTAAATATTTGTAAAACTTACTCATATAGTTAAAAAAAAGGAAATATGATTTTCTAATAAAAAAAAACTAAAACTACTTATCTATGATGTTTATAACTTTTAGCTAAAATTTAATGTTTTTGTGATTATTCAACATTAATGCGATATAATAATTAGATAAAAAAGTGATAAGTACGAAGAAAGAAGATAATAGTATGAGTGGGAATAAAAGATCTGATATAAGTGTGGGGAGTCAAGTAAGCGTTGTTCAAAAACACCATCAACGTACTGAGCAATTAACAAATGGAATAGTGGAAAAACTTCTTACTAAATCTGACTATCATCCTCATGGAATAAAAGTAAGATTGAAAAGTGGTCTTGTTGGTAGAGTGAAAATTGTTCAAAAGAATGATAACAAAGAAACTTGAGGTGAAAATGAAAATGAAAAATATAAAAACACAAAAATTTATGTTCTTTGATGATTGGCCATATGAATATATAAGAGGATTTGAAAGAAAACAGGGTAAACCCTCTAAGAATAAGAACAATCCTGTGCTTAAGCCAGAATTACCCCATGAGTTTGGGCGAACTTCTTTGTATGGAACAATTCTTTATGATAGAGATTTAGATTTATATAAAATGTGGTACCCTACATTTTCAGGGGGAGAGAAAGCAATAGCATATCTATGTTATGCACAGTCACATGATGGATACACATGGGAAAAACCAGAACTTGATGTAGTAAAAGGAACAAATATTGTACTAGATAGTGATCATGATGTTAGAGGACAGACAATCATATATGACAAATTAGAAAAAAACCCATCAAGAAGGTATAAGCTATTGGTTAGACCAGGACATACACCAAAAGTATGCTCTTATGTTTCTAAAGATGGAATACATTGGGAAATACTGAGTAAAAATGCTATTAATGCTAATAGTGATAGTCATATAGGATTAATAAGACATCCACAAACAGGGTTATATATGGCTACGATGAGGAAAATTAAAGGTGACAGGAGAGTATGGTTAAGTACAAGTTATGATTTTTTAAAGTGGTCAGATCCTGTACTTGTTAAAGAATTAGACGTAACACAAAGCATGCAAACTCAAATTTATGGTATGCAAATTTCATATTATGGAGCATATCTAATTGGAGCGGTTTCTTACTATAATACATTCGAAGATGACTTTGTCGGATGGGGTAAGATGGATGGAACCATGGATATAGGACTTGCATATAGCAGAGGTGGTTATTGTTGGCATGAAAATTTTGTACATGAAAGATTCATACCGCTAGGGAATAAAAATGAATGGGATTGTGGAATGATTTCACCATCCTCTCATCCTATTCTACTTGATGATAAAATTGTATTTTATTATTCAGGAATGCCTTATTTACATAAACCACCATATAAAGAAAATGATTTACAATGTATTGGCTTAGCGACTTTGAGAGTAGATGGATTTGTATATTTAGAAACCAATGATTATGGTGGAGAGATATGTACACGTAATTTTAATATTGATGAAAGTGGATTTTTTATAAATGTAGATGCATCAGCAGGTGAGATATTAGTTGAAATATGTGATGGTGATGGTAATGCTATAAAAGGATTTGAAATGGATCAATTTATACCAATTAAAAAAGATGGATTATCTATACCACTTAAATGGAAAAATAATCCAGATGATAAAATTCTATTAAAAAGAGCGTTGCGATTTAGAATTAAAGCAAAAAATACGAAATTGTATTCAATTACTATGATTAATGGTGAAAAAAACCCTATATATTGGAACTTTAGAGAAATAAATTATGCGGATCCATTTTATAAATAAAATACTTTCTTAAGGAGAAAATAAATAATGAAATTATATGGAGCAGGAAGCCTAGAAGAAATTAAAAAATGTGATGAACTCGGAGTAGTTGGAATTTTAACTAACCCACAGGGGTTTGAGCAATATTTTGAGGGCAAAAAAACCCTTGAAGAAATAACAAAAGCAATATGTGAAATAACTACTTTACCAGTATTTATTCAAATACATGGTGAAACAACAGAAGATATTGTAAAAAAAGCGGTTTCACTGCACAAAATCTCAAAGCAAGTTGGATTTAAAATAATTGCAGATGAAAAAGGGTTTTTTGCCATAAGTATATTGCAGAAAATGGGAATTAACTGTATTGCGACAACATTGTTTACAATTTCTCAAGCAGCTATTGCAGCGAATGTAGGAGCATTTGGTATTTGTCCTTTTGTTTCACGAGCTAGAGCAATTGGTATGGATCCTTATGACATTCTATCCACCATTAAAAAACAATATATGAATATGGAAAATCCGCCACAAATAATTGCAGTTAGTATGAAAGGTATAGGAGATGTTGAGTTGGCAATTAGAGCTGGTGTTGATGCAGTTGGTATGAGGTATCCTTTGATAAGTGATATGATGCATCATCCATTAAGCCAAAAAGCTGAGCAACTTTTTGCAAAGAATTGGGCGAATGTTAAAGGAGAGGATATTAGCTACTTAGATCATATGCTTAACCTTGAAGGAATTGCTGAATAATATGAAAAAAATATATGGGTTTGGTTCTGCAACTATGGATTTTAGAATAACAACAGCCGATTACCCTGATACCTACAAGTCGAAATTACTAGCACAAAAAACTAGCAAACTAGGCGGAGGTGCCATTGCTAATTGTTTAGTTCAAGTAGCAAGATTAGGGGGAAAAACTTGTTATCTTGGTAAATTAGGAAACGATTCAATTGGTAAAGATATAATTTCTTCATTAAAGAGTGAAGGGATTTCATGTAAACATATAGTTGTTGATAAATCAGTATGTTCTCCATTTAATGTGGCTGTGTATCAAGGAGAAAAAATGAGGAGAAAAGGTGGTTATTTACTACCTAATAGTCTGTTATCAATAACAAAAAAAGATATTATTAAAATAACTTCTATAATGAAAAAAAATGACTGGGTAATTGTTGAAATTGGTGAAATTCCTTTGGAAAAAGTATTATTTTTCTGTCAGGAAGCAAAGAAAAAGCATGTTCATATTTTACTTGATGTTGATTTAGATCCAATTAAACAATGTATGGGAGATATCTCTTTGATTAACGATATATTTATGATTGCTGATATATTGTTGCCAAATATAGAAGCGTTAAAAAGCATGTATAATATAGATGATAATAAAGTTCTTTTAGAAAGGTTGTTTGAACAATTTAATAAACCGATTGTAATGACAGCTGGTAAAAAAGGAGCATATTATATATCAGAGTTTGAAAAATATACAAATGTTTTAGCAAGCAAAGTTGAAGTTATTGATACAGTAGGTGCTGGGGACGCTTTTCATGGAGGCTTATTATTTGGATTAGCAAATGAATGGCTTTTACATGAAGCAATTAAATTAGGTGTTTTATGTGGTGGAAAAAATTGTACACAATTTGGTGCAAGAGAAGGTATGGTAGATTTTAAAGAATTATATAATAAGGTGGATAAAGATGAATTCAAACAAACGATTTTACAAGACAATGTCTGGAAAATTAGTTGATAGAACACCGGTTGTTCCAAAAATATGGGTAGATTTAGCAGCAAATTTAACAAGTACTCCAATTGTGAATGTAATAAGTGACCCTGCAACTGCATTAAAAGTAATAGTAGATGCAGGTCTTATTTGTAAAGTTGATGCAGTTAGACAATTTCATTTTCCAAATAGAGAGATAACCACAGAAGATGAAGAAGTTTATGAAGTTAATAAGGCTGGTAAAAAACTAGGTGTTATTGATATGAAAGGTGGATTAATAACTCATTTATATGATGATAATGATTATAAACTTGATAATCCGTATATAATGGCACATCACCATTACTGGGTCACAAAAAAACCTGTAGTAAAATCAATAGAAGACGTAAAGAAAATTGTTATTCCTAGTAAACAATATTTAAAAGATATTGGATTAGTTTCAAGACAACAAAAAATTATTGAATATACTAATAATAGATTAGAATTAATTGGAGATTGTTCTTCAGCTACTTTAGCTTTTTATGTTTGTTTAAGAGGAATGGATCAAGCTATGTTTGATTTAATTGAAAATGAAAAGTTAGTACATGCTGTAATGGAAAAAGGAACTGCTATAGCTATTGAAAAAGGAAAGATGAATATAGATATGGGTATAATGGTACTTAGATTAAATGATTCTATTGCTAATATGTCTGTTATTTCACCAACGCATTTTAGAAAATTTATCAAACCTCATATAAAAACAGTTTGTGATGAATTACACCACTATAATAAAAATGTAAAAATATATTGCCATATTTGTGGGAATGTTCTTCCAATTATGGAGGACTTAATTGATACGGGGTTAGATTGTATTGCACCATTAGATCCTCTTGGTGGTGGTGCGACTTGTAAACAATATAGGAAAAGAGCTGGGGATGAAATAGTGTTAATGGGAGGAGTGAATACTATGTCATTTATTCAAAGAACACCAGATGAAATTGAAAAAGAAGCAACAGAGTGTATTGAAAGTGCAGGTTCAAACGGTAACTTTATTTTAGGCTCTGGTTGTGTTGTTCCAAGGATGGCAACTAAAGAAAGTTTGTTAGCTTTAGTCAAAGCATCAAAAACAAAGGGTTTATTAGAAAAATAATCATATAAAAAAAACAGCTTCCTGATTGGGAAGCTGTTTAATGTTTATTTAGACATTTTGGCTTTTTCTACGGCAACTTTTCTGCCATTTATTTTTTGACCATTCATTTTCTTAACTACTTTATCTGCTACATCTTTATTTACATCAAAGAAAGTAAATTTATCTAAAATATCGATGGAGCCTATTTTATCTCCACTGATATCACATTCACCGGTAACGGCTCCTAAGATGTGACTTGGTTTAACTTTATCTTTTCTTCCTACAGTCATGAATATTCTGACCATATTTTTATCGCCTTTACTTTTACCACTTTTTTTAGATGATTTTCTAGAAGAATTATTATCACTTTGATAATTTTCTTTTAACATAAGGTTAATATCATTCTCATGGGTAATTTCTTCTAATTCAATATTATGTTTAATCAATGATGCACAAATATCTTCAATGGTATACATGGTGTCAAACTTATTTAAAATTTCAATATAATCATCTAGTTTTTCATTTTGAATAGTTTCAGAAATTTCTTGAATAAAACTTTGTACCTTTCCATCATTAACTTCCTTCATTGTTGGAATCTTAATTTTTTCTATTTGTTTTTTTGTATAATGCATAATGCTGACAAACTGATTTTTATGACCTTTTGTAACCATGGTTATTGAGTGACCATCTTTACCAGCACGACCACTTCTTCCAATTCTATGAACATAATATTCGGGTTTTTCTGGAACATCAAAATTAATTATTAAATCGACTTCTTTTATGTCTAATCCTCTTGCGGCTACATCGGTTGCTACAAGTACATTAATCATTGCATCGTTAAATCTTTTAAGTACTTGCATACGTTGAGTTTGTCTTAAATCACCATGTATTTTTTCAGCATTAATTCCTTTAATAAACAATTTTTCGTTTACAAAATCTACACGACTTTTCATATTACAAAAAACAATACATCTGGTAGGTTTGTGTACAGCTAGTAATCTAAATAATGCATCAACTTTATCACTGGTTTTTATTTCACAATATTCTTGTTTAACAGTATCAGCTGTTAAATCTTTTGAAGCAACCTTGATAAGTTGTGGATCTATTTGATATCGGTTTGTAATATCTAGAATAGGTTTTGGCATAGTTGCTGAGAATAAAATTGTTTGCCTCTCATCTTTTATTGATTGTAAAATTAATTCAATATCTTCTCTAAATCCCATTTTCAACATTTCGTCTGCTTCGTCTAAGACTAGAGTGCTGATATCAGCTGTTTTTAATGTGCGTCTTTTAGTAATATGATCAATAGTTCGTCCAGGTGTTCCAATAATAATCTGTGCACCATTTTTTATGGCCATTATTTGACGATTAATTGGTTCGCCACCATATACAGCAACTGTTTTAATTCCATGTTTATATTTAGCGATTTTTTTAAATTCATTAGCTACTTGTACTGCTAGTTCTCTTGTTGGGCATAATACTAATGCCTGTGGGTTTCTATTGTTTTTATCGATTTTCTCTAAAATAGGAATCGCAAAGGCAGCTGTTTTACCAGTTCCTGTTTGTGATTGTCCAATTAGGTCTTTTCCTTCCATTAAAAGGGGTATAGCCTGTTCTTGTATAGGTGTTAAGTTTTCAAAACCCATATCAAATAAGGCTCGTTTGATTTCCTCTGAAACCATAATTTTGTTAATTTCCATTTGTTCCAACTTTCTTTAATATGCTACTTTGTTTTTAGCAGCGGTCAATTATACAATGCTTTCATTGAAATAGCAAACAAAAAAAACTAAAAAAAGAGGGATTATCTCTAGTTATCGTTATTTAAACCTTATTTAATTGATTTTATATAGATGCGCCTTCTTCGATGAGTTTTTGTATCAAAGTATTTCCACATAGTTCTTACCATATGATTATTTTCAAGCTCAGGACCAGTTTCGGCTAAAGTCATACCATATTTTATAGCAGTGTTCATTATGCTCTCTATTAACAAAGATGCAGCACCGGTTCCTTGTACTTCGGGAAGGACAGCTACTAAGTATAAGTCAAGGATATCATTTTTCTTTATGGATTTAAGAAGGTGAAGGAATCCAAAAGGGAATAACTTTCCTTTACCTTTTTGCATAGCTTTTGAAAGTGATGGCATAGTAATACAAAAACCAATTAATTTGTCATTTTTATCTAGTACAATCTTAATAAAATCAGGATTAATAAAACCAAAGAAAGCATTAACATACATATCTATTTGCTTTTTAGATAGTTCAGTAGTTCCATATAGTGGAGCATATGCTTCATTATATAAATCAAATACTTTATGTGCCCACGGAAGAATATCTTTTTTTCTAGTAAAATCAATTAATTGATACCCATATTTCTTTTTAACAATTTTAGAAATACTATCATACTTTTTTACAGGTTCTTTTGGTATGGTGATTTGGTATTCAACCCAATCTATTTCTTTGGTAAATCCTAATTTTTCAAGATGAACTTTATAATATGGGTGATTATAGATTGTGATAAATAAATCTAATTCAGAAAATCCTTCAACTAACATACCTTGATGGTCCATATCTGTTAATCCAAGAGGACCGTGAATAGTATCAAGACCTTTAGATTTTGCCCATTTAATAGCAGTATCCATTAAAGTTTTTGACACTTCATAATCATCAATAAAGTCAAAGTGAGAAAACCTAGCATATTTTTGTTTCCATTTTTCATTACTTTTATTATTAACTAATATTCCAATTCTTCCAACAATTTTTTTATTACGATAAGCTAAATAAAAAACACCATCAGAAAAATCATAAGCAGGATTTTTATCTTTTCTCAGTGTATTTACTTCATCTATCACTAAGTCGGGTACAAAATATTTGTTGTCTTTGTATAGCTTATTCACATAGCTTACAAATGTTTTTAATTGTTTGTTGTTAATAACTTGTTTAATTTCTAGCATAATGCCACCATATCCCTTTCATCTGCTAACTCTTATTATATATATGTTAGAAATAAAAAGTAGTTAATTTTTAATTTTTAATGAAATTTTAAGGATACAAAGGAATTGTTTTGTTTAGGAGCCTAAATTAGTTTAAAAGATTGATTGTGGAGAGTATGAAAGGTGTATAATTAATTTATGAGTTATGAAGAACAAAACAAAATTATTAAACTTCAAGAATATGTTTCTGCATTGATGAAAGGTGATGACAAAAAGTTACTATATTTAAAATATCAAGAATTTATTAATGAAGTGGTTCCTTTGGATGTTATTAAAATTGAATATAGTTTTTTGGAAAAGGGAGTCTTAGCAATAAAGCTGCTAGAAACAGTTGATATGTTGATGAATGTATTTCATAAGCGATTGTCTGAATATAAATGGGAAATGCCTAAAAAAAATTCTTTTGTTTTTTACTTGATGAAAGAAAATATACAAGTAATTAATTCAATGAATAATTTAAAAAAATATATTAGCAATCAAACATTTGGAGTGGATAAACATGCTATTTTATTAATACTTGATGATTTAAAATTATTTGATAGCCATTATCAAAAAATCGAAAATATTATTTTTCCTATGATGCAAAAAAAATTAGAAGAATTTGATGGATTAGCTATTATGTGGGAACTTCATGTCTTAGTTAGAAAAACTTTGAAAACTTTGCATGAACAATTTAATGGAAAAATTATTGAAAAGAAATTTGTTAATCAATTAATTGGTAAATTGTTTTTTCAGATACAAGGATTAATAAAAAAAGAAGAATTGATTTTATTTCCTCTTGTTTCAACTATATTAAATGAAAATGAAAATCAACAAATGTTTGCCCATAGTAAAGAATATAATTATTACCACTTAGAAATTAATAATCATTCATTAGTTTTTGAGAGTACAGATGTAGCTTTAACAATATCAGAAGCGAAATTACTACTAAATCATTTACCATTTGATATTACATTTATTGATGAGTATGACAAAGTAACATATTTTAACAAGACAAATAATCGTTTTTTCCCACGATCAGGGAGTAGTATTGGACTTGATGTTAGACAATGTCACCCTCCAAAAAGTGTACATATTGTTGAAAAAATATTAGATGCTTTCAAAGAGGGAAAAGAGAATGAAGCAGTTTTTTGGATTAATGTAAAAGAAAAGAAAGTGCTAATTTCTTACTATGCAATTAGAGATGATAAAAAGGGGTATAAAGGCACATTAGAAGTGGTTCAAGATATAACTAAAATACATGCTATTACGGGAGAAAAGAGGTTACTTGATTGGTAAGTAAAAAAGAAACACAAAAAAACATTAAAATAGCATTTTTCTTAAATTTTATTTTCACAATTGTTGAAATCATTGGAGGGATTCTTACGAATAGTATTTCTATTATGTCAGATGCAATCCATGATTTAGGAGATTCTCTATCAATTGGACTGGCCTGGATACTTGAAAAGAAATCAGTTGAAAAACCTGATGAAAAATTTACATATGGATATGCTAGGTATTCTCTTTTAGGTGCATTAATCAACTCGCTAGTTTTACTAACAGGTTCTGCAATAATTATATATAGAGCAATTCCAAGAATCATACATCCAGAAGAAATTAATAAAGAGGGAATGATACTATTTGCAATAGTGGGGATAGTAGTAAATGGATTTGCAGCTTGGAAGACATCAAAAGGAGAAGCAATAAATGAGAAAACTGTTAGCCTTCATTTACTTGAAGATGTTTTAGGATGGGTAGCTGTTTTTGTCACTAGTATAATTGTATATTTCACTAATTGGTATATTCTAGATGGGCTACTATCTATTTTGATTACCATATTTATTTTATTTAATGTAGGGAAAAATCTTAAAAAAATTATCAGTATATTTTTACAAAAAGCTCCTGATAATATTAATTTTAAAAAGATTGAAGAGGAAATAGTTTTAAAAAGTAATGCTATTGGAATACATCATATCCATATCTGGTCTTTAGAAGGAACAAACAATTATCTAACTATGCATGTTGTTGTAAATAATAATAGTACTAGTGATCAAATTAAAGTAATTAAGAGTGATGTTAAACATATATTATCACATCATAAGATTTCACACGTAACCATGGAAATTGAGTTTGAGGATGAAAATTGTCAAACAATTGACTGTGAATTAGAACAAAATAGCAATCCTCATCAATATCATAATCACTAAAAAAATGATATGATATAAGTGAATGATTAAGAAACATATAAAGAGGATATAATCATTTTATAGATAAATTAGTGTATAAGGATTCACTTATGCAAAGTGGTAATGGCGCAGAAAAATGTGTTGAGTGTGAGATTTGTAAAGTCCATTGTCCGCAGGCCATTGATATTCCTGTAGAATTTAAAAAAGCTCATACAATTTTGACCAATAGATAAAGGAGACGATATGAAAGAATTAACAATAGAACAAGTAAGAGAATTTGGGAATAAGTTTTTAAAGGACTCACATAATAAAGCATATATGAATGCTATTACAAGTGCAGGTATTTTAAAAGTTTCAAAAGTGTTTTCTGATAGTTACAAGACGAAAATGACATTTTCAAAAGAAATAAAAACAAGTAAGGTGACTGCACAGAATTCAAGTGGCAGATGTTGGTTATTTGCAGGATTAAATTTATTTCGTCACGAAATTGAGAAAAAATTAGATATTAAAGAATTTGAATTATCTCAAAGTTATTTAATGTTTTATGATAAATTAGAAAAAGCTAATTATTTTTTAGAAAGCATTTTAGATACTTTAGAATTAGAAACTAGTTCTAGAACTATTTATCATCTACTAACTCACATAGTAGATGATGGAGGGCAATGGGATATGTTTAGTAACTTAGTTAAAAAGTATGGAGTTATTCCAAAGGATGTTATGCCTGAATCTTTTCATAGTAGTAATTCTCGTATGATGAATAAATTACTAGTTTTAAAATTACGGGAATTTGCTTATGAATTACGTGAAAAGTATAAAAAAGATATACAGATGGAAGAATTGCGAAATGAAAAAATGAAAATGGTTCAAACAATTTATGATATGTTATGTAAATTTTTATCAAAACCAATTGATACTTTTGATTTTGAATATACCAATAAAGATGGGAAATATCATATTACTGAGAATATGGATAGTTTACAATTCTTTAAAAAAGTTGTTGATATTAATCTAGACGACTATGTTTCTGTTATAAATGCTCCCACAATTGATAAACCATTTAACCGTGTTTATACTGTGAAGTACTTAGGAAATGTATATGAAGGAGAAAAAATTAAGTACTTAAATGTAAATATAGATACAATGAAACAATTGACAAAAAAACAACTATTAGATGATGAACCTACTTGGTTTGGGTGTGATGTTGGACAGATGAGTAATTCAGAAGATGGAGTTATGAGCATGGGTGTTTATGATTTCGAACTTTCATTAAAAATACCATTTACCATGAGTAAAGCAACTAGGCTTGATTATGCAGAAAGTGTGTTAACACATGCAATGGTTTTCACAGGTGTTAACATTTGCCCTGATGGCACAACAGACCGATGGAAAGTAGAAAATAGCTGGGGTGATAAAAGAGGGAAGAAGGGATACTTTATGATGACAGATGAATGGTTCGATGAATTCATGTATGAAGTTGCTATACATAAAAAGCACCTAACTAAAGACCTATTAGATGTATTAAAAGAAAAATTAGTTGTATTAGATCCGTGGGATCCTATGGGATCATTGGCAAAATAAGTTGGTTAAATATTTTTATAATTATTTATTACCTTGTTATGCGCTTATACTTTATTTATACTGGAATTGTATATATACAAAAATCCTAACAGAAAGGAGTGATGAAGTGATTATATTTAAAGAGGTGGTCTTGAGATAATCAAGACTATGACAAGGCGGTCAGTCAAATGGCCGCTTTAAAATTTGCTTAATATATAAACGTTAGTTATAATATAAATACCAACTAAAAAAGGAGGTAAATATCAAATGAAAAAAACACAGGTGATTTCCACTTAATTTAATATAGGCTACTTTTGTAGCGAGAAAAAGTTAATCATTTACTAATGTACACGATGTGATTATCGTGTTTTTTGTATTTGAAAATGAAATGGAGAATATTTTGACATATAAAAATGGGAAAGACGTGCTGCCATCTAATTTACTTAAGCAGATTCAACAATATATAACTGGAGAAAATATTTATATTCCGACTAATCAACATAAAAGAATTGGTTGGGGAGAAAAAAATGGCACAAAAGAATACTTAACTAAAAGAAATAAACAAATTTATGAGCAGTATATGTATGGACAATCAATTGGACAGTTGGTTCAATTATTTCATCTGTCTAAAGATAGTATTAAAAAAATTATATATAAGATGAGAAAGAGTTAATTATATGGGTAATGTTTCATTAATGATTTATTAAGAAGATAAAAAGTATTAATAAAAACTAATTAGAGATAGTTTATAAACAGTAGGTAACTTGTTAATGATATTAGACCGCAAAGAAATCCACCCCAGATTAAATCGATTATAGTAATGGAAATTGGCCAGTTCTTTATTGTAGCAAAATTTGTGAGATTATATGTTCCATATGTTACTACTCCATAAAAAGAACCTACAAATATTGCATAGACTACACTATGTTTATTAATGGCAGGATTAATAACAAAAAAGACTAAACCAATAATAAAAACCACATAAAAAATTACTGTTGCAAGCATATTTTGTTTCTTTGCCATAATATATCCTAAATGTTTATGGTAGAATTTTTTTGCAAATATGCTTAACCACAAAAAATCAATGATCATAAATATAATAAACGTTACTAGAAAAATAACAATCCATTTTATCATAAATTGACTCTCCTATTTTTTTTCTTTCTTATCTACTTCTTCTTTCTTTTCTTCAGGATTTTTTACAACAGTTTTCTTTTTTTTAACTTTTTGAATTTTTTGCCATTTATTTTCATGAAACATATTTTTCATTTTATCACCTCTTCTAATTGTTATTATATCATTTTCGTACTTATTCACAATATGTTGACAGCTATTTGTTCTATCATTTGAGTTATTTACATAAAATAGTAGAAGTAATTATTAATAAAT
This sequence comes from Clostridiales bacterium, assembly GCA_023145435.1. GTDB lineage: Bacteria > Bacillota > Clostridia > DUPQ01 > DUPQ01 > JAFGUQ01. The sequence goes on from JAGLDS010000001.1 coordinate 81,854, forward strand.
TCATAAAAAGCAGTATTTCTCATAAGCGTATAATTTGTTCTACCATAGAGCAAATATGGGTATACATATAAGGAATAGAGGTTATTGATTATGAGTATCTATGACATTACAGTGGAAAACATTTTAGGGTTTGAAAATACTTTAAAAGAATATAAAGGAAAATTTATTATTATTGTTAATACAGCTAGCAAATGTGGCTTTACACCACAATTTGAAGGATTAGAGAAGCTTTATAAAGAATATAAAGCAAAAGGACTAATTATCATTGGATTTCCTTGTAATCAGTTCAAAAATCAAGATCCAGGAACTAATGAAGAAATTTTGAGCTTTTGTCAAAGTACATATAAAATTACATTTCCCATGTATTCTAAAATTGATGTAAATGGTGATAGCCGACATGAACTATATAAATTCTTGATAATGAACACACCTCGAAAAAAAGGAAAGGATATTAAGTGGAATTTTGAAAAATTTCTAATTAGTAGAGAAGGCAAAATCATTAATCGCTATTCTTCAGTGGTTACTCCTTATAAAATAGGTAAGAATATTAAGAAAATTATTTAGTTATATTTTTTAACATTTTAATAGCATACATATAACTTCTAGGTACGTGAAATGGACCTTTCCAAATACATCCCTTAACAGATGAGGAAATTGTATTATCTCTATGAAGATAACCATACCACTCGCCATACTCATTATCATAAAAATTTGACTGAATATAGTTGTTAATTGTATCAAACCACTGTAAATATTTTTTATTTTCTGTGTAAGAATAAGCCATAAGAGTGGCAATGATTGCTTCATTATGCGGCCACCATAATTTCATGTCCCATTCTAAATTATAAGGTGGCAGACCTTCGCTATCTAAAAAAGAATATAAACCACCATATTTTTTATCCCACCCTGTTAACAGTGAAGAATCAAGAATACTTAAACCTAAATTTATATATGCTTGATTGTTACTTGTTATACCTTCTTCAAGGATAAACCAAGCTGTTTCAATAGCATGGCCTGGATTTAGAAGTCTTCCTTCTGGAATATCACTATAATATTCACCTGATGGACCAATATTCTCTATTAGCATCTTTTTGTCGCTAAAAAAGAAATGATGTTCAATTTGATGTATTGAATCTTTTATGATTTTGGCATAATCATATGAATTGTCACCTTGTCTCATTGTTTTACAAAGATCAATCATAATCATTACCAATGAGTGATTTTTCATTAACCTGTTTTCGGTAACTATCTTTGATGGTAACTTGAGTTCTCCATAAAATACATCAAATACTGTTTTAAAACTTTGTAATGATAAATTATAGGCATCTAAATTTTTTGTTGCTATATAATATTCCATCATTCCAGCTGCTACAAAAACATCGGAAAAAATATATCTTCTTTTTATTATAGGTTTACCATCTTTGGTCATTCTAAAAAATAATCTATTGTCTTTATCAATGCAATAATTCTTAATAAAATTATAACCTGATGCTGCTGTATCAAGCCATTTTTGATTTTTTGAAAATTGATTATACATTTTTGAAAATATATATAATCCTCTTCCTTGCATCCAAACTGATTTATCAGTACTTATTAAGGTCCCGTCACGATTCAACCAAGTCATGTAACCACCATAAATGGAGTCGATACTATGATTCATCCAAAATGGAAGAATTTTTTCAAGAAGCTGATACTCATATTGAGCTTTGATTTCTGATAAATGAATATTATTCATGCTTTCATACCTCAACTATTACTAATCGATAATTCTTTACTTATATTTACCATAGGCTAGTGCTGCTTTAAAATAAGCATCAATATTCTCTTTAGGACTGCCATCTCTAATTGAGTCAGATGTTCCTAATATGAAATAACCATCTTTTCCTAATATTTCACATGCTTGCTTAGTTTGTGCTGTAATTCCCTCGGGTGTACCATATCTAATATTTATTGTATCAACATACCCACTCATAACAGTTTTACCATGCATAATTTTTTTAATTTCTTTAGCATTTGTATCGCCAGATGGAGGTGGGGTTAAAGTTGTTATCATATCCATTCCAGAATTAGCAAAATCTTTTGCTAATGGCATAAATTTCCCATCATCATAAAAATGGAAAAAGGCATTATATTCATGGGTTAGATTAATATCTTCTATAATTTTTCCTAAAAACAATTCTCTATACATATCAGGTGACCAACCTGTACTCAAACTTGCGTTAAACCAAGCTTCAAAGATTATAGGTGCACCTTGTTCTAAGGTGTGTTTTAATAGTTTTTTATAATACTGATGAAAAGTATCAATTACATCAACAAAAAAATCTTTATCATCATAATAAAGCATAAGGCAATTTTCAAGGCCTAATGAATTAACAACCATATCGTCTACGCCACCTGTAATACGAGTATGAACAATTCCATCTTCACCAACTAATTTTTCAGTATTTTTAAACAAAGGCTCTGGAAAATAGGGAGATTGAATCATTAAATAGTTTATTTTTGCTAAGTCATTTCTATCTTTTATAAGAGGTTCAATTAAATGAGGATTAGGGTTTATACCATATGAACGATCATTAGGGTCTGGATATGCTTTAATCTGTGTCAATCTTCCAGCAGGGGTATCAACATGTAAGGTTATATATTTCTTTTTATCATTATCTTTGTAGACTTCAGTAATTGTTTTTTCAAGATTTCTTTTTGCTTTTTTATTTTTATGAGTTAACAAGTACTCTACATTATCATCAAAATGAAATGGAAATCCTGATTCTCCCCAAATGATAGGGTCATAATCATATAATTGTTTAAATTGTAAGTGAGTTTTTTTCTGTTCTAATAGATAAGCCCAAATTCTTGGAGCAATTGGAATCCGATCTGGAATTTCACCATTTAGCACAGCTAAATGTCTTCTTTTTGATGTGTAATTCATAAGAAAATCTCCTTCTAATATTATTATAACAAGAAAAACCACATAAGTAGACGTTTGCGTTAAAAAAAACAACATATGTTATTTTAATTGGTATAGGTGGGAACATAATGATATAATATCCATTGAAAGATACTTAAATACTAGCTAGGTGTTATAAGGTGGTTATACCTAAATAGAAAACTATTGAAGAATTTATTTCAAATAAAGGAATACAATTTGATAAAGCATTAGTAGATGCTCTTATCAAATAAGTATTAGTAGAGTAGTATAAAAATGATGTATTTAAATAAACTTTTGTCTATTACCAGTGAAAGACAACCAAATTTTAAAAATATAGAAAAAATATTAAGCAATAAAGTTCCAGATAGACCAACTTTGTTTGAGTTTTTTCTTAATGATAAAATGTATGAGCAACTTAGTGAGAAAGAGCTAAAAGGAAAATCTTTTTTACAAAGTAATATTATTAAAATGATGGCTTATCGTTACGCTGGTTTTGATTATTTTACGCTTAGCTATCCTGATGGTTTTCTATTTTCTTCAAATGAACATGATACATTAGAAAGCATATCTTTAAATGAAACTGCCATAATAAAGAATGAAGAAGATTTTTTGCGTTATCAATGGCCAGATGCAAACAATTATGATTACTCATATATTGATAATATGAAAAAATCAGTACCTAAAGGGATGAAAGCTATTATTTATAGTCCTGGTGGATTATTAGAAAACACAACTCAACTTCTTGGATATGATAATATGTGTTTATTACTTTTTGACGACATTGATTTTTTTAAAAAGGTTGTTGATAAAGTTGGGAACACTCTATATAAGTTTTATGAAAATGTAATGGGAAATGATTTGATTGGAGCCGCAATTGTCAATGATGACTGGGGTTTTAATACACAAACTATGATAAACGAAAAATGGATGAAGCAATTTATTTTTCCATGGCAAAAAAAAATAGTTAAATTAATTCATTCATATGGGAAAAAAGCAATACTTCATTCTTGCGGGCAATTAGAAAATGTAATGGATGATGTAATAAATGATATGGCGTTTGATGCAAAGCACTCCTTTGAAGATAATATATTACCCATTGAACAAGTTATAGTAGAATATGGAGATAAAATTGCAATTCTTGGAGGAATTGATCTTCATTATATTTGCACGCATAACTATCAAGAAATCCAGCATAGAGCAAGGCAACTTTTGACAATGACTAAGAAAACAGGTGGCTATGCTCTTGGAACAGGAAACAGTGTTCCATATTACATTGAAGCAGAAAAATATTATGCTATGATTCTAACTGCTTTAGAGTAAGATTTTTCATTTTTATTCATGTTTATCTAGTCACAAGTAAATGTTTTTTGTATAATGATAATTAGGTAATTAAGAGGGGTAACATGGAAAAAGAAAGAAAAAAAAAGGATAAATTTCAAACAGCAATCTGGTTTGTACTAGGGGTTGTTTTAGTTATAATTGGGGGAGTTATTCTTATCCCTCTACTTAAAATATATGGAATTTTATGGACGATACTTGCTGTTGGAGTTGCAACTTATCAAGGGATAAAATTATTTAGTAGTAAAAGTTTTACAATGTGGGAAACTATAAATGATGAAGACTAATAATTATGATGTAAATAAGAACATCTTTTTTATTGAATTAATGAAGATAACCACTAAAGTTTGTGAAAGGAAGAAATTATGAAAGTTTATTCAAGTAGACAATTATTTATAGATGATAAGTTTATTCAGTTTAAGGAAAATATCAAATTAGTTGTGCATCAGCCAACAAAAACAGGAGAAATTGTCATTTGGAAAAATCAGTCTCCACATCATAGAATCGGTGGATATAACTCTATAATATTTGATGAAGGAATTTATAAACTCTATTATGGCGAAACCTTATATAAAGAAGATGGTGTTTATGCATTTGTATGCTTAGCTACCTCGACTGACGGTATTAATTTTAATAAACCTTCACTTGGCTTAGCTCCACACTATCATGAGAAAGATAATAATATTATTATTGGTTTTGGTGCTGGGGGTGTAAAAGACGGATTAGGTGACGGTGGCTGTATGGTGTTTATTGATCCTAATGATCAAAAGAATAAATATAAGCTATTAGCTAGGCATGGACTTAAGCGACATATGGGACTTTATGGTTCTAGCGATGGGATACATTTTAAATTTGAAAAAGAAAAAGTATTAGATGATAGGCGATTTGAAAAAACTAAAGGGGAAACTTATAGAGGGTTTCATCTTGACTCGCAAAATATTATATTTTATGATGAGACAATTAAAAAATATGTAACATTTGTTAGAAGGAATTATGAAATTGGTGGACAAGTAAGAGCAATTGCACGAGGTGAGAGTAAATCATTAGATGAATTTTGTGTAGTAGAGGATATGAAAGTTATTATAAAACCAGATGAAAAAGATCCTCAGTTTTTTGTAGAAGAAGCCAATAAGGAAGTACCTGTTATTGATTATTATACAAATTGTGTTAACCAATATCCTTTTGCAGCAGATACCTATGTAATGTTTCCTGGAATGTATTTTAAATATAATCGCTTTATTGATAAATTTAGTGAAAACAAACCAATGAATGCAGGTCCAATTGATACCTTTTTTGCAGCAAGTAGAGATGGAATTGATTGGGATTTTTACGATAGAAAACCTTTTATTAGATTAGGTGAGAAACACGAATTTGATGCCTATGCACAATACATGGTTCATGGAATTGTCCCAGGTAATGGGAATAATATGTATTTATACTATATGGGTAGTGATATAATTCATGGGTATGGTAGAGGTGATCAATATGAAGAAAGAGAAAACAAAATAATAGCTAAAGCCAATCTTAAACCAACAAATAATGTCACTGCAATTAGCCGATTGGTTATGAGAAGAGATGGATTTGTTTCAGCCAGTGCTGGTTATCAGTACGGTTCAATAAAAACACCTATACTTATATTTAATGGTAACCAATTATTAATAAATGTAGATACTTCAGCTACAGGATTTATGAAAATAGAAATAAGAGATGAGCATAATAAACCAATTTCTGGATTCACAATAAATGACTGTGACATGATTCATACTACAAATGATATTAATAAGATAGTTACTTGGAATGACTTATCTGATGTAAGTTCGTTACAAGAAAAAGAAATAAGCTTATATTTTCATATGTTTAATTGTGATTTATATGCATTTGAGTTTACCAATAAATTGATATAATTGACATGATAATAGCGTTCTTTAGATATCACTAAATAATGGCACAATAGTTGATATTGTAGTTGAGCTAAGTTGTTATATTTCTCTTTAAATATTTCTGATGGCTTATTATAATTATATAAAAAAGACAGATCTGATTTAATCTATTTTACTTTAAACTAGTTTTCTAAATAAAGTTTATATAATTTTTTAGGACTAATAATTGTAAAGGTATTCTTTTTGTAAACAAGAATACCTTTTTTTTGTAGCAAACTTAGCACCCTTGATAAAGCGCTCCTATTACTATGCAAATATTCAGCTAGTTCATAACGTTTAAAGGGAATTGTGAAGGAAAGATTTGCATTTTTTCTAATTTGGTTTACTAAGTAAATGCTAAGTTTTTGTTCTATTGTTTTTTTTGTTAGATATTCCATTTTTTCATTCATAACCAACGTTTTATTTGCTAGTATTGTCATCATGTTACTAATAAGTTTTTTATGAAAGGTACAAGAATGTTCACATATACCAATTAACTGATTAAAATCAATAAACATTATTTCACTATCACCATGACTAGAAACTGTAACTGGGCTGATATTTTTTCCAGAACAAACAAAAACTTCTGCAAATAAATCACTAGATTCTAATCTGCTAATAATTACTTTATTACCAACATAATCTTCTTTGGCAATGTCAATATTCCCTGAAAGAATAATGCCGATTTCATTAATAACATCATCTTGCATAAAAATAATATCATTTTTTGAATATGAGTGATAATTTGCTTTTATACATTGAAGTAATTGAGGTAATTCCTCATACTTTATTCCTTCAAAGAGAGGACAAGATAGTATTTTTTTATAGATAATTTTCATGTTTGCCTTAATGTTGCAATTGCAACGGAAATTATCTGATAACTATACTATACTACCACTATAAAATCAATTATAAGATATTAAGGATAGTGTTATGTTATGTAACTATTATATAAAGGAGAAGAAAATGATAGAAAAAATTTATGAAATAACAACAGGGAATAATAAAACAATAGAGAAAATTGTGGACGATAATCATGTAAATATAAACCATATGATTTTAAATAAAGATGAAGCACTTCCACTTCACTTCGCAAATTCAAATGTATATATGGTGATTGTAAGAGGCAATCTTACATTGGCACTAAATGAAAAAGAGTTTGCCACATATACTTATGGGCAAATCATAAATATTCCATATAAAACAAAAATGAATGTATCAAATACTAATGAACAAGTGTTGGAGTTTTTTGTAGTGAAATCACCAAACCCAAGACATTATAATGATTGAATTATACTAATGTTAACTTATTTCTCTTTAATATATGTAAATTGTATCAGCATCAATAGAATTTTTGCTATAATATAGTACATAAACTATAAAAAGGTGAATTTATGAAAATTGTATTTAATATGGTACATTTATCAGATGTTAATACTGCAACTGGAATTGGTTATCATCAGCTTAATATTGTAGAAGGATTGATGGCTTTATCTTTGCAAGAACATTATATATTTATAGTTAATGATATAGTTAAAGAGCAGTTGACAAAAAAATATCCTAAAATTATAACCATCTCTTATGGGAAACAAGATAAAATTCCAAAAATATTCAAAAAATATTATTATTATTTAAACGTATTATTTATTGATCAAATATATATTAAAAAAATCGTAAATAAAATTAAACCCGATGTTATTTTTCAACCTTTTAATAGTATTACAATAAAAACAAGATGGAAGATACCTGTAGTAATCATGGTGCTTGATATGTATCATCGTTTTTTTTCTGAACAATTAGGAAAAGCCAAATATTATATTACAGTGAAAAGGCATGATTCAATGATGAAATATTCAGATGCCATTATTACTAGTACTAATGTAAATAAAAAGCATATTAGCCGATTTTATCCCAAAAGTAGTAAAAAGATTAATGTGATTCCTGTTCCTATTTCCATTGATACAACTAAAATAAAGAAGTTTAGTGTAAAAACCCCATATATATTGTGTGTAAATTCATTAAGGTATCATAAAAATATTCACACCTTAATAAAAGCTTTTGATTTAATTAAAGAAAAAATCAAACATGATTTAATTCTTATTGGTACTAGTGAAAATGACGAAGCTAATAATATAAAAAATAAGAATAGTAGAATTCATTTTACTGGGTACATTTCAGAAGCAGAAAGAAATTATCTATACAAAATGGCTGATTTAAATATTAGTCCTACTATGTTCGAAGGTTTTGGTATGACTCCATTAGAGGCAATGCTATTTGAAAAAAAAGTATTGGTATCTGATATTGAGGTTATGAGAGAATCAACTTTTAATAGAGCACAATATTTTATGGACATTGAAAACGAAGATATATTGGCGAAAAAAATAATTGAAGTTTTATCAATAAAAGAAGACAACTCAGATTTAAAAGATTGTAAAGAAGAAGTAATTAAAAGGTATAACCCTAGAGTTGTTGCTAAGCAGATTCATCAAGTGCTTATGAAGACTGGTGGAGAAAAACAATGAAAATTGCTATTGATTTAACTAACTTTAATAAAGAGTTCAAAGGCGGCAAAGAACAAGTAATCTGTAACTTGATTACAGGTTTTATCAGTCAATCACCTCAAACAGAATTAGTACTCTTTTGTTATGAAGACTATGAAAATAAAGCAAAAAAACTTGCAAAAAATGCTACTATTATTACTTTTAAACGATGGAAGATTAAAAGATTCATTCAAGATATGTATTTGCGAACTTTTATAATTAAACAACATTTAGATAATGTTGATATATTATTTTTCCCAATTTATTACACAGGATTCCATAAATTTTCTATCCCAACAATTGTTCTTCCACATGATATTCATTTCAAATCTCATCCTTCTTCATTTGGTGTTTTATCTAGAATTAAAGAAAATATATTGTATAAAATTGATTTTTCATTACGTGACTACGTAATGGCTATTTCTGATTTTGATTATCATGAAATGATAAAATATTTTCCAGCTTATATTGAAAAAATTACTAAAATATATAATCCGATTGTGGCACCAAAAACAATTAGGAAATCAAAAAGAAAGCATTTACTTGCAATTAATGTTGGATTTGCTCATAAGAATATTAAAACACTTATTAAAGCTTACTCATTAATAAAAGATCAATGCCAATTACCATTAATTTTAATTGGCAAGTCATATGATGATGTCAATATTAACGAAATGATTAAAAACTACGGACTACAAGATTATATTACTTATATGGGGTATGTAGAAGATGGAAATCTAAAACAATTATTTATTGATGCGTATGCTTACATCACACCGTCTATTTATGAAGGATTTGGTATGACAGCTGTTGAGGCTATGCTTTATAAAGTGCCGGTTATTTCTTCAAAACAAGAAGCATTAGTTGAAGTAACTTTTAATAAAGCTACATATTATGAACCATATAATGATGCTAAAGCATTGGCTAAAGAAATATTGAAGTTAATAAAGTGTTATCCGGATGAAGTATATTTAAATAATTTAAAAGCACAAGCAACAAAAATATTCCATTTTGAAAAAATTGCTATTGAGTATTTAAAGTTTTTTAAAAAGATCAGTCAGCAGATAATTTATGTTGATCCAATGTCATATCATAATTTAGCGTTATATGATCATAGCTTGTTATCTGCTATGTCATCAATGGATATTATTTATGTGGGTAATAGTAATTATAATTTATCCAAAAACCATCAAATTAAAAGACTATATGACTATTCTAGGTACTCTTTAACAATAAAAAAAGTTAGTAGTTATTTGTTTTCACAAAAAAAGCTATATAAACTTATTAAGAAACATCATATAAAAGTGGTACATTTACAGTGGTCGCGAATGGCGTTTATTGATTATCTATTCATTAAGTATATGAAGCGAAAATTACATATAAAATTTGTTTACACTTCCCATGATACTTTTAGTCATAACTTTGAGCAAAGTAAGAAAAAGGTATATCTAAAACTAATGGGAATTGCTGATAGAATAATCGTACATACAAAAACATCAGCCAATATATTAGCAGTACATGGATTTTTAAAAGTTACAGTTATTAATCATGGACTACTAGATATTAAAAACATGTATCCTCCTGAACCTATAGATTACAATAAAGAGAAAAGAATTGTTTTTTCACTTCTAGGATATATGGAAGAATATAAAGGAACAGATTTACTAGTAAAAGCATGGTTGAAGTCTAAGAAACTTATGAGTAATAATAGGATTCAATTGGTTGTTATAGGTAAAAACAAAATGAATTATCATCCAGTGATTAGAGCCAATTCAAATATTATATTTAAAGATGAATTGCTAAATGATTATGCCTTTACAAGATGGATGGAAATAAGTGATATAGTTGTGTTACCTTATCAAACTATTTCACAAAGTGGGTTATTATTAACAGCTTTATCAATGAATAAACATTTTGTTGTTAATGATGTTGGAGAAATAGCAATTCCTATTAAAAAGTACCAATTAGGATGGATTATTAATGAGCAGTCAGTAGAAGGATTACAAATACAACTAGAAAAAATTGTTTTGGATATAGAGAAAAATGGATTATCAACAATCAGTAAAGAAACCCTTGAAAGAATTAATAATGATTATAGTTGGAAAATCTCAGGAGAAAAAACTATGGCAATATATATGAAATTATTAGAGAAAAGAGTATAAAGTGAAAGCAAAACAAGTGTTACCTGTTGAAGTTGTTTTTACACCTGGATGGTGGCATAAACATGCGAAAATTAATTTTGATGAAGATTTTTTCTTTAATCCTAAAAGACGAGTTCATGATGAAATGATAATGAGACACTTTTTATATAATCGTTTTAAAATTAAAGGGTTAGGAGATAAGCATTTAATAGAGAAACCAGTTATTGGGCCAGTGCATTTAGCTGCTGGATTTCTGATTCCTCAATTATTTGGTTGTGAGATCAGATTCCATATAGATGGTCCACCAGATGTAATTCCACTAAATTTAACAGACGAACAAGTTATAACCTTAGAAAAACCTAATATTTACACTACTTATCCCATGAACCAAATGATTAATATGATGGATAAATTAGAAAATGAGTTTGGATATATTGAAGGTGACGTTGACTGGAATGGCGTACTAAATCATGGATTAGATTTGAGAGGACAACAATTGTTTATTGACATGATGGATGAGAGTCCTATTATTGATATATTATTTAACAAAATATATGAAACTATGATTGAGTTTGTATCATATATACAAAAGAGAACAGGTTCTACATCAACTGCTGTAAATAGGCAAACACTTAATTTTGACAAACCAGTGACTTTACATTCGAATTGTTCAGTTCAGATGATTTCTAATGACTTATATGAAAAGTATTTATTGCAATATGATCAGAAATTAGCAAACCTTTATAAACCATATGGAATTCATCATTGTGGAGATAATATGGAAAATGTTATTAAAGGATATCAAAAAGTAAAAGGTGCTACTTTTTTTGATGTTGGATATGGTAGTGATGTATCTATGTGTAGAAGATACTTACCAGATGTCTTTTTGAATTTACGACTTAGTCCTGTGAAAATACTATCATGTTCTCCAAAAGAGGTTAAAGATGATATATTAAGACTAGTAAAAGATAATGGAGGAGTACATAATGCGGGTATTTGCTGTATTAATATGGACGCGAATACTCCAGATGAAAATATAGCTATGATATATGAGACTGCTAAAGAACTTAGAAAGTAATTGTATGAAGGAAGTATATAAGCATAATGAAATTTAAATCAAAAAGATAAGAGATTTAAATAGTAAATAAAGAGGATGGGGTCAAGATATTATTACTTAGCCCATAGTGTATAATTAATGAAAATAGCAAATCTTCCAAATAAAGTGTTATTAACAGGACAATGGTATTGTTGTTATAATCAAATAGATTGTAATTTCACCACTATAGATAATATTAATACTAATGAAATCACAGTAATCAAAGCCTCTGTTCCAGGTAATTTTGAAATTGATTTATTAAACAATCATTTAATTGATGATATATATTTTGGAAGCCATATTGAAAAAAACTATAAATATGAAAATTATCATAAATGGTATTTCAAGGAATTTGAATATAATGGAGATAATTCAAAACTTACTTTGTGCTTTGAAGGGCTTGATTGCATAGCTGATGTGTATTTAAATGGACAATTAGTTTTACAAAGTAATAATATGTTAATAAGCCATGAAGCATTAGTGGAAGATATAATCAAAAATAATAATGAGTTAGTAGTTCATTTTTACCCTGTAAAAGATAGCGCGTTACAAAAAGATTATCCATTATATTGTGGCGCATTTCCTTTTAATGTTGAGTCGCTTTATATTAGAAAAGCACCACATATGTATGGTTGGGATATTTTTCCACGACTACTTTCTGCTGGGATTTTTAAAGAGTGCTATTTGTATCAGAAAACGAGAGTAATTGAAGAAATCCATGTGGAAACCATGGGGATTTATGAAACTCATGCTGATATGTTATTTTACTTTTCTTTAGCAATTGATGATTATGATTATCATGAATACACTTTGAAAATTCAAGCTGAATGTAATGGCCAAGTAGTATATGAAAAGGTTAATGTACTATTCATATCTGGAAAGCATTTATTTACAATAAATAATCCATTTCTTTGGTGGCCAAGAGGAAAAGGAAATCCTGATTTGTATGAGGCGAAAATAACATTAGAGAAAAATGGTGTAAAAATAGAACAAGTTAGTTTGAAATTTGGAATACGCATTCTTAAGTTATTAAGAAGTGAAATTATAAGTGATAAGAAAAACTCTCAATTTATATTTAACATCAATCATAAAAGAGTTTTCATATTAGGAACAAATTGGGTGCCTGCTGATGCTCTACATTCAAAAGATCATGAACATATTGAGAAAATGATTGAACTAGTTAATGATTTAGGGTGTAACATGATTAGATGTTGGGGTGGAAATATTTATGAAGATGATATGTTTTATGAACTATGTGATAAATATGGAATTATGGTATGGCAGGATTTTTCGTTTGGATGTGCAGTATATCCACAAGATGAAAACCTTTTAAACGATATAAAAAAAGAAGGAATAGCTGTAATTAAGCGATTACGAACACACGCTTGTTTAGTTTTATGGGCAGGAGACAATGAAGTAGATTGTGCACATTCTTGGTTTGGTGGGAACCTTGATCCTGCAATAAATAAGATAAACCGTAAATTACTAAGTGAATTAGTTTCAATTCATGACCCATATAAAGAATATTTACCATCGTCTCCATACATAAGTTCACAATCGCACAATAATGGCTCAAATAATGTATTACCAGAATGCCACTTGTGGGGACCAAGAGACTATTATAAAAGCGATTTTTACAAATCTGCAACTTGCTATTTTGCTAGCGAAATAGGATATCATGGATGCCCTTCACCAAAAAGCATTGAAAAATTTATTAGTAATGAGTATAAATGGCCTTATGAAAATAATAGAGAATGGCTACTTCATTGTACTTCACCTATGCCAGATAAGGATGACAGATATAATTTTAGAATCCAATTAATGGTAAATCAGATAGGTGTATTATTCGGCCAAATTCCAGATAATTTAGAAGATTTTTCTTTAGCTTCACAGATATCTCAAGCAGAAGCAATGAAATTTTTCATTGAACTTTTTAGGCAACAAAAATGGAGCAAAACTGGCATTATATGGTGGAATTTACGTGATGGTTGGCCACAGTTCTCAGATGCAATAGTAGATTATTATTTTGAAAAAAAATTGGCATATGACTATATAAAAAGGGCACAACAACCCCTACTAGTTATAATGAGCGAACCTATAAATGGATATCATGAAATATTAATTGTTAATGATTTTACGAAAAATTTAAAAATAAAAATAAAAATTATTGATGAGGAAAATAAATTAGTATTTACTAAATGCTGTTATGCTTTAGCAGATGAAGTAATTAAGGTAGGTAGGATTCCGTTTATATCATCAGAAAAACATTTTTATAAAATTTCTTATGAGTTCAATAATGTTACTTATACTAGTCATTATCTATCGGGAAATCCTACATTTTCATTGTCCTGGTATAAAAAACAGCTACAATAACAATAACTCAAATATGTTATACTATTATTAAGAAAAATTAGGAGAATTATTGAATGATTATTGTAATGAAATCAAAGGCAACTAAGGAGAATATTGAGAGCGTAGTAGATAAACTACATAAATATGGTCTTGAGGCACACTTATCTACTGGAAAGCAAGTTACAATTATTGGTGTTGTAGGGGATAAAGCTGTCTTATCTAATAAAAATATGGAATTATTGCCAGGAGTTGATAAATTAGTTCCTATTACAGAAACATATAAATTGGTTAATCGGAAATTCACAGAAAAAAACACAACAATAAAAATTAAAGATGTGATTATTGGAGGTTCGAATTTTACTATGATTGCAGGACCTTGCTCTGTTGAGAGTGAAGAACAGGTTTATAATACAGCACAGTATTTGCATGAATCAGGTATAAAGATATTACGAGGTGGTGCATTTAAACCTAGAACATCACCTTACTCCTTTCAAGGGTTAGGAGAAGAAGGGCTCATTTATATGAAAAAAGCTGCCAAAGATTTTGACATGTTAATGGTTAGTGAGGTAACTAGTATTCGTGCATTAGATATTGCGGAACCATATCTTGATATTATTCAAATTGGTGCTAGAAATATGCAAAATTATGAACTATTAAAAGAAGTTGGTAGGACTCATAAACCTGTGTTTTTAAAAAGAGGTTTATCAGCTACAATTGATGAATGGTTAAATGCTGCTGAATATATTATTAGAGAAAACAATTCAAAAGTTATACTTTGTGAGAGAGGTATTAGAACATTTGAAACAGCAACAAGAAATACATTAGATATTTCAGCTGTTCCCGTTGTGAAAGCAAAATCTCATCTTCCTATATTTGTTGATCCATCTCATGCAAGTGGAGTTAAAGATTATATAATTCCTTTAGCAAGAGCAGCTGTTGCAGCGGACTGTGACGGATTAATGGTAGAAGTTCATCCTCATCCTGAACAAGCGTTATCAGATGGTGCGCAAGCATTGACCCCCATTGATTTTACTGAATTATTAAGACAAATAAAACCAATAGTTAATATAATGGGGAGAAATATAACATGATTGTTGGTGTTGTTGGATTAGGTTTAATTGGAGGTTCCATTGCAAAAGCATTAAAAAAACATAAAGCATGTGATTTTATTATTGCCTATGATAATAATACTGAAACATTGAAGAATGCAAAAGAAGAAAATATAATTAATGAATATACCTTAAAAATAAATAAATCCTTTGCAAAATGCCAAGTAATATTTATTTGTACACCTGTAGATAGTATATTTGGTATTATTGAAAAATTTAGTAAGATTGTACCCACATCATGTATTATTACAGATGTGGGTAGCACAAAAAACTCCTTGGCACATCAAGTAAATCAATTACATCCAATGGTATCTTACATTGGTGGACATCCAATGGCAGGTCTTGAAAAAAATGGTTATGATTATTCTAGCGAAATTTTATTAGAAAATGCTTATTATTTAATAACGAAATCATCATTTAATACAGAAGAGCAAATGGCTTTATTTCAAAGTTTGATTAAAAAAATTAAAGCTATTCCTTTGATAATTTCACCAGAATATCATGATTATATCGTAGCTAGTATTTCGCATATTCCCCATATTATTGCTTCATCGCTAGTAAATATGGTGAAAAGCAATGATCAAGACAATAACTATATGCATACTTTAGCATCTGGTGGATTTAGAGATATTACAAGGATTGCTTCTTCATCACCTACTATTTGGAAAGATATATGTTTACATAACTCACAAGAAATACAAGATAATTTAAAAGTATTTATTAATAAAATAAAGATATTTGAAGAAGCTATTATCAATAAAGATGAAAAAACTCTTTTAATGCTGTTTACTCAATCAAAAGAATATCGTGATTCTTTTGATAATAGACAGACTAGCATAATGAATAAAATTTATGATTTTTCAATAAGTGTTGAAGATAAACCTGGAATTATAGCAGATGTTTCTACCATTCTGGCAAAAAACAATATTAACATAAAGAATATTGGGATTTTAAACAATCGTGAAAGCTATGGTGGTGCACTACGAATTGAATTGTATAGTGAAGAACATAGACTGCAAGCATTACAGGTATTAGAGAAATTACAGTATAATATTCACGTAAAAGAATAATGCCTTATGATAACATTGCTAGCACAACATAATAAATATAGCTCTTTTCTTTTTTATTCAAAAAGAGTATTTATGTAAAAGGGTACGCCATGTTGATAAATGATATTTAGAGGGAAAAGAACAAATCGAATTTTTTAATATATATTGCATTTAAGACGAAAAAAATCATAGAAAGATATATAAATGAGTTGTAAAGTTTGCCACATAAGTATTGTTCATAAACGACATGATATTCGCATTTTTCATAAAGAGTGTGTATCTTTAGCAAACGATGGATATGATGTTACTTATCTCTCAACAGGACGACATGATAATATTGAAAAAGGAGTTCATCTATTAGGCTTTTTTGAAGCAATAGGCTCAAATCGTTTACAACGGATATTATTTTACGACAAAAAGATGATAAAAAAAGCTATGGCAATCAATGCTGATATTTACCATATCCATGATTTAGAATTATTTAGATATGCTAAATATTTGAAAAGAAATAAAGCTAAAGTGGTGTATGACTCCCATGAAAATACCCCCATGCAAATGTATGAAAAAGAATGGGTTCCTACTTTCTTACGACCAATACTTGCAAGAGTTGTTGATTGCATTGAAAGAAGAAACATTAGCTATTGCGATTTAGTTATTGCTGTTGCAAGGAGTACCTATGATAGGTTTTCTAAGTATATTAATAATGTAGTATTAGTTGAGAATCTTCCTATTAAAGAAGAGTTTGAAAATATTCATATTGATTATAGTATTAAGATTACAAACAAACAATTCTGTTACACAGGAGCTATTTGGAAAGAAAGAGGGTTATATAATACTTGTTTTTCAATAGAACCACTTAAAGATAGTCAACTTAAAATTGCAGGGAGAGTTGACATAGAAAAGTTTGATGAGTTTTTAAAATCATTACCTAAAAATGTTTCTTATGTTGGTTATCTGACAAGAGAAGATACTCTTAAAATATATGAACAAAGTTATTGTGGGTTATGCTTATTTGAAGATTATCCTAATAACAAGATTGATCCTCCCACAAAAATATTTGAATACATGGCAGCTGGGATTCCAGTTATATGTTCGAATTTCAAAAGTATGGAAGGTGTGGTGTTAAAATATAAATGTGGTATTAGTGTGGATCCTCACGATAGACAGGCAATAACAGATGCTATGATTTATTTAGTAAATAATCCAACAGAAGCTATAGAAATGGGACAGAATGGTAAAAAAGCAATTGAAGATAAATTAAATTGGGAAATACATCAACAAGTATTACTTAAAGCATATAGGAGACTAAAATGATAAATAATTATATGGATAGTGCAACAAATGCAATCCCAAAAGAATATAGTAAACTAAAAGTGAATTATGATTATTCTTTTACAGATTCTTTAGGGATCTGCTACAAAGGTGAAAATTTCAGGGTAAGAGCTGCCACTAAAGGAACGTGGGCAATTAATATCACATTGAAAGAAGCATGTCTTAAAGGTGATGGTTTTTTTGTTTATATATTGAATGGAAGTATAGCTCACGAACTTCAAATGAAAAACCCAAAAGCTGCAAATTATATTTCGTATAAAAGTGACATAGCAGTTGAATTTATACATAAAGTACCAGGATTTTCTAATATATGTCGTGTGTTTTTAAAAGAGAAAGGGTATAAAGACCAGCAAATACTAATTACAATTAAAAATGCGAATAGTTATTTTACCTCTGGACAAAGTTATTTCTTCATAGAATACTTTAATAAGCTAACTAATCGTCCACTACCAATTAATAATACTCCATTAATATATAATATAATAAATCGTGATGAATTAGGATTGATTAGAGTTCTAGGTCCAACAGTAGCAATTAAAGGTGAAAATTATCCTATCCATGTTGGAGCTTTTGATAAATGTGGTAATATAATGGAAAACTGTTTTGATGAAGTAATGGTTGATGAAAAACTTATTTCCTTAACCAACGGAATGGCTATTTATAAAAAAACTTTTAATGAAGAAAAAACATATAGATTAAAGGTTATTCATAGTATTAGTGGAAAAGAATTTAATTCAAATCCAATTGTTTGTAAAGAAAGTCCTACAAATCAAATCTTTTGGGGTGACTTACATGCCCATGGTTGGGGAGATAAATCCATGCATTTAATGCATGTAAATAGTGAGAAGATTTCTCCAAAAGCCAGACATCATCAAGCAAAAATGATTGGACGATTTGATTTTTGTGCTGTTGGTCCAATGTCGTTTCCAGAAGTGAATCGTGAAAAAATTTGGCAAGAGTATACAAAAGTGTGTAATGAGTATGATAAAGCTTATGAATATATACCTTTTTTATCTTATGAAGCACATCCACCAACAGGAGGAGACAGAAATATATTTTTTAAAAGTTTAAAAGAACCTTTACCTCCACTTTATAACATACCTATGTATGAAGTAGATGAATTATACAATAAACGTGATGATGTATTTGTAGAATGTCATATCGGTGGGAAAATTCCACGGTATGAAGATAACTTACTTCATAGAGAACGATTGTGTGAAGCTATTAGCGCTTTTGGGAATGCAGAGTGGTTACTTCATCAAACAATTAAAAATGGTTATAAACCAGCGGTATGTGGATGTTCAGACTTGCATTATGGATTAATGGGTGGACCAAAAACCATTGAAGAATCAAGGGGTCGATTTTTTAAGTATTTTGATAAACGTGACAGTGCTTTTGGGACAGGTGCAATTACAGCAATAGTCACTGAAAAACTAACAAGAAACCATTTATGGAATGGACTTGAAAGACGAAGCACATATGCAACAAATGATGATAGAGTTTATGTTGATTTTAAGGTAAATGGACAATTAATGGGAGAGACTATAGTTGAATGTGAAAAATATACAATTGATTTAGAGGTTCATGGGAGTGCGAAAATCATAGAGATTTCAATTGTTTGTGGTGAGTATGAAGTTGAAAAAATCACACCAAATCAATTTGACTATATTAATACAATAACTTTAAAAGAATTGCCAAGTGATTATATATATATTAGAATTTTACAAGAAAATAACGGATTTGTATTAACTTCACCTATATATATTACTAGTAAATTTAAAAAATGGAATGAACAAGAAGAGATGGTTTTAGGAAATAGAGCTAATCAAGCTAAACAGTATCTAGAAGCAGTTATAAGTTATTTAACAGAAGAAGGGGATATTAATAAATTCAATCAAATTACCCCAATTGATATTATAGATGAATCAATTACAACTTGCGCTTTATTTAAAGGTTATCTAGGGCAGAAAAAAGTATCAATTAGATGGTACTTTGAATATGAGGTACCAAGAATTCGTTTTGACTGGGGATTCACGCAAAACGGTAATATTAATTGTGAAATTATTCATAACATAAATAATCCCGATTAAATCGGGATTATTTTCTGTTGATTTTTTATTTATTAATTATTCAGTAATTTTAACATTTCCTATATCTTTTGGTAATGTTATAAAGACAAAGAATCCAGCTATAAATAATGGAATAATAGCCAATATAGAATATCTAGCATTACCAGTTAAGGTAGTAGTTAAAGCCATAACCATTGGTCCAACAATAGCTGCGAATTTGCCAAATACATTATAGAAACCAAAGAATTCATTTGAATTATTTTTAGGAATAATTTTCGCAAAGTATGAACGACTTAGCGCTTGGATACCACCTTGTGCTGATCCTATCATTGCGCCTAAGATAAATATGTGCCAAATTGAGGTAATGAAAAAAGCAGAAATACAAGCAATGATATAAGTAATTATTCCTACAATAATCATAGATCTTGCTGAATATTTTTTAGCTAAGTTTCCATAAATAATGGCACATGGGAAAGCAATTATTTGTATAATTAATAAAATTCCCAATAGTGTAAACATATCAAGAGAGTTACCTCCTAAAACGGCAGTTGCATATGGAACAACCATTTTAATAATTGTATCTACCCCATCTATATATAGAAAATATGCAATTAAGAAAACAAAAACAACTTTGTGTTGTTTAATATTTCTAAATGTTTTAAGTAAGCGTTTAAAACTTTGCGCAACTGGCTTTGGCTCAGGTTCTATATAATGTTTTTGTTTTACATTTTTAATCATTGGAATAGTTAGTAATCCCCACCATAAAGCAGTAATCATAAAACCAAGTTGATATCCAATAGCTTTATCTAAGCCTAAGAATAAAATAACACCTAAGCTAATTCCAAATGGAATAACACTTGATATATAACCATATGCAAAACCTCTAGTTGACACTTTATCCATACGCTCATCTTTAGAAACATCTACTAAGAAGGAATCATAAAAGATGTTTGCACCAGAAAATCCTATAACAGTTAAGATATAAAAGATAATCAGTAATTGCCACATACCACTAGACGGAGAAACAAAGGCTAAAGAAGCGGTAAAAATTATACCAACTAAGAAAAAGAATAAGAAAAATCTTTTCTTTTTATCCTTATAATCTGCAATTGTACCTAAAATTGGGCTTAAAATAGCCACAATTATTGAAGCAATTGAATTAAAATAACCTAAGTTCATTGTACTAACACCATTAAACATACCAAATATAGCAGGTAAAAGTGCAGTAGTAATTGCGATTGAGTATGCAGAATTACCACAATCGTACAAAATCCATGATTTCTCTTGTTTTGTTAATTTCATAAACATCAACCCCCGTATATGTTAATATAAATAGTATATCATATAAATGTTCACTAATTGTTAGTATTACATAAAGAAAGGATAGATATGCCAGATTTATTAACACATACTTTATTTGCAAGAAATGTATTGGCTAGGATTGATCAAGTAAAAATAGCACAATTGATTGAGGAGAAAAAGAATCTATTTCAATTGGGTGCTCAAGGACCTGATTTCTTTTTTTACTATAAACCATGGTCTCTATTTAATAAAAGAATCACATCTATTGGTGGAGAGATGCATGATTATTTTACATCGCAATTTTTTATTGATGGATTTTTACTTATTAAGGAAAAAGGAATTGAAGAAAAACAGAATCTTTTAGTATATTTACTAGGATTTCTATGTCATTATTACTTAGATAAAAATGCTCATCCATATGTTAATTATATTGAAAAAACTGGGATATGGGATTTTGATGGAGGTGTTCATGAATTTTCTCACTATAATCTTGAGTACACTATGGACATACGGTTGTGGGGAAAATATGAAAATCAAAGGGCAATAGACATAGATGAATCACTTCTTTTAAAAACAGATGATTTTGATGATAGCATTACTTCATATATTAAAAATTATGTTAATACATATAACAAAAAACTTGTATCTTTAAAAGAGATTCATAAAGCTTATATAAATATGATGGCAATTTTACATATATTATATGATCCTAATTACCAAAAAAAACTATTACGAAAAATCCCTGCTCCACGAAAATTTTATACAAATAATCCATTTAGTAATTTTGATGTATTAAATAGCAAACACCGCCCATGGCATTATTTAGGAGAAGAAAAACTACGAACAGATAGTATGGAAGATATAATGAGTACTGCTGCAAATGAATGCCTTAATGTAATGCTAAAATTGTTTGATTATTTAACAAAAGATACCCAAATAGATATTAAAACATTAATTCCCAATGTTAGTTATAACACTAATAGAAAAGTGATTAAACCATAGGTATATTGGGTATAAACTAATTGTTGCTAAGAATTTGACTTTATTAACAAATGAGTCTATAATCATAGGAACTTAAATAACGACATTCATGTGGGAGCCTAAGATATGGCTGAGAGGAATAAACTTCGACCACTACACCTGATCTGGGTAATGCTAGCGTAGGAAATGATAGTTAATCGTATCGATTAGTCATCCTGTACCAGGTGACTATTTCTTTTTATTTACCACATGTGAAAGGATATTTAAATGAAATGTAATGTAATGTTACAAGTCGTTCCTATAGTTGAAGAAGAAAGCATCTACTATGTGGTAGAACAAGTTATTAATTATATAAAAAGGTAATGTTTCTTATGTAGTTGGCCCAATGGAAACTACCATGGAAGGTGAACTAAATCAATTAATGTCTATTACAAAGAGAGTACAAGAAAAGTGTATTGGATATAAAACTTTAAAAGTATGTTCAGTAATTAAAATTATCATAAGAAAGAAGGGGTTACATTTGAAGAAAAAACCAATAAATATTCTTTATAAACTGTTACCTTCCATAATGCTAGTGAGTATACTTGCCATTTGGGAGATTATTGTTAAGGTGAAAGATATTAAAGAATATATTCTTCCTTCACCAAGCGCTATAATCAACGAATTTATAAAATCTTTTGATGTATTATTTTCTCATACAATAATTACATTGTCAGAAACATTGTTAGGTTTTGTTGTAGGTACTATATTAGCTATAATACTGTCTATTGCTATTGATAAGTTTGTCTTAATGAGACGAATTGTATATCCTTATTTAGTTATATCACAGACAATCCCACTAGTTGCTTTAGCACCAATATTAGCTATTTGGTTTGGATTTGGAATTGTTCCTAAAATAATATTGTCAGCATTAGTTGTCTTTTTCCCAATCACATTAAGTCTAACAGAGGGTCTTTCAAATTATGACAGAGAATTATATGAAATGATGGTACAGTTAGGTTCAACTGATCGCCAATTATTTTTTAAATTAAAACTACCATCAGCTTCTACACACTTTTTTTCAGGATTAAAAATAGCTGCAGCATATTGTGTAATGGGAGCGGTCATTTCGGAGTGGGTAGGCGCATCAAAGGGATTAGGAATCTTTTTAACCAGAGCTATGAGCTCTTTTCAGACAGCAGCACTATTTGCAGATATTGTAATTATTATCATAATAAGCATAACGTTGTTTAAGGGCATTGAATTTATAGAAAAAAAAGTATTGTCGTGGAGGAATTAACTTATGAAAAAATTATTTATAATTATTATTAATCTTATACTAGTGGTAACCTTGCTAGTAGGATGTGCAAAAAAAACAGATGAAACAATAAAGGTGAATTTTGTTCTAGACTGGACACCAAATACTAATCATGCAGGTATTTATGTTGCAAAATCTCTTGGGTATTTTGAGGAAGTTGGATTAGACGTTAATATTATACAACCTTCAGAGGGAACTGCTGAACAGCTTGTTGCATCAGGTAGCGCAGATTTTGGTATTAGTTATCAAGAAAATGTTACGTTTGCTAGAAGCGAAGGTGTTCCAATTGTATCTATTGCTGCAATTATTCAACACAACACATCGGGCTTTTTATCTAGAGCAGACGAAAATATTAATGGTGTTAGTGATTTTGAAAATAAAAAATATGGTGGTTGGGGTGGTCCTATTGAAGAGGCAACAATCAAATATTTAATGGACCAGGTAGGTGCTGATTACAAAAAGACTGAGATTATAACATCAGGAGATATTGACTTTTTCACAGGAAGTGAAACTGGGAATATAGATTATGCTTGGGTTTTTGAAGGTTGGGCTAATATACAAGCTAAAATAAAAGGAGTTGATGTTAATTACATCGATTTAGGAAAAGAAGCTAAGGTTTTTGATTACTATACACCTATAATTATTACTAGTGAAAAAAACATAAAAAATGGTGATATAACAGAAAAGTTTATGAAGGCAGTTATTAAAGGATATACTTATTGTATTGAGAATCCAAAACAAGCAGCTGACTTATTAATAAAAGCAGTTCCTGAATTACCTGTAGAATTAGTAACTAATAGTATGATGTTTTTAGCTAAAAAATATAAAGATGATGCTCCTTATTGGGGATACCAAAATGATGAAGTTTGGAGCAGGTATATGGATTGGTTAGTAGAAAATCAATTTATTGATCAAGCTATTAAGATAGAAGAGGCGTTTACTAACGATTATGTAAAATGATTAAAGTTACAGATTTAAATAACACATATACATCGAATGAAGGGAATGTAAAAGTTCTTGAACACTTATTTCTTACTTGTGAAAAGAATCAATTTGTATCAATTATTGGGCCCTCTGGTTGTGGTAAAAGTACTTTTTTCAAAATACTTTCTGGTATTATTACAGATTATACTGGTTCATATAAAATTGATGGACAAGTTATTTATATGCATCAAAACGACAACTTAATGCCTTGGAGAAGTATATATGACAATATAATACTGCCCTATGAAATAAGAAAAGAAAAACCAAATCATGAAAAAATTAAAAAATTAGTTGAAGAATTTGAATTAGATGGTTTTATGGATATGTATCCACATCAATTATCAGGTGGGATGAGAAAGCGAGTTTCATTATTACGCGCTTACCTGACAAATAGAGAAGTTATGTTACTTGATGAACCCTTTGGTTCTCTAGATGCCTTAACTCGAAAAAATATGTACAGTTGGTTATTGAAAATTTGGTATAAACATCAAAAAACAGTACTATTCATAACCCATGATATTGAAGAGGCTATTTATTTATCTGATATAATTTATGTGATGGGAAAGAGACCTGCGACAATTGTTGATAAAATTAAAATTGATTTTAAAAGACCTAGAAACACTGATATGCTCATAGGGCAAGAGTATCTAATTTACAAAAAAAGGCTACTAGACTCACTTGCCAAGTAATTCTATTATTTTACCTAGTACTTGATCTTTGTTTTTTTCTGATTGTGTTATACACCAAGTTTGAGTTGCTAGACCGTAATTTTTAGCAGTAGATGCTGCCATATTCTTTGAATTGCTACCTCTACAAACAGATAGGATATATAGATTTTTAAAACCGTTCATTTCTTTTTTTATATATTGTCTAGTAGCTGGTGTCATACCACCAGCCCAAACAGGAGTAATGACTAAAACATTATCATAGGAACTAGCATTTTTCTTATAGGAAATTACTGTTTCCTTTTTAGTGATTTCGTTAAAGCTAGCTTTAGGCCAACCTAATAGTCCACTATAGTTTTTCTCGTCAATAATTTCATCAATATCACAAGATGAAAGCAACTGTGATATTTCTTTACTTAATTTTTTACAAGAACCAGTTCTAGAATAATATACTAATAAGCTTGTCATTCTTTTCTCCTTTAACACATAAATTTAAAAAAGATGTTATACTAATTATAATATTTGTACAAGAGGATTACAACAAAGTGATAGGACAATTATGAACGAGGGCAAAAAAGGAACTATATTCATTATTATTGCTTATGTATTGTGGGGTCTTTTCCCATTTTATTGGGCGCAATTAAGCCATGTGTCAAGTATAGAAATAATTGCTTATAGGATATTATTTTCATTTATATTGTGCCTTATTTACTTAATTTATAAAAAAGAACTTTCAGTTTTTGATATTTTTAAAAATTTCAAATCTACATTACGATTTATCTTTATAAGCTTATTATTGTTTATTAACTGGTTTACGTTTATATATGCTGTTACTAATAATATGGTTATTGATGCTGGAATGGGATATTACTTAAACCCAATTATCAGTATATTATTAGGAATATTATTTTTAAAAGAAAAACTTGGGAAATTACAAATTGCTGCATTTACATTAGCAGTTCTTGGTATTGTATATTATATTGTAAGTATGGGAGTTATTCCATATATTACTCTTATTTTAGGAACAACATTTGGTGTGTATGGATTGTTCAAAAAAAAGACTACACTTTCTGGTATGCATTCAATGTCAATCGAAACTGCTCTTTTAACACCTATTGCTTTAATTATTCTTTTTGTGGTATCTAAAAACAGTGATATCTCATTATTTATAGGAGATATAAAAACAATTACTTTTATTGTTTTTGCAGGTTTTATTACTCTTACACCATTGGTCTTGTTTGCTGAAGCTACAAAGAGAATTCCATTAACTAGAGTTGGATTTTTACAATTAATTGCTCCAACTATGATGCTAATTACAGGGCTTGTCATGGGAGAAGATTTTTCGTTTAATCGAATAATTTCACTTTCGTTTATTTGGGTAGCACTAATCATATATAGTATTTCAATAATGAAAGGAGACGATAATGATAGGAAAAACAATAAAAGACTTTCCACCAACAGCAGAAAATCCTAGAAATTCAGAAGGCTCATTTGTTAAGTTGGAAGATGGAACAATCATATTTGCTTATAGTAAATTTATGGGTGAAGGTCATCAAGACGTATCAAAAGCATATATTGCGTTTGAATATTCATATGATAATGGAGAAACATTTGGAGACGAAAAAATAATGTTTTCGCCAGATGAAGTAGGTGCAAAAAATATAATGGCTGTGTCCTTTTTACAATTGGATAATTGTATTATTGTTGCTTATGTAGTTAGATATGGATTTCATGATCTTAGACTACATATTAGAAAAACCTATGACCAGTGTAAAACCTTTACTGAACTAAAATGCACTATACCTTATCCTGGTTACTATGTTACAAACAACGATAGATTAGTTAGATTATCTAATAATTCTATTATTATACCTACCGCATATCATCGTTGTCTTCATAGCGATTCTTTAGCTTGGAGTTCATGGGATAGTCGTGGAGTTGCTAGATTCTTTGTTTCAGAGGACGAAGGTGAAACATTCATAGAATCAAAGGGATTTGGTGCGCTAAATATTGGTGATAGTAATACAGGGTTACAAGAACCAGGTGTAATTGAAATAAATAAAGGACATCTTCTTTGTTATTGTAGAACTGATTTAGGATGTCAATACTTATCACATTCATATGATTATGGTAAAACATGGAGCAACTTTTCACCATCAAAATTCTTTTCACCAACATCGCCAATGTCTATGAAGAGAATTGATGAAAAAAGGATTTTGGCAGTTTATAATCCTGTTCCAATAACACCTATTGCTAACGAAGGAACTTCATGGGGAAGGACACCACTAATTGGAGCAATAAGTGAAGATAATGGTAGTACTTTTAGCAAATTTTTCATGTTAGAAAATGATAAACTAGCTGGATTTTGCTATACAGCTATGTATGTTGATGGAGATAATATTTTGTTATCATATTGTTGTGGTGGTGAAACTGATGGTCAATGCCTAAATAGAATCAGAATAAGAAAGTTAAGTGTGCAAGATATATATAACAATCTAGAGCAAAGTAGTATAATAATAAATACATAGGGAGGGAATTGTTCATGAAAAAAGTTACTGTAGGATTTATTGGTTGTGGAGGGTTTGCCCAAAATATGCATATGCCTTTATTAGTGAAAAATGATAAATATATCATTAAAGCTTATATGGATATTAATCTAGGAGCTGCTAAAAGTGCTCATGAAAAATTTGGAGGAGACTATTACACAGATAAGATTGAAAAGCTTTTAGATGATCCAACGATTGATTTGGTTTTTATAACTACAAGACATGATTCACATGCAAATTTAAGTATAAAAGTTGCTAATGCTAAAAAAAATATCATGTGTGAAAAACCAATGGCTCTAAATTATGAAGACTGTTTAAGAGTAGCAAAAGCTGTTAAAGAGAACAATGTGAAATATACCATTGGATATAACAGAGGGTTAGCACCTTTAGTTACTAAAGCTAAAGATTTGTTAGATACAACTAAGGGGAAAATTATGGCTTATCATCGAATACAAGCACCATTTCCAGAAGAGCATTGGGCTCATATAAAGGAAATAGGTGGAGGCAGATTCGTTGGTGAAGGCTGTCATATATTTGACTTATTCTGTAGATTAATTGATGCTGATCCAATTTCTGTTTATGCTTCAGGAGGAACTTTTTTAGATGAAAAAAAAGTAGCTGTTCCTGATAGTGCAAATGTGACAATTACATTTGCTGATGGTAGTGCTTGCACAACATTAATAGCAAGTGCGGGTTGTTCAGCTTTTGAAAAGGAAGTAACAGAAATATATTGCGATAATAAAGCAATATATATTAATGGATTCAAGGAAATTGAATATTATGGATTTGAAGGACATGATAAAATTGCAATGCAATTAGATGGAGTAGATAAAGGTCAGCGAATCGAACTTGATTTATTAGCAGATGCAATATTAAATAATACACCTAGCCCAAATGGGATTGACATTGCTTTAAGAGCTGCTGTTATAAGTTACAAAGTTGATCAATCAATTGAAAGTAAACAACCAGTTAAAATAAAAGAAAGTGAAATTTACTATAATGAAGATTACTAAGGGTTCGATTGGATATGTAACTGAACCTCTATTAAAACCTTTTGGGTTTAAAGGAGGTTATGTTAGTGATGTCTGGCAGGTAGTAGTAAGTATCGGTAATGATGAACATATGGCAACTGGACTAAGTATTCAATCAGTTCTTTGGTCAGATGGACAGGTTTTTGCATCACTAGGTCAATTAGCTGGTGATAAACTTATGTATGATACAACAAAGTTTGCTTTGTCATATTTACAAACCATTGAATTTGAGCACCCAAAACAAGCTACTAGAATGTTGTTTGAAAAGTGTTATGAACATGTAAAAATAACAACTAAAATAGATGTTAAAAAAACCTTTATATTAAATGCATTAGTAGCTATTGATATGGCATTATGGTTGCTATATGCAAAAGAAAAAGGAGTTACTTCTTTTACTAAATTAACAGGATTAGAAAAAAAGCATAATAAAGTAGCATCTATTCCGTTAATTACTTATACAACAACAACAGATGAAATAAGAGAAATGCTAAATAATGGACAGTTCTTTTTAAAGATTAAAATTGGGAATAATTATGAATGGGACAAACAGCGTATAATGGAAATTTATCAATTAACTAAAGAGATAGATTGTCCATACACTACTACTGAAAAACCAATATTATATTTAGATGCTAATGGCAGGTATGAAAATTATGACAAATTAGCTTCTTTGATTAATTATCTTGATATAAAAGGTATTTTACCTGATGTTGGATTATTTGAAGAGCCATTTTCAGAAGAAAAACAAATAGATATAAGTTTACTACCTTGTATCTTTGCATGTGATGAAAGTGCTCATTCTGTCAAAGAGGTAAAGGAAAGATATGAACAAGGGTATAAAGCTATTGCACTAAAACCAGTGGCAAAAACGTTATCTGAAAGTCTAGAGATGTTAGAGTTTGCTATATCTATGGGAATGAAGCCATTTGTTGCTGATTTAACTGTTAATCCATTTCTATTGGAATTAAATCGTAATATAGCTTGTAGAATAGATACATTAGACAGTGTATCTGTTGGGTTACTTGAAACCAATGGTGACATGAATTATACCAATTGGGAAAAGATGATTACTTACCATCCGCTAAAAAAAGAAGGTTTTCAGGTTGCAAAAAATGGAGTATTTATAATGGATGACTATGAGAAAAATGATGGAGGAATCTTTTTGAATTCTTCATATTATGATAGTGTTCCAAAGGAGGTAATTAAAAATGGCTAGAAAAGTTAAAATATCTGTATTGTCTGGACATCGTCCTAACCAGTACAATGGTGAAATGAAAGTAGATTTGGCTATAAAAGCCATGAAAGATTATTGGACAAACGAATTACAACAAGCGGTTAATGAAAAAAGTGATGTGGTATTGCTACCAGAAGCTTGTGATAGATTTTTAGACTTAGAACCTTCATTTGCTAAAGAATTTCATGAAACAAAAATTCACATAATGCCTGAATTTTTTGCAAAATATGCCAAAGAACATAAGATTACCATTGTTTATAGTGGCAAATTAGAGAAAACAAACTCAAGTGTAGTATTTGATCAAGATGGAAATACTGTATCAACTTATGATAAAGTTTTTCCAATGATTGAAGAAATTAATGTTGGAATTATTCCGGGGACAGATGCAATAATTAGTTCATTTAATAATATTAAAAAGGCAGGATTTGCTATTTGTTTTGATTTGAATTTTGATGAACTAAGACAACAATATATTGATTTAGGTTCTGAAGTAATCTTTTTTTCTTCAATGTTTCACGGAGGATTTCAACAAGAACTTTGGGCATATAGTACTAGGTCGTTTTTTGTGTCTTCTATATTTGGGAAACAAAGTAGAATAATGGCGCCAAATGGGAGTATACTTGCGTCAACTTCAAACTATAATACACATTGTTCTGCTGTAGTTAATTTAGATAGTGTGCTAGTTCATTTAGATCATAATAATAATAAGCTTCCAGCAATTAAGAAAAAATATGGAGATAAAATTATTGTTGATGATACAGGATATTTAGGTTCTATTATGATATATAATGAACTAGAAGATAGAACAATTAATGATATAGTAAAAGAATTTAAACTAGAATTACTTGATGACTATTTTAATAGATCAAGAGATTATATAAGCAATTTCTTGAAAAGCATTGATTAATATGTACCTAATTTTAATCCTTTTTCAATAAAGTATTTATAGGTTTCATAATCTACATTGTTAGGTATAGAGTGGTCTGAGTGTAAAACATAACCAAAGTTTTTCATTACATAGGGAATTTTTTCTTCTAATTCTTTATCAATCAATTTTTTATCATTTGAATAAAGAACTCTTACATCAATTCCTCCCATGAAAGATAAATCTTGACCAAATTGTTTATATAATTTTACTAAATCCATTCCAGCTTTTACTTCAATAACTTGCAGACAGTCAATGCCTGCATCCATCATACCTGGAAGCAATGTTTCTACATAACCACAAGAATGCATAATTACAGGTAAATCAAGACTTTTGGCAAAATCAATAGTTTTTTTATGACCTGGCTTAATTATTTCGTCATACATAGCAGGTGACATAAAGGGGCGTAATTTAAAACCCATATCTTCGTAATACCAAATACCATCTGGTTTTCCTTCTTTTTCAAACAAGATTTCTTGTAAGTTAACAATAAGTTCTGAATAGGTATCAACCATATCTTTAACCCAATCAGGATCTAATGCCATTCCTACAAGCATATGTTCATGTCCGCATACTGGATGCATAGATTCGAAAACGTTAACTCCAGATAAACAGAAAAACTTATTTTGTAAAGCAGCTTTTGCTTTCTTAGTGCGATAATCATCAAAGTTAATTCTATCAACGGTAGCCTTAAGTAATGGTTTTGTATATTTTTCCCAAGCTTTACGTTCTTTTACGAGAAAATCCACATGTTCAGGAGTGGCATCATGTAATTTGTGTCTTCTTAATAAAGCTCCATTGCCATCACGTTTTAGGACAGTTTCTTCTGTTTCTTCAATTATTTGTGGTATAAAATTTAAATCAGCCGTTAATTTAAAAGCCCATGATAATTCCAAATCAAAATTAAAGTGTTCACCAAAATCTACGTCTATAGGAATTTTATCTTTTTTGGCCCAGATTCTTTTAGTATCAGACCAAAAATGCTCCATAAGACCAATTCTATCAACTGGTTTCCTCTGTAAGATATTTGTTATACGATCTATACTGTTCATCATAGAGTTAACCTCCAACTAGATACAGCTTAATATATTTGATTTAAAAATGGAACAGGAAAAATTAAAAATTTAATAAAAAACATTAAAATAGTTGAACCATGTAAAGTGTATTGATATAATAAACATAATAAAATTTGGGGGTATCTCATGGACGAAAACACATATGTTGAATCTGAAATCAATGAACAAGGAACAAATAAAAAAGCAATTATAGGATTTGTTTGCTCAATAATAGGTGTAGTTTTATGTTGTGGCTTTCCCGTAGGGATTGTAGGATTAGTTTTTAGTATTATGGCGCTTAATGAAATAAAACAAACAGGTTTAGAAAATGGGAAGGGACTAGCAATTGCTGGTATCGTCCTTGCTATTTTAAGTTTATTAATTATTATATTATTAGTTGGTCTTGGAGTTATCACTTCACTTGTTACTCCATTAGTAGAGCCACTTATATATTATTAATGAAAAAAAATATTGAACCAATTGTTTTTTTATTAGGTAGTGTAATTATTTTATTGCTATCATTGATATTAACGTTTCAAAATGAAACAGTAACTTTTCATATCGGAAAATTATATTTTGCTAGTGGTTATCAATGCCCAATATATAGTGTCTTTCATATTCCATGTCCGACTTGTGGATTAACAAGGGCTTTTGTTTTATTTGCACATTTGGATTTTAAAAGGGCCTATATGTACAATCCTAGTGTATTTATATTATTCCCATATATACTATTACAAATTCCATTACAAATTATTGATTTAATTAAAAGAAAAAAACATGTTAATAATAATAAAATGAGAAAAACAAATCTATATATTTTAATTGCTGTAGGTTTTATTTTAATAATTATATGGGTAGCTAAATTAGCTCATATATTGCCCATTCTATAATGCTTCTGTGCTATAATATTTGCTATGGGAGTTATTACATTTAACAAAGTAACCAAAAGTTACGGAGATAATTTAATATTAGATAAAGTTTCTTTTGAAATTCATGAAAATGAGAAGATTGCATTAATAGGTAAAAATGGAACAGGAAAGACTACAATTTTCAATATTTTAACTGAATCTATTGACATTGATGATGGAGTTTTCTCCATTCAAAAAGAACGAACAATTGCATACTTACAGCAAATTCATGAAGCTAGTGATAAACATACAGGTTATGAAATCTTACAACTTGCTTTTTCGAAAATTGACCAATTACAAATTGATATGGAAAATGCTCATGAATTAATGGCTGCTAACCCTACAAATAAAATTCATATTAAAGAGTATGGCCGATTACATGATAAATTTGAATTTATGGGTGGATATAATGTTAGTGAAAAAATTTCTAAAATTATTACCGGATTAAAAATTCCAGAAAAAGTATTAAAAAATCAGTTTACAAAATTATCTGGTGGAGAACAAACATTGATTATGCTAGGAAAATCTCTATTAATGGCACCAGATATTTTACTAATGGATGAACCTACAAACCATTTGGACATGGATGCCGTTAAGTGGCTAGAAGGATATATTGTAGGATATAAAGGAACTGTATTTTATGTGTCTCATGATCGTTACTTTATAAATCAGACAGCAACAAAAGTAATTGAGTTATCGTTTTTACATAGTAAAACTTATAAAGGGAATTATGATGCATATCAAAAGCAAAAAATAGAATATGAGAAGGGACATTTAAAAATCTATGAGAGACAACAAAAAGAGATTGAGCGATTAATGAAAACTGCTAGACAGATGAGAGCGTATGGAACAGAGACGGCAATTAAACGCGCACAAAATATGGAAAAACGTATTGAACTCATGGATAAAGTTGATAAACCTCTTAATGAGAGAAATTTGTCTTTAGCTTTTAAGACACTTAATAAAAGTGGTTATGAAATTGCTAAGGCTATAAACATTAGCAAGTCGTATGGTGCACTAAGTTTGTTTAAGAATGTTAACTTCATAATTAAATCAAGTGAAAAAGTAGCTATGATTGGTCCTAATGGGGCAGGTAAAAGTACGATAATTAAAATGATAACAGGAAATGAAAGTGTAGATAGTGGTGTGATTACTGTGGGGAAAAGTGTTAAATATGCATACCTAGAACAAGAAGTGATATTTAATGATGAACATAAAACTTTACTAGAAGAAGTATGTGATGAGTTGCATTTGACATTACAGTCTGGACGAGATTTATTAGGAAAATATATGTTTTCAAATGATGATGTATTTAAAAAAGTGGGAATGCTATCAGGTGGTGAGAAGAGTAGGTTACGATTGCTATTAGAATTACAAAATGATGTTAATTTGCTTATTCTTGATGAACCTACTAATCATTTAGATATTGAGTCAAGAGAAGAATTAGAGGAAGCGATTAGTCAATACCATGGAACTATGTTGTTTATTTCTCATGATAGACATTTTATCAATAAGTTTTCAGAAAAAGTAATTGATGTGAGAGATGGTAATGTTATTACCTATGAAGGAAACTATGACTATTACAAAAAAATGATAGATAAGAAAAAAGAGGATAATGATAAATTAAAAGTTTCTAGTAAAAAACAAACTACAAATCAAAATTATGGTAAGGAGAAAAGAAAAGCTGTTTTTACTATTAATAAAACTGAAAAATTAATGGCGGAATTAGAGATGAAAATGAGTATTATTGACAAAGAAATTATTGAGTTTGCAACTGATTATATGAAACTTCACGAATTAACAACGAAACGTGAACAATTGAATTTAGAACATGAAGAATTACTTGAAAAATGGTTTGAATTACAAGGAGAATAGAAATGAAAATTATTAAAGTCGCACCATTTTTAAACGGTGTTTTATTACAAGTTGATTATATAACTAAAAATACTGAATGCTTTATAAAAAAAGTCGGTAGTGGGAGTTATGTAAAAACTCCATATATTACAATTAGTGATAGAACAATTCATATAAAAAATCTATTAAATGATATGGATTATAGTGTGTTTTTACAAGATGCTCCTTTAAGAAGTAACAATAGATTATTTAGATGTGGTGACTATGTAGGGTCTGTTATAAATTATATTCATCCAGATGATATGACATATCATCCGTCTGGAATGTGTCCTGCAAGTCCATCAATTATAAAACTCCCATCGGGACGATTACTTGTATCACATGATATATTTTTCTATTTAATGGAACAAAACATTACTTTGGTTCATTATTCAGATGATTATGGAAAAACATGGAGTT
The DNA here is from genome assembly GCA_023145435.1 of Clostridiales bacterium. Taxonomy (GTDB): domain Bacteria; phylum Bacillota; class Clostridia; order DUPQ01; family DUPQ01; genus JAFGUQ01. Next base: position 116,966 of record JAGLDS010000001.1, read on the forward strand.
ACTTATCAACCGTTACTCCTTGTTTCTGGGGAACATTATTTCTTTTTGGTGAAAATGTTTATTTAATGGGGATGGATGGAGAATATGGAGATTTATTACTTTATAAATCAAATGACGAAGGCGCAACATTTTCTAAACCAATAGTAATTTTAAAAGGTGGGAATCGTACAATTGGAGGACCACATAAGGCCCCTATGCCTATTATTAATTATAATGGATATCTTTGGACCGCAATTGAATATGGATCATGGGATATAGGTGGGCATGCATCTGGTGTTATCTCAATTGATATAAAAAAAGATTTAATGATTGCAAAAAATTGGATAGTTTCACCGTTTATTCCATATAGTAAACAATGGGAAGGAACTGTATTGTTTGATGGCGCAGGCTTTTTAGAAGGAAATGTAGTGATTAGACAAGATGGGGAACTTTGTAATATTTTACGTTATTCAACTGGTAGTAATTATAAAAATTATGGAAAAGCAATATTGTTGTCAATTAACAAAGATAAGCCAAATGAAAAACTATCTTTTAGCAAAGTTATAAATTTTAATGGGAATAATTCTAAATTTACTATTCGATTTGATAATAAAAGTAAAAAGTATTACACCATTGTTAATAGAGCAGATGAAGAAAATACAGGTAAACGAAATAAGGTTATATTAATGAGCTCAAGTGATGCTATTATATGGGAAGATGAAGCGATATTGCTAGATTATTCAAACTATGAAGAGGATTATACAAAACTTGGATTTCAATATATTGATTTTATTTTTCATGGAGATAAGATTCTTTATGTATCTAGAACAGCCATTAATGGGGCCATAACTTTCCACGATTCAAATTGCATTACATTTCATGAACATACTTATATTTGAGTGTTGATATATTCATATACTGTAAAAGGTGTGCCATCATTGGTGAATTTGGTATCATGGATTTTATCAATTTTCCAATGGTCTAATAAATCTAAGTTTGGGAAATAAGTATCAACCTTATAAGTGTTATCAATTTTTGTAATATAAGCTTTCTTACAATACTTTTCAAAGGTTTGATAAATACTTTGTCCACCAATAATAAATACATCTTCACTAGGTAACTCTTTGACTAACTCAATTAAAGTCAGGACACCATTAACTGTAGTTGCACCATTAACTTTAAAATTCTCATCTCTTGTTAAAATAATATTATGTCTATTTTTTAATGGAAGTTGTTTAGGAAAGGATAAAAAAGTAATTCTTCCCATTACCACTGTTTTATTTATAGTCATATTTTTGAAAAATTTCATATCTTCTGGAATATACCAAGGCATATTATTCTTGGCACCAATTCCCCAATTTTTATCAACTGCAACGATCATATTCATTATTGTCTCTCCTTATATTGCAATGGGAAAACTAATGTGTTCTCCCTTTTTATATCCATTTAATTTAAAATCAGTAGTCAAAAAATCATAAAAATCATCTTTTTCCTTGTTCATAATAAATTGTGGGGCTTCATATTGTTTTCGAGTTATTAGTTCTTCAATGAGTGGGATGTGTCTATCATATATATGTGCATCTGCGATAACATGTACAAATTCACCAGGTTCTAATCCACTTACATGAGCAAATAGATGAGTTAAAGTAGCATACTGTACTACATTCCAGTTATTTGCAGCTAATATGTCTTGTGAACGTTGGTTTAATATTGTATTTAGTTTATTTCCAGTAACATTAAAAGTCATAGAGTATGCACAAGGATATAAGTTCATCTCATTAAGATCATGATGATTATATATATTAGTCATGATTCTTCTGCTATATGGATTGTTTTTCAAATCAAATAATACTCTATCTACTTGATCAAACAAACCTTCCTTGTATTGGTGTTTAATTCCCAATTGATAACCATATGCTTTTCCTATTGAACCATCATCATTAGCCCAAGAATCCCAAATTTTTGATTTCAAATCATTTATGTTATTTGATTTTTTTTGCCAAATCCATAAGATTTCATCTACTGATTTTTTTAATGAAGTATGCTTCAATGTCATAATTGGAAATTCTTTTGATAAATCATATCGATTAACAACTCCAAATTTTTTAATTGTATGTGCAGGTTGACCATCTTCCCAGTGAGGACGAATTTTTTGTCCCTTGGAACTAATACCATTTTTTAAAATATCACGGCACATATCTATAAAAACCTTATCAGCATAACTCATGAATTGACTCCTTAAACTTACTTTTATTTATAATACCAAAATATATTTCATTATTCTACCAAGCTAATAATTTCTTTACTTCATCATCAGGTAAATTGCTTGGGCCCCCAAGTAATTTGTTTAATAACAAAACTTTAGCGATGCTTTCAATTGATTCTAATTTAAAATAAGCATCATATATATCTTTTCCAAATGCAACTATTCCATGGTTTTGTAATAAAACCACATCATAATCAAATATATAATTTTTTAAATCAGCATAAACTTCTTTTGTCGAAGGAGTCCCATATTTTATAATTGGAACTTTTTTAAATAGGGCAATCATTTCAGGGTATGCTTTGCTTTCAATAGGTTGATTAGCCATTGCAAAAGCAGTAGCATATGGTGAATGCGCATGAACTACTGCATTAATATCTTTACGCAATCTATAAGCTTCTAAATGAAGCCCAGTTTCACTAGAAATTTTGTATTTTCCATTTTTAACGTGTCCATTTAAATCGATGGTCATTAGCATAGATTCATCTAAAAAACCTTTGCAAATTTGTGATGGGGTTATAATAATCTCATCATTATTTTTGATAGAGATATTTCCTTCAAAAGCATTAACCATTTCTTTTTGATACATCGTTTTTGCTATTTTGATAATATCATTTTTGTGATTCATTATTTACCTCAATTTACTGTTTTATATTATTATCTTATCATATATAATATAGAAAAGTGTAGAAAGAGGCAAGAACATGAACTCAAGAGAATTAGTAAGAAAAGTTATTAAAGGTGAAGAAGTTAAGAAGACACCTGTGTATGGATGGGTAAGTGCAAATTTAGATAAACAGATTAGTGAACGTTTTGGTTCAGTTAGAAATTTTGAAGATCATTATGAATATGATTTAGCACATATATTTGGAGGTCCATCTCCATATAATACAAAGGAAATTCTACCTCATATTAAGAATAAAACATATGTAACTCCTGAACAGGCGTTGGAGATGCCATTTCGCGAAGTAACTAGTGATGATTATATAAGAGTAAAGAAAAATTTAGATTTTTACCAAAAAGACAGACAACGTTTCTGCTATGTGCAGACACCTGGCATTTTTGAAAGTCTTAATGATATTTTTGGTATAGAAAATCATCTAATGTATATGGCTTTGTATCCAGAAAAAATCAAAGAAGTTTACAGAAAACAGGCCTTATGGAATAAAAATAACGCAGAAAATCTAATGGACCTTGGTGTGGATATGATTCATATATCTGACGACTGGGGTGCACAAAACAGCATGATGTTTAGCGCTGACATGTGGAAAGAATATATTTTCCCAAATTATAAAATCATGGCGGATGCTGTTAAGAAACGAGATGTATTTTTAAGCCTTCATTCTGATGGTAATATTAATGCCGCATTAGATGGTGTTGTTGAATTAGGGTTTGACGTTGTTCATCCATATCAAGAAGCTGCTAATATGAGCTATGATACATATCTTGATAAGTACCAAGATAAGTTTGCGATTCTAGGCGGTTTATGTATTCAGACTACTTTAGGATTTAATGATTATGCTAATCTTGAAAGTGAGATAAGAAGAATCTTTAAAACACTTAAAGGAAAAAGATGGATAGTATGTACTACACATTTCGTACAAGACCACTGTTCAGTCGATGAATTAGTATTTGCTTATGATTTAGTTAATAAGTTAGCTAAAGAATAATATAGCTTTATAAAATTGAATAAATAATTTGAAAATTGTGGTTGAATTTTATCTTCAATTGTATTAACATTATTAAAACTCGTTCCTTGATTTATTTAATTATATATACTATAATTTCAATATACAAAAGATAAGGTAAAATTATGAAAAATAAATTTACAGGGTTATTAATATTTTTCGCAAAAGTCGGGTTTTTAGGATATGTTGTATATATCCTTATTTCACAACAACCGTTGATAGATGCAAAAGAACAGGAAAAAGGCCAATTGGAAAATTTATTAACAGACCAAAAAGTGATTGAAGTACAATTAAAAGGGAATCTGCAAACCGTTGATTCTTTACTATATATAGAGCAGGTGGCTAAAGAAAAGCTCGGAATGGTAAAACCCGGCGAAAGGGTTTTTATTGATATTAAAAAATGATTACGAGCCGGAATCCTTATGGGATTTCGGTTTTAGTATACAGAAGAGGTGTAAAAAATGAAAATGACAATGACTCAAAAAATACTAGCTAAACATGCAAACCTTGAGTTTGTAGAGCCAGGACAATTAATTATGGCTGATTTAGATATGGTATTAGGAAATGACATTACCACCCCAGTTGCTGTAAATGAATTTAGAAAAATTGGACTTGATAAAGTATTTGACGAAGATAAGATTGCAATTGTACCAGACCACTTTTGTCCTAACAAAGATATTAAAAGTGCAGAACAAGTTAAATTCATAAGAGAATTTGCAAAGGGAATGAGTGTAAAGAATTTTTTTGAAGTAGGGCAGATGGGAATAGAACATGCACTATTACCAGAAAAAGGTTTAGTTACAGCAGGTGATGTTGTTATTGGAGCTGATTCACATACTTGTACATATGGAGCTCTTGGTGCTTTTTCAACAGGAGTTGGTAGTACTGATATGGCCAGTGGTATGGCAACTGGTAAAGCGTGGTTTAAGGTTCCAGAAGCAATAAAATTTACATTAACTAATAAATTAGAAAAAAACATTTCAGGGAAAGATTTAATTTTACATATCATTGGAATGATTGGTGTAGATGGTGCTCTTTATAAATCTATGGAGTTTGTAGGAGAAGGTGTTAAAACTTTGACTATTGACGATCGTTTTACTATTGCGAACATGGCAATAGAAGCTGGTGCGAAAAACGGCATTTTTCCTGTTGATGATATCACTCTTGAATATATTAAAGAACATTCAACAAAACCATATGAAGTATTTGAAGCAGATGAAGGTGCAATATATTCAAAAGAAATAATTATTGATTTATCAAAAATAGAAATGACTGTGTCATTTCCACATTTGCCAGATAATACTAGAACAATTGATGAAGTAGGAGATATTAAAATAGATCAAGTTGTTATTGGTTCATGTACTAATGGTAGAATACAAGATATGCGTGAAGCAGCTTCAATCTTTAAAGGACACACCGTTCATCCTGACGTTAGGTGTATTATATTCCCGGCTACACAGAAAATTTGGAAACAAGCAATGAATGAAGGTTTGTTTGATATATTTATTGATGCAGGGGCAGCTATTTCTACACCAACATGTGGACCATGTCTAGGCGGACACATGGGTGTTTTAGCTAAAGGAGAACGAGCCGTTTCAACAACTAACAGAAATTTCGTTGGGCGAATGGGCCATCCAGAAAGTGAAGTATATTTATCTTCACCAATTGTTGCAGCAGCAAGTGCTATTTTAGGTAAAATTGGCTCACCTGATGAATTATAGGAGAAAATTATGAAAGCAAGTGGAAAAGTTATAAAATATGGGAATAATGTTGATACAGATGTAATCATCCCAGCAAGATATTTAAACACATCAGATCCAGCTGAATTAGCTAGTCACTGTATGGAAGATATTGATAGTGAATTTGTTAATAAAGTTAATAAAGGCGACATTATAGTTGCACTAAAAAACTTTGGTTGTGGTTCAAGTAGAGAACACGCACCAATTGCTATTAAAGAATCAGGTATTTCTTGCGTAATCGCAAATACTTTTGCAAGAATTTTTTATCGTAATGCTGTTAACATAGGATTACCAATTCTTGAATGTGAACAAGCTGCAAATGAAATTGAAGAAGGGGATCAGGTAACAGTTGATTTTGACGCTGGAATAATTATTAATGAAACAAAAAACAAGCAATATACAGCACAACCATTTCCGCCTTTTATGCAAGAAATAATGAAAAGTGAAGGTTTAATAGGATATATTAAGAAAAACATGAAATGAGGAATAAATGAAAACATATAACATTGCAGTATTAAAAGGAGATGGAATTGGTCCAGACGTGATCAATTGTGCCATTGATATTTTAGATAAAGTAGCAAAAAAACACGGATTTGCCATGAACTATTCAGAGGCCTTAATTGGTGGAATTGCTATTGATGAAACAGGGAATCCACTTCCAGATGAAACAATTGCTATTTGCAAAAAAAGTAATGCTGTTATGCTTGGTGCAGTGGGTGGACCAAAATGGGATGATGCTCCAATTAGACCAGAAGCAGGGTTACTTGGAATTAGAAAAGCTCTTGGCTTATTTGCTAATCTTAGACCGGCAATCATTTATGATGCGTTAAAAGATGCTTCACCACTGAAAGCTAAAGTAATTGGTGATGAATTAGATATACTAGTAGTTAGAGAATTAACAGGTGGGATTTACTTTGGCGAAAAAGAAAAAGGTAAAGATTATTCTCTTGATACTATGAAGTATTCAATCAATGAAGTGAAAAGAATTGCTACTGTTGGTTTTGAATCAGCTATGAAGAGAAATAAGATACTAACAAGTGTTGATAAAGCTAATGTATTAGAAAGCTCACGTTTGTGGAGAAAAGTAGTAATTGAAGTGGCTAAAGACTACCCTGAAGTAACTTTGAATCACATGTATGTTGATAATGCTGCTATGCAATTAGTAAGAGATCCACATCAATTTGATGTAATTGTAACATCAAACATGTTTGGTGATATTTTATCTGATGAAGCTTCCATGATTACAGGGTCAATTGGTATGTTGCCATCAGCTAGTTTGGCAATTGGAACCATGGGTCTTTATGAACCAGTTCATGGTTCGGCTCCTGATATCGCAGGTCAGAACAAAGCTAATCCAATAGCTACAATTTTATCAGTTGCCATGATGCTACGTTTTTCGTTTAAAGAGATTAATGCAGCTAATGATATTGAAAAAGCAGTTAATAGTGTGTTAGATTTAGGATATAGAACTGGTGATATTGCAATTGAAAGTGAAACGCCAATTGGTACCAATGAAATGAGTATTTTAATTAGTGAACAATTATAAAATTTAGACCGGATATCCGGTCTTATTTTTTTATAAATGTAAATGTTGTTTTAAATATATGATGTTTTGATTTACCTAATTTAAATTGCATATAGGGATATTCAATAGGAGGTAATAATTCACCTGCTCGATCAAGACATCCTTCATCTGAGTAATATGAAGAAGTGATTTGTAATTGACTATTTATACTAGTTACCTCACCAATACATTTTCCATCATTACCATCAATAATAAATTTTCCATTTGTTAGAAATAAATTTCCATTAAAAAACCAACGTAACATGGCGGTATCACTACTTATTAAGGTGAAATCATCATAAACAATAACCATATTGTCTTTATGTATGATTTTTCTGTATGCGTTTTTTACATTACGATAAGCTTTTGTTAGTTCAATTGTAAAATAGTTTGTATCATTCTTTCGAAATGATTCAACAATTTTCCCTTTGGCTTTTTCTCCATCTTTCTGAGAATTATTGCCAATAGTAACTATGTTATGACCAAATGAATTTTTAGCAAAATAATTCTCCATAGTAGCTTTAGTTTTATCTTTAAAATAATATACTAAACCATATCCAGGGTCACAAATGTAATTTTCCATATTAGAGGTAATAATAACCTGCCCAATATCTAATTGGTGATGATTAGTTCCATTTGTTCCAGCATTTGCACAAACTATAGTACCTGTATCTTGTCTGCCAAAGCCATTTCTAGATGATAAAAAACCATAGTTAGATCCTTGAAAAACTTTTAAGGTATCATAAATAATTGGGTATTTTGGAGTAATACTTTTATCATAAGACAAGAAAGAATAAGTTTCTTCTTGTAATCTAAAATCAGTTATTTTTATTTTGCGTAAAAATGATTTACTTTCTTTAGCGATTTTTCTAAACTCTAAAAAAGCCCATTGATAATATGGATTTTTATAAATTCTAGCAATAGTTGCGAAAATATAAATTGAATTATAATCTTGAGGATAATGAGCATCTGAAAAATTTGCTCTACCATTTGGAGGCATATTCATGTAAATAGGGAATAAAGGAGTATGCATAATGCTATCTCGTAAATTAAAATTTGGAGCATTATCTACTGAAGATAATATATCAAAAAACATAACCATAAAAGAAATGCCTCCCCAGTATCCAGGACCTTCTTCCCAAGCACCATCATTTCCTAAAGTTTCTGACATGATTTTTGTTCGCTTAATAGCTAGTTTATATATATCTTTTGAATAATCACATTCGTGATATGTAGCTAACGCAGCTACACAGTAACCACCTAGCATAATAGCTAACCAATTATTACCATATGATGTTAAATAAAAAGCATCTTGTTTAATGTCTTTTTTTAACAAATCATATCCTCTTATGGTTATGGCTTCAAATATCTTGAGTCTTTCTAATTCGGTAAAATCATGATACATCCAATCATAAACTAAGCCCAAGGTATACATGATTATGCCAGTTCTCAAATCAGCGTGTAATTTAATTTCTTTTTTATGGTATCTTTCAATCCAAGGCCACTTATCAATTAGATAAAATAATTGCTTTTTCATTGATTCAAGATATTTTTTTTCATTTGTAATCTTATAGACGATACAATTTCGTAAAATACGTTCTTTTGTTTTATCTAAAATCTCATACAACCAACCATTAGGATCTTTAGGATATAGTAAAGGTTCATCTAAATCGTTATTAGCTTGCTCTAAAATAGACTGATACATTACAGGATTGTTTTTGGCTTTTAGTTGTAAATTAATATTTGGAAGATAGATATATGGATGATCTTTTTTAATAATCATGTGCACCTCTTATACATATATAATACCATTGATTTTGATTCAATTGCTAACTTTTTCATTCAAATAGTAAATCATCATTATTGAAATAAGGTGTTATAAGATTATTAGTACCTAATTGATTGATAGCAGTTTTATATTCCAAAAACACATAAGAGTATTTTTGTATAGAATTAAATAGGAGTTACTATGGTGTGACTACTATTTTAATTGCATCACCTTGCCATTTCAGAGAATCATTTGCTCCTAATCTACTATATTCTATATGAATATTATTGCTAAGTTTATCTTCATAAACATTGAAATTAGAAAATTGAATTAATTCTGAATCATCACTTGTTTTATCATCTATAATCATACAGCTGCTTTTGATTAAGCATTTTTTTTCTTCATTCATTTCACATATATAAAATGGGTATCTTGGACGATTACCATCAGGTAAGTTTTTTGAAATATTTCCAATCCAAAATAATTTATTTGAAGAGGAAAGTCGTAGAAAATTAGAAATGGATGAAGGTGAATAAAATTTCTCGCTATTGTCAAATGTCAAAGGTGAAGGTTGTGTAAAGGTCTTTCCGCCATCATCACTAAATGATACCCACCTATATGATGGAGTATTAGGTTGTGTTCTTGTGTTCCATCCTTCTCTTATGGTATTTGAACCTCTGCATTCAAGCATTAATTCTCCAGATTTTAATAAAATAATATTTGGTTCTAAAAGTCCTCTTGAAGATTGTAAATCAGTAATCATTATGGGTTTTGAAAAAGAGAAATCATAGTCGCTTGTTTTTTCATTAAAAACACCTTTGAAAACAAAAACACCACTAGTTATTTCACCATTTGAAGCTATCTTCTTTTCATCAGTTTTTGCAATTTTACAACAGCTTTCCAAAGGGGCTACAATTGCAGTATATATATTACCTGATTTATCTATTTCAACATTATTTCCAAAGTATCCACGATTTGAATAAAAATCAACATTAGGTTCATATGAAAGTTTATAACTTTTGTTAAATGTTTGACCATTATCAGTTGAAATCTTAATATAGGTATAGTCACACCAATTAAGAATACCTTTATCCCAATATTTTTCATATACATCGTGATGGTTGTATAAAAATACTCTTTGCATAACAATTTTTACTACATGATTATGTTTTTTATTGTATTTAATATTACCATTAACTTCAAGGATTTCCTTTTCACCATCTTTTTTATAATATTCTTTATTTTCAGTGTAATCGCTCCAAGTTTTTCCGTTGTCATCTGAATAACGCTTTTCCGAAAAAGAATCAAAATCAGATTCAGTTTGTATTGTTCTAACTTCTTCCATTTTCAAAGATGAATCAATATATTTTCTATAAATTTTTATAGATTTGTTTCCAATTGCCTTTTCAAGTATATTTTTTGTAAAACGCATAAAATAACATCCTTTATCTTAAATACCTAAGGTAAGTATATTTATTTTTGGTGAGAATTGCAATATAGAAGTTTAAAAACACATAGTATATTAATATCGTTAATATTTTATTTGATTGGAGTAAGTGGTTCGTTAAATACTTTTTGTTTCATATCCCTAATTCTTTTTCTATGTCCACTAGATTCATCACGTACTTGTTTTAAGTATCTATTAAATTCAGCTGATTTACCAGCAAATACTTGATAATATTGTGATTCTATAACTGAACTTTCAATATCATATGCTAAAGATAATGCTCCTATTAAATCCAAATCACCTTCAGCTATTCTTTTTGTTATATTTTGTGCATATTCAATTGAGATTTCTACTGGTCGAGGATGAAATCGTTTTTCATTTAAAAATATTGTTTTATTGTCAATTTTGTCAGACACTCCCTTAATTATTGATGCATGTATAATTTCTTCATTTGATAATTCTCTAAAGAAAAATTCTAATTCTGGGAAATTCTTTGCACAAACATCATATAATTTTGATATTGTCATTTCATATTCTATTAGTAACTCTATAATTTTAACTGACATCTTATTCCTCTCTATCTAAGATTTTTTATAAATCTAATATTAATTGTATCAGTATCATTGTGAATAAACAAATTCATATTGACACTCATATGTACATTTGTTACAATGTTTTAGCATGCGTGGCGGTGTAGCTCAGATGGCTAGAGCATACGGTTCATACCCGTAGTGTCATTGGTTCAATTCCAATCACCGCTACCATTTTTTTTGAAAAAAAATGGCCCCTTGGTCAAGCGGTCAAGACACCGCCCTTTCACGGCGGTAACAGGGGTTCAATTCCCCTAGGGGTCACCAAAGAAATAATCGGTTTAACCGATTATTTTTTGTTTAATTTTTTCTAAACTATATCCAGCAGTTAGTAACGGTTTTATAACATCTTTTTCAATATTAGGTACATATGCTTTAATCGCAGTAAATTGACCACTAAGTTTATATAAACCTAATTTAGCAGGAATTAATAATGATTGTCCCATTTTAACATTTTCACTACCGATTGATCCATTACCAGTTAATATTGTATATGTGTGGAATCGCTCTTCTAATGTATTTTCGATGTATTGGCCATTAACATCAATGTGTTCTACTGAGAAATATTTATTAGCTATAATATATTTTTTTGTTACCTGTTCATTTTTTATAATAAGACCAGGACTCTTTTCGCTTTTATAATTATGAGAAAAATCAATAACATCCAGTGCTTTATTAATATGTAGTTGCCGTCTATTACCATTAGCATCTTCTCGCTTATAATCATAAACCCTATATGTAGTATTTGAATTTTGCTGGACTTCGCATATCACAAGACCTGTGCCAATAGCGTGAACTAGACCTGCTGGGATATTAAAACAATCCCCAGGTTTAACGTTTATGAAATTAAGAGTATCTTCTATTGTGTCATCAAGTACTGCTTTTCTAAAATCATCTTTTGTAATACCTTTTTTTATGTCATAAACTAATTTAGCACCTGGTTTACAATCAACTACATACCACATTTCGTTTTTACCATATTCACCATTCTCATATTCATTGGCATAAATATCATTAGGATGTACTTGAATAGATAAATCATTATTTGCATCAATTAATTTTATTAATAAAGGAAATTTAAGTAAATCTTTTTCTGGTAGTTTGGTTCCAATAATATCTCGTCCATATTTGTTAACTAAATGTTCTAAGGTCATATCTTTAAATTGACCATTAGAAATAATTCCCATTCCATCTGGATGAGCTGCAATTTCCCAGCTCTCACCAGTAATGCCTTTAGGTAGTTCTTTGTTTAGTTTTTCAAGGTTTCTACCACCCCATATGTTGTCTTTATATAAGGGTTTAAATTTGATTGGGTAATACATAATTTTCTCCGCTTTTCTAAAATGTATTTCAATTGTAGTATATTTTTTTAAGAATATCAATTGCTCTTGTAATATACAAATAAATAAGGTAAAATAGGTGAGAAATTGGTCCTTGCCCTACTAAATAGGGGCCGTATAGTCCAAAAGGAGGTGAAAAACATTGAGAAATTACGAAACAATCTACATTCTTGATATGGAGTTAACAGAAGAAGCTCGTGCTCTACAAATCGAAAAAATCAAAACAATAATCGAAGAAGGCGAAGGCGAAATCTTATCTACAGATGAATGGGGTAAGAAAAAGTTAGCTTACGCAATTAAGTTTAAAAAAGAAGGTTATTACGTATATGTTACTTTCAAAGCTGGCACAGAAGTACCAGATGCTTTGACAAGAATATACAGAATTACTGAAAGTATCTTAAAAGGTATGACAGTAAAAATAGAAGATTAGTGAGGTAAGCTATGAATAAAGTAATATTAATGGGTAGATTAACAAAAGATCCAGAATTGCGTTACACTAGTGCAAATAATATTCCAGTAGCATCCTTTACCTTAGCCGTAAATAGAAGATTTCAAAAAAAGGGTGAAGAAAGACAAGCGGATTTTATCTCTTGTACTGCATGGAATAAAACAGCAGAATTTTGTAAAAACTACTATAAAAAAGGGCAACAGGTAGCTATTACAGGCAGAATTCAAACAAGAACGTGGGATGATGAACAAGGGAAAAGACATTATGCTACAGATGTTATTGTTGATGAAGCATATTTTGCAGATAGTAAAAGAGAAGGCAGTCAAAATACTACTTTCCAAAACGACCCACCATCACAGGTGCCAAAACAAAACGATTTTGTTACCATTGAAGATGATGACGATGATCTTCCATTCTAATAGAGAATTGAAAGGAGAAAAAAATGTCTGAAAGAGGAAATTTTAAATACAGAAAACCTAGAAGAAAAGTATGTCAATTTTGCCAAGACAAAGTTGAAACAATTGATTATAAAGATATTGCACGATTAAGAAGATTAATCTCAGAAAGTGCTAAAATCTTACCAAGAAGAGTAACAGGTACATGTGCTAAGCATCAACGCGAATTAACAACTGCGATTAAAAGAGCTAGACAGATTGCCCTATTACCTTTTACAGCGGAGTAATTATTAGAAGAGCATAAGCTCTTCTTTTTTTATCTATCTTTATTTAGATTAATAAAAATGATATAATATGAATTCAATAAATGTATGGAGAATTATAATGAAAGTAATACTATTAGAGGATGTTAAGGGCCTAGGTAAAAAAAACGATCTAGTTAATGCTAGTACAGGATATGCAAAGAATTTTTTGTATAAAAGAAAATTAGCAATTGAAGCTACTCCTGAAAATGTAAATATTATGAAGACAAGACAAGCTTCACTTAAATTACGCAAAGACTATGAGATAACAGGTGCTACTGAAATTAAAGAAGCCATTGACGGGAAAAAAGTTGTTTTAACAGCACCATCTGGTGAAAACGGTAAACTATTTGGCTCAATTACAACAAAAGATATTGCGGATAAACTAAAAGCTGAGTATAAGGTTGTAGTAGATAAAAAGAAAATTGTGTTAAAAGAACATATTAAAAGCATTGGAGATAATGAGATTCAAGTAAAAATCTATCCTGGTATTAGTGCTAAAATTATTGTAAGTGTGGTTGGAGATTAAAATGGATAAGGGACTAAAGGGAAGAATTCCCCCAAATAGTGTTGAAGCTGAGCAGTGCGTTATTGGTAGTATGTTACTAGATCAAGATGCTATAGCAGAAGTTTTTTCAGTTATTAAGTCAAATGACTACTATCGTAATGAACACAAATTGATTCATGATGCAATTGAATCAATATTTACATCAGGTCGAACACCTGATATTGTTACAGTTAGCGAATGGTTAAAAAAAGATGGTAGCTTTGATAAAGTTGGTGGTTTAGATTATTTAGCTAAATTAGCAGAAACACCCCCATCTACTTCTTCTGCTAGACATTATGCAGAGATAGTTGAAGAAAAATCTCTTCTAAGAACACTTATAAAAAGTTCTATGGAAATAGTAGAAAAAGGCTATAATAATCAAGATGATGCTAAAATGGTGTTAAATCTAGCACAACAAAATATTTTTGATTTGGTTAAGAATAAAGATGAAAAAGGTGTTACTCATATTTCAGAGGTGTTAAGTTATACCTTAAAAGAAATCACAAAAAGATATAAAGATGGTGGTTTAATGCCTGGACTAAAAACTCACTTTACAGAATTAGATAAAATCACAGGTGGATTAGCAAATTCTGACCTTATTTTAATTGCTGCCAGACCGTCCATGGGTAAATCCGCTTTAGCGGTTAATCTTGGCCAAAATGTAGCAATCAAAGAAGGAAAAAATGTAGCTATATTTTCCCTTGAAATGTCAAAAGACCAGGTGGTTAATAGAATTTTATCAAGTGAAGCAAGTATTCCAAATGACAAATTACGTAAAGGTGACATCACACCTGAAGATATTAAAAAATTAGCCATGTTGTCAGGAGAAATTTCACAAGCAAATTTATATATTGATGATACAGCGGGAATAACTACAGCAGAGATACGAGCTAAATGTCGTCGTTTAAAAATTCAGAATAAATTAGATTTAGTTATTATTGACTACTTACAACTCATACAAGGAACAAATAAAAAAGATAGCAGAACACAAGAAGTTAGCGAAATTTCTAGGAATCTAAAAATTATGGCAAAAGACTTACAAATTCCCGTTATTGCTTTATCTCAATTATCGAGGGGTCCAGAGTCAAGAAGTGATAAGCGACCAATGCTTAGTGATTTACGTGAATCAGGGGCAATTGAACAAGATGCTGATATTGTTATGTTTATTTATAGAGATGAATACTATAATCCTAAAACTGAGGAACCTAATATCGCAGAAATTATTATTTCTAAAAATAGAAATGGTTCAACTAAAACAGTAAAATTAAGGTGGTTTGATGAATTTACACGTTTTTCAAATCTTCTACCTGGATAAAATATGGAAAAATCAATAAAAGCATATATTATGAAATATCATATGATAGAAAAAAACGACACAATTTGGGTTGCTTTATCAGGTGGCGCAGATTCAGTGTGTTTATTACATACTTTATACAAATTAAGTGAATCATTAAAATTCTCTCTTAAAGCCATTCATATTAATCATCAACTAAGACCAAAAGAGGCAATGAAAGATCAATTGTTTTGTAAAAAACTTTGTAAAAAAATGGAAATACCATTATTGTGTAAAAGTGTAAATGTTAAAGCTTTTCAGCAAGAACATAAAATGACTTTGGAACAAGCTGGTAGAAAAGTGCGTTATGACATCTTTTCTTTACTTGAGGGGAAGGTAGCTCTTGGCCATCATCAAGATGATCAAGTTGAAACAATTATTATGAATATTTTACGTGGGACATCAGGTAATGGACTTTTAGGAATAAAACCTGTTAACAGGAAATATATAAGACCACTATTAGACACAAAAAAACAAGATATACTATTGTATATGGGAAAACACAATCTTTCTTTTCAAACTGATTCAACTAATCAAGATAATCAGTTTATTAGAAATGCAATTAGAAATAGAGTGCTTCCTTTGTTAGATGAAGTAATGAAAAAAGATGTTAAATCAAATATTTTAAAATTAAGTGATCTAATTTCAAAAGACATGACTTATCTTAATCAACAGGCAACTAAAGAAGCATCTATGATACTTAGTAAAAAAAATAAACACGTTCTTATAGATAATAAAAAAATATCATTACTTAACAAGGCCATTGCAACAAGAGTTTTAAGGCAAGCAATAATTCTTTATAAAGGTAATATTGTTGATATTGAAGCAATTCATATTGAACAATTACTTAATATATGTAATCAAAATAAAACAGGAAATGGAATGGATTTACCTGGACAGCTAAGGGTACTTGTGCAATTTGGATATACATATATATATATACCTACAATTATAGAAAAAATTAAGTATGAATTAAAAATCCCAGGTGAAGTATATATAAAAGAAAAAAATCTATTAATTACTACCTCTATTTGTAGTGACTATAAAAAAACAAAACCAGATAGTGATACACATTATTTTTCATATGATAATATACACAAATCACTTTATATTAGAAACAGGAGTGAAGGTGATATAATTTACCCAGCTAAGGGAAATGGGCATAAAAAGTTAAAAAAGTATTTTATAGATAAAAAAATTGACAGGTTCCAAAGAAATGATTTATTGCTAATCGTAGAGGGTAATAATATACTATATATTCAAGACCGTGAATATGGGAAAGAGTACTTGCCTCAAAATGGGCAAAAAATCTTGAAAATAACAGTTTTAGAAAGGTAGTCATATGCTAGAGAATATTAAAGAAACACTTATTAACGAAAAACAGTTACACGAAATGGTTGAAAAGCTTGGGAAACAGATTTCATCTGATTATGAAGGTAAAGAATTAGTATTAATCGGCGTCATGAAAGGCAGTTTGATATTTATGGCTGATTTACTTAGAGAAATTACTATACCTGTTGAATTTGGTACCATTACAGCTTCTAGCTATGGAGACTCTACTGTGACAAGTGGTGAAGTTAAAATTGTTAATGATATAGATGTGGATATTGAGAATAAAGAAGTACTATTAATTGAAGATTTAATAGATACTGGACATACCTTAAAATTCCTACAAGATTTTTTATCATTAAGTAATCCCAAAAGTATTAAAATTTGTGTTGCGTTTGATAAACCTGCTAGACGAGAAAAGTATGTTAAGATAGATTACAAAGGCTTAGATATACCAGATGAATTTATTGTTGGATATGGACTAGACTTTGACGAAAAATATCGAAACCTTTCAGCTGTATGTATATTAAAAGAGGAAGCTTATAGTAATTAAGATTGAAATGAGTAAGTACCTGTGTTAACATTAGTAAAGGTTAAAATAGGAGGAAACGATTGAAAAAATTTAAAAACTTAAGCTTTTATATAATATTATTTGTCATATTTTTAATTGTAGTAACATATTTAACAAGTAGTAACCCTATCCCAACATTACCATATTCACAATTTATGGAGCAATTACAAATTGGGAATGTAAGCGAAATTACAATTGACGAGTACGATGCAATAATTAATTTAAATAATCCCATACTAGATGGCAACACAGAATTCATAGTAGTATATGGGGATGAAGCATTATTGGAAGAACAGTTAATTACAGCTAAAGAATCTAATCAGAATTTAGTCATTAAGTTCGTTGCAAATGAAGGCACACCGTGGTGGCTATCATTATTACCAACTCTGATTATGATTATTTTATTTGGAGTGTTTTGGTTTTTCATAATCAAACAATCTCAAGGTGGTAATAATAAAGCAATGAGCTTTGGGAAGAGTAAAGCTAAATTATTAACAGATGAAGATAAGAAAAAAACTTTTGCTGATGTGGCAGGGGCCGTTGAGGAGAAAGAAGAATTAGAAGAAGTTGTTGAATTTCTTAAAGCTCCTGAAAAGTTTTTAAAATTAGGTGCTAGAATTCCAAAAGGAGTGTTGCTAGTTGGCCCTCCAGGAACAGGTAAAACATTATTAGCTAAGGCTGTTGCAGGAGAAGCTAATGTACCGTTTTTCAGCATTAGTGGTTCTGATTTTGTAGAAATGTTTGTTGGAGTTGGAGCATCAAGAGTAAGAGATTTATTTACTAATGCAAAAAAAAATCTTCCATGTATTGTGTTTATCGATGAGATTGATGCAGTTGGACGACACAGAGGAGCAGGTTTAGGTGGAGGTAATGATGAAAGAGAACAAACACTAAATCAGTTACTAGTTGAAATGGATGGCTTTGGTAATAATGAAGGTATTATTATTATCGCAGCTACAAATAGACCAGATATTTTAGATCCTGCGTTGTTACGACCAGGACGTTTTGATAGAAGAGTTACAGTTAATTACCCCGATACAAAGGGACGTGAAGCAATATTAGTAATTCATTCTAAAGGTAAACCATTAGGTGAAGATGTTAATTTAGAAAATATTGCGAAACTAACACCAATGTTTACAGGTGCAGATATTGAAAATCTAATGAATGAATCAGCTATTTTAGCTGCAAGACGAAATTTAGAAAAAATTACAATGGCTGAAATTAAGGAATCTATTTTTAAAGTAGCTATTGGACCTGAAAAGAAAAGCAGAGTAGTAAGTGATTACGAACGTAAATTAACTGCCTACCACGAAGCTGGACATGCAATTGCAACTAAAATTGCATCTACTACTTCAAAAGTTGATAGAGTTTCAATTATTCCAATTGGTCAGGCAGGTGGATACACGTCATTTAGACCTAATGAGGATAAGTCCTTCTATACTAAGAAACAATTAGAAGAACAAATTATTATTTCACTAGGTGGACGAGCAGCAGAAGAAATAGCCTTAGGAGAAATCTCTACAGGAGCATCAAATGATTTACAACAAGCAAACTCTGTAGCTAGAAATATGATTATAAAATATGGAATGAGTGATTCCATGAAAAATATTGTATTTGAACAGAGCGATGAAGTTTTCTTAGGTAAAGATTATGGTCATGTGAAGGGTTATTCAGAAAAGATGGCTTCTAAGATTGATGACGAAGTTAAAATAATACTTGACAATGCTTATGAAACGGTTAAGAATATAATAAACGATAAAATTGATATTTTACATAGTATTGCTAATACCTTGTTAGAAAAAGAAAAAATCGAAGAAGAAGAATTCGAACAACTTTTTCAAGAAGCATAATACAATTAATAATTGATAACATCCTTATCAAGAGTGACGGAGGGACAGGCCCGATGAAGTCCGGCAACCAGCAAAGCATGGTGCTACATCCTGAAAAGATGAGGTTAACACCCTCATTGAGGGTGTTTTTTTTAGGAGGAAAGAAGAATATGAAAAATTTATTTACGTCAGAATCAGTAACAGAAGGACATCCAGATAAAATGTGTGATCAAATTTCTGATGCCATTTTAGATGAAATATTAGAAAAAGACAGTGAAGCTAGGGTTGCGTGTGAAACTGTCACTACTACTGGGCTTGTTATGGTCATGGGAGAAATTACTACTAACTGTTATGTTGATATTCCTAAGATTGTAAGAAAAACAGTAAAAGACATTGGATATGTAAGAGCTAAATACGGGTTTGATGGAGATACTTGTTCTGTAATAACTTCACTTGATGAACAATCAAGAGATATTGCAATGGGCGTTGATAGTGCATATGATAACGATGCAACTAACGGAGCTGGAGATCAGGGAATGATGTTTGGATTTGCTTGTAATGAAACTAAACAATTAATGCCCTATCCAATTATGAAAGCGCATGAACTTACAAGGCGTTTAGCTTATGTTAGAAAACAAGGTATTCTTGACTATTTGCGGCCTGATGGGAAAAGTCAAGTAACCGTTGAGTACGATGAGTTTCACCAACCAAAGAGAATCGAAGCTGTAGTAGTTTCCTCTCAACATTCAGCTAGTATTAATATTGAACAATTACGAAGTGATATAAAAAAGAATGTAATTGATGAAATAATTGATGGTAATTTAATTGATAGTGATACAAAAATATTAATAAATCCTACAGGACGTTTTGTTATTGGGGGACCAAAAGGTGATTCTGGATTAACGGGTAGGAAAATTATTGTAGATACTTATGGAGGAATGGGTAGACATGGAGGAGGAGCCTTCTCTGGGAAGGACCCTAGTAAAGTAGATAGATCAGCAGCTTATGCTGCTAGATATGTTGCGAAGAATATTGTAGCATCAGGTGCGGCTGATCGTTGTGAAGTTCAATTGGCGTACGCTATTGGTGTAGCAGAACCTGTATCAATTAATGTTAATACTTTTGGTACTGCAAATGTAAGAGAAGAAAAAATTATCAGAGCAATTAGAGAACTATTTGATTTAACACCACAAGGTATTATTAAAAAGTTACAACTTAAAAAACCTATTTATTTACAAACAGCATCATATGGACATTTCGGTAGAGATGATTTAAACTTGACTTGGGAAAACACCGATGTAGCAGATCAAATAGCAAAACTTTTATAAAGGATGTGAGTGATATTAGAAATAACCACCATGGGTTTTCAATAATTGAATTAATAATTGTTATAGTAGTTATTGGGATTTTAGTAGCCATAGCTATTCCTGTATATCAAACTGTAACCAAAAATTCTATAGATACAGTTCTAAGTTTCAACGTTAGAAGTGTAAATAATATTGTTGCTATTCAAGTTAGAAACTATGAAATCACAGCTTTTTTCAGTGAAGATAATAGTGAAGAAACGTTATCAAAACAATTGGAAATTGATTTAGCAAAAGAAGGTAGTATTATTGGTTCAGATGATAATGATAATAAATTTAATGTTATTAATCCAGTATCTGAAAAAAAGACAATTGTTAAACAAAGTAGCTTAACTGGGCTGTTGACACCTGCAATATTAATAACTAATAATGACAAATTAAATCCCGATAGTTTGTCTGTATCTAATGGTGAAAGACACTCGTTGGTTGGAACGATTGTGATATACTTAAGTAACTCTCATTTACCTATTAGTATTTATGCTTTTGATAAAAATGGAGAGATGTTAGATGACTCGCGATTGGACGTATATCAATAAATGAGTGAAACAATATTAATTACAGGATACATAGATGATGTCATATTCTTAAACGCACAAAACGGCTATGCCGTTTTTAAATTACTTCAAGAAAATACAAAAATTACTTGTGTAGGAATAATTCCAGCAGTTAGAGCTGGAGAATTAGTCGAGTTAACTGGTAATTGGGTTTTACATAAAACTTTTGGTAGGCAATTTGGTTTTAATTCAGCTAGCAGGCAATTACCAGATACCAATGATGCTTTGGTTAAATATTTAGCATCTGGTCTTGTTAAAGGAATTGGTAAAAAAATAGCTTTACGAATTGTTGAAAAATTTGGTAATCAAACTTCATACATTATTGAAAATGATCCAATCCAATTAGCAACAATAAAAGGTATATCTACTGAAAAAGCCTTACAAGTTGGTGAAAGTATTGTTAATCAAAAAAATCTAGCTGCTGTTGTTCTTCTTTTTTCAAAACATGGAATAAATGCGAATTATGCAGTTAAAGCTTATCAATTCTTTGGAGATGAAACAATAGATATTATTAATAGAAATCCATATTCCTTATGTAATGAAGATGTGGGATTAACTTTTAAACAAGCTGATCGCATTGCTTCCGTTTTAGGTTTGCTTATTGATGCACCTGAGAGGATTGTTGCAGGGATTGAATATGTATTACTTAAAGCTGCACAATCAGGAAGTACATACCTACCACTACAGGAATTAATCATGAATACATCAAGTAAACTTAGAGTGGATGAAATAGCTGTTAAAACTGAATTAACAATGTGTTTTAACAGTGATATATTAATATATGATCGTGAAAAAATATATTTACCAAAATACTTCCAAGCAGAAGAATACGTGTCTAACAGAATAAAGAGTTTACTAAAACTTGATTATTCGCACAATAGTGAAATTATTGAAGAACGGTTGGCAACTGTCTTAGATAAAATGCATTTAACTTTAGATGATAATCAGATTTTAGCTATTAAAAAATCCTTATTTAGTGGTGTTAGTATTATTTCAGGAGGGCCTGGAACAGGTAAAACAACAATTATTAAAGTATTAATTGATACATTGTTTATGATGGGTTTAAAATTTTCATTAACAGCTCCTACAGGTCGGGCATCTAAAAAAATGGAACAATACAGCGTTTTTAAAGCAAAAACCATACATCGCTTATTAGAGGTAGATATGATAGCTAGCCATGGGGAAACTGTATTCGCGAAAAATGAGCATGACCCATTAGATTGTGATGTAATAATTGTTGATGAAGTATCAATGGTAGATATATTACTATTTCAATCACTACTAAAGGCAATTCCCTCTGGTGGACGATTAGTATTAATTGGTGATTGCGACCAATTACCAGCAATTGGGCCTGGCTTAGTTTTAAGCGATTTATTAAACTCTGAAAAGGTACCATATTCATTATTAACGAAAATTTATAGGCAAGAAGAATTTAGTTTAATTCCACAGTTTTCGCAAGATATTATAAACGGGAAATTTATAGAACAATTTTATGACAATAAAGAAATAATTAATATTCCATGTCAGCGAAATGAAGAGACATTACAACAAGTATTGAATGTGTATCAGCAGTTAACAAAATCAAATAGTGATGTTCAATTAATTACTCCTAGTAAAAAAGGAACATTAGGTACAATTAATTTAAACAAAGTTATGCAAGAAAATTGTAATAAAAAAAGGACAAACAAAATTGAAAAAGTTTTTCCAACTAGAATTTTTAGAGAAGATGATAAAGTCATGCAAATAAGAAATAACTATAATCTATATTATAGAAACCAGACAGAAGAAGGGTTTGGAATTTATAATGGAGATATTGGGGTGATTTCTGAAATTAACTTACATGAAAAAACGGTTAATGTATTATTTGAAGAAGAAAAAAAGGTTACATATGAATTTTCAGAGTTAGATCAACTTGAACTAGCTTATAGCATTACGGTTCATAAAAGTCAGGGGAGTGAATATGACTGTGTCATTATTCCTCTATACAATGCATATGAAGCATTACTAAATAGAAATCTATTTTATACAGCAGTAACACGAGCTAAAAAACAGGTATATTTGATTGGGGATAATAATATTATTAGAAGGATGATTAATAACATAGAAATTAACAAACGATATTCAGGATTGTTGGAAATGTTACTAATCTAAGATGAGGTATATTAATGAACCTTACAAGGTATTTGTTTTCTAATCAATGCTTTCTTTGTCAAAAAGAAAGTAATAAATTAATAGGAGGAGTATGTTCTAAGTGTAGTGACTTATTACCAACTACTGTAAAATATTTTCATAATTTATATTATTTTCTTGATTATAAATTAGAAAAAGACTATTTCATACTACAGGCGAAACAATATAATAAACCGGTTTATCTGAAAAGATTTACATCCTTTTGTGGAGAACTCTTACAAAAACAAAATATGAAGAAAGGTATAGTAACTTACGTACCTATTCATAACAAAATAGCTGGTAAAAGAGGATTTAATCAAAGTGAAGTTATTGCCAAAGTATTAGCAAAAAAACTAGATATGCCTTGTGTAAAATTACTTAAAAAAACAAAACAAACAGCTTTTCAAAAAGAACTACATGTAAAAGAAAGAAAGAAAAATTTAATTGGTGTATTTTCAAGAATAAATAAATTTATTTCAAGTGAACTAATTTATCTAGTTGATGATATTACAACAACTGGTAGTACACTAAAAGAATGCGAGAAAGTGTTGCTTTCAACCGGTTTTAAAAAAGTCATGTTTATTACATTAGCTAGAGTAAAAAAATAGTTATTAACATATCCACACTAATTAACAAAGATATCCACAATTGTGGATATCTTTGCTGTGTTAGTAAAAAAATATCTTATACTGAAAATAGTTAAATTAATTATGATTATTAATATAATATTTTAAGGTATAATAGAGAAACAAAGGAGTAATTAACAGTGAATAATATAGTTTATGATATTGCAATTATTGGAGCGGGTCCTGCTGGTAGTACTCTTGCTAGATACCTTGATGAAAAGTATAAAGTAGTTATTATTGACAAAAAAATAAAGAGATTAGTGAAAAAAATGAAAAATGTTGTGGAGGATTATTAGCACCTGATGCACAAAAAATGTTAGCAAAGCTAAATTTAGGGGTGCCAAAATCAGTGTTAGAAGAACCACAAATATTCGCTGTGAAAACCCATGATTTTGACAACAATTTAACTAGATACTATCAACGATTTTATATTAATGTTAATAGAAGCAAGTTTGACAAGTGGTTATTATCATATGTCCCAAGTGATGTGAGAATTTTATATAACAGTGTATACAAGAACTATGAAAAAGATGGAAAACTATACAAAGTTAATTATATATCTAGTCAAAAAAAACAGTACTTACATTGTAAAATACTAATAGGTGCTGATGGTGCTATTTCTAAAGTAAGAAAACAAGCTTTTAATAACCATACACCAGATAAATATATTTCTATTCAAAAGTGGTATAAAACTAAAAATAGCATGCCATATTTTTTATCAGTATTTGACAGAGAATTAACTGATTTTTACTCTTGGGTAATAAAAAAAGATAAACACTTGATTATTGGTAGTGCTTTTAAAAAGGGTGATGATCCTAATAAAAAGTTTGATTTATTAATTAGTAAACTTTTAAAACATGGATATGATATTGGTGATGAAGTTAAAAAAGAAGGTACTTATATTAACAGAACAAGAAAATTAAAACAAATTGCATTAGTAAATGAGAAGGTTGCTTTAGTAGGAGAGGCAGCAGGATTAATTAGTCCATCTTCGGCTGAAGGAATTAGTTATGCATTAAGTAGTGGATATAAATTAGCTAAAGCAATTAATAAAGGTATTGCATTTGAAAAGAACTATAAAAAATCAATGAGAAAGCTAGTATTAAATATTTTTATAAAAAATATAAAAATTCCTGCAATGTATAATTCTCATATTAGAAAAATGATTATGAAAAGTGGATTAAATAATCTTAAGATTTTATCATAAATTGAAAAACATTCTTTAAATAGATATAATACTGAATTAGAGTTAATGAAAATTTAAGGAGTTTATTCATGTTAGGGTGTAAAAATAAAATTGTACAATTAAAACCATATGATAAACTGTGGATAGAACTGTATGAAAGTGAAAAAAATAAAATCATTAATCAAATAGATAATTATATTGTTTCTATTGAACACATTGGTTCAACTTCAATTAAAAATTTAATTGCTAAACCAATTATTGATATAGTTATTTCACTTAATAGTGTAAAAAAATATAAAAAAATAGCTAGAAAAATGGTTGATATAGGTTATGAATTTAAAGGTGAAGGTGGAATTAGCGGACGACTTTTCTTTATCAAACAAGATAGTAGTAGAACATATTTTCATGTTCATGCCTTTATAAATGGAAGCCAAGAATATATTAATCATATATTATTTAGAGATTATTTAAGAGTTCACCATCTTTATACCGATGATTATTCTAAATTAAAACTACAACTTTTTGAAAAATTTGAAAATGATAGATTAGCCTATACTGAGGGGAAAAATGAATTTATTAAAAAAATTCTTGTAAAGGCTAGGAATAAATACGAAAAGTATCAAAAAGAATATAATCAGCCTTTTAAAGGATGGGATTTTTCTTATATAAAAAAAAGAATGACCAATGAAGAAGTTGATTGGAAATATCAAAAAATAATTGAAAAGTATTTACCTAATATTAATTGTTTACTTGATATGGGAACAGGTGGAGGTGAAGTGCTCTCTTCAATAAAAGGGCTACCTTTATGTACAATTGCTACAGAAGGTTATCGTCCTAATGTGTCTATAGCTAAGAAGAAGCTAGCTTCTCTTGGGATTAAAGTAGTTAGAGTAAATAAAGGAAATCAATTACCATTACAAAATAATAAGTTTGATTTAGTGATCAATAGACATGAAAGTTATGATCCTAAAGAGGTTTACCGTGTTCTAACTCCAAATGGAATATTTATTACACAACAAGTTGGAGGAAAAGAATGTCATGAATTAAATGACTTTTTAGGAACTCATTGTAATCTAGAATATGATTTTTGGAATCTTTCATATGCAATAAATCAGATAAGTGACTACTTGAAAATAAGTGAGTCAAAAACACAGTATCTACAAACAACATTTTTAGATATTGGGGCCGTTTTGTATTATCTTAAAGCTGTTATGTGGCAAATACCACAATTTACAGTTCTAGAATATTTTGAAAAATTAATATTACTAGAACAATATATAAGTGAAAATAAAAAATTTACTTGTACATCAGAAAGATTTCTAATAATTGGAAGAAAAACAAAGTGAATATCATATTTTTGTAAAACAAGCACAAGCTTAGCTAAGCACTCTCCCACCTAAAAGATGGGAACTTCTTATCGACTATGTTAAAAACCTAGAATCAACTAATTTCTGTTTTAAGTATATAATAGTAGTTACTTACTTCAATCTATTTATGGTAATTATAATTATGATTCTTAATTAAGTTGCATATTCTTATAAATAGGGTATAATCTTTAAGGACTTATAAAAGGAGAAAAAAATTGGATATAAGAAATGATTTACGAAATATAGCTATTATTGCTCATGTTGACCATGGAAAAACCACATTAGTTGACGAAATGTTAAAACAGAGTGGAATATTTAGAGAAAATGAACATATTGATGAGAGAGTGATGGATTCAAACGATCTTGAGAAAGAACGTGGAATTACAATATTTTCAAAAAATACTGCAATAGATTATAAAGGTATTAAAATAAATATTATTGACACACCAGGTCATGCTGACTTTGGCGGAGAAGTTGAGAGAATACTTAGAATGGTTGATGGCGTACTATTATTGGTAGATGCTTTCGAAGGGCCAATGCCACAAACACGTTTTGTATTAAAAAAAGCCATGGAGTTAAATTTAAAACCCATAGTTGTTATTAATAAAATTGACAGACATGATTCTAGAGCGGAAGCAGTGTATGATGAAATCATAGATTTGTTTATAAATCTTGATGCAAATGACGATCAATTAGATTTTAAAGTAATTTATGCATCATCTAGAGATGGTTATGCAATGTACAAACAAAATGATGAACCAAAAAATTTACTACCACTTTTTGAAACGATTATTAGTGAGATACCAAAACCAAAGGGATTTATAGATCACCCATTACAAATGCTTGTATCAAATATTGCTTCAGATAAATATATAGGGCGAATGGCAATTGGACGAGTTGAGAGAGGTTCAATAACTGAAGGTCAAGAAATTGCTATTTGTAGAAAAAATGGAGCTATTGAAAAAGGAAAAGTGGTTAACTTATTTACCTTTCAAGGATTAACACGTAAAAAAAGCGAAAAAGCACAAATAGGTGATATTATTAGTGTGTCGGGTATTGAAGATATTAATATTGGCGAATCAATTTGCCAATTAGATAAACCAGAAGCGCTAGATTTTGTTGATGTTGATGAACCAACAATTTCAATGGTATTTTCTGTTAACGATTCCCCCTTCGCAGGGACTGAAGGACAGTTTGTAACATCAAGACATTTACGAGATCGCTTATATAAAGAATTAGAAAATAATGTGGCACTAAAAGTTGAAGAAACTGATACTACCGATAGTTTTAAAGTGTTTGGTAGAGGAGAGCTTCATTTATCAATATTAATAGAAACTATGAGAAGAGAAGGATTTGAATTCCAGGTGTCGAAACCTTCAGTTGTTATAAAAGATATAGATGGTCAAAAATACGAACCAGTTGAATACTTAGTTATTGATGTACCTGAAAATTTTGTTGGGGCAGTAATGAAAAAACTAGGTGAAAGAAAAGCTGAAATGATTCATATGGAACACGGAGTTAAAGGGTCATCTAGAATTGAATTTAAAATTCCTGCAAAAAACTTAATTGGATATTATGGCGAGATGCTAACAGACACAAAAGGTAATGGTGTTATGCATCATACCTTTGATGGTTTTGAACCATTAACTGGGAAAATTGTCACACGAAGTAGGGGTTCTATGGTAGCTTTTGAGCGAGGAGAAGCGGTTCAATATGGATTGTTCTATGCGCAAAAACGTGGTGAACTATTTATAACAGCTAAAACTAGAGTTTATCAAGGTATGGTTGTTGGGCAAAATGCTAAAAGTGATGATATTGATGTTAATGTGTGTAAGAAAAAACAACAGACTAATGTTCGTTCATCTGGAGCAGATGAAGCACTTAAATTAGTAACAGCTAAAATTTTAAGTTTAGAAGAATCATTAGAGTTTATTGGAGATGATGAATTAGTTGAAATCACACCTCAATCAATAAGAATGAGAAAAAAATTCTTAGACCCAATAAAACGAAAGAGAATGAGTAGATAAGCTATTAATACTAATTAATAAAAAGTAAAGTCCGATACTGGTTATCGGTCTTTTTATATAGAAAAAAATAAAAAAATTGGTAAAAATTGACTGGCATAATATATAATAGAGTAGTATGATGAATTTCGAGCAAAAATTTTTGGAGTTAGAATGTTGAAAAAAACTATACTACTACTATTATCAATTAGTATATTGTTGTTTTTTATAGGCTGTGGAAAAGAACAGTCTAGTAATTTAACTTATGTTGCAGTTGATGATAATTATATAAGTAAACAATTAATCAAAAATGATGAATCGTGTGAAATGGTTCAAAAATCTTTAGTTTTTGAAGATGAGATTGACGAACAAGAAAAGCAAATATTTATTGCAGGTGCAAATATGATTGCTGATTTTTTTCATATGGAGAGTAATAGTAGAAAATTTACTGATAATGATATTTTTGATATGGGCGATTATGCTATTGTTAATATACCAACAGATTATATATTTATTACAGCTAGAATATCTTATGAAGATTTAGAAGTATTTTTATTAGACTGTGAGTTATATGCTTTCACTCAATATTTATATGAAAAAATTGACAACTATTCTCCTGAAAAAATAAATGAATATGGATTATATAAGTATAAACAAGATCCAATTAATGAATTATATGCTAAACGTGTAATTGAAGAGTTTGTTAAAGAAACACCATTATCAAATACAAAACTTATACTAGAAAATGTTACTTTTGAATATAAATATGATACTAGAGAAAAAGAATATTATACCTTTGAATATTTTTATGTTAATGAACAAACAAAATTTGAGAGAATTTTTATTAAGGTAGATGCTTATATGCGAAAAGTTGTACAAATTTCAAAATAATATTAAAACACCTCACAAGGTGTTTTTTTCAACTGAACAAATTTTTTAAAAGTGATATAATAGTGATGCTTGATAGAACTATCAAGGAGGGTATCATGAAAAAATTAATTATCACACTAATTGTTATATTAGTGATTGTATTTGCCATAATATTAGGTTTGTATTTATTAACTGACATGTTAAATCCTGATACTATTCAAATAAACGAAATAAATTTAAAAGGCATTAATAATGGAGCATATCTAGGTATTTATGAAACTAAACTTGTAAAGGCTACTGTTACTATTCATATTTATGATGAAAATATTTATAAAATTGATTTGTTACGTCATGAAAATGGCCTTGGGAAAAAGGCTGAGGAAATCTTACATAAAGTAACTTTAACAAATTCTGTTATGGTTGATCATATATCTGGTGCAACTTATAGTTCAATGGTATTATTAAAATCAGTGGAAGTTGCACTATTAAAAGCACAACCTAAACAAGTAGATTTAAGTGAATATAAATTAGTAAAACTTGTGGGAACAATTGATAATAATAGTTTTGAGGGCATATATAATGGAGTAGCTACTGTTTTTAGATATCCTATGATTGAGGATAAAATGGTAGAATTATCAATAAGTGATGGAGATATGATTTATATTATCTGTTCTGTAAATAAAGAGAAACAAAATATTGCAACCAAAATCATTAAAAAATAAGACATAAAGGGGATTATTATGGCAGCAAAAATTAAGTTAGGTATCTTAGGGGCAAGAAGAGGGCTATCTTTTTTAAACTTAGCAAAAAGTAATGAAGAATTAAATTTTGAAGTTAAAGTTATTTGTGATAATTTTCCATACCGTTTAAACAAAGTAAAAGAAGAACATGATATTAAAGTAACAGATAATTTTGATGAAATGCTAAAATTTGATATTGATGCAGTAGTTTTGGCAAATTACTTTCATCAACATACTCCATTTGCGATTAAAGCACTAGCAGCTGGTA
The DNA here is from genome assembly GCA_023145435.1 of Clostridiales bacterium. Taxonomy (GTDB): domain Bacteria; phylum Bacillota; class Clostridia; order DUPQ01; family DUPQ01; genus JAFGUQ01. The sequence goes on from JAGLDS010000001.1 coordinate 147,245, forward strand.
AACATGTATTAAGCGAAACCACATCAGCTTCTACTATGAAAGAGTGTGTAGAATTATGTGAAGCGGTTGAGCAATCAGATGCTATATATATGTTAGCTGAAAATTATGCTTTCTCTAAAATAGGTTTAGCAATGAAACGAGAATATGAAAATAATACCATAGGTGAAACCCTATATGCAGAAGGTGAATATGTTCACCCAATTGAAGCTGCTGTTTTTAATTCTCTTTCAATTGGAGAAAACCACTGGAGAAATTGGGCTCCTTCAACATATTATTGTACACATGCTTTGGCACCTTTAATGTATTTTACAAATACTATACCTGTATCTGTTAATGCTCTATCAATAGCTAGAGAATCGTTATTAGAAGGAACAATGAAACGTTGTGATCCTACTTCTGTCATATTATGTAGAATGGACAATGGGGCAGTATTTAGACTATATGGATGGAATTCACCTGGACATAGTGTGTGGTATCGTATGCATGGTGATAAAGGAATGTTTGAAGCTCCTAGACAATATGATGGTGGATATTTTGGTAATGGCCAATTACATATTTCAATAGATTCTTTTAATAATGATGATAAAACTACAGATACATATGGATATATACCAAATTGGCCAAAAGAGTTTGAAAAAGCTGGGACATCTGGTCATGGTGGAGGAGATTATGTAGTAACTAAAATATTCTCTGATGCTATTAAAAATAATAAAACACCTGAATTTTTTGATGTATATAAAGGCGTAGCTATGTCGGCTGTTGCCATACTAGGTTGGAAGAGTGCCTTAGCTGAAGGAACACCATTTTCTATACCTGATTTTAAAGATAAAGTAGCAAGAGATAAATATAGAGATGATGACTTATCTCCATTTCCTGACTGTCCTGACAAACCTAAGATACAAGCAAGTATTCTAGGAGAAAGAACACCTAGTAAAGAAGACAGAGAAAACGCACAAAAGAAATGGGATACTTTAAAATAGAATACAAATATGATAATATATTTATAATGGGACAAGGGTATAAGTGAACAGAAAGAGTATAAACATGAAGAAAGTTATTAGTATAATATTCATCTTTTCTTTGCTTGCAGGTTGTAGTGTGAAAACAGGGGATATACTTCCAGGAATATCCTCTGAAGTGCCTTCAATCAGTCAAGATATCACACAAATAACAGATAAAGAGATTGAAGAAATAGCTATATATATGGAATCATCTGGAAAACCATATACTAACATTCCATCATGGGAATTATATATTGAAGAGCTTACAGGTGTTACATTACATATTGAATATGTAAAAACGATTGAAGCTATTACTAAACCTGAAACTCCTATTATAGGAGCGATATATAACCAACTAAACAATTTAGCATATTATATAATAGACAATACCGAGCTAAACCCCTTAAATAAGTATTATGAATTATATAATTGGTATCAGTACATTGACCAAGCCTCAATTGATTTACTAACAAAAGGAGATGATATTTTAGCACTTCCTTGCCAATCACAGCCATTTATTCGTGCTAGGTATTACAATAAAGAAATATTAGATAAAGCAAATTTACCAGTTCCAGCAACTGTTAATGAATTTACTACATTTTTACAATTTGCTAAAGGGGCTAAACCTGATAACTATCCAATGGTCATAAGTTCACAGAGTGTAACAAGACAATTAAGTGATATCTTTAGAGCAAATGATGTGTACATTAATACTTTCGAAAATAGTACAATTGCGTATAATCCAAAAACTCAATCTATTGAAGATGGTGTCTTTGCTCCTAATTTTCATGATGCATATTCATATATTCGATATTTACAAGAAAATCAGTTACTTCATTTTGATAAGATTAATCCGATTAATCCTATATGGAGTTATCCTCTTGCAACAGAGTATAGTGTAATTTATAGCAAAAATTATTCATATAAAGATTATGATCGTAGCACTCCTGACTTTGATTATGAAGTTGGTTATTACCTTGAAGGAAGTAATCATGAAAAATTAGTAGAGGTGAGAACAATTAATAATTACTACTATTTCCCAAAATCTATAAAAAATATAGATAGATATATGGAGTTGTTTAATGAAGTTATTTCTAAAAACAACTATTACCTTGATTTGTATTTTGGCATGAGAGATAATGATTATTTTATTGAAGATCAGCAGATAATCCTATCAGATAATAAAAGAAAGATATATACTAGTTTAAGTACTATTGAACCAAATCATTATGAACAGTTAAATGATGTAGAAGGGTTATCATACCTAAATACCATTCCACAAGAATTGTACTATCAAAATAATTCGCTTTTAGACATTATCCCATTATCATTTGGTAGCGGTTATTCGATTTTTCACTATCCTCCCACACAATTTGGTGGTAGATATAACGTTAGTAAAGTTACTGCATTATTTGACCGAAGATTAGATGAATTATCATATGTAGGTCTTGCTCCTATTGATGAAGTAATTAAAGAATACAAAAGTCAATTCATGAAAGCGCAGATTGGAGAATACATTAATAAGCTTAATGAACGTATTGGAGCAAGTACTGTGTATGACTATGAATTTTCAGAATAAAATCCATTAGAATATTTGACAAAACAAACATTAAAATGATAGAATCTAACACACAAAGTTAGAATCTATCATTTTTGATAGATAAGGAGGAATTTATGGCTACTGTAGTAATTATGCCTAGACAAGGAAATTCAGTTGAAAGTTGTATTGTTGCCAAATGGCACAAACAAGTTGGAGATAGTGTAAAAGAAGGTGATTTGCTTTTTACATATGAAACAGATAAAGCAACATTTGATGAAGAAGCAACTATAAATGGTACTTTATTAGTAACATTTTTTGAAGAAGGAGACGATGTGCCTGTTTTAGAAAATATGTGTGTAATTGGAGAATCTGGAGAAGATATATCTTCCTTTGCTTCACAAAAAGAAGATGACATTTCAAAAAAAACAATTGTACAAGAGAGTGAAGTTAAAGAACAAGTAGTGGAAACCACTTCAGAAACAAAAGCTGATACTACAAAAATCTCTCCACGTGCAAAAAACAAAGCTAACAAAGCTAATGTAGATATTTCATATGCTACACCTTCTGGACCAAAAGGGCGTATTATAGAACGAGATATTGATATACTAATAAAAGAGGGTATTAAAGTTACTCCTGCTGCTAGTGAAACTTATGAACAAGGTTCTAGTTATGAAGCAACAGGAATTGGTGGTAGGATATCAACCATAGATTTAGAACGTGGACCAATAAGCGAATTAACAGATAATAAAGGTGATGTGATTTCTGAATATGAAGAAGTTAAAACAACTAATATTAGAAAAATGATTGCTAAAGCAATGCATAATTCATTAGCGACAATGGCACAATTAACATTAAACACATCATTTGATGCAACAGCAATATTAGAATATCGCAAAATGATTAAGGCAAATGGTGAAGCTTTAGGATTATCTAATATCACAATTAATGATTTAGTTGTTTATGCAGTATCTAGAACATTAGCTTCACATAGAACATTAAATGCCCATAATATGGAAGACTACATGAAGTTATTTAATACAGTTCATATGGGTGTTGCAATTGATACTGATAGAGGTCTAATGGTTCCAACAATATTTAATTGTGATTTAAAATCGCTAGATAATATTTCGATTGAAACTAAAGCTTTAGCTGCTAAATGTAAAGAAGGAACTATTTCACCTGACTTATTAACAGGAGGAACTTTTACTGTAACAAATTTAGGTGCATTAGGAATTGAATCATTTACACCAGTTGTTAATCCACCACAAACAGCAATATTAGGTATTTGTGGATTAGAGACAAAAGTAAAAGTAGTAAATGAAGATATTAAAGCTTATCAATCAATGGGTTTATCATTAACAATTGATCATAGAGCAGTTGATGGTGCACCTGGAGCTAAGTTCTTAAAAGATTTATGTGCTAATTTAGAAAACTTCGCAGTTTTATTAGCGAAATAGGAGAATAACATGAGTGTGGATTTATTAGTTATTGGTGGAGGACCTGCAGGATATTTAGCAGCTGAGCGAGCAGGTCATGCTGGATTAAAGGTTTTATTAATTGAAAAAGAAAATATAGGTGGTGTTTGTTTAAATGAAGGATGTATTCCTTCAAAAGCACTACTTTATTCAGCTAAAATATTTGATTATGCTAAAACAGGCAAAAAATATGGTGTTACTTTTGATTTAGCATCTATTGACCAAGCAACTGTTATTAAGAGAAAGAAAAAAGTAGTTAAGACTCTAGTAGCTGGTGTAAAAGTAGTGTTAAAAAGAAATAAGGTTGAAATAATAAATGGAAAAGCTTTAATTACAGGAAGAAATAGTGAAGGATTTGTAGTTAATTGTAATGATAACGAATATATAGCTAAACGATTAATAATAGCTACAGGTTCTATTCCAGTTATGCCACCTATTAAAGGATTGCATGATGGATATGATAAAGGTTTTGTATTAACAAATCGTGAGATTCTTAATTTAATAGAAATTCCTGAAAAATTAGTTGTAGTAGGTGGAGGTGTTATTGGATTAGAAATGGCATCATATTACAATTCAGTAGGTAGTGAAGTTACTATTATTGAAATGCTTGATCATATTGCAGGACAAACAGATAAAGAAATTTCTACTATTTTACAAAAAAATTACGAGAAAAAAGGAATTAAATTTAATCTATCTTCAAAGGTAGTTATAATTGGTAACGATTCAGTATCATTTGAATTTAATGGAGAAATCTTTGAAGTACCAGCTACGAAAGTATTAGTAAGTATTGGCAGAAAACCTAATACAAACGATTTAGGTTTAGAGAGTATAAATGTTGAAACTAATAAACAAGGAGCAATATTAACAGATAAGTATATGCGAACAAATATTGCTGAAGTATATGCTCCAGGTGATGTGAATGGTAAATCTATGCTAGCACATACAGCGTATCGTGAAGCGGAAGTTTGTATAAACAATATTTTAGGTAAACGCGATATTATGAGATATAATGCAATCCCATCTGTTATATATACAAATCCTGAAGTAGCTAGTGTTGGTGAAACAGAAGAGAGCGCAAAAGAAAAAGGACTTGATGTTACTATTGCAAATATTACAATGAAGTTTTCAGGACGATACGTTGCTGAAAATGAAGGTGGTAATGGAATTTGTAAAGTAATTAAAGATAATAAATATAATAAAATTATAGGTGTATCATTAATTGGAAATTATGCCAGTGAAGTTATATATGGCGCTTCATTAATGATTGAAACAGAAATGCAAGTTGATGATATTAAGGAATTAGTATTTCCACATCCAACTGTTGGTGAAGTAATAAGAGAAGCGCTATTTGCATTATAGAAAGGAAATAGAACAATGCCAAAATCACAATTTATTGATCCATTTGAGATCAGAAAAAGCGGGAAAATAAAGTTTAAAGATATTGATGTAAATCAATATAGTAAAAGTATTGAAGAAGAAAAGAGTAATTTTACAAATGATCAGTTCATGACTATTTTTAAGGACATGGCTGTAATTAGAGAATTTGAAAGTATGTTAAATGCCATTAAAACAACAGGACAATATAATGGGATCGAATACAATCATCCAGGACCTGCTCATTTATCCATTGGGCAAGAAGCATCATCTGTTGGGCAAGCGTACTTATTAGACGAAAAAGATTATATTTTTGGTTCACATAGAAGTCATGGAGAAATATTAGCAAAAGGATTATCAGCCATTGTTAAATTAGATGACAAAGCACTTATGGATATAATGGAATCATATTTTGATGGTAAAATATTAAGAGTTGTTGAAGCAAATAGACGAAATGACTGTGTAAAAGAATTAGCTGTTAGCTTTTTAATATATGGAACACTAGCTGAGATATTTGCTAGAGAAACAGGGTTCCATAGAGGATTAGGTGGCTCAATGCACGCTTTTTTCACTCCTTTTGGTATTTACCCTAATAATGCCATTGTTGGTGGATCAGCAGATATAGCAACTGGAGCCGCATTATTTAAAAAAGTTAATTTAAAAGAAGGAATAGTTATTGCAAATATTGGTGATGCATCTCTTGGATGCGGACCTGTATGGGAAGCGATGGCTTTTGCTTCAATGGACCAATTTAATAAATTATGGGAAGGTGCCTATAAAGGTGGCTTACCAATTATATTTAACTTCTTTAACAACCAATATGGTATGGGTGGACAGACTAATGGTGAAACCATGGGTTATGAATATTTAGCTAGATTTGGTGCAGGAGTTAATCCTGATCAAATGCATTCTGAGAGAATTGATGGATTTAACCCTTTAGCTGTTATTGATGCAATTAAACGTAAAAAGCAAATTCTATTAGATAAAAAAGGACCAGTATTACTTGATACAATTACATATCGTTTTTCAGGTCATTCACCATCTGATGCTTCAGCTTATCGTTCAAAGGAAGAAATTGAAGCTTGGATGAAACAAGATTCCTTATTAACATATAGACAACAATTAATTGAAGCTAAGGTTGCAAGTGATTCTGAATTTGAAAAAATATTAAATATGGCAAAAGAAATTATTACAGAAACAATGAAACTAGCAATTGATACAGAGAAATCACCTAGGATGAATCTAGTAACAAATCCTAAGGCCATTGAAGATTTAATGTTCTCAAATGAAAAAATTGAAAAAATGTCTGATGCTAAACCATCAATTATTCTAAAAAAAGAAGATAATCCACGAGTTAAGCAAATCGCTAAAAAAGAACGTTCTGGTTATAAAGATGGAAAACTAGTATCTAAAAATAAAGTATTTCAATTTAGAGATGCTGTATTTGAAGCGATCAATGATAAGTTTTACATTGATCCTACATTAATTGCATATGGTGAAGAAAATAGACATTGGGGTGGAGCGTTTGCTGTATACAGAGGACTTACAGAATCACTACCATATAATAGAATATTTAACTCACCAATATCAGAAGCTGCTATTGTTGGAACAGCTGTTGGATATGGTTTAAGCGGTGGTAGAGCAGTTGTAGAATTAATGTATTGTGATTTCTTAGGTAGAGCAGGTGATGAAGTATTTAATCAATTACCTAAATGGCAAGCCATGAGTGCAGGTGTACTTAAAATGCCAGTAGTAATAAGAGTATCAGTTGGTTCTAAATATGGAGCACAACATTCACAAGACTGGACAAGCTTAGTTGCGCATGTGCCAGGATTAAAAGTTGTATTCCCAGTTACACCATATGATGCAAAAGGTTTAATGAATAATGCTCTAATGGGAACAGACCCTGTTATTTTCTTTGAAAGTCAAAGGCTATATGATGTTGGTGAATTGTTCCAAGAAGATGGAGTACCAACTGAATATTATGAAGTAGAAATGGGCGATCCAGACATTAAAAAACAAGGTAGTGATATTACAATATTAACTGTTGGTGCAACTTTATATAAAGCTTTAGAAGCGGCTAAAACATTAGAAAGCAAATATGGAGTTAGTGCAGAAATAATTGATGCACGTTCAATAGTTCCATTTAATTATGAAAAAGTAATTGAATCAGTTAAGAAAACTGGACGAATTCTTCTAGCAAGTGATGCATGTGAGAGAGGTTCTCATCTTAAAGATATGGCACAAACAATATCTGAACTAGCTTTTGATTACCTAGACGCGCCTCCTGTAGTAATTGGTGCAAGAAACTGGATTACACCAGCACATGAATATGAAGATTCTTTCTTCCCTCAACCTAGTTGGTTTATTGATGCAATACATCAAAAAATATTACCACTAAAAGGACATGTATCAACAATGAATTATACAGATAATGAGCAATTACGTCAGAATAAACTAGGAGTATAATTGTGAATGATAGACAGACAACGATAAAAAAAATGTTAGAAGCTGCCAAGGAGGTACACCTGCAACAATTGCGGCAGGTGTTTCCTCAAGTTTCTGAAATGACTTTGCGTCGTGACTTGTCTTACTTAGAAAATAATGGGTATGCAATTAGAACTCATGGTGGTGCCATTAGTACTAATAAGATAAATATTCCTGATGGTGAAGAAAATGAGTATGAAAAAAGAGCAAATGATAATATTTTGCTAAAAACAGCAATTGCAACAAAAGCTGCAAGTTATATTGAAAAAGGGAGATCTATATATTTAGATGCTGGAAGTACAGTGATGTGTTTGGCTAGATTAGTAGAAGGCGAAGGTTGTACCTTTATTACATCAGCTGTAAATACTGCATTAAAATTATCAAATACAGCTCATTCAGTTATGCAACTTGGTGGCCAGGTTAATAAAAACACATTATCTTGTTCAGGACCAGACGCTATGGAAATGATAAAACATATTAATATTGATATAGCTATTATGTCAGCTAGTGGATTTTCAATAGATAGAGGATTTACTGTATCTAATAGGTATGAAAGTCAGTTAAAGCAAGCCATAGTTGAAAAAGCTAAAAAAGTAATTATGCTAATGGATTCAAGTAAAATTGATAAAGATTTAACTTTTACTTTTGCCATGTTAGATGATATTGATATTTGGGTTACTGATGAACTAGATAAATTGTCACCTTTATATAAATCCTACATTTCAAAAATACAGGTTGTACCTACTTAGAAAGAAAAAAATGAATAATTATTTAACTTACTGGACAGGTGTTAAAGGGGAAAATCCTAAAAAGAAAAATAATAGCAATTTCTCAATTAAATGTTATTTTGATAATGATTCAGACGAATTGATTAATCATAAAAGCAACAATGGATTAGTTAATTTAGAAGTTTATCGCGAAATGATACGCTCTATTAAAGCTATGGGGTATAATGCCATAGATATTCATGATCAATTAGGGCGAGCTGAATTTTACTTATGGGATTCATATAAACAATACTGGGATTATAAAGCAGATATAAGTCACATTGAAAAAATTATTGATATTATTCACGAAGAGGGATTAAAAGTACAAATACCAATGTATTTGGCTTGGGCATTTAACCATTTAAATGAACAACATGAATGTTGGTATACCCATAAAGAAACTTGGATTGAAACATGGAAAAGTTACTTAGATGGTCCACTTGGTAAAGGGGACTTATTTCTATTACGTCCACGTTCTCCAATTTATGATGTTAAATATCGATGTACTTGTGAGAAGTGTAAAAAAGCAGGTACAGGTCAAATTATGACAAAAGTATTTGAAATAGTAGAAAAGTTAATCTTATCTAATAATCCACAAGCTAAATTAATATGTGATTTATATGCAGAAGGCTTAGATTTATTTGAAGATGGATCATTTAGAGTCAGTAATAAATGGTTACTACTATATGCAGATAATGGGTTTGGTAAACTTACACTTAAGAAATCACTATTTCAAAATAACTATAAAAAAGGAATATATCTTCATGCAGGTTTTTGGTTAAATCATTCTGTGATGGATCCACATCTTACACCATTAAATGAAGCGGTTATTTACTCAATAGATAACCAATTAACAGATTATATTTTAGTAAATGGTCAAAGTTTTAAAAATTTCACATTACCACTAGAAGCTATTATGACCATGTGTGATAAAGGAAAAGAATACTCATCAAATACTTTTTTACATGATTGGTTATTAAGAGTGCTAGGTATTAATGATATAACTATAAGAGAAAACACAATAAAATATATTAATGATTTTGAAAAATTTCATATTTCTATGGGTGTTAGACCAGCATATTTAAGTCTTGATAGTGATGTTGACAGAGGGTTTCAAGCAAATATGATTTTTGTTTTATATCCACTGTTATATCAAATGAATAAAAAGATTGATCCAAATTACGAACTTCCTAGCGAAGCTTTTGTTACAAGGCGTAAGCAAGTTATGTGGAGTAAAGAAAAAGCTAAAGAAGTACTAGCTAAAGGAGAAGTTTTATATAATCAAATTATAGATATACAAGAATTATTAACTAATGAAGAAAGCTTGGCATGTTTAAATGACCAATTTGTATTTCCAATGAAATTATTATTAAAGCAGTTACAAGTTATAGTTATACTATTTGATTATATTAATAATAATAGTACAGTAGAAAAGGTAAATGAAATAATGCAACAATTCTATGATTTAGCAGTTGTAGGTTCTAGATTAAAAGGATTTTCTTCATGGACCCACCCTAAGCACTCTAGGATGCATCATCCAATTCCTTTAACATAAAATTATACGTGTATTGGTGGAAGAACAGTTATAAAAGTGTTATTATATGAAACATAAAAGAGTAAAATAATTAACATATAAAAGGAGAATAAAATGTCGTGTCAAACATTACAAGGAAAAGTTGCAATAATTACAGGTGCTGCTCAAGGTTTAGGAGAAGCATTAGCAAAGAGATTAGATAACGAAGGTTGTAAATTAGTTATTGGTGATATTAATATAGAAAAAGCTGAAGTAGTAGCTAACTCACTAGATGATGCATATGCTATTAAAACTGATGTTACAGATGAACAATCTGTGGAAGCATTAATGGATTTAGCTGTTGAAAAATTTGGTAAAATTGATATTGTTGTATGTAATGCTGCTGTTGTAGTAGCAGGTGATACTCCAACTTTTGATGTTAGTAAGTGGCAATTTGTTATTAATGTTAATCTACTTGGTTATTTTATAACAGCAAAATGTGCTTCAAAGCGTATGTTAAACAATGATAAAGGAAGCATAATACAAATTAATTCTAAATCAGGAAAAAAGGGATCATATAAGAATTCAGCTTATGCTGCTTCTAAATTTGGTGGTATTGGTTTAACACAAAGCTTAGCACTAGAATTTGCTGAGAATAATATTAGAGTTAATGCAATTTGCCCTGGTAATTTATTAAATTCTCCTTTATGGACAAATAGTTTATTTAAACAGTATGCAGCTAATCAAGGGATTAGTGAAGAGGAAGTAAGAGCAAAATATATTAATCAAGTGCCAATGAAGAGAAGTTGCGAATATGATGATGTAGCTAATCTAATGGTGTTTTTAGCCAGTGATTTATCAAGCTACATAACAGGTCAAGCCATGAATGTAACTGGCGGCCAACAGATGGGATAATATGGACAAAATTAAGCAATTTGATAGCATCAGAAAAATCAAAACTATTGGAGTTATAACCACTATTGTTTTTACCTTAAGTGTGCTTTATAACTTGCTTGCGATACTTGTAAAGCAAGCTAGTGTTTTTACAGTAATTATTCCAATTATTTTTGTTGTGATTGGTGTATATTTATTTATTGCTCCAGTTAGAAAAATACTTTTTATATATCTATCTATGTTTTCTATTTACTTTACCATTAATATTGGATTAATAGTTATGATTTCAGGGATTGAGTATGCAGGACAAGTGGTATTTGAAGCCATCTGGTTAATATATTTTATGTATCAGTATTGGCAAATAAAAGATACTGTAATAACAGATGATACCTTAAAAGAATATAAAGATTGCCTAGATGCATTTGATAAAAATGATTTATTCTATTTTACTAGAACTACATTAGTACAATCTAATCGATGGATATGTACATTTTATGGTGATTATATCTTGGTAAAATATAGATATAAGTTTATGAAACAATTAATTGACAGAAAAACATTTTCTTTTGAGTTTGATGATGTTTATAGACCGTTATTGTTAGGGTATGTTAAATATAATGGGAAAAGAAATATGTGCCGCATGAAAAAATCAGAATATGAAACTTATACAAACTTAATAAGAAGATAAAACAAGTAAATTGGATATAGTATATAATAGGTTAGTAATAATTTTTGAAGATAGGGATGATTCAATAAAAGGTGATGGGAAGTTATTAACAAAAGAGTGAAACACAAAAAAACAATTATATTTATATTAGTTATTATTATGACTATTTCTTTAATGTTACCTATTGTTGGAGTTATGGCTCATGAAGCAATATATGAGTCATATGCCATAGAATTAAAAGTTATTAATGTTTTTAGAGGAACTAACCTCGGATTCGAATTAGAACGTAAACCTACTAGAGTTGAAGGTGGGGTAATGTTTGTTAGATTGCTTGGTGGAGAAAATGAAGCGATAGCTAGAAATTACGAACATCCATTTACAGATGTGCCTGACTGGGCTGACCCATATATTGGCTATCTTTATTACTATTCATTAACTAACGGTATTTCATCTACTGAATATGGTTCAACTATGGAAATGAAAGCAAAAAGTTATATGACTTTTGTTTTAAGGGCTTTAGGATATGATGAAACTCTTGGCGATTTTACTTGGGATGAGGCATTAGAATATGCTTTTACCTTAGGAATACTTAATCAAGAGTTTTACACAGAATTATCAGGATATACTTTTTATCGTGATCAAGTTGCAAAATTATCATATGATGCTTTATTTTTTAGTTTAAAACAATATCAAGCAACACTAGGAGAAAAACTGGTTTCACAAGGTGCCATTTCAAAAGTTGCAGCACATTCAATTGGTATTATTGATGATTATTATTTAAATTCTGCAAAACCTGTATCTATATATGGATTAAGTTTGCGAAGTGATCTTGATGAAGTTATTTTAACAATGGGTCAACCTAATAATATATTGCCTTCAAAACTAGGATATGAATGGTATATATATAACAGCGATTACACAAATTATATTCAATTTGGTATTAAAGAAGATAAAGTTATTGCTTTTTATACTACATCATTTCTAATGAGAACAGATCAAGAAATTACAATTGGTGACAATCAAGAAGATGCGTTGATAGCGTATACAGCATCTGTGAATATCATTGAAAAAAAAGTAGAAGGCGATAGTACTATCTACCTATATTCTCCAACTAAGAATGATTGTGAAACCTTTATTACGTCTGATTTAAACGGATATATTTCTATGATTTATGATACTTATAAGAATAATCAAATATATGCTGTGTATGTGGTTGATAAAGAATTTGAAGAATCATATATTGATAATTATCTAGTTGAAAAAAACTCGCTAATTGAAAGTTTTAATAAACAAACCTTATATATAACAAATGCAATTAGAGCAATTAATTTATTAGAGCCACTTTTGTACGAAGACAAAGCAGCTCTTAGCGCTACAAAACATGCTAATGATATGGTGGTACGTGATTACTTTTCACACATATCTCCAGATGGATTATCTCCTTTTGATAGAATGAATAATGAGGGTATTTATTTCTCACTAGCAGGAGAAAATATTGCGTTTGGGTTTTATGATGCAATTCATTCAGTTCAAGCTTGGTATAATTCACAAACTGGACATAGAGAAAATATGTTAGATGACTATATATATATGGGTGTAGGTATTGCATTTAAAGACGACTCAATGTACATTGTACAAAACATGTGGCGTTAATTTACTGTTTTTGGGAGTAGATAATCTAGAGGTTATGTTACCGATAAAAGAATAGAAGAATATAATTGTATTCCAATATAATAAAATCTTGATTATGTAAAATAAGGAGTATATAATGAAGGTGGGTTTGTTTATATTACATGTAAATATAAACAAAACTTTATAAATCATATTTATTTTAAGGGGGAGAGAATATAATGAAAATATTAAATAGAAAATACTACTTACTTATATTGGTTATTCTAGTAGTAATTATAACAAGTTTAACGTTTACAGGATGTAAAAAAGATACT
>JAGLDS010000010.1 GCA_023145435.1 Clostridiales bacterium
AAAACACCTTTTCCCTTTATGCTTGAATTTATAAAAGTAGAGGATTAGTTATTGGAACTATTCTATTTAAATAGCGTTATTTTTGAAATGGTATTTCATTACCCTAAATTATGGAGTATACTTTTTAATATAGTTGGAGGATGTTATGAATCATGTGCAACGTGTTAAAAATACACTTAATTTTTTACCAGTTGAAGACCGTTTACCCATGATGGAATGGGCTGGTTGGTGGGATAAAACATTAACCCGCTTCAGAGAAGAAGGAGCTCCAAAAGAAATACCAAAAGAAGAGTTACGAGAGTATTTAGGGCTAGATATGTTTAGACAATTTTGGATTAGTCCCAAAACAAATGCTTTTATTAAATTAAGCGAGCAAGATCAAAAGGTATCAAATAAATTAAGCTATGAATTATTAAAACCAATTTTGTATGGAAAAGATGCCATTTTACTTAGAAAACAAAAAATAGAAAGTTTAGTAGCTGCACATGATAAAGGTGATTGTGTTGTGTGGCTAACATTAGAGGGCTTTTTTTGGTTTCCTAGAACATTATTTGGTATTGAAGAACATTTTTATGCCTTTTATGATGAACCAGAACTTATGCATGAAATAAATCAAGATTTAGTAGATTATAATATTTTTCTTATTGAAGAATTTTGTAAATTACTTCGTCCTGAATTTATGACTTTTGCAGAAGATATGTCATATAATTTAGGGCCTATGTTATCTGAAGCGCAATTTGATGAATTCTTATTACCATATTATAAACAAGTTGTTCCTATACTTAAAAAGTATGACATCATACCTATGATAGATACTGATGGACAACTTGAACCTATGATACCTTGGCTAAAACGTGCAGGGATTGAAGGAGCATTACCACTTGAAAGACAAGCAGGTGTTGATGTGTCTAATTTAAGGAAAAACCATCCAGATTTTAAGATTATTGGAGCTTATGATAAAATGGTTATGAAAAATGGAGAACAAGCTATGAGAAATGAGTTTGAAAGAATATTACCTGTTATGAAAATGGGTGGATATATACCATCTGTTGATCATCAAACACCACCAGATGTGTCATTAGAAAATTATAAAATTTATGTAAATTTACTACGTGAATATTGTGAAAAAGCTGTGAAGGAGTAAGTATGAGAAAAGCACTAATTGTACACGGGGGATGGGAGGGTCATCAACCAGTAGAGGTAAGTAAAGTATTTAAAGAGATATTAGAGAAAAATGGTTTTTCTGTAGAAGTATCTGATACTCTAGATGCATTTAAAGACTATGAAAAAATTAAAGACCTACATCTAATTGTTCCAATTTGGACTATGGGGGAAATTGATAAAGAATATGTTAAAAACATTTCAAAGGCTATAGGAAATGGAACAGGGATAGCTGGATGCCATGGGGGCATGTGTGATTCTTTTAGAGTGAACACTGAATGGCAATTTATTACCGGAGGACAATGGGTTTCCCATCCTGGAAGTGATCAAGTAACATATAGTGTGAATGTTAAAAATTCATCATCACCAATTATAAAAGATGTATTTGATTTTAAAGTAACTAGTGAGCAGTATTATGTTCATGTTGATCCATGTATTGAAGTACTGGCAACTACTAGATTTCCATCAGTTAATTGGTATAATTCTTCAAACAAAGAGGTGGATGTACCTGTTGTTTGGACAAAAAAATGGGGTCATGGTCGTGTGTTTTATAATTCTCTTGGACACCATGCAGATGTTTTTGATATAAAAGAAGTATATAAGTTAATGGAAAATGGATTTATTTGGGCTGCAGAGGGTAAAGATATTGCTTTGGAAAATAATTTTACTTATGAAGATTTTGAAAATAAAGGAAAAATGTTTTAGAGGTGTATTATGATTAAAAAAAATATTGGGATTATTGGTTGTGGTTCAATTAGCCATATTTATATAACGAATCTAAGTAGTATGTTTGAAAATACCAATGTATATGCAATTTGTGATTTGGATGATTCTAAAACTAAAGATATCAGTGAAAAGTATGGGATTAAAAAAATTATGACGTTTGAGGAGATGTTAAAAGATGAGAAAATTGATTTAATATTAAATTTAACCACTCCCGATGCACACTATAGTATTTGTAAGGCAGCCTTATTAGCAGGTAAGCATACTTATGTTGAAAAGCCACTATCATTAACATATGAAAATGCAAATGAATTAGTTTTAATTGCTGCATCAAAAAATCTTCTACTAGGTAGTGCCCCTGATACATTTTTAGGAGCAGGGATAACTAAGTGCCAGCAAATAATAAATGAAGGTATTATTGGTGAACCAATAGCAGCAACTGCATATATGATGTGTCATGGACATGAATCGTGGCATCCTTCTCCTGATTTTTATTATCAACCAGGTGGAGGCCCTATGTTTGACATGGGTCCATACTATTTAACCGCTTTAATTAATTTAGTAGGTCCAGTTAAAAAAGTGATGGGTATGACAAAAAAATCATTTAAAAAACGAACTATAACTTCAAAAGAAAAAAATGGAGAAATTATTGATGTAAATGTCATGACTCATGTAAATGGTATAATGTCTTTTGAAAACGGAGCAATTGGAAATATTATTATGTCTTTTGATGTGTGGGGGCATCATTTACCACGTATTGAAATTCATGGGACTAAAGGTTCGTTACAAGTTCCAGATCCAAATACTTTTGATGGAGAAATCCTATTAAAAATAGGGCAAGGAGATTTTGAAAAAATTGATTATGCATTACCTTATTCAGAAAATTCAAGAGGAGTAGGTATTAGTGAATTAATAAACTGTATTGATAAGGAAATTATTCCTAAATGTGATGGGAATAAAGCTGCACATGTTGTAGAGCTAATGGAAGGTTTTCACAAATCAGCAATAGAACAAAAAGTTATAACTGTAAATTCAACTTTCTAAGATGATTTTTAATTGGATTTGCAATATAATATATTAGCAATATTTCAATAGGTACCATAATTACACACTTGATTATTCTTGAAATTATAATTGCTTGTAAAGGCATTTTATAGATTATGAGTAACCAAGTGGTGACTAAAACTAAATCAATAATTACAATTTTAATAATAACTGTCATCACTGTTTTTATAACAGTGATGTTCTTTTTATATAAAAAGAATCCATAAATGATACCAGTTAAAAAAGCACTGAGAGTAAACCCTGGAAAAAAAGTTCCAGATGGAAACAATGTGGCACCAATAATATCAGCTAATAAACCAGTTAAGCTTCCAATTAGTGGACCAAAAATAATTGACCCTAAAGCAATAGGTAAAAATTCAATGCTAATCCGAATAACATCATTTCTAAAAATTGGTAAAAATCGTGACAGAATCACTGTGATGGAGACTAATAGCGATGTGATTACCAGAGTTCTTGTTTTTTTCATAAAAAAAACCCTTTCATGGCAACCCACATAAAGAGACTATCTTTAGGTGGCAGCGGAATGCGACTAATGAACCGCGAATAATATTCTTCGTCCATTAGACAACTTCCCGTTCTAATGGCACTTGACGCTCAAAAATCTACTCTGCCTATTTTTATTTCCGCAATATCTCTTAATTATAGCTAAAAAGAAGTAATTGTAAAGATTTTAATACAATTTATAAATTATATAATATAATGCTAATGTAATAGGGGAGGCAATCATGAAAGAAAGAAAAGAATTATATAATCAATATTATTTAAAAAGAATGTATGATAAAATCACAGACTTAGCAACTTATATAGGTGAAGAATCTGGATCAGGACCAGGAATAAGGGAAATGACTTGGCATTGTTTTGCATTGTTTAATATGCAAAAAAGTAAGAGAGCTAATAATATATTGCGTAATATGATTTTAGCTAAATGCCATTTTCTACCTATGAATTTCACACAGCTTCTCTATAAATATGGTAGTCAAATTGATAATGATGTTAAAGAAAAATTAATAAAATATATTAAAGAAAATAGAAGTTCTATGATGTCTAGTCGTATTCGTATTTCTATGTATAATGATAACTTTGCAAATATGGCTATTTATACATGCTTAATTGCAGGGGAAATGTTTAATGATAAAGAGTGGTTTTTAATTGGATTAGAAAAACTTAAGGGAGTTGTAGATTTATTTACTAGATGTGGAGTATTAATGGAATATGGAAGTCCTACGTACACTCCTATTGATACATTATGTTTTTCTGAAATTGCAAGGCATGTACAAAATGAAGAAGCTAAAGTTATGGCTAAACAATGTGAAAAAAGAATGATGATTGAAATAGCTACACATTATCATTGTGAGACTTCATTATTTGCAGGACCATATTCTAGAGCTTATGCTATTGATATGGTGGGGCATCCTCATCTGTTATCTGGATTATTATGGTTGATATTTGGTGATGTAGTGTTTATAAATCCTATTAAATATTTATTTAATCCGTTACCTAATCAGATTATGCATAATGGGCTAGAAACATTAACACTACCTAATATAGCTTGGATTTTAGATACAAATTATCAAATTGATGATGAGCTTATTAATTTAGCTTTACATAAAAAATATCCTTACCATGTTGCATGTAGAACAGAATGTATACCAAGTAATGTAATAAACGAACCAACTGATGAAGTTTTCCATGAGTATGGTGGATATCAGGGAACTAATACAACATATATGACCAAAAATTTTACATTGGGCACAGGCATAAGCCAGTTTCATGGAGGAGCAATGAGTGAGTCTTTCTATATTACATATAAAAACAAGGAACAAGCAAAGAAGATAGAGGATGTGGGCGTTATTTATTCTAGATATATTTTTAATGATAAACTTCCAGAGCAAACAAATAACTATGAGTTGTTTGGTAATGTAGATTATACAGGATTTAGAGATGAAGGGCGTAAATTTTGCCTACAAAAAAATGGTGAAGCTTTAGTTGTTTACAAACCAAAACAGTATGAACGAAAAAATGTTACTAGCGCAAAATTAAGCGTTATGATTCCATGTCATTTTTACGATGATTTTACTATCCTAATAAATGAGAATAAAGTAACTAGTTTTCCACATACAAGTTCATCATTTAATACAGTTTATGTATTAGTCAATGAATCATATTTTGCATTTACACCTCTATCGTTTACGAATCATGGTAGACAATACGCTATGACTATAGAAAAACATAATAATCACATTATGATTAATATGTTTAACTATCGAGGAGAGAATCGAAAATTCGGGTTAAGAGAAACTTTATTAACAACTTCAGGATTTCTTGTTACATGTAAAGAAAAATCTGATTTTAATAATTTTTCTGATTTTGTATCATATGTTAATAATGGTGTTATCACTGACTATTCAGAGAAAGAAGAAGGAGCTACTGCAAGACGGATAACCTATAAAAACGAAAAAATAGAATTAAATTTCAAGTATAGTCCAATGACGGAGAGTATTTTTGTTAACACAGTTGATAAAAAACCAGTAGATTTAATTATTTTGGAAGCAGATGAACTAGATAAAAAGAAAATACCATTTATACTATAAAAAATAAATTTATAAGAAAAAAACTTTTTTGAAAACACCTTGCAATAGGTAAAAAGATGGTGTATACTGGTTCTCGCTGTGACGATACAGACTATGAATTTGGAGATTGCTACCAATTGGAAGGTAGGTCACTTCAAAGGAGATTGTCCGATTCAAGAAAACGGGCGGCAAGTCACTGTGCATTATACGTTATTGATGCCCAGTAAAACTGGGTAAAAAATATAGGGTAGAAGAAACACCCGGCCATGTGTACAGAAATCGTGCTGGTAAAGAATTAAGGAGGAAAAAATGGCAAGTAAAGAAAAAATCAGAATCAGACTTAAAGCTTATGACCATCAGCTTATTGATCAATCAGCTAATAAAATTGTTGAAACTGCTAAGAGATCAGGAGCAAAGATTTCAGGTCCCGTACCACTTCCCACAAGAAGGGAAATTGTTACAATATTAAGAGCACCTCACAAGTATAAAGATTCTCGTGAGCAGTTCGAAATGAGGACACATAAAAGACTGATAGATATTTTAGAACCTACACCAAAAACAGTTGACGCTCTTATGAGATTAGACTTACCTGCAGGTGTCGATATCGAAATCAAGTTGTAATTTATGGTCATGTTCATTATCAAGTAGTGTATGAACCAATAACCAAGGAGGAACAAGAAAGTGGAAAAATTTATACTGGGTAAAAAACTCGGAATGACTCAAGTATTTACAGAAGAGGGAATGGCAATTCCTGTAACTGCTGTTTTAGCAGGTCCTATCACCGTCGTGCAACTTAAAACTAAGGAGCAAGATGGTTATTGTGCTGTAAAAGTGGGTTATGCAGAGAAGAAAGAAAATGCAACTAACAAACCAATGAAAGGCATTTTTGAAAAAGCAAATATTACACCTAAAAAAGTATTAAAAGAATTTAGAGTAGAAGATGTAACAGCATTTGAAGTTGGAAAAGAATATAATGTTGCTGATATGTTTGAAGTAGGTAATATCATTGATGTTACTGGAACATCTAAAGGTAAAGGATTTGCAGGAACAGTTAAACGCTATGGAACAGCTACTGGACCTAAAACTCATGGATCTCATTATCATAGAGGACCAGGTTCAATGGGTGGCGCATCAAGTCCAAGTAAAGTATTTAAAGGAAAAAGATTACCAGGTCATATGGGATCTGAAAAAGTAACTGTACAGAACTTAGAAGTTGTTAAAGTGTACAGCGATAAAAATTTACTGCTTATTAAAGGAGCTCTTCCAGGACCTAAAAATGGAATGCTTATAATTAATGAAGCAGTAAAAGCGTAGGAAGGAGGGAGTGCAATGCCAAAAGTAGACGTATATAATATGAGCGGAACGATTACAGATAGTATCGAACTTAGCAAAGGAATATTTGGAATAGAAGTTAACGAAACTGCCATTCACAGTGTCGTTGTTGCACAGCTTTCAAACGCTAGACAAGGAACACAATCAGCAAAGACCAGAAGCGAAGTTAGAGGTGGCGGAAGAAAACCTTGGAGACAAAAAGGAACAGGTAGAGCTAGACAAGGTTCAACTAGAAACATTCAATGGACTGGCGGAGGTGTGGCTTTTGCCCCAAAACCAAGAGATTATAGTGTAAAAATCCCTAAAAAGATGAAGAGACTAGCTTTGAAATCTGCGTTAACAACAAAAGTTAATGAAAGTGAATTTATAGTTATTGATACACTAACATTTGATGAAATTAAAACTAAAAAAATGATAGAGGTTTTAACTAATCTTAAAGTGAATAATCAATCAACATTAATAGTGCTAGATACTAATGATAAAACAGTTATTAAATCTGCCAATAATATTGAAAGTGTAAAAACTGTTGGAGTTAATACAATTAATGTATATGATTTGATTAAGTACGATAAAATTGTGGTCACAAAAGAGGCCGTTAAATTGATAGAGGAGGTATATGCGTAATGAAAAAACCTGAAGATATTATTATCAGACCGTATATAACCGAGCGAAGTAGTGATGAGTTAGTTGATGGTAAATACACTTTCATCGTCGCTGTTAATGCTACCAAAACTGAAGTAAAAGCTTCCGTAGAAAAACTGTTCAATGTAAAAGTTATCAAAGTTAATACACTTAACTATGATGGCAAATTAAAGAGAATGGGTGTTCATCAAGGAAGAAGATCTAAATTTAAAAAAGCAATTGTTAAAATCGATTTAAATCCAGTTGCTGAAGTATATTTAGATAAAGACGGAAAAGAAAAAGCTTCTGCTAAAAAGTATAAGACAAGTATTGAAGAGTTTGGAATGGCTCAATAGCAGTAACTGATAAGGAGTGAAGAAAATGCCAATTAAAAAGTTTCGTCCAACATCACCAGCTAGAAGGTTTATGACAGTGTCTACATTTGAAGACATTACAAGAACCAACCCTGAGAAAAGTCTTTTAGAAAAAAAGAAAAAAGCAGCTGGAAGAAATTCTTATGGAAGAATTACTGTCAGACATCAAGGTGGTGGCACGAATAAAAAATATAGAATTATTGATTTTAAAAGAGATAAAGATGTAGTAATTGCAAAAGTAGCGTCAATTGAATATGATCCTAATCGTTCAGCTAACATTGCTTTATTACATTATGCAGATGGAGAAAAAAGATATATATTAGCTCCTCATACTTTAAAAGTTGGAGATACAGTTGAATCTGGACCACAAGCTGACATTAAAATCGGTAATGCTTTACCACTGGCTAATTTACCAGTTGGAACAATAATTCATAATATTGAATTAAAAGCAGGAAAAGGTGGCCAAATGGTTAGAAGTGCTGGTAACTCTGCACAACTAATGGCTAAAGAAGATAAATATGCACAGGTAAGATTACCATCTGGTGAAGTTAGAATGGTCAGAGTTGAATGTAAAGCAACTATTGGTCAGGTAGGCAATTTAGATCATGAAAATATCTCAATTGGTAAAGCTGGAAGAAAAAGACATATGGGAGTCAGACCAACGGTAAGAGGGTCTGTTATGAATCCTAATGACCATCCACACGGTGGTGGTGAAGGTAAGTCACCAGTCGGAAGACCAGGACCTGTAACACCTTGGGGTAAACCTACACTTGGTTACAAAACAAGGAAGAAAAACAAAGAATCTGACAAGTATATTGTTAAGAGAAGAAATAAGAAGTAAGGAGAACTGCTAAATGAGTAGATCATTAAAAAAAGGACCTTATGTGTTTCCAAAACTGTTAGCTAGAATTGAGGAAATGAACGATAAAAACGAAAAGAAAGTCTTAAAAACTTGGTCAAGACCTTCTACCATATTCCCTCAAATGGTTGGCCATACAATAGCAGTTCATGATGGAAGAAAACATGTACCTGTCTACATTACTGAAGATATGGTAGGTCATAAACTAGGCGAATTTGTACCAACAAGAACTTTTAGAGGACATGGTAAAGGCGATAAAGTAAGTACAGTAGTATAGGTAAGTAGGAAAGGAGGACAAAAATGGCTAAAAAAGACTTAGCAAAAGAAACAGAAAATAATGCAAATGAAATTTTACTGGAGAAATACCATAAGGTAACCAGAAAAAATAAGAAAGCTCCCCTGCTTACTAAAAAAGAAAAGAAATCTCTTGGAATAGGTAAAGATGAAGGTAGAGCAAGTGCAAAATATATAAGAGTTTCTGCAAGTAAAGCAAAATTAGTTCTTGATTTAATTAGACACAAAGGACTAGAAGAAGCTTATGCAATTCTCAAGCATACACCAAGATCATCATGTGAATACATTTTGAAATTGATGGATTCAGCTGAAGCAAATGCTGTTAATAACTTTGAGATGTCAAAAGAAAATCTTTATGTTTCAGAAGCATATGCAAACCAGGGTCCTACAATGAAGAGGATTAAACCAAATGCAAGAGGTAGCGCATCAAGAATTAGAAAAAGAACAAGTAATATAACAATCGTTCTTAAAGAAAGAGCATAACTTACAAGGAGGAAGATAAATGGGACAGAAGGTTAACCCCCATGGACTAAGAGTCGGAATAATCAAAGACTGGGATACTAAATGGTATGCTAATAAACGTGATTTTGGTAATTACCTTGTTGAGGATGTTAAAATCAGAAAGTATATCAAAAAGAAGTTATACATTGCTGGTATTTCAAAAATTGAAATTGAGCGAGCTGCAAATAAAATTAAATTAAATATCCATACAGCAAAGCCTGGACTTATTATTGGTAAAGGTGGAGCAGGGATTGAAAAATTACGAGCAGAAGTAGAAGCGCTAACAAACAAAGGTGTATTGATTAATATTAGTGAAATCAAAGGAGCTGATAAAGATGCTCAGTTAGTAGCTGAAAATATTGCTCAGCAACTTGAAAAAAGGATTTCATTTAGAAGAGCAATGAAACAATCAATGTCTAGAACTATGAAAGCTGGTGCATTAGGAGTTAAAACAATGTGTTCAGGTAGATTAGGCGGAGCTGAAATAGCTAGAAGAGAACATTACCATGAAGGTACTATTCCTCTTCAGACACTTCGTGCTGATATTGACTATGGTTTTGCAGAAGCAAATACAACTTATGGCAAAATTGGCTGTAAAGTTTGGATTTATAAAGGAGAAATTCTTCCTGCTAAAAAAGAAGAATTACAAGGAGGCAAAGCATAATGTTAATGCCTAAAAGAGTCAAGTACAGAAGAGTACATAGAGGTAGACTTAAAGGGAAAGCACTTAGAGGCAATAAAGTTGTCAATGGTGAATTTGGCCTTATGGCTTTAGAACCTGGATGGATTACCAGTAATCAAATAGAAGCTGCCAGAGTAGCGATGACTCGTTACATAAAAAGAGGTGGTAAGGTATGGGTGAAAATATTCCCTCATAAACCAGTAACAAAGAAACCTGCTGAAACTCGTATGGGTAGTGGTAAAGGGTCTCCAGAACACTGGGTAGCATGTGTCAAACCTCAGAGAGTTATGTTTGAAATCGGCGGAGTTGATGAAGAACATGCAAAAGAGGCTTTACGACTTGCAATGCATAAACTTCCTGTAAAATGTAAGTTTGTAACAAAAGAAAATAATGGTGGTGAGTAGAATGAAAGCAGTTAAGATTAGAGAACTGACAAATGAAGAATTAGCAAGTGAACTTAATGAGCTAAAATCAGAATTGTTTAAGTTGAGATTTCAATATGCAACCAATCAACTCGAAAACCCTATTAAGATTAAAGATGTAAAAAGAGACATCGCTAGAGTTAAAACAATCATTAGGGAAAGAGATTTAGAAGTTGCAACCAAGTAATAAGGAGGAAAGCAAGTGGCTGATAGAAATTCAAGAAAAACCAGAACTGGTAAAGTAACCAGTAATAAAATGGACAAAACTATCGTTGTATCTGTATCGAACAGTTTTAAACATCCTCTTTATAAAAAATATATTAAGAGGACATTCAAGCTAAAAGCACATGATGAAAACAATGAGTGTAATATTGGCGATAGAGTAGAAGTAATGGAAACAAGACCAATCAGTAAAGATAAGCGATGGAGATTGGTAAGTATCGTTGAAAAAGCCAAGTAGGCAGAATTGGAGGAAACTTTATCATGATCCAGATGCAAACAGTTTTAAAATCTGCTGATAATACCGGTGCTAAAGAATTATTCTGTATAAAAGTACTTGGTGGTTCAGGAAGAGTTTACGCAAATATTGGAGATGTCATCGTTTGTAGTGTTAAAAGCGCGTCACCCGGTGGAGTTGTTAAAAAAGGTCAAATCGTTAAGTGTGTTATCGTTAGAACTAAAAAAGGAATCAGAAGAAATGATGGTTCATATTTGAAGTTCGATGAAAACGCTGCTGTTGTTATTAATGAAAACAAAGAGCCAGAAGGCACACGTATTTTTGGCCCAGTAGCTAGAGAACTAAGAGATAAAGATTATATGAGAATTATATCTCTTGCTCCAGAAGTATTATAGAGGAGGCATAAAAGATGAAAAAAATTCATGTAAAAGCCGGAGATAATGTTCTGGTTCTCAGTGGCAAGGACAGAGGAAAACAAGGCAAAGTTATCGAAGTTAATTCGAAAGTTGGAAAAGTATTAGTTGAGGGTGTTAACATGGCAACTAAACATGTGAAACCTAAAAGTATGAACCAACAAGGTGGAATCATCCATCAAGAAGCGCTAATTGATGCTTCAAATGTTATGCTTGTATGTCCTAAATGTAAAAAGCCTGCTAGAACAGGAATTAAAATATTGGACAACGGGAAAAAAGCTAGAATATGTAAGAAGTGTAACGAAGTAATTAATTTTATTAAGGAAGCTAAGTAATAAGCTGGAGGAGGTTAAAAATGGCAAGATTAAAAGATACCTATAAAAGTGAAATCGTTCCAGCGATGATGGAAAGATTTAAATATAAAAACATTAACATGGTACCTAGACTTGAAAAAATCGTTATTAATATGGGATTAGGCGAAGCAAAAGAAAATCCTAAAGCCATTGATAGTGCTGTAGAAGAGTTAACAGTAATCACTGGACAACGCCCAGTAGTTACGATTGCAAAAAAATCTGTTGCTAACTTTAAATTAAGAGAAGGTATGAAAATTGGTTGTAAAGTAACGTTAAGAGGCAAAAGAATGTTTGAATTTGCTGATAGACTACTTAATATTGCATTACCAAGAGTTAGAGACTTTAGAGGAGTATCCCCTACTTCATTTGATGGTAGAGGAAACTATACAATTGGAATCAAGGAGCAATTAATATTTCCTGAGATTGTTTACGATAAAGTAGACAAAGCAAGAGGAATGGACATAACATTTGTTACCACAGCTTTGAGTGATGAAGAAGCTAAGGAACTGCTTGCTTATTTGGGCATGCCGTTTAAAAAGGTGTAAGGAGGTAGTATCGTGGCAAAAACAGCAATGAAGGTAAAACAGCAAAGAAAACAGAAATATAAAACTAGAGAATATAATAGATGTAAAATTTGTGGTCGGCCTCATGCCTACATGAGAAAATTCGGTATATGTAGGATATGTTTTAGAGAATTAGCATACAAAGGCCAAATACCTGGTGTTAGAAAAGCTAGCTGGTAAGGAGTAAGGAGGATCAAAAATGCAAATAACAGATGTAATTGCAGATTTAATAACAAGAATTAGAAACGCAGGTAAAGCGTATCATGAAACAGTAGATATTCCTGCTTCAAACCTTAAAAAAGCAGTTGCAAATATACTTTTAGAAGAAGGATATATTGCAGGTGTTAAATTTATTGAAGATGATAAACAAGGAATTATAAGAGTTACTTTAAAATACTCAGCTAACAGAAAAAGTGTTATTACTGGTATAAAAAGAATATCTAAACCTGGTTTACGTGTATATGCAGAAAAGAATGATATACCAAGAGTATTGGGTGGATTAGGAACAGCGATTATTTCCACATCAAAAGGGGTTATGACTGATAGATCAGCTAGAGCCGCAAAAATTGGTGGAGAAGTAATGGTATTTGTTTGGTAATCTTGTATCTGAAAAGAGTTGAAATTAACTCTCAATATTAAGAACAAGAAGGAGGAAAAATAATGTCACGTATAGGAAAAATGCCTATCACAATACCAAAAGGTGTTGACATAAAAATCGATGGTAATGTAATTACTGTTAAAGGTTCAAAAGCAACTTTAACACAAACTTTTCCAAAAGAAATGGTTGTAAAAGTTGACAATGGTGTTTTAACTGTTGAACGTCCTAACGACTTAAAAAGAAATAAAGCGTTCCATGGGTTAACCAGAAGCCTTATTAATAATATGGTAATTGGAGTAACTACTGGATTCGAAAAAAAACTGGAAATCAATGGTGTAGGTTATCGTGCACAAATGCAAGGTAAAAAATTAGTACTAAGTTTAGGCTACTCGCATCCTCTTGAAATGGAACTTCCAGATGGTATTAGTGTTGAAGTACCAACACAAACATCAATAATTGTAAAAGGCAGTGATAAACAGGCAGTTGGACAATTTGCAGCTGTAGTTAGATCACTAAGAAAACCAGAGCCATATCTTGGTAAAGGTATTAAATACGCTGGTGAACACATCAGACGTAAAGAAGGTAAAACTGGTGCATAAGGAAAGGAGTTGTTATTATGATTAAAAAAACAGACAAAAACAAATTAAGACGGAAGAAACATTTAAGAATCAGAAAAAATATTAACGGCACTTCTGAAAGACCACGTTTAAATGTTTACAAAAGTGCTAAGCACATTTATGCTCAGGTAATTGATGATAGTAAAGGAATCACTTTGGTTTCTGCATCAACACTTGATAGTGCACTAAAAGATAAAGTAAGTAATGGTGGAAATATTGAAGCTGCAAAAGCTGTTGGTCAGTTAGTTGCTGAAAGAGCAGTAGAACAAGGTGTTAAAATTGTTGTTTTTGACAGAGGCGGATATATTTATCATGGTAGAATTAAGGAATTAGCTGATGCAGCTAGAGCTAATGGGCTCAAATTCTAATAAGGAGGAAATAGCTTTGCAACAAAAATTTGAAACAAATACAATGGACCTTAAAGAAAAGGTTGTTAAAATAGGTCGTGTAACTAAAGTTGTTAAAGGTGGTAGAAACTTCCGTTTTAGCACATTAGTGGTTGTTGGTGATGAAAATGGTCATGTAGGTGCAGGAATGGGTAAATCAATTGAAATACCTGATGCAATTAAAAAAGGTATTGATGCTGCTAAGAAAAATATGATTGATGTTCCATTAGTTGGAACTACATTACCTCACGAGATTATTGGAAAATATGGTGCAGCAAAAGTACTTATAAAACCTGCAGCACCAGGAACTGGTGTTATTGCTGGCGGACCTGTCAGAGCGGTTATGGAATTAGCTGGTGTTAGAGATGTTAGAACAAAAGTATTAGGATCTAATAATGCCATTAATATCGTAAAAGCAACAATTGAAGGACTTAAAGCAATGTTAACTGCTGAAACTGTGGCCAAAAAAAGAGGCATAACAGTTGAAGAGTTAAAGAAGTAGGAGGAGTTTATTGTGGCTAAGAAAGAAAAAATGCTTAAAATAACATTAGTAAAAAGCACCAATAGTTCAATTAAAGTTCATAAAGCAACTATAGAAGCTTTAGGTTTAAGGAAAATTGGTCAAAGTGTAACTAAAAAAGACAATACGCAAATGCGTGGTATGTGCTTTAGAGTGAGACACTTAGTTATCGTAGAAGAAGTATAGGGAGGTTGCCTCAGATGAAATTACATGATTTAAAACCTGCCGCAGGTTCAAAGAAAGATTCTTACCGTAAGGGACGTGGACATGGTTCAGGTAATGGTAAATTAGCTGGTCGTGGTAGAGATGGTCAAAACTCTCGTTCAGGTGGCGGAGTAAGAATTGGTTTCGAAGGCGGACAGATGCCTTTATATAGAAGAATTCCAAAAAGAGGATTTAACAATATTTTTGCAAAATCATATGCAGAAGTTAATGTTGAACAACTTAATGGATTTAGAAAAGGTAGTGTTGTTGATGCTGATAAATTACTAGAAGCTGGTATAATCAGTAAAAAACTAGATGGTATAAGTGTGTTAGGAAATGGCGAAATAAAAAAGAACTTAACAGTAAAAGCAATTAGATTTACTAAAAATGCTACTGCAAAAATTGAAGCTGCTGGAGGAAAGGCCGAGGTGCTATAATGTTTGAAACCATCAAAAATGCTTGGAAAATCGCAGATCTTAAGAAAAAGTTACTGTTTACAGCAATATTCTTATTGATTTATCGGCTTGGATGTCATATTCCTGTTCCAGGATTAATTGAAGAAGCATTCGCTAAATTAATTGAGGGAAATCAATTATTTGGCTTTATGGATACTTTTTCTGGTGGAGCTTTTTCAAATGCATCGTTGTTTGCAATGGGAATTACCCCATATATTAACTCAACTATTATTTTACAGTTACTGACAATTGCGATTCCTGCTTTAGAGAGATTGCAAAAAGAAGGAGCTGAAGGTAGAAAGAAAATACAACAGTATGTTAGATATCTAACAGTCATTTTAGGATTTTTCCAAGCATCAATGTTATTTATTAACTTGAAAAATACTGGTGCTATTTATGATGGAGGAACAGTTATTTCTTTCTTCTTAATTAGTTTAACCTTTACAGCAGGTACTGCATTTATTATGTGGATTGGTGAAAATATTACTGAAAAAGGTATTGGTAATGGGATATCATTAATTATCTTTGCTGGTATTATTGCAAGGGGACCATCTGGAATCCAGAGCATTTTATATCACTATCAACAAGGACAATTAGGTAGTGGTATTATTGGTATCTTAGGCATTGCATTAATTGTTGGTGTATTTTTAGTATCAATTGTTGGTGTTATATATGTTACACAAGCCGAAAGAAGAATCCCAATTCAATATGCTAAAAGAGTAGTAGGAAGAAAAATGTATGGTGGACAGAGTACTCATTTGCCAATAAAAGTTAATATGTCTGGTGTTATTCCAATCATATTTGCAACATCATTAACTGCATTACCTGGTATTTTAGTTAGCTTTATTGCACCACAGACAGAAAGTGCATTTTTACTAGCACTACAAAAAACTGGTGGACCAATATATTTGATAATATATGCTATGTTGATTTTATTCTTTACATTCTTCTATACGATTATTCAATTCAATCCAGTTGAAGTTGCAAATAATCTAAAGAAAAATGGTGGATTTATTCCTGGTGTAAGACCTGGAAAACCAACTTCAATTTATATTAATAATGTATTAAATAGACTAACATGGTTTGGTGGATTCTTTTTAGCTTTAGTTGCTGTATTCCCAGGTGTTATGGGTGGACTATTTGGTATGAATATCTGGTTTGGTGGAACAGCACTATTGATTATTGTAGGAGTTGCTCTTGATACTGTTAAACAGATAGAGTCACAAATGCTAATGAGACATTATAAAGGATTTCTTGATTAGTATAGGAGGAATGATTTGATTATTATTTTATTAGGTGCCCCTGGTAGTGGAAAAGGCACACAAGCAAAAATGCTGTCTAGTAAATTTAATATTCCACATATATCAACAGGTGATATTTTCAGAAGAAACATCAAAGAAAATACGCTTTTAGGCAAAAAAGCCAAAATGTACATTGATAAGGGACAATTAGTCCCAGATGAAGTAACTTGTGAAATTGTTGATGATCGCATTAATATGGATGATTGTAGAAATGGTTTCATCTTAGATGGATTTCCAAGAACGATTTTTCAAGCTAACGAGTTAGAAAATATGTTACAAAAACTGCAATTAGAAATTAATTATGTACTTAATATTGTGGTAACTAATCAAAGTGTAATAACACGTATTTCTGGTAGAAGAATGTGTAATTGTGGACAAATCTATCATATTGATAGAAACCCAACAAAGATTGACGGAATTTGCGACGTATGTGGTGAAGCAACTTATATAAGAGATGATGATCAACCAAAAACTATCAAAACTAGACTACAAGCATATCATCAGGCTACTAAACCACTTGAAGATTATTATCTAAAAAAAGGATTGTTAATAAATATAGATGGTGAACCAGCACCAAAAGAAGTTTTTAATGAAGTAGTAACGGTTATTTAATAACCATTAACGGAGAAAAATAGTGAAACTAATCCCAGGTCATGTAATTATTTCCAACGCAGGTAGAGACAAAGGCCATTATTTTATATTGGTTGCGTTGGATGAGAAAAGTGAATATATTTATTTAGTTGATGGAAATCTTAGAAAGATTGAAAATCCTAAGAAAAAAAAGCTCAAACATGTTATAATAACCGATAGAATTATAAAAAAGTTTGAAGATAAATTAATAAATGGAAAACCTCTTCAGAATGCTGAAATCATGAAAGAACTTAAAAAGCAATTTGAAGAAGATTAAATCGAAAAGGAGGTAACACTTTGGCCAAAAATATCATCGAAGTTGAAGGTAAAGTAATTGAATCGCTACCAAATGCGATATTCAAAGTTGAGCTAACAAACAAGCATGTAATTCAGGCGCATTTATCTGGTAAGCTACGGATGCATTATATTCGTATACTACCTGGCGACAAGGTTAAAATTGAGATGTCACCTTACGATTTAACAAAAGGCAGAATAACATGGAGAGGGAAATAAGGAGGAGTAACTAATGAAAGTTAAACCATCAGTAAAAAGAATTTGCGAAAAATGCAAAGTAATTAAGAGAAAAGGGAAAGTCATGATTATTTGTGAAAACCCTAGACACAAACAAAGACAAGGATAGTATTGGTATATTCACTAGTAGAGCGGCTGAGTAATACACTTATTCTAATAGTGATTAAATAAATAGGCATTAAAAAATTAGTGAAATAAATGGAGGTGCAAAGAGTAAATGGCTCGTATCGCCGGGGTAGACTTACCCAGAGAAAAAAGAGTTGAAGTGGGATTAACATACATTTTTGGTGTAGGGTTAACTACTTCCCAAAAAATATTAGAGAAATCGGAAATTAATCCTGATACTAGGGTTAAAGATTTGACAGAATCTGAAGTTGCTGCATTAAGAGATGTTATAGAAAAAGATTTTATTGTAGAAGGTGATCTTAGAAGAGAAACTTCTATGAATATTAAGAGATTAATTGAAATTGGCAGCTATAGAGGAAGAAGACACAGAATGGGTCTTCCAGTCAGAGGACAGAATACCAAAAACAATTCTAGAACCAGAAAAGGTCCTAAAAGAGCAATTGGTGGAAAGAAAAAATAAGGAGGAATATTGTAAATGGCACCTAAGACTAAAAAAAGCAGAAAAAGAAAAGAAAAAAAGAACATTGAACATGGCCAAGCTCATATTCGTTCTAGTTTCAACAACACAATTGTGACATTAACTGATGTTAAAGGAAATGCTATATCATGGGCAAGTGCTGGAGGTTTAGGTTTCAGAGGCTCAAGAAAAAACACACCTTTTGCAGCTCAGCAGGCAGCTGAAACTGCTGCAAAAGCTGCAATGGAGCATGGACTAAAAACAGTAGAAGTATATGTTAAAGGGCCTGGTTCAGGTAGAGAAGCAGCTATTAGAGCATTACAAACAGCGGGTTTAGAAGTGAAACTTATTAAAGATGTTACACCTATTCCGCATAATGGTTGCAGACCACCTAAAAGAAGAAGAGTGTAACGGAGGTATAATATAAAATGGCAAGATATACAGGCGCAGTTTGTAGACAATGCAGACGTGAAGGCGAAAAATTATTCTTAAAAGGTGACAGATGTTATACCGATAAATGTGCAATGGTCAGAAGACCTTATGCTCCGGGACAACATGGTCAGCGTAGAAAGAAAATGAGTGAATACGGTATTCAGCTTCGTGAAAAGCAAAAAGCTAGAAGATATTATGGCGTATTAGAATCTCAATTTAGAAAATATTTCAAGATGGCTAACAGAAAAAAAGGTGTAACAGGAGAAAACTTGTTACAAGTTCTTGAAAGTAGACTTGATAATGTGGTATGTAGATTTGGATTAGCTAACTCACGACCAGAAGCAAGGCAGCTTGTTAAACATGGACATTTTCTCGTGAATGGTAAAAAAGTTGATATTCCATCATATTTAGTTAAAGCTAATGATGTGATTTCAATTAAAGAAAAAAGTAAGAATTCAGCAAAATTTAAAGAGCTAGCAGAATTAGCTGCAAGTAAAAACATACCTGGATTCCTAGAATTTGACAAAACCAGTTTAGAAGGTAAAGTGCTTGGTGTATGTGACAGAGAAGATGTTGGACTTGAATTAGAAGAACATTTAATTGTTGAATTATACTCCAAATAAACGAATGTTGAAATGTTACAAAGGAGGGTATGAAAATTGATCGAAATAGAAAAACCTAGAATTGAGTGTATTGAAGTCAGTGAAGATAATTCCTATGGTAAATTTGTTGTAGAACCACTTGAAAGAGGATATGGTATTACATTAGGAAATTCATTACGAAGACTACTATTATCATCTTTGCCAGGAGCAGCCGCCACAGCTATAAAAATAGAAGGCGTACTACATGAATTTTCAACCATTGCTGGAATTAAAGAAGATGTGACAGAAATCATTCTTAATATTAAAGAATTACGACTACAGTCTTTTTCAGATGAAGATAAAACTATTTTTATTAATGTTGAAAATGGTGGAGAAGTTACAGGTGCTGATATTCAAACAGACGCAGATGTGATTGTATTAAATAAGGATCTTCATATTGCTACTGTAGAAGAAAATGCAAGTTTCTACATGGAAATTACTGTTTCCAGAGGTAGAGGGTATGATTCTGCAGAAAAAAATAAAAGTGAAGATATGCCAATTGGTGTAATTCCAATTGACTCTATCTACACACCTGTTAAAAGAGTTGTTTACAAAGTAGAAGATACTCGGGTTGGACAGGTAACAGACTTTGACAGATTAGTACTTGAAGTGTATACAGATAAAAGTATTACACCAGTAGAAGCTGTCAGTTTATCAGCAAAAATCATGAGCGAACATCTGAATTTATTTATTGAATTATCAGAGAGAGCAAAAAATGCTGAAATAATGGTTGAAAAAGAAGATGATGAAAAAGAAAAAATCTTAGAAACAACCATTGAAGAATTGGATTTAACTGTTAGATCTTATAATTGTCTTAAACGAGCAAGTATTAATACTGTTGAAGATTTAACTAACAAAACACCAGAAGAAATGATGAAAGTCAGAAATTTAGGTAAAAAATCATTAGAAGAAGTAATTAACAAACTAAATGCTATGGAACTTTCATTCAGAACATCTGAAGAATAGTAAATAGGAGGCAAAGAATATGGCGTCACACAGAAAACTAGGGCGACCTACTAATCAGAGAATATCAATACTAAGAAACCTTGTTACAGCTCTTCTTCAGAATGGCAAAATAAAAACCACTGAAATGAGAGCAAAAGAAGTTAGTAAGATTGCTGAGAAGCTTATTAGTTCAGCTGTTAAAGAATGTGATAATTTCACATCAAAACAGGTAACTAAATCTAAAGCGAAAATTGATGATAAAGGTAAAAAAGTTACTGTTTCAAAAGAAAGTAAAAATGGCAATACCTATCAAGTAGTACAAAGAGAAGAAACTACTGAAATGGTTGCTGTTGATTCAGCTTCTAGACTGAATGCTAGACGAAAAGCAATGAAATGGATTAACAAAACTAAAGATGAAGCAATTGTTAATAAACTTTTTGATGAAATTGCACCAAAGTATAAAGAGCGAAATGGTGGATACACTAGAATTTATAAGCTTGGACCCAGAAGAGGGGACGCAGCTGAAATGGCAATTTTAGAACTTGTATAACTTATTAAGCCCTCAATAGAGGGCTTTTTTTTAAAGAGGTGAAATCTATCGATTCTCTAATCAAGACTAATGATGTTTCTTATGTCTATTTAAATAGTATAAATCCAATAAAAGCTGTTAATAAAATTTCTTTGTCCATTAAGCAAGGGGAATATATTGCTATGCTTGGAAGAAATGGTTCTGGCAAGTCTACTTTTGCACGTCTTTTAAACGCATTATTATTACCAAGTGAAGGTGAAGTAATTGTGCTTTCAAAAAATGCTGCAAATGAGGATGATTTGTGGTTTATTAGAAAAAGAGTTGGTATGATATTTCAAAATCCTGATAATCAAATTATTGGAACAACAGTTGAAGAAGATATTGCCTTTGGACCAGAAAATTTAGGGGTTATTCAGCAAGAAATAAAAAGCAGGGTAACACAAGCATTAACTGATGTGGGAATATTAGATTTGCGTGAAAGAGCCCCTCATATGCTATCAGGTGGGCAAAAGCAAAAAGTAGGAATTGCAGCTATATTAGCTATGCATCCTATGTGTATAATAATGGATGAATCTACATCTATGCTTGATCCATTAGGGAGAGAAGAGTTATTAAAGGTAGTTAGCATATTAAACAAGAAAGAAAAAATAACTATTATTAACATAACACACCACATGGAAGAAGCGACTTTTGCAAATAGAGTAATAATAATTGATAATGGAAAAATTGTAGAAGATGGTACTCCTGCCGAGGTGTTCACAGATGTGGATAAAATCACAAAGATTGGGCTTGATGTTCCTCAAGTAACATTGTTACTTCATAAATTAAAAAAAGCAGGGTATTTAAAAAAAGTTGATGCTATTACTGTAAAACAAGCTTATGAAAGGATTGTACAAATTCTTGAATAATATAATTACTTTATCAAATGTTTCATATTCATATAATAAGGGAACACCATTGGAAAAAAAGGCCCTTAATCAAGTATTCTTATCAATAGATAAAGGAGAGTTTGTTGCAATTATTGGGCATACAGGTAGTGGAAAATCAACGTTAATTCAGCATATGAATGGTTTGATAAAACCTGACAAAGGTTCAATTATAATTGATGGACAAGATACAAAAGGCAAAGGATTAAAAGAACTTAGAAAAAAAGTTGGTATTGTTTTTCAATATCCAGAACATCAATTATTTGAAGAAACTGTTTATAAAGATATTGAGTTTGGATTACTTAAACATAGTATTCCCAAAGACGAGAGAAAGAAACGAATCAAAGAAATTGCAACTATATTAGAATTATCAGATGACATTTTATTAAAATCTCCATATGAATTATCAGGTGGGCAAAAAAGAAGGGCAGCTATTGCTGGTATATTAGTTTTACAACCAGAAATTTTAGTATTAGATGAACCTGTTGCAGGATTAGATCCAGCAGGATGTAAAGAGTTATTTAATATTGTAAGACAATTACACCTTATTAAGAAAATAACGGTTATTTTAGTGTCACATAGCATGGAAATCGTTGCTGATTATGCAGATAGAATAATAGTTATGGATAGAGGTCAAATAAAAATGGATGGTCTTGTTGATGAGATATTTTCTAGAGAAGATGAATTGAGAGCCATAAATTTATCAGTACCACAGATTGCTAAATTGATGCAACTACTGAATCAATTAGATAGTACAATTAATTCAAAAATCTTTACTGTTGATAAAGCATATGATGAAATTTTGAAGAAAGTGAAGAAAAACCATGATTAAAGATATTACATTAGGTCAATATTTACCAGGTAATTCAATTATTCATAGATTAGATCCACGAACTAAATTATTAATGACTGTTAGTTTCATGATGGTTTTATTTATCTTAAATAGTATTTTATCACTAATCATATCAATGGTTATTGTTCTGAGTTGTTATCATATAGCTGGAATTTCATATAAATACGCATTTAAAGGTATAAAACCTGTATTATATGTTATTGTTTTCACAGTGATTTTAAATGTGTTTTTCACAAGTGGAGCACCTCTTTTGGTATGGAAGTTTATTACTATTTCTAAAGAAGGGGTTAATTCTGCAATTTTGGTTTCATTACGCGTTCTTACATTAATTACATCGGCATCAATTATGACTTATACAACTACACCAATTATGTTAACTGATGCCATAGAAAAACTTTTTAAACCACTTAAAAAAATAAAAGTTCCAGTACATGAAATGGCTATGATGATGACTATTGCATTACGATTTATTCCCACATTAATTGATGAGACAGATAAAATCATGAAAGCACAGGCTGCAAGAGGCGCAGATATTGGTACAGGTAATATAATACAGCGTGCCAAAAGTTTTATTCCAATTCTTGTTCCTTTATTTATTAGTTCATTTAAGAGAGCTGATGATTTAGCAATTGCCATGGAATCACGTTGCTATAGAGGTGGTGAAGGTCGAACTTCAATGAGAGTATTAAAATTTACTAATAAAGATTTATTTGCTTTTATTGCTTTTGTTTTATTTACTATTATATTATTTGTATTACAGTTCTTTATCTAAAGAACGATACTTATTTATTAATGAAGATAAATCCTCTGGATATCCAGTATAATACCCTTGAATATAGTCTACATCATTATGAGTAATATTTTTATACTGTTCTTCATTTTCAATTCCTTTTGCCACAATTTTAGAATCAAAAATATTTATTGTTGAAAGAATACCTGATAAAATTTGTTTATCAATTTGGCTGTTTTGAGCTAAATATACAAAGCTTCGCCCAATTTTTACTGTGTCAAACGATAGTTCTCTTAGAATCTGTATTGCAGATAATTCAATTCCAAAATTATCCAGAGAAATCATAATTTTCTCATGCTGTAACATTTCTAGTTTTTCAATAACTACATCACTTTTCTGAGAAATTATACTTTCGCTAATTTCAAGTTCAACTTGTGAATTTTTTAGATTGTATTTTCTTATTGTATCAATTAAAAATTCCACATATCCGATACTAAGCAATTCACAACTTGAGGTATTAATTGAAATACTATATTCTCTATTATGAGCAAGTTGTAATTTATTTATAGAATAGCATGCTCTATCAATTACATACCTTCCTAAGTT
This sequence comes from Clostridiales bacterium, assembly GCA_023145435.1. Classification (GTDB taxonomy): domain Bacteria; phylum Bacillota; class Clostridia; order DUPQ01; family DUPQ01; genus JAFGUQ01. The sequence goes on from JAGLDS010000010.1 coordinate 23,878, forward strand.
TTCAAAATAGCCAATACTCTCTGCAATCGGGATAAATTCTGAAGGTGGAATATAACCTAATATGGGATGTTTCCACCTAAGAAAAGCTTCGAATCCCACTGGGATTGGGTTTTTTGCTATAAAGTAAGGTTGAAGATGAATAGAAAATTCGCTTTCAATATCACTGGTTTTTAAATACTCCTCAATTTTAACTTTACGTTCAAAGTTTATGTACATATCCTTTTCATAATACATATAATTAGTACCATATGTTTTTTTTGATTGGTACATTACAATGTCTGCACATTTTAAAATGGTGCTCATGTCTTTAGCATCTTCTGGGTATTTTGCTATTCCAATACTAGCATTAATTTTAGTAGTAATTTTTGATAATTTGTAAGTTTTTTTTAGTATTTTTATAAACGATGTAAAAAACTCATCACATTCTTTTGCACTGTGACCTATGAGAACTAAAACAAATTCATCTCCTCCTATACGACCACAGTAAGCATTTTTACCAGTTATGCCAAGTGATAATTGGTTTGCAAAGGCTATTAGTATTTCATCACCAATTAAATGACCATGGGTATCATTAATAAGTTTAAAACCATCTAAATCAATGAATGCAATATGGAAAGAAACTTTTTTTGAGATTAAGTTACTAATGTTTTTGAGTACAGACGCACGGTTAGGTAAACCTGTTAGTTTATCGTTATATGCTAAAAACTCATTTTGCTCTTTTTCAATGTGAATTTTTTTAATTACACGACGCAGATTATTTTCGTGTTCCATAACAGTTCCAATAATTATGGTAGCAAAGATAGTGGTAATAGGTATAGTTGAAAGAACTTGTAAAGTTAACGTTTTTATATCTTCTTTTGGGAGAGGTATTATAAAAAATATGGACACACATATAATTGATAATAATACTCCATAAAATGAAAAATACAAGAAATCTCGTTTTGTTTCACTTTTAAAGAAACTTAGAAAAATACCAAAAGCACCACTTAGAATAATACCAATAATATTAGCTAAGACGCCCACACCACCTAAATACATTGTAAATAGTGATGATGTTATTATTGTAATGATTCCACTAATTGGTCCACCTAAGAAACCTGAGAATGAGATTATTATATATCTAGCATCATACATCACTTCATCAGTAAATACATTTGAAAGATGCATAGAAAAAATAGCTATCATTGAAAAGAAAATACCAAAAATAACGTTTTTAATTGATTGTTTAATTGAGAGTTTGTTAGATATAATGATAACAAATAATATTAACATGGTAAACATTGAGATGTTTTCAATAAATTCTAAAAAAATAGTAAAATCCATAATTTTCCTAACTTATAATTTACTGTATTTAGTATATCATATATATATAAATAATATACATTGACATGAGATAAAAAATATTTATATAATACATTAGTATTAATAATAAGGGGGAGAGTATGTCGAGAAAACTGGTATACCAAACTTTAGCTTTTGAGAACCCTAAAAGATTACCAAGAGATTTGTGGGCACTTCCTTGGGCTAATATAAATTATCCATCACAACTTTTAAAAATAAAAAATGATTTTCCATCAGATATTAAATCTGCTTCTGGATTTACTAAAAAAAGCTTAGTTGAACTAGGTGATAGTTGTGAGGTTGGAACATATACTGATCCATGGGGTTGTGAATTTATTAATATTCAACAAGGAATGATTGGTGAAGTAAGAAATCCATTAATAATTGATGATGATTGGGAAGACTTATCATCAATTCATTTTCCATTTGAGTGGTTTGATATAGATGTTGATCAGGTTAATGCTTATTGTAAATCACATGATCAGTTTATTTTGTCAGGTTTTTGTGCTAGGCCTTTTGAACGTTTACAATTTTTAAGGGGAACAGAGAATCTATATATTGATTTAATTACAAAGCCTGAAAAAATGATGGGTTTTATAAAAAAATTACATAACTTTAATATGGATTTATTAGAAAAGTGGGCTCAAACAGATGTGGATGCTTTATTCATGATGGATGACTGGGGTGCACAAAACAATCTATTAATAAACCCTATAACGTGGGTTGAAATGTTTAAACCCATGTATAAAGATTATTGCGATATTGCTAAAGCTTATGGTAAAAAGATGTTTATGCATAGTGATGGAAACATTTTAAAAATTTATCCTCATTTAATTGAAATTGGAGTAGATGCAATAAATTCACAAGTTTTCTGTATGGGTCTAGAGGAATTAAGCAAATTCAAAGGGCAGATTACTTTCTGGGGAGAAATGGACAGGCAACATATCTTAGTTAACGGTTCAATAGATGATGTTAAAAAAGCAGTAATAGATAGTAAAGAATATTTATATGATAATGGAGGTGTAATTGCACAGTGCGAATTTGGCGCAGGTGCAAAACCTGAAAATGTTTACCAAATGTTTAAAATGTGGGATGAACTTTTTAAAAAGGAGTAATAAATGTTATATATAGGGGTAGATTTAGGTGGAATGTCCATTAAAGCTGGTATTATTGATAAACAAGGAACAATTTTAAGTAAGGATAAAGTACCAACAAATGTTAATAGGCATTATTCTGATATAATTCTTGATATGGCAAATTTAATAAAAAAGTTATTAAAAGAAACTCAAAATACTATTGATGATGTTTTAGGAATTGGTATAGGATCACCTGGTACACCTGATAGCAAAAGTGGTGTGCTGATTTTCTCAAACAATTTACATTTTTACAATGTACCAATAAGAGAAGAATTACAACGTTATTTTTCTGTTCCTATTTATCTTGAAAATGATGCTAATGTAGCAGCATTGGCAGAAAGTGAATTTGGTGCTTCCAAAAATGTAGAAAATTCAGTAATGATTACCTTAGGAACTGGAATAGGTGGTGGAATTATAATTAATAATCGTATTTATGGAGGATTTAATTCTGCTGCTTCAGAATTAGGACATATGATTATCGTTCATGATGGCATTTTATGTTCTTGTGGACAAAAGGGGTGCTTTGAAAAATATGCTTCTGCATCTGCATTAATAAGCCAAACAATAAAAGGAGCTAAAGAAAATCCAAAATCATTAATTAATGAAATAATAAATCACGATTATACAAAAATCAATGCAAAAACTGTTTTTGCTGCTAAAAAAGCAGGAGATAAAACAGCTGAAAATATTATTACAACCTATATTGGATATTTAAGTTCAGGAATTATAAATATTGTTGATATTTTATTTCCAGAATATATTGTAATTGGTGGTGGATTAGGTAATGAAGGAGAAAATCTAATAGCTCCACTTAGAAAAATTGTCAGTGAAACTGCATATTCTAGCCATGGATTGAGAGAAACCACTATATTGCCAGCAAAGATGGGAAATGATGCAGGGATTATTGGCGCAGCAATGTTAGTAAAGCAACAATAAGGAGTTTTAAAATGTTAGAAAAAATGTGTAAACAAGCAAAACAAGGAAAAAATATATTTATAACAAACGTAAGACGTGAATTCTTATCTTTGACAAATAAACAACAAATTATAATAGCTTTAGAATCACTTAAGTTAGGTGAAAAAAAGTATTTTGACATTGCTGTCCCTTCAGTTTTTAAAAAAGGTGAACAAAGTATATTTATTCAATCATATATAAATGCTGAAATTTATAATATTCTTTCTAGTTTAGGAGGAACTTCGTTAACGATATATACTGATTTAACAAATAAAGCTTTAATAGAAATATTAGAAAAAGTGCGTAGTGAATTTTCCCTTGATTTAGAAAAGTCAGAAAGGCAATTTTATGGTAACTGTATAAATGTTATAGATAGAATGATTAAAGCTATTCATGGGGATAAGAAAAAATTTGGATATATTATTAAAGACATTAGTGAAAAACCAATAATCAATAAAGATTACGATTCACAAAGCAAACGTTCAGATATGTTAAAAAGAGTTACAAAAAATCTTGAAAATAAAGCCATTTGTGGAATTGATATAGGTGGAACTGATATAAAAATGGCATTATCTGATGGAGATGATATATGTTGCTTTAAAGAATATGATTGGAATCCTAAGAGTTTCATCATAGCTGACCAATTAATTAATCCAGTTGTATATTTAACTAAACTAGTTAGAGCATACTATTCAATGATTTATGCAACTTCGATAAAACCTGATCAAAGAAAAAAACTCGATGACAGATTAAAATTAGCTATGGATAAGCATGCAAAAATTGAATTAATTGTGGAAGTGGTTGACGAAATAGAAAATGTATTAAGTGATGAAATAATTCTATTAGATGCCATTGGGATCTCTTTTCCAGACGTTGTTGTAAAAGACAAAATAGTTGGAGGAGAAACCACTAAGACAATTGGAATAAAGAGAAATAGAGAAGTTGATTTTGAGCAAGAATTTGCAAAAATCACTAGCCTTGATTTAACTCTGTTAAACCTTTGTAAAAAGGGTGGAGTTGTTAAAAGCATGAACGATGGTCCAGCTGCAGCCTATACAGCAGCTGTTGAAATGTTTGCAACTAATCCTAATAGTGTAGTTGATGGTGTTTTTGCACATTCATTGGGAACAGAACTTGGAACTGGATGGGTTGATGGCGCATCAAATGTACCCGAAATGCCATTAGAATGTTATAACTTTATTATTGATTTAGGAAATTTTATTGAAAAAGCTTATGATGCAGAGGATGTAAGAAGTACTAATAATGTTAATACTTTATTAACTGGTACACTTCAAAAATACACTAGCCAAAGTGGTGTATTTAGATTAGCTTTACAATATTTTGAAAAACAGCGTCCTCTTTTATATCGTGAGATACTCGAAAAAGGATTTGTGGTAGAAAAAGAAGTTAATGGTGTAAAAATGATGGTTGTTCCCACCACACCAAAAGATATGAGAAAAGGATTCTTAGAGCATGTGATGTCACTTCCTTTAAGAGAGAATGATGAGCTAGTTAATGAAATATTTAGACAAATTGGTGTTTATCTAGCTATTACTTGGTATGAAACTGAATACATTTTATCTCCAGAATGTAAAGAGAGAACACTTTTTGGTAGGGTTGTGAAGAATAAGCGGTGTTTTGATTTAATAAAAGAAGGTGCAAAAAGCATTAAGGGTGATATTGTATTTACATTAGCAGATGGGAAAATGGCTAATACAAAACTAATGAAACGATTAGAAGCTGATGAAAACTATACAGTTGCACAATTTGCACAGGCAGTAGGAGTAATTTACTATGGGAATCAAGGATTAATTGAAAAACAAAAATAAAGCAAATTACTAATAAAAAAAAGTTGACATTAATTATGCATATTACTATAATACATATGAACGTATGAGTTAATGTTCATATGTGTGGAGGAAAATATGAAAAAGTATCTTTGCGGTGATGCTCATGAAGCAGAGAAAAATATTCCAGATGATAATATTGCCAGCGAATTAGCGGACTTTCTTAAAATATTTGCCGATATGACCAGAATAAAAATTTTATATGCTTTATTAGATATGGAACTTTGTGTTCATGATATTGCTACGATTCTTAATATGGAACAATCAGCTATTTCACATCAATTAAGATTACTTAGACAATATAAATTGGTAAAAGTTAGAAAAGAAGGAAAATCATCATATTACTCATTAAATGATTCACATATCCATGAGATACTCATAAGGGGTTATGAGCATATATCGGAGTAGTAATGCATCAAGTGATAGGAGAAGACAAGTATGAATTTAGCAAAAGGGAAAAAGTTAATACCATATATTATCACAGAGATACCAAAGGATAATTTAGTAAACCAAAAATTGTTAGCTCTTGGTATTTATGAGGGAGCTACGATATCAATTAAACAGTTTCTACCAGTTAAAGGTCCGATTATTATTATTGCTGGTACAGGTGAAGTTGCCATATCCTATGAAATCGCACAACATATACACGTTAAAAAGTAGAAAGGTATATTATGGAAAAAGTACTGTTAACAGGTAACCCTAATGTGGGTAAATCAACAATATTTTCACAATTGACTGGGATAAATACCATTACTTCAAATTATCCAGGAACGACTGTTAGTTATACCAAGGGTACAATGACTGCAATCAAGCAACCCATAGGTTATAAAGGTGTTTGCGATGGAAATTGTGGTTTAGATGGACTAAAGCATGATTATAGACGTCGTAAAAGACAAGGTCGCCAGAAAAGTTGCCGTACTGACAACCAATTTATTACATATGAAGTTATTGATGTGCCAGGTGCTTATCGACTGGATCCAACAGCGGAAGCTGAAAAAATAGCAGCATCAATGGTACAAGATGGTGATATTATTGTTAATGTTATAGATGCAACTAATTTAGAACGTAACTTATTTTTAGCGCTTCAATTACTAGAATATAAAAAACCTATGATTATTGCTTTAAATATGTGGGATGAGGCAAAGCATAAAGGGATAACTATAGATATAAGAGAATTATCTAATTGTTTAGGGGTACCAGTTATCGCAACTAATGGTCTTTCTGGTGAAGGAACTTATGCATTAGTAAGTGAGGTTTCAAATGCTAAAAAACCAATTGATAAAAATTTTAGCAAAAACACGTGGAAAGAAATTGGAAAAATTATTGCTAGAGTACAAAACTTAGAGCATAGACATCATACGCTTTCTGAAAGAATTCAAGATATTTCTATTCATCCTATATTTGGACCTATAACTGCAATTTTATCATTATATATGATTTTTAAAATAGTGTTATATTTTGGAGAGTTATTAGTTGGATTAATGGAAAAACTATTTATATTATTATATTCACCACTTATGTATAAAATTTCTGAATGGCTATCAGATAGTCCTTTCTTCCACAGTTTATTAGTAGGTAATATTACATTAGGCGGCATTGAATATGAATCAGCGATGGGAGCATTAACTACAGGTGTTTTCATGACAATTGGAATTGTGTTACCATATATTTTCGTATTTTATATAGTTTTAGGATTATTAGAAGACATAGGTTATCTTCCAAGGATTGCTATTATATTTGATAAATTAATGCATCGAGTAGGTATACATGGCTATTCAATAATTCCAATGTTTTTAGCATTAGGGTGCAATGTACCAGGTGTCATGGCAATTAGAAATTTAGAATCAAGGAGAGAACGTTTTATAACAGCTGTAATTATGTGTACTACAATACCATGTATGGCGCAATCAGCTGTAATGCTACATGCTGTTGGCGCTAATGGACCAATTTATGTTTTTGTTGTTATTGCAGCGCTTATTTCTGTATGGTTATTGTTAGGTAGCATATTGGGTTACTTTGTTAAAGGTGAGAAAACTGCATTGATTATGGAAATACCACCTTATAGAAAACCTACTATGAAAGTACAATTAAAACGATTAGGAATGAGAGTTGTTAGCTTTTTAAAAGAAGCAGTGCCATATGTTATCATTGGAATTGTTATTATTAATATTGCAATTTATACAGGGGTATTAGATAAAATCGCAGACTTAACTGCTCCCATTATCAGCAAGATATTAGGACTTCCTAAGGAAGCAATTGCTTCGTTTTTAATTGGAATTGTTAGAAAAGATGCAGCTGTTGTCTTATTGGAAAGTTTTTCACTATCACCATGGAAGATGGTAACAGCCATTACAGCTTTGATTTTATACTTCCCTTGTTTGGCAACGTTTATAATTTTATTAAAAGAAATACATTTTAAAGATACAATGAAAGCAGTATTAATAATGTCAACTGTTACTTTGATTACAGGGTTTATAATGAATATTCTTCCAGAAGGAGATATGACACCATATCTATTTGTAGTATTTTCAATCTTATTTGCAGTGATTGTGTCTGGATTACTCCAAAAAGCAAAAGAAAGAAAGTATAAAACATGAGTAATATAAAATTACTTATTGAGTATGATGGTAGTAATTATTGTGGATGGCAACGACAATTAAATGGGTTGTCAATTCAACAAGTAATTGAAGATGCGATTTTAAAATTAACAAATCAAAAAATTACTATTAATGGATCGGGACGTACAGATGCAAGAGTTCATGCAAAAGGGCAAGTTGCTAGTTTTAAGCTTAATTCATCAATTCCACCAAAAAATTTATATAAGGCTCTTAATCAAATACTTCCAGATGATATTAAATGTTTATCTTCAGAGGAAGTTGAAGATGACTTCCATGCTAGATATAGTGCTACTGGGAAACATTATCGATATATACTTGTAAATAGAGAAGTATCGCCTGCAATAAATAGAAATTATGTTATGAATGTGAAAGAAAATCTAGATGTACAAAAAATGAAACAAGGAGCTACTTATTTTATAGGCACTCATGATTTTGCAAGTTTTATGGCAGCAAATTCTTCTGTAAAAAACACAGTAAGAACCATTCATAAAATTAGTGTAAGAAAATATAATCAACAAATTTTTATTGATGTATGGGGGAGTGGATTTTTATACAACATGGTAAGGATTATGGTTGGTACTTTAATAGAGGTTGGTAAGAAAAAAATTCAACCAAGAGAGATAGAAATAATTATTTCACATAAAAAACGACAATTGGCAGGAAAGACTGCAATGGCTTATGGATTAACATTAGAAGAAGTTTTTTACAAATAATCATAAATAACTTAATTGAAAAGATTATTATACGGGTATATAATATATATATCATCTTACTCATATTCTTATGAAAGGAGACAAACAATGAAAATAATAATTAGTGGAAAACACATGACAATTCAAGAGGATGTAAGAGAGTATGCCATCAAGAAATTTTCCAAATTGGAAAAATTTTTTAATAGAGAGGCAGAAGCTCATCTTACATTTGGTGAAAGAAGGAAAGGCAACTATATTGTTTTAGATGCTACAATCTATTATCGTAATATTATTTTTAGAGCAGAAGTTGAAAATCATGATTCTTATGCCATTATTGATAAAGGTGTTGAAAGGATTGAAAGACAAATTATAAAAAACAAAACCAAATTAGAAAAGAGATTTCATGTTGGAGCTTTTAAGGAGACAGATGACTTAAATGTTGAACAGACAATCCACAAGATAGTGAAATTAAAAAAATTTTCAATCAAACCTATGTCAGTAGAAGAAGCGGTTCTTCAAATGGATCTTCTAGGACACGAGTTTTTTATATTTTTAAATGCAGACAGCGAAGATACCAATGTGGTATATAAAAGAAAAGATGGGAATTATGGATTGATTGAACCAGAAGCATAAGTGATTTACATATTTTACAGAAAAAAGGATCTTAATTAAGGTCCTTTTTAATTTATTTAATTATAAAATTAAGAAAATTAATAATAAGATTGACAAAATCAATATATAGGTTTAATATACAGATATAAGATAAAGAAAATTAATAGGAGTATTAATTATATGAAGAATTATGTACCAGTACAGTGCCCCATATGTGAAGATGAATTAATTGTAACAGATATGAAGTGTAATAAATGTAATACCCACTTCCAAGGAGAATTTTACGTTAGTAAGTTTTCAAAGCTAGATGAAAAGCAATTGTTGTTTGTTGAGACATTCATCAAATGTAGAGGTAGCATTAAAGAAATGGAAAAAGAATTAAATATTTCATATCCAACTGTTAAGAGCAGATTAGAAGATGTGGTTAAATCATTAGGATTTCAAAGTGATGAAAAACCTGATGAAAAAAGAAAAAAAATATTAGAAAGTATAGATAGCGGAGAAATGTCAGTTGAAGAAGCAATTAACATTTTGAAGAAGTAGTTAGTGAGGTGAAAAAATGTTTACAGGGTTTTATTAAAAAAACAGAAAGAATATGGGAATCAGAGTGAATCATACTTGTAGTGGTTCAGATTGCCTAAAGGCAATGTATTCAACCTCTATATCATGTAAAACTGGTTTTAAAAAAATTTAAAGGATATTATAATGATTATAAAAGATGAAGTAAAATACATTTTAAAAATGCTTGAAGAGGGAAGAATTACTTCAGACCAAGCCGCTAAACTTATTGATGCCATTGATATAAACGAATCAGCTGATAAAATTAATTACTCTGCAATTACAGAGGTGGTTACTAGTATGGCAGAAATGTCAAAACGCTTAGGAAAAATTGGTGCACAAATTAGCAAAGATATTGTTGAAGAATTTGTAGAGATTGATGCAAAGCGTGAAAAAAAAACTGTTGAAAAAATGGACATTAATTTAAAAGATGATGGAATACTAACTATTGAAACAAATGGAAAAATAAGCTTATATCGTAAAGAAGATGGAGATGAGGGTGAACTTTTTATAACATATGGTGGAAGTAAGAAGGAGTTGTCTTCACTAGTTAGAGTTTCTAACAATAATAATCAATTAAGTGTTATTGTTAAAAATATTCTAAAAAGAATAGATATTGATTTATACCTTCCCGCAGTGCAATTAAAAAAAACAGTATTACTTGGAAAAAACAAACTAGTAATTATTAATGATTTGATTTCTAGTAGTTTAGAAATATTTACAAACAGTGGTGGTATAGTGATGAACCAAGCTAATTCTACCAAATGCAACATTGCCACATCTCATGGGAAAATTACGCTATCTAATTGTAAGGGAGAAGTTCTAAAGGCAATTAGCACAAATTCTATGATAAATCTTAATAAGGGAGAATTCTATAATGAGTGTAATATTCAATCTACTAATGGTAGTATTTTTATTAATAATATAAAAAGTGTACAAATTAAAGGGATTAGTACTAATGGAAATATCAGAATGAGCCAGGTTGCTTGCCAAATAGCTGATTTGTTAACTATTAATGGGAATATTAATTTAAAGCAAAATACTGCATATACACTTAATCATTGTGATATAGAAGCCATTACATCAAATGGTTCGATTACAGTATTTTATAAACATACTCAGCAATTACAATTTGATGCAAAAACAGAGAATGGTCATATAGAATATGATAAAAATATTTTCACATTAGATCATATAAAAAGAGGAATTAACAAGGTGATTGAAGCTAAAGGAACAAAAGTAAGCGGGAATGATTCAACTAAAAAGTGCATATGTAAATTACGAACCTATATGGGTGTTATTACAATAAAAAAGGATAATGGAGGAAAATTTAATGGATAATTATGGAAGAGTTAAAATATTAAAAATGTTAGAAGATGGTAAAATTTCTTCAGAGGATGCTTTGAAATTAATGGAAGTAATTGATGAGAAAAGCGAAAAAATAATCGAACCTATAAAATTAAAAAGCAATTCACACCAAAAAGCTAATATAGAAAATCATGCAGATGCAATTGAAGCAGAAGCCAATTTATTAGAAGATGAGGCTGATAAATTAGAGCAAGAAGCATATGAGGTTGAAAAACAAGCAGATGAAATGGAAACAAAAGCTGATGAACTTGAAGAAGAAACTGCAGGGAAAATAAGAGAAGAAGCGGATGAAATAAGAAAAAATGCGGATAGACTTAGAGAGAAAGCGGATGAAATAAGAGAAAAAGCAGATGAGAAAATTGATGAAATAGAAGAACTTCGAGATTCACTTGAAGAAAAATTTAAAGAACTCAATGAGAAAACTGAAAAATTAACCTCTGAAATAGGTGAAAAGGTTAATAAGAAATTAAAAGATATTAACTTTAGTAGAATTTTTGAAGGTGGTTTTTTTAAATTTGGGTTTGAAGTTGGTGAAGGTGAAGAAGTAAAAAAAGAGATTAATATTAAGGTCAATGAGGATATATCGGTTACTAATAGAAATGGTAGTATTAAATTGAATATAACCAAAGAACAACCATATGTAATATTTACTATAAGGTCAAAGCATGATGTCGATATGGTTATGGATGATATTATTTTTAAAAATGATAATAAATTAATAATTGACGCTACATTTGATGGTAAAGAAAATACACACAATAGAACAAAAGTAAGTATTGAAGTGTTTTTACCTGAAATTGTACTAGGAGAAATAATAGCCAAAACCACTAATGGACGAGTAGAAATTGGAAATATTTCAGGTAATAGTATTCAGTGTAAATCAACTAATGGGAGACTTAATATTTATGACTTGACTGGAAAAAATATTGTTGCTAAATCCACTAATGGTCAAATTATCTGTTATCGTACTTCTAGTGATGATTTAAAAGCATCTACTACTAATGGAGGTGTAAAAGCTGGAAAGAATGATAGTAAAATTCAGTTATTTAAAACAACTAATGGATCAGTAAATGCACATGATAATAAAGGGGATGAGATTATATTAAAAACAACTAATGGTAGTATAAAGAGTTATAGAAATTTAGCAACTATTCATAATGCTTTAACTACTAATGCTGGAATTGCAATAAGTGAATTTTCTCCTAAAAATGAAAAGGCTAATGTTATTCTAAAAACAAGTAATGGCTCAGTATCTGTAACTAATAGAGAAGATGTGAAAATTGATTTTTCTGCTAGTTTAGGGAAAAACAAAAAAATCAGTGGAGATTTTTCAAAATATCACCAAAATGGGAAAGAGCATATTGGAACGGTTAAACGAGGAAGCGATTCTACTACAAGAGTTTTTATGCAGATTAAAACATCAATGGGAAATATATCCTTTAAATAAGTAACTAAAAACTTAAAACATTGGCTTTATAGTGTGTGTGCAACATAATTGACAAAGACTAAAAACAAATGTAAAATTATAACCAGGTAATAACTTATTACTTGGTTATAATTATTTTACAAGGAGAGGGATATGAAAAAGATTACAAACATTAAACAAATGGTTGCTTCAAAAGCACAGGAATTGCCAGATAGAGCTGCGTTTTCAACAATAGTTGACAATAAGTTAGTTGATGTTACATATGGGGAGTTTGCAAAGGATGTAGAAGCACTTGGTGAACAAATGATTAAAATGGATCTTAAAGATAAATTCATTGCTGTTATTGGGGAAAATCGTTATGAGTGGGTTGTTCCATATATTGCTACAGTTAATGGATTAGGAGTAGCTGTTCCACTTGATAAGGAATTAACGAAAGAAGAGATTTCTAACTTACTTACAAGATCAAATACTTCAGCTTTCTTTTATAGCGAAAAATATCAACACATAGTTGATTATACGAAAAAAAATGTTACTTGTGTTAAATATTATATATGTATGGATAAACCAAAAGACGATAGTATATATATATACAATTGGATTGATCAAGGTAAAAAACTTGTAACTAAAGGAAGTAAAATTCATGAAGGGTTACCGATTGATGAAGATGCAATGTCAATGCTAATTTACACATCAGGGACAACAGGCAATCCAAAAGGTGTTATGTTAAGTCATAGAAATATTATGACAGTTGTATACGGTGCGATACCTGCAATGGTCATATCAGAGGAAGATACTGCTTTATCAATCTTACCAATTCATCACACATATGAATGTAGCTGTGGGTTCCTATACATGTTCTTTAAGGGCGCAAAAATTACATTCTGTAGAGGATTAAAATATTTTGGTGATGATATGAAAATTGCCAAACCTTCTATTGTTATGGTTGTTCCTCTTATTTTAGAAAGTATTTACTCAAAAGTTATAAAAAAAGGTGGAACTAAAGTAAAAATCATGCTAAAAATCGTTGGCTTCTTAAATGCAATTGGTATTGATATTAGAAAGAAAATATTCCATAGTATACATGAATCATTTGGTGGAAATATTAGAACTCTTGTATCCGGAGCCTCTGCGTTGAACCCAAAAATTGCAAAAGCATTTGACACATGGGGATTTAATATAGTTCAAGGTTATGGTTTAACTGAATGTGCACCATTAGCAACAGTTAACCATGTTGAATATAACAAACTTAGTTCAATTGGTTTACCAATTCCAGGTGTTGAAGTGAAAATTGATTCTCCTGAAGCTGATGGTATTGGTGAAATTATCATAAAAGGCGATAATGTTATGATTGGTTACTATAAGAATAAAGAAGAAACAGCTAAAGTAGTTAGAGATGGTTGGTTATTCTCAGGTGATTATGGTCGTATTGATAAAGATGGTTTCGTTTATATCACAGGTAGAAAGAAAAATATCATTGTAACTAAAAATGGTAAGAATATATATCCAGAAGAAATTGAAGAAGTAATAAACAAAAGTGATTATATCTTAGAAAGTGTTGTTACAACAAAGGATGAGGATATACTAGCTGATACGCAAATTGTTGCTTTGATTGTTCCTGACATGGATAATTTTGAAGAAGGGACATCAAAAGAAGACGTTGAATCAGCTATTAGAGATGAAATTAAAGATATGAATAAAAGTTTCCCAATTTCTAAGAAAATAAGAGATCTTGCACTATTTGATGAGCCATTCCAAAAAACTTCTACGAAGAAAATAAAAAGAGCTACAATTGGTGAAATCAAATATATCGGTATGGTTTAGTATGATATAATTAATGGTATGTTAGATGAGATACCTTCAAAAAACATCATAATGAAAAATAAGCATCCCGAGTACTGGTTTGGTCATGACTATAATATGAATTTGTACAAGGGGTGTTTTCATGGATGCATTTATTGTGATTCTAGAAGTGACTGTTATCAGATTGATAATTTTGATGAAGTTTCAATTAAAAAAGATGCTATAGCAATTATAAAAAGGCAATTAAGTGGATTCAGACATGTTGGAGTTATTGGTACAGGTTCTATGTCAGATCCATATAATTCATATGAAAAGGAATATAAACTAACAAAAAAAGCTTTAATTCTAATTGAAAAATATGGATTTGGTGTGGGAATTTCTACAAAAAGCAATTTAGTTGCACGAGATATAAATATTTTAAGAAGAATACAACAAAAAGCACCAGTAACAATTTGTTTAACAATAACAGCTGCAGATGATGAAGTGTGTAAAAGAATTGAGCCAAATGTATCACTATCTTCAGAGCGATTTGAAGTATTAAGAAAATTATCAGATGAAGGTATATATTGTGGAATTTTGATGATGCCATTATTGCCTGGGATTACAGGAAATATAGAAAATGTTAGAGAAATTATTTTCTTAGCTAAGAGAGCAAAAGTAGATTTTATTTATCCTTCATTTGGATTTACAATGAGAGATGGTAATAGAGAATACCTCTATCACCACCTAGATAAACACTATCCAGGATATAAAGAGAAGTATATAAAATTATATGGTGATAAGTATGTGTGTAATATTCCAAAAGCAAAAGAGATAAGAAACCAGTTTATAAAAGATTGTAATAACTCCAAGATTTCTTATGAAATGGATGATATTATAAAAAAAAGTAAAGACACTGTTTCTAGAAAACAATTAATGTTTTTTGAAAACTGATAAAAGATATCAAAAAAAGGGAGAGGTTAAAATGATTGAAGCCATTAGCAAAAAAGAAATTATTTACTTAAGAGATTTGGCGAAAAAACAAGCAGAATATGCGAATCATGATATTATGCAACAAAGAGAAAAAGCATGGTATACCCATAATCACTTAAAAGGTGGGAAACCAATGGTAATTATGGAAATGGCTTCTTTCAGAGATGATTTATTGCCACCATTACTCTGTGAAAATGATATGGCTAGAGAATTAGAAATGCAATTGTTAATGAATAATATTAATTATGAAAAGGTAAATGATGATAAAGTCATGCCAAACTTTATTAATGTTAAACATAAAATTAATATGAGAGAATTAAATATTGAAAGGCATATTCACAGAGCAAAAGATGGAAAGGGTCGAGCTATAGGGTATGCTATGGATCATCCAATTACTGACTTAAAAGATGATTTTCATTTAATAGAACGTTCAGATTATAGCTATGACGAAAAATATACTAAGGAGAATTTTGATTTTGTTAGCGAATTAGTAGGTGATATTTTACCAATTAGACTATATAATGATTCGCTTTTATGGTTTATTTCACTTACTGCTAGAATTGTAAATATAATGGGTCTTGAACGATTAATGTATTCAATGGTTGATTATCCTGAATTAACACATAAACTATTTGATTTTATAACTACTGATTCAATAGAGTATATTAAGTGGCAACAAGAAAATAATTTGTTAACACTTAATAATGGAAATCACTTTTCTGGAGCTGGTAGTTATGGTTTTACCAATGAATTACCCACAGAAGAATATAAAAAAACAGGACATATAACCCCTAAAGATTTATGGGTTAATATGAATTCACAAGAAAGCGTAGGGATTTCACCTTCAATGTATGAAGAATTTGTATATCCTAGTTTTGAAAGAGTAGCTAAGTTGTTTGGGCAAGTTTATTATGGTTGCTGTGAACCTGTTCATGAAATTTGGGAATCAAATCTAAAAGATTTACCTAATTTAAGAAAAGTATCAATATCTCCATGGTGTGATGAAAAGTATATGGGACAACAGCTTAAAGGGAGCAATATGATTTACTCAAGAAAACCAAGCCCTAACTATATAGGAGTTGGAAAATTTGATGAGCCGGCTTTTAGAGAGCATATAGCATATACTCTGAAACAAGCAAAGGGATGTCAAAGTGAGATTATATTTAGAGATATATATACTCTGACAAACGAACCATGGAAAGCAAAACGAGCTGTTGAAATTGTAAGAGAACAAATTGAGAAGCAATGGTAAAATTATATTTGTTATGTAAACCACCAAAATTGGTGGTTTTTTTATTTAGAAAAAAAGCATCATACAAAAACATCATACAAAAACAACATACAAAAACACAATATAAAAAATAGTATTTGACAAGCATAAAAAAAAGAAGTAAAATATGTATGAAGGGATGTGATGAAGATAAGAACTACACTTAACATATCCGATAATGTGATTAGAGAAGCAGAGATTGCTTATAAAACAACCAATAGGTCAAAGGCGGTTGAAATGGCATTGAAAGATGCTATTCGATATAAAAAAATACAAATGATGAAAAGTCTTAAAGGTAACATCGAATTTGATGAAAATACCTTGAAAGACTCAAGGAGCAAAGACAGGTATGAGTAGGAAGATTTTAGTTGACACATCTATTTGGGTTAGCTACTTCAAAAATGATCCCTCCACAACTGTTTTTATTGAAAAAAATCTTTTTACAAAAGAAATTTACATCACGGGTCCTATCATAACTGAATTGTTAGACGGGGCAAAAGGCACTAAAGAAAAAGAGCGGCTCCAATATAGCATTGGAGCCGTTAATAACCTAAATGTAACCGTAGAAGATTGGATTCTAGCAGGCAAATTAATGTCTGATATGAGAACACAAGGGAAGATCCTAAATAAGACAGATGCAGTTATTGCCTCTGTTGCAATTAATAATAATTGTGAGCTTCTAAGTATGGATGAAGGGTTACAAAATGTTAATTTAATTAAAAAAGCTCAAATCTCATAATGATGAGTTGAGACAATATATCCCCCTAAAAATCACCAACAATTATTGGTGATTTTTTATTGAATCGATTACTTAATTAACATATAATAAGGATACTTCAATAATCAAGAGGAGATATATGGAAAAATACATTAAAAATTTAAATGAGCAGCAATTAAAAGCGGTATTAGCAAAAGATGGTCCTATTCTAGTCCTAGCTGGTGCAGGTAGTGGAAAAACAAGAGTGTTAACAAGCAGGATTGCATATTTAGTTAAAGAAAAAAAGGTACATCCTGCAAGTGTTTTAGCTATTACTTTTACTAATAAAGCAGCAAAAGAAATGAGAATAAGGGTTGAGGATTTACTTGATAATACTATGTATTTTGGATGGATAGGTACATTTCACTCAATGTGTGTAAAAATGTTACGTCAATTCTGTGAACAGGCACTACCATATAATAAGCAATTTATGATATATGATAGTGATGATAAGAAGATTGTAATTAAGGATTGTCTCAAAGAATTGGATATTGATAGTAAAATGTATTCACCAAAAATGATTGCTCATCACATAAGTAGTGCGAAAAATGAATTGTTAACACCAAAAATGTATGAAAAAAAACACGTTGCTGACTATCAAATGAGTATAATCTCAAAAATATATACACTCTATCAACATAAATTAGAAGAAAATAACGCGATGGATTTTGATGATCTAATTTTTAATACAGTTTTGATGCTGGAAAATAATGAAAATATTAGAAATTATTTTCAACAATCATTTCGCTATATTTTAATTGATGAATATCAAGATACTAATGAAGCACAGTATAGATTTGCAGAAATACTAGCTAGAAAACATAATAATATTTTTGTAGTAGGCGATGATGATCAGTCTATCTATGGTTGGCGTGGAGCTAATATAAAAAATATTTTAAATTTTGAACATGATTTTAAAGGTTGCCAAGTTGTTAAACTTGAACAAAATTACAGATCTACTTCAAATATTTTAGATGCTGCTAATGCAGTTATAAAACATAATGTAGGGCGAAAAGGGAAAAACTTATGGACTGATCAGGGTAAAGGAGAAAAAATCCACTACCAGAAAGCATATAACGGTGTAAATGAAGCATTAATTGTAGCAACTGAAATTAAAAAATTATGTGATAAAGATTTCGAATGTAATCAAATTGCTGTACTTTATAGAACCAATGCTCAATCGAGAAGTATTGAATTAGCATTGTCAAAAAGTAGTATTCCTTATAGAGTATATGGAAGTTTAAGTTTCTATTCTAGAAAAGAAGTAAAGGATGTTTTAGCCTACTTAAAGTTAATTTTAAATGAACATGATGATTTACAATTCAAAAGAACTATTAATGAGCCAAAAAGGGGAATAGGAAAAACTACTATGACTCGTGTGGAACAGATTGCAATTGTTGAAGGAAAATCTATGTATGAAATTGCATCTTTGGCTGATAAATATTCTACATTAAAAACAGCTGCTAATAAATTACGACAATTTATTAAAATGATAGAAGGATTAAAAGCAACAGAAAAATCAGGAACATTAGAAGAATTGTATGATCAAGTTATGACTCAAACTAATATCTTAGGTAATTATAATTTGGTAAATACAATTGAAAGTAGAAGTAGAATTGAAAACATTAAAGAATTAAAAAGTGCCATTGTAAACTATGTAGATGAATTTTATGAAGAAAATGGGCAAGTTGCTAAATTAGAAGACTTCTTAGCTGCTTGTACCTTAGCAACTGATCAGGACAATAAACAACAGCAAAAAGAAGTTACAATTATGACACTGCATGCCGCAAAAGGTTTAGAGTTTTCTGTTGTGTTTATAACTGGTTTGGAAGAGGGTTTATTTCCAAGTATGATGTCTTTTGAATCTGAAAGCAAGATTGAAGAAGAAAGAAGACTTTGCTATGTGGGAATTACTAGAGCTAAAGAAAAACTGTACCTTTTAAATGCAAGTGAGAGAACTATTTATGGGAAAACACAACATTATCAAGATTCTAGATTTCTTAATGAAGTTCCCTCAAATTTTATTAATAGAAATAAAAAACAAAAAAGAAGTAAAAAAAGTGTTTTTTCACAAACAAATAAAACTACACAAATTTCAATTACTCGCGGGGGAAAGGCAATAGATATTGCAGGGTATAAAGCTATACAAGGAGAAATAATCGATGTTTGTGTAGGTGATCGTATTTTACATAAGAAATATGGTGAAGGAACCATTGAAAAAGTATCTGGTGAAAATAATGATAAAGTATATGAGATAGTTTTTGATATGGGTGATAAAAAACGATTCATGGCAGCTTTTACAAAACTTAAGAAAATATAATTTGCTATTTAATTCATTTTTGTTAGACTATATGCATAAGGAAAGAAAATAAAATATTTTAAACGTTTAAGTGGAAAAAAATATATTTATCGCCCATAAATATTGATGATATTAATCAGCATTATATGGGAATATTAAAGAGCGATTTTAATAACATTAAAAACAAAGGATAAAAAAATGAGCACACAAGTATATTTAATAAGACATGGTGAAACCATGTGGAACAAAAAGAAAATTGTTCAAGGCCATATGAATTCGGAATTATCCAGTAAAGGCAAATCTCAGGCAAAAGCTGTAGGTGAGAAACTTAAAGATTACAATTTTGATGTTATTTATTCATCTGATCTTGATAGAGCAATTGATACTGCAAACTATATTAATGAACATCATAATCAGGTAATTATTTTTGATGAATTATTACGTGAAAGAGGTTTAGGTATTTTAGAGGGGAAAACTTGGGATATAATAAAAATGAATTATAAGGATGCTGCTAGCATTTACCATTCAGAAGATACCCATAGTGATATACCTGGTGGTGGTGAAAGCAAAAAAAGGTTTGCTAATCGTGTAATGACATTTATGGATAAAATAGCAGTACAAGAAGAGGGAAAAAAAGTACTTATTATTACCCATGGTGGGTATATTGTATATTTCATTAATCTTGTTCTAGGATTAGCACTTAATAAGAAAAGTAAAATCCATTATGTTAGAAATGGTTCTATAAGTAAATTTAGATATCAAAAAGGTGAATGGTTCTTAGAGAAGTTCAACGTTTAATAACGCTATTTTGTTCATTTAGCATAGTGGCCCAATTAGATAAGTCTTTTGGGAGAAATTCATAAACTATCCATTCAGGATTAATTAAATCAATGATTTGATTAATCCTTTTATCAATAAATGGAGTATGAGTATCAATTTTAGAAATATGATTATAAACATCAATTAATTTTTCCATAAAATCTTGTTTGGAAAGGGAGGTTTTGGCTTTAATTTTATGATCTTCTCTAATGTAAGGTAAGAAACTAGGTTTATTTAAATGGATACCTTTAATATAGGGTAATATTTCTTTGTTAACATTTAAGATATAAAGAAGATAATCAATTGCATCGTTATATGATGAAATTGATCTATTGGTAAGTAAAAGGTGAGATATATCTAAAATAAACCCTTTATTTTTATAATCTATTTTTTCTAAAAAATAGATTGCTTTTTTCCAATCTAAAAAGTTCAAGCCAGGAGACCATAGATTTTCAAATAATAGCATTGGTCCATCACCTATAAATACTTTGTTTACTAATTTTGCTGTTTCATCTAAGACAAATAAATCATCATATGTGAAATTTAAGCTATATGTTTCTTCTATAGATATTTGAGAGACATGAAACACCATATACTCACAGGAAAGCTCCTTTGCAACTAAAAACTCTTGCGTATACTTATGAATAAATCCCTCTTTATCAGTGAAACCATAATAATTTTTTATATTTTTAATATTAATAAATTCTGACATTAGTTTTGATTGGTTATTTGTCCATAAATCTAACCACATTGGCCAGTATATCAAATGAAGTCCTTTTACTAAATTTAATGGAATTTTATTGATTTTTCCAGGATTATATAGGATTCCTTCAACTCCATCTATATGATGGCTTTTTAAGAATGCTGTAAGCTTATTATAATCTTCTAAGAACCAGTCATTAACAATATTCCCTTTTAGCGCAATATTAACTAATATTTTCATTATTACAGTATAACATATGTTTGCGAAAGAACTATAATAATTACTATTATAAAAAAAACAGGTAGTACACCTATAATTGTATTTAAAGGAGATGATAACTAGCATATTGAACTTGATTTTATTCTAATATAATGATATAATAATCATAACGATTACTATTAAGAGGAAATTATGAACCAATATAGAAATTCGAAACAAAGAGAGAATATTTTATCTTACATTAAATCTGTAAAGACACATCCTACAGCTAATGTAATTTATGATGTAATGAAGTTAGACTTTCCAAATTTAAGTATGGGTACTGTTTATAGGAATTTACAGATTTTATCTGATCAAGGAGAAATCACTAAGTTAGATTTTGGTAGTACATTTGATCATTATGATGGTTATACAAAAGAACATAGTCATTTTGTTTGTACATCGTGTCAAAAAGTGTATGATATTCAAGTGGACTTCCCTAAGAGGGAACAAGTACAGAAAACAACAGTACACCAAATAAAAGGTAGTTTAATTAGGTATTATGGTCTTTGTCAAGACTGTATGAAAAAGATGAAAGGAGAAAATTAATGAAAAAAGGTAGTTTTTATTATTGCGAGATATGTAAAAATCTTGTAAAAGTAATTGATGCTAATGCTGATGCACTAGTATGTTGTGGACAACCAATGACTTTACTAGAACCACAAACTCAAGATAGTGGGAAAGAAAAGCATGTTCCTGTAATTATTAAAGAAGGTGAACAGACTAGAGTGGTATTAGGAGAAGTTCCTCACCCTATGAATAAAGAACATCATATTGATTTTATACAAGTTGAAACTAATGCTGGTAAAATAGGTATACAATATGTTGGAGAACAAGAAAAAGCGGAAGCTGTTTTTAATTTAAAAGCAGAGGAGATTGTTGATGTAGTTGCATATTGTAACTTACATGGATTATGGATTTTAAAAAATTAGTAATGGAGGAAAAAAATATGGCAGATTTAAAAGGAACAAAAACTGAGAAAAATTTACAAGAAGCTTTTGCTGGAGAATCACAGGCACGTAACAAATATACATATTTTTCAAGTGTGGCTAAAAAAGAAGGATATGTTCAAATTGCAAACTTCTTTGCTGAAACAGCTGAAAATGAAAAAGAACATGCAAAATTATGGTTCAAAGAATTAGCTGGTATCGGAGATACTAAAGCTAATCTTGTGGCAGCTGCAACAGGAGAAAAAGGCGAATGGACAGAAATGTATCCTAGAATGGCTAAAGAAGCAAGAGAAGAAGGCTTTAAAAGAATTGCTGCACTTTTTGAAGGAGTTTCTAAAATCGAAAAAGAGCATGAAGCTAGATATAATAAACTTCGTTTAAATATTGAAGACAATACTACATTTGCAAAACCAGAAAAAGTATATTGGAAATGTTTAAATTGTGGACACATTCATTATGGTGAAAGAGCGTTAGAAGTTTGTCCTGTATGTGCACATCCAAAAGCTTATTTTGAAGTATTAGGTAAAAATTATTAATAACAAATATTTATAAGTAATAAAAAACCAGGATTTTCCTGGTTTTTTTATGTTTTCTTGTTGACATGGTATTATAATACTGGTAGTATAGTGAAATACTTTAACAGTTTAATGCTTTAACACGATAAAGCAAATGGAGGATGACATGCCAAAATGGAAATATTATAACCCAGAGGGAATGCAAGATAAATTATTTGATAGATGCTATATCAAACGGAATTTAGAAAGTAAAATAATACAAGTGTTTAGAAATAATGGATTCTATGAAATCGATACACCTGCCATTGAATTTTATGATGTGTTTTCCAATGACAGACAAATAATAGCACCAGAATCGCTATTTAAATTTGTTGATAAAAAAGGACGTTTGCTAGCTCTTAGGCCTGAATTAACAATACCAGCTGCTAGGGTGGTTGGGACTAAATTAAAAGACATGTCACTACCTATTAAAATATCATATCTTGGAAATTGTTATCAATACACAGACGCAGGCCCTGGCCAACAAAGAGAATTTACACAAGCAGGTGTGGAAATATTTGCATCAAATAATCCTTTTTATGATGCACAGATAATTAAAATGGCCATTGAAACAATAAAACAAGCTGGAATTGAAGAATTTACTATTGAATTAGGACAAGTAGAGTTCTTTAAAGGATTAATGGAACAAACGATGTTTGATGAGGAAACCATTGAATTAATTAGAACTATGATTGAAGCTAAAGACTACTTTGGAGTAGAGGAATTACTAGATGATAGGGAAGTTAAAGCAAGTATTAAAGAAAAAATACTAAATATGTCTAGTTATTTATGTGACAAAAAAACACTATTAATATTGCAAAAAAGTGATTTAAACACACGATCTAAAAATGCTATAACTAATTTGCTTAACATTTTAGATATACTTGAACAATTTGGTTTAACATCATATATTTCTGTTGACCTTGGTATGGTTAAAAAACTTAATTATTATACAGGAATGATCTTTAAAGGATTAACATATGGATTAGGTTATCCTATTTTAAGTGGAGGTCGATATGATAATCTAAGTGAGAGATATGGAAAACCACTTTGTGCAACTGGCTTTTCAGTAGGGATTGACTCACTATTAAATGCTTTACAAAGACAAGACAAAAAAAGCGAAAAGCCAAGTGTAGATACCATAGTAATGTTTAGTGTTAAAGGACGTAATAGTGCAATAAACATTACTAAGCAATTAAAAGAACAAGGATTATCTGTGGATTTAGTTGATGATAGTATAACAAAAGAATATGCAATAAAAAGAAATGTCCCAGGGATTATTCACGTATTAGATGATGAAAATATAAAAATTATTAATATACAAGAAGATACAACAATAAATACAACAATCGAACAACTTTTGAAAGGAGAGACATCATGAAGTATCTAACAATAGCGTTACCAAAGGGACGGCTTGCAGAACTAACTCTTGATATGTTAAAAAGTGCTGGTATAAAATGTGAAAGTACTGATTTGAAATCACGAAAACTAATCATTAAAGATCAGCAAAATATGATTAAATTCTTTATGGCAAAACCTTCTGATGTTCCAACATATGTTGAATATGGTGCTGCTGATTTAGGAGTTGTGGGAAAAGATACATTATTAGAAGAGAAAAGAAATCTATATGAAGTATTGAATTTGCAATTTGGAGCTTGTAAAATGTGTGTAGCTGGCCCAAAAGAGTTAAAAGGAAAACTAGATTCAATTGTTAATAAAAGAGTAGCAACAAAATACCCTACAATTGCAAGAGATTATTTTGAGATTGTAAAAAAAGAAAAAATTGAAATTATAAAATTAAACGGTTCTGTTGAACTAGCTCCATTAGTAGGATTATCTGAGGTCATAGTTGATGTAGTTGAATCAGGAAAAACTTTACAAGAGAACAACTTAGTTGTATTAGAAGAAATAGCAGATATATCTGCAAGGTTAGTTGTTAATAAGGTGAGCATGAAAATGAAAAATCAAAGAATTACACAAATTATAGACAGTATGAAAAAGGAATTAGCAAAATGATAACTATTACAACTGATAAAAAATTGGCATTATCAATAATAGAAGGTAGAGGACAACTTGATAACGAACAAGTGATTTCTAAAGTAACTAAGATGATGACAGATATAAGAAGTAATAAAGATGAAGCCATTAAAAGGTATACTGAACTTTTTGATGGAATAATTATTGATAAATTAATGGTAAGCGAAGAAGAGATAAAATTTGCATATAAAATGATTGATGGTAAATTTTTAAAAATCATAAGACAAGCTATTAAGAACATTACGAAGTACCATGAAAAGTTAACCCTTAATTCATGGCTTTGGGAAAAAGAACCAGGAATTACTCTAGGACAAAAAATTACTCCACTTGATACTGTTGGGATTTATGTACCAGGAGGAGTGGCTCCTCTAATTTCGTCAGTACTTATGAATGCTATTCCTGCAAAAGTTGCAGGGGTAAATAAAGTTATTATGTGTACACCTCCTGAAATTGATAATGAGCGAATTGTAGCTGCTAAAGAATGTGGTGTTGATCAGATTTTTAAAATAGGTGGAGCACAGGCGATTTTTGCCATGGCTTTTGGAACTGAAAGTGTTCCAAAAGTAGATAAAATAACAGGTCCTGGTAATATTTTTGTAGCAAATGCTAAACGACTTGTATATGGCTACTGTGATATTGATATGATAGCAGGTCCAAGTGAAATTATGATTGTAGCGGATGATAGTGCAAAAGTAGCTTATATTGCTGCTGATTTATTATCACAAGCAGAACATGATAAATTAGCAGGTGTAATTCTAGGAGTAACATCCATGGAAAAGGCAAAAAAAGTAGAAATTGAATTAGAAAAACAAGTAAAAACCCTTTCAAGAAAAGAAACAATTCTATGTTCGTTAAATGATTATGGAGTTATATATGTAGATAATGATATGGATAATTTGATATCCTTAGTAAATGAAATCGCTCCGGAGCATTTAGAATTATTAGTAAATAATCCTGATGAACTAATTGATAAGGTAAAGAACGCAGGGGCTATTTTTAAAGGTATGTATTCACCTGAACCATTGGGTGACTATTTTGCAGGACCAAATCACACGCTACCTACCGGGGGAACTGCCAGATTTTACTCGCCTTTGGGAACTTACGATTTTCAAAAGAGAACAAGCGTGATTGAATATAGTGAAAAACAGTTAAAAAAGGTAGCGAAAAGCATTGAAGCTTTTGCAAAGAAAGAGGGATTGGATGCTCATAAGAGAGCTATTTCAATTCGCTTTGAGGAATAATTATGAGAAATTTTTTATGTAATAGAGTTAAATCAATTACACCTTATACTCCAGGAGAACAACCAAAGGATATGATGTATATAAAATTAAACACAAACGAAAATCCTTATCCACCTTCTTTAAAAGTTTTAAAAGCTATGAAAGATAGCGTTACTGATAAAATGCAATTGTATCCAGATCCTGAAAGTGTAAAATTACGAAAAAGAGCTGCAACTTATTACAATGTAAAGTTTGAAAATATTTTTGTGGGGAATGGATCGGATGAAATTTTAGCATTAGCTTTTATGGCTTTTTATCAAGATACAAAAATTTGTTACCCTGAAATATCATATAGTTTTTACCCAGTTTATAGTAACTTATATCAAGTGGATGATGAAAAAATTCCCATGAATGATAATTTAACTATCGATGTTAATAAAATAATGAATAAAAACAAAGGTGTTTTAATTACTAATCCAAATGCACCAACTGGTGAGCACCTTAATATTGAAACTTTAGAGAAAATTATTTCATCAAATAATCAAAATGTTGTAATAATTGATGAAGCATATATTGATTTTGGTGGAGATAGTGTTATTAGCTTAATTGATAAGTATGATAATTTACTAGTGATTCAGACTTTTTCTAAGTCACGGTCATTGGCAGGATTGCGAATAGGTATAGCGTTTGGTAGTGAAAATTTGATTAACCAATTAACATCAATTAAGAATTGCTTTAATTCTTATCCTGTAGATAAAATATCACAAGTTGCTGCTATCGCGTCTTTTGATGATGAATTATATTTTCAAAGTATTTGTCAAAAAATCAAGAATACAAGAAAGTATACAATAAGCGAATTAGAAAAACTAGGTATGGAGGTGTTACCTTCGAAAGCTAATTTTATTTTTTCTAAACACAAAAACATCAATGGTGAAAAATTATATTTAAAATTACGTGAAATGGGGATATTAGTTAGATATTTTAGCTTACCATCAATCAGTGAATATGTTAGAATAACCATAGGAACAAAAGAACAGATGGATAAATTAATAAAAGCTATTAGAAAGATTTTGAAATAAAATTTATAATTAGAAGTAACTGTAGAGGAGATATATATGATACGACAAGTTCAAATAAAAAGAAAAACAAATGAAACATTAGTTGATTGTACTATTAATCTTGATGGTAAAGGATTGTATAAGATTGATACAGGTGTTGGTTTTTTTAATCATATGTTAGAGTTGTTTTCAAAACATTCACTAATTGATGTTTCATTATTAGTAAAAGGTGACTTAGAGGTTGACTGCCATCATTCAATAGAAGATGCAGGAATTGTTTTAGGACAAGCCATTAAAAAGGCACTAGGTGATAAAAAATCAATAAAAAGATATGGGTCCTTTACCGTTCCTATGGATGAGGCGTTAGCTCGAGTAAATATTGATTTAAGCATGAGACCATACTTAGTTTTTAATGGGGAATTTAGTAAAGAAAAAGTTGGTGATATGGATGTTGAAATAGTAGAAGAGTTTTTTATGGCTTTATGTACTAATGCAGGTATCACCTTACATATAAATATTGATTATGGTAATAATAATCATCATATGATTGAAGCGGTATTTAAGGCTTTTGCGAGAGCATTGAGAGAAGCTATATCTATTGATGATAAAGTTGATGGAGTTCCATCAACCAAAGGAATTTTGTAGGAGAAAAGAATGAGTTTATTAAGAAATACAGATTTTATGGATGTGAAACCTTTTGTAAAAGGTAAAGTACGGGATATGTTTGATTTAGGTGACAAAATACTTATTGTTGTAACAGATAGAATATCAGCTTTTGACTGTGTATTTCCTGATTTAATACCATATAAAGGACAAGTATTAAATTCAATATCTGCTTTTTGGTTTGACTTTACTAAAGATGTAATAAAAAATCATGTTATTACTACTGATGTATCTAAATACCCTGCTCCATACAATCAGTATCACGAGCAATTAAGTGGTAGATCAATGTTAGTAAAAAAAGTAGAAATTGTTCCTGTTGAATGTATTGTAAGAGGATATATTGAGGGATCTGGATTAAAGGACTATCGTAAAACTGGAAAAGTCTGTGGTATTACTTTACCTAAAGGTTTAACACAAGCTGCTAAATTACCAGAACCTATTTTCACACCGTCAACAAAAGCTGAACAGGGACATGACATAAATGTTACATATGATGAGTTAATGACAATCATTGATAAGGATTTAGCTAAAAAATTAAAAGATGCATCTATTGGGTTATATAAAAAGGTTAGTGAATATGCATTAACTAAAGGGTTGATATTAGCTGATACTAAATTTGAATTTGGTTTACTTGATGGAGAGTTAGTGGTAGCGGATGAAATGTTTACTCCTGATTCTTCTAGATTTTGGGATGCAAGTGATTATGAACCAGGTAGAGCGCAAAAAAGTTTTGATAAACAGTATTTGAGAGAATATCTAGAAACACTTGATTGGGATAAAACTCCTCCTGCGCCATCATTGCCTTTAGATGTTATAGAAAATACTTCTAAAAAGTATAAGCAAGCTTATTCAATTTTAACTGGAAAGGAAATTGTCTAATTGATTGGAATTGTTGATTACGGAATGGGAAACTTAGGAAGTGTAAAGAAAGCTTTTGATTATTTATCTATCAAAAGCTTTGTTTCATCTGACAAAGAACTTCTTAAAAAAGCTGATAAAATAGTTTTACCAGGTGTTGGCGCTTTTGAAGATGCGATGAATAATATTAATAAATATGATTTAACTAATATGATTAGAAGCGAAATCAATAACAATAAACCTTTTTTAGGGATTTGCTTAGGATTACAATTGCTATTTGATTACTCAGAAGAAGGGGATAAACCTGCTGGATTAGGAATAATAAAAGGCGGAGTTAAAAAATTTGATACTTCTATAAATTTAAAAATTCCTCATATTGGATGGAATAATATTAATAGTGATAATTGTCCATTACTAAATTCATTTGACAAGCAATACTTTTATTTTGTACATTCATATTATGTAGATCCTACAAATGATATAAATTGCAGTTATACAACCTACGGAAAAGAGTTTATATCAGCTATAGAAGAGAAGAATATTTTAGCAACACAATTTCATCCTGAAAAAAGTGGTGAAGCAGGATTAGCTTTATTAAAGAATTGGGCAAAGGTGTAAAATGATAATTTATCCAGCCATAGATTTATTGAATAAACAATGTGTTAGATTAACAAAAGGAAAATATGATTTAGTGACTGTTTATTCTAATGACCCAATGTCTTTTGCTTTGAAGTGGAAACAAACAGGTGCAAAGTATTTACATATTGTTGACTTAGATGGCGCTAGAAATGGAAATGCTATTAATTTACCTATTATAAAAAAAATTGCAAAAAAAGTTAATATACCTATTCAAACAGGTGGAGGTATACGAACGTTACAGCGTATTGAAGAATTATTAAATTGTGGAGTTACAAGGGTTATTATTGGAACAAAAGCTGTAAAAGATCAGGCATTTGTAAAAAAAGCAATTTCATTGTATGGAGAAAAAATAGCTATTGGAATTGATGCTAAGGATGGATATGTTGCCATTGATGGGTGGGAAAATACTAGCGATTTTGAAGCAGTCACTTTTGCTAAGATGATGGAAAATCTAGGAGTTAAAACAATTATTTATACAGATATTAGCAGAGATGGTATGATGCAAGGCCCAAATGTGGAAGCAATGAAGCATATGGTTGATAGTACAAATCTACGTATTATTGCTTCAGGTGGAGTTAGTAAACGAAGTGATTTAGATGAACTATTAACTACTAATGTAAACGGAGTTATTATTGGTAAAGCGCTTTATGAGAAAACTATAAAATTAGATGAGGTGAGTAATGCATACTAATAGAATTATTCCTTGTTTAGATGTACATCAAGGACGTGTAGTAAAAGGTGTGAACTTTGTTAACTTAGTGGATGCAGGAGATCCTGTTGAAATTGCTAAGATGTATAATAAGGCAGGAGCAGATGAATTGGTATTTTTAGATATTACTGCTTCAAGTGATAAAAGAGATATTATGCTTGATGTTGTAAGTGAAGTAGCTAAATGTATTTTTATACCTTTTACTGTTGGTGGAGGAATTAAAACTGTAGAAGATTTTCGTAAACTGTTAAAGGCAGGGGCAGATAAGATATCAATAAATTCGATTGCTTATAATAATCCTGATTTAATAAATGAGGCTGCTTACAAGTTTGGTTCACAATGTGTAGTTGTTGCAATTGATGCTAAAAAAAATGAAAAAGGTGGCTACGACGCTTATTTAAATGGTGGACGAGTTAATACTAATAAAGATGTAATAAAATGGGCTAAAGAAGTAACTAATAGAGGAGCAGGAGAAATTCTACTAACAAGCATGGATGCTGATGGAACAAAAAATGGGTATGATCTTGAATTAACTAGACAAGTTTCAAAAAGTGTAGGTATACCGGTGATAGCTTCAGGTGGTGCTGGTACAAAAGAACATTTTAGACAAGCAATTATAAAAGGGCAAGCAGATGCTGTTTTAGCAGCTTCATTGTTCCATTTTGGTGAATTATCAATTATGGAACTTAAAGAGTATTTGTTTGAAAAACATATTCCAGTAAGATTTTAGGTAATTTATCTATAAAATTACCATATGTTTATACAATAGTACCAAAGATAATTTTACATAGTTAAATGGATTGACAAGAATATAGCGGTTTGCTATACTTTTCATAGTGATTGCAGGAGGCGAAAAAATATGAAATATCAAACAATGTTTAAAATTGGAACAATTATTACTTCAATTGGTTTTTTCTGTATGACGATGATGTTTTTTGTAGTGATAGTTTATACAAAAGACGAACTGACATATGCAGTGAACCCAGGGTTGAAACCACTTACTTGGATGATTCCAGCGTTTCTACTTTATGTAATGGGAATTCCAACGTTAGTTTTTGCTAATAAGAAGAAAGCAGCCGAAAGAGCAGAAATGTTGAAAATCGACTAATAGAATTCAAAAGGTATATTATATACACCCTTATAGGGTGTATATTTTTTTGTGTTTTTTTATAATTAGGTATTGCCTTTGATATGAGAATACATTATAATATTTTTAGCACTCCAATATAGAGAGTGCTAAAACGAGAAAATTTTAGGAGGAATTCTTATGGTTATTAAACCTTTAGGAGACAGAGTTGTAATAAAAATGCTAAAAGGCGAAGAAACAACAAAAAGTGGTATAGTTCTACCAGGATCTGCCAAAGAGAAACCACAAATTGCAGAAGTAGTAGCAGTGGGACCAGGTGGACTTGTAAATGGTGAACAAGTGGTTATGGAATTAAAAGTAGGAGACCACGTGTTAATAAGTAAATATGCAGGAACTGAAGTAAAAGTTGATGGAGATGAACTTTCCATTATGAAACAAGATGATATTCTAGCAATTGTAGAATCATAGAGGAGGAAAGAAAAAATGGCAAAACAGATTTTATATGGTCAGGAAGCCAGAGCTGCTCTTGAAAATGGAGTAAACAAGTTGGCAAATACCGTTAAAATAACCCTTGGACCTAAAGGTCGTAATGTAGTATTAGATAAAAAATTTGGCGCTCCATTAATTACTAATGATGGTGTAACTATTGCAAAAGAAATTGAATTAGAAGAACCTTTTGAGAATATGGGTGCACAGTTAGTTAAAGAAATTGCGACTAAAACAAATGATGTTGCAGGCGATGGAACTACAACTGCTACTTTACTAGGACAAGCAATAGTAAGAGAAGGATTGAAAAATCTTGCAGCTGGAGCTAATCCAATGATTCTTAAAAAAGGTATTAAAAAAGCTGTAGATGCGGCTGTTATAGGAATAGCTAACATTTCTCGTGAAATGAAGGGAAAAGAAGACATAGCTAGAGTTGCTAGTATTTCAGCAAATGATGAATATATTGGATCATTGATTGCTGACGCTATGGAAAAAGTTAGTAAAGATGGTGTTATAACTGTTGAAGAATCTAAGACTATGAGCACAAAATTAGAAGTAGTTGAAGGAATGCAATTTGACAGAGGCTATTTATCACCTTATATGGTTACTGATACTGAGAAAATGGAAGCTAATATTGATGACGCTTACATTTTAATTACTGATAAAAAAATTACAAATATTCAAGAAATTTTACCTGTATTAGAAAAAATTGTTCAACAGGGTAAAAAATTAGTAATAATTGCAGAAGATGTAGAAGGCGAAGCGTTAGCTACATTAGTTGTG
This sequence comes from Clostridiales bacterium, assembly GCA_023145435.1. GTDB lineage: Bacteria > Bacillota > Clostridia > DUPQ01 > DUPQ01 > JAFGUQ01. The sequence continues at coordinate 56,352 of JAGLDS010000010.1, forward strand.
AATAAATTACGTGGAACATTTAATTGCGTTGCTGTTAAGGCTCCAGGATTTGGTGACAGAAGAAAAGCAATGTTACAAGATATTGCAGTTTTGACTGGCGGACAAGTTGTGTCAGAAGAAGTAGGACTTGAACTTAAAGATACTACATTGGAAATGTTAGGTCATGCAAGACAGATAATTATTCAAAAAGAAAATACTATTGTAGTTGATGGTTATGGAGAAGATAACGAAATTAAAAATAGAATTGCATCCATAAAATCACAAATAGAAGAAACTACTTCAGACTTTGATAGAGAAAAATTACAAGAGAGATTAGCAAAACTATCAGGTGGAGTTGCAGTAATTGAAGTTGGAGCAGCAACTGAAATTGAAATGAAGGAAAAGAAACTTAGAATTGAAGATGCATTAGCTGCAACTAGAGCAGCCGTTGAAGAAGGAATAGTTTCAGGTGGTGGAACAGCTTTTATTAATGTAATTGATAATGTGAAAAAAGTAGCTGATAGTTTATCAAAAGATGAAAAAACTGGTGCAAATATTATTGTTAAAGCATTAGAAGAACCATTAAGACAAATTGCTATAAATGCAGGTTTGGAAGGCTCAGTTATTATTGAAAAAATTAAATCCTCAGAAAAAGGAATAGGATTTGATATACTAACTGAAACTTATGTTAATATGATTCAAGTTGGGATTGTTGATCCTGCAAAAGTTACTAGATTTTCACTACAAAATGCTGCATCTGTAGCTTCTCTAATTTTGACAACTGAAAGTTTAGTTTCTGATATTCCAGAAGAAACACCTCCAATGCCAATGGGTGGTGCTCCAGGTGGAATGCCAGGCATGATGTAAGTAATAAATTACATAATTTATATAGGCTATCAGGTTTCTCTGATAGCTTTTTTTATGTTATAATTTGGATAATAAGTGATAGGAGTAATTTCATGTATTCAGTTAACGTTACAAAGATTATTGAAGATTTCGATTTGGAAGTTATCCGTGATTGTTCAATCATGGGAAGTAAAAATGTGGACATTATTGAAGTAAATAGACCAGGTTTACAATTAGCTGGCTATTTAGGTTATTTTTTCCCACATCGTATTCAATTATTGGGGAAAATGGAATTATCATTTTTAAACTCTTTACCATCGAAAGAACGGTATGAGCGTATTGATAAATGGATTGATGAAAAGATGCCCTGTATAGTTGTATCTAGAAGCCAAATTGTTTGTGATGAGTTAATTGAGCTATCTAAAGTATACCAAGTACCGTTATTACGGACAAAAGAAATGACTTCTAGATTTTTAGCAGCATTAATTAATTATTTAAATGTTGAAATAGCTGAGCGAATTAGTATTCATGGAGAATTTTTAGAAGTCCATGGTGAAGGAATTATGATAACAGGTGAAAGTGGTGTTGGGAAAAGTGAAACTGCTCTTGAATTGGTGAAAAGAGGTCATCGTTTAATTGCTGATGACGTGGTTGAAATTAGAAAAGTTAGTGATAATACCTTACTTGGAACTTCACCTGAAATTATTCGTCATTTTATTGAATTGCGAGGAATTGGTATCATTGATGTGAAAAGCATGTATGGAGTAGGTTCTGTTAAAAAAATTGATTCCATTGATATGATTGTTAATTTAGAATTTTGGGATGAAAATAAAAAATATGACAGAATGGGAGTGGAACAAAATTATAGAAATATTTTGGGTATTGATGTTCCTCTTTATACTATTCCAGTTAGACCAGGTAGAAATCTGGCAATTATATTAGAAGTTGCAGCAATGAAATCTAGGCAAATAAGCATGGGATATAATGCAGCTAAAGTATTATATGACCGAATTGAAGAAAAATTTAAAGGTGGTAAGTAATTGACCGAACAATATATAAAAGCCCTTAAAATTGGTCTTTTAAATAGTGAAGTGAGTATAAATGAACCCATGAAAAATCATACAAGCTTTAAAACTGGTGGACCTTGCGATGTAATGGTCAAAGCTTACTGTGAAAAAGATATTAAATTAGTAATTTTGCTATCGAATCAGTACAAACAACCATTACAAATTGTTGGGAACTGTACAAATTTAATTGTTAGAGATAAGGGAATTAAAGGAATTGTTTTAAAAATAAGTCAAGGCTTTGATCAAGTGATAGTATATGATAATCAAATCACAATAAAATCAGGAGCACTATTGTCAAAACTTTCAAAGGTAGCAATGAATCATGAGTTGACTGGTTTAGAATTTGCATCAGGTATACCAGGTACAGTAGGTGGTGGTGTTTCGATGAATGCAGGAGCCTACGGTGGTGAAATAAGTGAAATACTAGTATCATCAACTTTTCTAGATGAACAAGGTAATACGCATATCCTAACTAATGAACAGCATGAATTTACTTATAGGAAAAGTATATTTACTAGAAAAAAATGGATTTTATTAGAAAGTACTTTTGCATTACAAAATGGAAATAAAGAAAGCATATTAGCTAAGATGAATGAACTAAATGCTAAACGTAAGGATAAACAACCATTAAATTTACCAAGTGCAGGTAGTGTGTTTAAAAGGCCACTAGGATACTTTGTAGGACAGCTGATTGATCAATGTAATTTAAAAGGATATAAAATTAACGATGCGCAAATTTCAACGTTGCATTCAGGATTTATTGTTAATTTGGATAATGCTAACTCACAAGATATTATTAATTTGATTGATTATATTAAAATAGTAATTTATAAACAATTTAAAGTGGAATTAGAAACAGAAGTTAAAATCATAGGAGAGAATTAAATGAATATGCATATTATCACTGGTATGTCCGGTGCTGGAAAAAGTTTAATAATGAAAGCAATAGAAGATTTAGGGTTTTATTGTATTGATAATATGCCACCAAAGCTTATACCAGAATTTGTAAAAATGTATGAAAAAACAAATATGGTAAGTGATGTTGCTATTGTTGTTGATATTAGAGGAGGAGATTTTTTAGATGAATTTTTTCCAGCTATTAATCAATTAGAAGTGAGAAATGTTACTTATGATATTTTATTTTTAGAGGCTAATGATAAAAACTTAGTTAAAAGGTATAAAGAAACAAGGAGAAACCATCCGCTTTCAAATGATAAAATTAGTTTATTTGAAGCAATAAAACTTGAACGTATTAAACTTGAAAAAATTAAAAATCAAGCAAATTTTATTATTGATTCTTCAGATATGCATCCAAAACAATTACGAGAAGAAATAAAAGACTTATTCGTAAGTGGTGAAGAACATGAAAAATTAATGATTAATATAGTTTCTTTTGGGTTTAAGTATGGGACTCCTCTTGATAGTGATTTGATTTTTGATGTGAGATTTCTCCCTAATCCATACTACAACACATCTATGAGAAAACTAACAGGAAAAAATGAAGTTGTTAGGAACTATGTATTAAAACATGAACAAACACAGATTTTTATTAATAAATTAGAAGATTTAATTGAATTTTTAATTCCTTATTATATTCAAGAAGGTAAAACACAATTAGTAGTAGGAATTGGGTGTACTGGGGGAAGACATCGCTCGGTTACCATTGCTGACAGAATTGCAAAAATACTAAAAGATAATAATCATAGATTAATTATAAAGCATCGAGATATTGATAATGATGGAAAGAAGTGATGTGTATAAATGTCTTTTTCATCACAGGTAAAAAATGAAATAAGTAAAATACCTTTATCTGATAACTGCTGTATCTTATGCGAAGTTTCAGCAGTTCTTCGAATGGGTGGACATTTTCACAAACAAGAGAATGGCTACATTACTAGTAGTATTTCAACAGAAAATGCTTCTTTTGCTAGACGAATGATTACTCATATGGTCCATAATTTTACTCTTCATCCAAGTTTATTAGTAAATAAAAGTAAAAAATTAAAAGGTCATACACTTTACTCATTAGATATAAAAGGAGCTCATGCAACAGAGGTTGCTTTAGGAGATACAGGGTTGTTACAATTAACAAAAGAAGACAAAGCTGTTTTTCTTCCACCAGAAGAACTTATGGGAAAGGAATGTTGCTTAAAGTCGTATATAAGAGGCGCATTTTTAGTTTCGGGGTCGATTAATCACCCTGAAAAAAGCTATCATCTTGAAATTACTAGTAGTGACTTAAGAGAAATTAATGCTTTATGTAAAATATTACAAGAACTGGATATTAAAGCAAAAGTTATTGAACGAAAGTCGAATTATATTTGTTATGTAAAGGAAGCTGAGAGTATTGCTGATTTTTTAAATATAATTGGAGCACATCATGCATTGATGGAATTTGAAAACATTCGAATTGTAAAAGGGATTAGAAATGATGTTAATAGGATTGTTAATTTTGAAAGTGCTAATTTAGATAAAACTGTAAATGCTGCTAGTAGACAAGTGGCTAGCATTAATTATATTATAAAGAATTTTGGCTTAAAAATAATGAAGAAACATTTACAAGATATTGCTGTTTTAAGACTAGAAAACCCCTACTTACCATATACAGAACTTGGACAGATGTTAACACCGACTTTAGGTAAATCAGGTGTTAATCATCGATTGAAAAAGATTGAGCAATTAGCAGAACAATTGAGGGAATATCATGGATAACCAATGGAATATTTTAGAAAAAGAGTGTATGAAGTGTGAAAAATGCAATCTACATAGTACCCGAAAAAATGTTGTAATAGAGAGAGGGAATAGACAAGCTAAAATATTGTTTATTGGCGAAGGCCCAGGTGCAAGAGAGGATGAATCAGGAATAGCTTTTGTGGGACAAGCAGGGAAATTATTAGATTTAGCACTTGGATCAATGGGAATATATGAAAAAGACATATATATATGTAATATAATAAAATGTCGACCACCAAATAATGCTAATCCAACAGATGAGCAAGCTAAAGCGTGTATGCCTTATCTAAAAAAACAAATTGAGCTTGTAAATCCTTTAGTGATTGTCTTATTAGGGTCAGTAGCACTAAAAAGAATGATTAATAGTAATTTAACAATAACAAAAAATAGAGGGAATTGGATGGAATATGAGGGGATAAAAGTTTTACCTACTTTTCATCCAGCGGCCTTGTTAAGAGATGAGAAAAAGAAAATAGTTTTTTGGAAGGATATTAATAAAGCGTGGAAAAGTATAACAGATTAAATAAGCTATATAGAGAATATGAAAATAAATTTTCAAATGAAGAATTAGTTATGGGAGATGGGGATGTAAATTGTTCGCTTTTAATGATTGGAGAAGCTCCTGGGAAAGATGAGGTTATACAGAAAAAACCATTTGTAGGATTAGCTGGAGGAAAATTAAAAGAATTTATTGACTACTTAAATAAAACAAGACAAGATTTTTATGTTACAAATGCAATTAAGTATAGATTGTATAAAATAAACTCATTAACTAATAGAAAATCTAATAGACCAGCTAAAGTAAATGAAATAAAGGAAAGTAGAGATACCTTATTACAAGAGATAACAATCATTAAACCAGCGGTTGTAATTACTTTAGGAGCGGTTCCATTAAAAAGTGTTCTTGGAATAAACCAATTGGCCATGAAGGATTATCATGGAAAAGCTATTAAAAAGGAGCAATACATTTTATTTCCATTGTATCATCCTGCTAGTTTGATTTATAACAGAGATTTGTTACCTGTTTATTATGAAGATTTAGATAGGTTAAACAAATTAATCAAGGAGGTTACCAAATGAATTATTTAGTAAGTTTACCAAACTTATCAAGTTTGACTTGGCCTATTGTATTAGATTATGCAATTAAAGTAGTCATTATTATTGTTGCTATTATTATTTTAACAATGATTATCAAGTTTTCACTGAAAGGATTAGAGAAAATACTAGATAAACGTCAAGTGAGAAATCCTTTTATAGGGTTTATTATCAGTGTGACTAAAATCGTTTCCTATGTGATATTGATATTGATTGTATTAGGATTTTTTAACATTAATACTGCACCACTTTTAGCTGTTTTAGGAACATTTGGATTAGCTTTAGGGCTAGCTTTAAAAGATCATATGTCAAATTTAGCCAGTGGGATTTTAATTATCCTAAACAAGCAATTTAAGATTGGTGACTATATTGGTTGTGCCAATACAGCGGGGAGTGTTGAAATAATAGAATTATTTAGTACAAAACTAATAACGTTTGATAATAAGGCTGTATTTGTTCCTAATTCGCTATTTACACAAAATGCTGTAATTAATTATAGTAGAGAAGATATGAGGCGTGTAGATGTTGCTATTGGAGTTTCTTACTCTGCAAAAGTTGAAAATGTAAAAAGTATTATTGAGAGTATTGTTACAGAAAATGAGAAAATCCTAAGTGTACCATCACATTTTGTTGGGTTAACTGATTTTGGTGATAGTTCAGTAAACTTTACTGTAAGAGTGTGGACAAAAACAGAAGATTATTGGGACACATATTTTTATATTAATGAATCTATTAAACGAGAATTTGACAAACAAAAAATAGAAATACCATTTCCACAAATGGATGTTCATATGAAAAAAGAGTAAAATAGCATGAATGTTTCTAAAATCATCCCAGAATTAATAAATATATTGACTCTAAAAAGTGTGCTATACTCTTTTAGGATAACCATGGATGTACAGTATGTATAAAAGGATATACTTTTTTAAAAAAATTATTACACAATCAAAAAGAGTTTTCTAAAACACTTATAAATAAGTAGCTTTTTACTGATATTTAGAATTAATTGAATAAATATCAGTAAACTTATTGACAGTGAAAAAACCCTATGTTACTATGAACAAGGTCGCAAAAAAAGCGGTCAAAAATAATTGAATTATCTTGACACAGGTATTAAAAAAGTGATAAGATGATTAAGCGCATTTTTAAGCAAGAAGCGCACTGAACCTTGAAAATTAA
>JAGLDS010000011.1 GCA_023145435.1 Clostridiales bacterium
GCATTTTTATCTTGAACTTTATACTAACATATTTTTTGTTAGACAGTATTCTATCAATTGTTGATGTAATCCAAGTTTCTTTACCCGTTACTGTCTTAATTTCTTTTTTTCTAAAAATCTCTTAATTTTTCTACAATCATATCCATTTATATATAATAAACACAATAACTACTGTTCTTAAAACTATTATACAATTTTTCATAAAAAATAAGCTACATTTCTATCTTAAAATGTAGCCTACAACATGGTACCCCGGACAGGAGTCAAACCTGCGTTTATGGAACCGGAATCCATCGTCTTATTCACTGGACCACCGGGGCATGACTCTATCATAATAGCAAAAAGCATCTATGAAAACAATTGAAAATTAATTGTTTATAAAGAAGCATGATGGGTGGAAGCTAAATCCATTTCCATCATGTCCTATTTAATTGCTTCTATTTGTTATGATAGTACAGTTCACATATCACCAATTTTTTGGATACTTCTTGCACTAGGTATTATCATAAATAAGTTAAATCAAAAACCTACATAATTATTCACTAATTGCAATTGTTTTACTTTGGTCTTGGTAAATTACCTTATTGGAGTTAAGTAGTTTTACATAAGTACCCATGGCCTCATACTGTCCTAAGTTAATAACTCTAGCATAATAAGTAATTTGATGTTGATGTTCAATAAAATACTTACTAATTGTTGCTTTTGCTACTTGCTCACTAGCTCTCATATATGAATACTCATAAGAAGATCCAAGATACTGATATGGTTTTTCAATGGCACGTAGTCCAGAAGGTAAAATATCAGTTATTTCATAAATTGTATTAACAAAATTCTTGCCTTCATCAATAGATATTACAACTTTAATAATGTCTCCCATTTTAAAAGTAGTTTTTGGTTGATTTGTAGTTGCATCTAAGTATGCTTTAGTAACAGTAACTACATCTTCTCTATTAATAACTAAAATGTCTCGCTTATCTTCGTACGATACTAATAAGCCAACATCACCATTAACTTTAGTGATTTTAAATTGAGAAAGTAATGTTGAAGGTATTTCTAATTTATGCATTTTACCATAGTCAAAATTCACATCATGTGTATTGCCTTGGTATTCGTAAGTAAATGATATATCTTTTTCTTTTTTCCCTTCAAGTTGTAATTGTAAAAACTTAACTAAGAAATTAGAAGTCACATACTCATCTTGATAATTTTCAGTCACATATTTATATAAATCAGGTGCCTCAAGCTTATTTAATAGTTTTGCTAAATATGCAGCTTTAGTTGTTAGATAAATTGTATAATCATCATTTTTTTCATTTATAAATGCATATGGCTCTACTTTTACTATTATAGGTAGAATATTGTTTACATATATATCATTTGCCATAAATGCATCGCCTACTTCATAGTATGCTAATGCTAAATAAATCCATTGTTCTGTAGTTAGATTTTTAATTTGAGCCATTCTCTGTAATTCTAATAGTATAGGTTGATTAAATTGAGCTAACCCATAAAGAACATAAGTATCAGAACCATATTCTGTTAATTGCTGATATAAATAACCAAGTAATAGATTTTCATCAATATCATCTCTCATAAACGATAGGTTATCTACTGTTACTTTTATGTCACTTTGAGCATATGGTAAAATCGAAAGTCCTCCATTAGCTTGTTGATATTTACTATAGTCAATTATATTTTTTTCAAAATCAAATGTAGGATCACTTAAGTAATCATATAAGATTGATTTTGCTTTATCTCTAGCTAATAAAAGTTCTAAACGTTCATTACTATAGTATGCTAAATTAAATAACTTAGTTGCATATGTTAAATATTCTTTATCCGCAAAGACAAGGGTTGTATTTCCATAGCTACCACCACTAACTAGCATATTAGGTGATACTGTGTATTCATTTGTTACTTGAATCTTATTATATGAATCTGTAACTACAATTTTACTTTCTAATCCGTCTGAATACTCATTAGTATAAGCTTCTATAATAATTGAATCACTACCATAATTAAATTGTGGTAATTCTATGTTAACTCGCTCATATGCTTTTCCAGACACCGTAACCTTATTTGACGGCTGGCTTTTTAAATAGGCTACGTATGTAATATTATCAAATAATGATAAAGCGTCGCCATAGCCTGTTACACCCACATAGGCTACGTCATCTATTAAGAATAATTCACTAGTAACTACATTTATAAAAAACGGTAGTGTTGTGTTAACATTTATAAAGTTTCCTCCAGCATAAAAATCATTATTAATTGCATTTGAAAATAATCTCCATGAAGTAATGTTGTCTGGCATTTTAAAACTTGTAACCCCAATACCATTATTATCTGTTTGAATAGTTAAAAAAGCCGCTGTGTCTTTAAACTCACTTCGTATCTCTACTGATTGATTTTCTCCACCCATTTCATAGCTTGGTTCTGGTATAGGTATAGAGGAATTCATCTTATTTGCTACACCGTCCATTACCGCTTCATTATATCCAAATCCACCTCTTGGGTAATAATAATCATAAAAGATATTCATTCCATCGCGATGGGTTCCATAACTATAGACAATTCCAGACCCAACACTTTGATACAATTCTGATATGAAGTCCACAGTCATATCACTTAATTCTAATAGAGCTTCATCCACTGCAGATATTAACACTTTAGCAGAAATAGGATCTCCTGATTTATCAGTTACTTTTACTGAAATAATTGCATTTTCACCTGGTTTATAATCTGATTTATCTGTGGTTATTTCCACATTTAATTGCCTGTCTTCTTTGTTAAATATTACTTGTTGTTGATAACTCATAACAAAATGGTCGTCATCAAATGCAACTACTTGAACAGTAGCATTTGGAAGATATTCTTCAATAAAAGTAAAAGTTGCTTCATGTGAAGTTGTCATAATAGTTTGTTTAATTCCATTTTGAGCAATTATAAACAAGTATTGATTAGCATCTACTGGATCTTCCCCATAAGTAAATGTAGCTTTGACTGTATCATCAACACTGTATTTTTTCTTATCTAATGTGAGTTGATAATTTTGATTATAATATCGCTCATAATCATAAGCTTCTCTTACATAAGCTCGTTTATTTACTTTTCTACCTTTTTTATCATTAACAGTTAGTTCAATGGTATACCATGTTCTATTTTCGTCATTAAAAGAAAATTCGCTTACATAATTGCCTTCACTATTTGTTTGTAAAGTAGTACTTTTAATTAATGTTTTAATCACTTCATAATAATACTGCTTTACGGTTTCTTTATTAATGTAATCGTAATATGTTCCATTCTCTCTTTTAACTAAGGTATGTTTATACAACTTAGCTTGTATATTTGCATCTGCATAAGGCCCCACATCAATCATTCCACCAGTTTCAATGTCAGGAATAAAATGATTAGCTTTTCCTTCTAAAATAATCTTGTCTCCAATAATATCCGTTTTATAGGTATAATCAATATCATTAAAATATACTGTTATATATTCATTTGCTACTAATTCACCTTGTTCTGGTAATTTAGCTCTCACTCCCACATAAACATGACTTATTCCCTGTTGTCCATTTATATATGAAGGAGTAAAGGTAAATGAAACATTACCATCATCATCACTTTTACCTATGCTTTCTATATGTTGGCCTTCGTAATCAATAAAGTAAGTAACATCTAATCCAGAAACTGGAGTTCCTTCAAAGAAAGAAGTATTAACATTAAAAATTATTGGTTCATCTGCGAATACAGCTTTCTTATCAGGTGTTATTTTAATTTGCATAGAAGGTTTTACATATTCTTCTACATTAAAATAGTGATTTGCAATTTGTTCACCTTCATATTTTACAGTAATAGTATAGTATCCCTCTGATAAAGCGGGTAACGAAATATCACCTTCATAAAACCCATTTGTTAAAGTGGTTTCCATTGAAACAAGTGGGCTTTCTTGTAACATATATGGAGGAATAAAATAGTCATATGATCTTGCAAAATCAAAATAGTAATAAAAATAGCCACGATTTATTTCAATAGTTACTTTATCATTATCTAGTGAGCCATTTCTTTTAGAAATAAATCCAAAGAAATATACATCATCATCAGGTTGATACAAATTTCTATCTGTTGTTAATACGTTCCAGTAATTATCATATGTCTGGTAGTAGTATGGATTTTTAAAGATAATTGTTTCATTTTGGCTATCATTAATAAATACAATATTATCAATTACCTGATCATTTGGTATAATTGCCAACCCATCAGTATCAGTAGAAATTCCATTTACTATTGCACTTGCTACATTCCCAGTTTGTGTATTATTCACCCAAATATAGGTTTTTTCTTCATCATCAAATACATATGCTGCTAAGTCTGTAATTTGTATAAAAACAAATGTCTCTCCGTGTTTCCAGGTCATCTTAACTAAATACATTCCACTTTCTAATTTTTCTGGGATATCAAGGAAATATTGGCCAAATTCATATGAAAAAGTTATTGTATTATTAAAAGAAGTAACTTTCTTTAGTGAAGATGTATCAATCTCTTGATTTGCTGAATTATAATTAGACCAATATGGTTTTTCTAATACTTCTTTCATATATTTAACTAATTCACTTCCATCTTCAAAGGAATAAACTTGTGTAAGCAAATCAATTTTTTGATTGTCTTTTGGTAAATTTAGATAATAGGGAATCGATAATTCTTGAGTAGTTGTATATTCATACATTAACATATTAAAGTTAACATTTCCTTTATACTTATACTCTACGATTTCATCTTCTTTTGCCATTGTTTCAAAAGAAAAAATTAATTGTTCTTTTAGCGATTGTCCATCTCCACTTGTAATTTTGCTCTCATCAAGAGTAACTGTATAAACTCTTTGATAGTCTAGTTTGTTTTTTGGAACAAATACATATGCATTATCGTGTTTTTCAAAAGACCCTTTAACATTTGGTGAAATCGAAAAAGCTTGTTCAAATCCATTAATATCATTACTTGAAAAATATATTTCAATTCCTGTATTAACTGGCACATTTGTAGATTGAGTATTTGGTAAGTACCCATATATAGTAAACTTAGATGTGGTCTGATATGCAAATGTTACCATTACCATATCTTGTTTAATTATTCCAAGAACATAAACCTTGTCATAGTCTAATGGTTTAGCCAATGTAACCATATATTTTGTAGGGTTAACTTCACTAATTGTAAAGTCAATACTATCTTGTATGAAAAATTGTTCACTGATTTTTTTTATTGTGGTTTCTTCTAAAGTTTCTATAATAAATGATGAAGTTATTGCCATTCCCTCACTTGATAATTGATCTGGAACAATTAAATAACCTTTTCTAAAATCATCAGCTTTCACCTGTTCACTTTCTGTATTCATCAATAAAGCCACAATGGAAACTGATACAACAAGTAATAAAGCTATGACTATTAAATATCCTCTTTTTTTCATTATTAGTCCCTCCTATTAAGGTTTATAACTATCAGACGAATAAAATATATAAAATGTTCCAAAAAAAATCCCCACAGTGTGGGGATATTAATTATTTATAAAGTGGACCAAAGTTATCACACGCTCGATAATCTGCTCCTTCTTGATTGCTAGTACCAAACGCACTCCAAGAACTTGGTCTGAAAATTCTTTCACTTGCAACATTATGCATACTAACTGGAATTCTAAGCATCGAAGCTAAAGTAATAAGTTGATCTCCAATATGTCCATAACTTAAAACTCCATGATTTGCTCCCCAATTAGCCATAACAGAATAAACATCGCTAAATGCTCCTTCACCTGTTAATGTAGGTGCAAACCAAGTAGTTGGCCATGTAGGATCTGTTCGTTTATTTAATTTTTCATGTACATCACTTGGTAATTCAACAGTATAACCTTCTGCAATTTGTAAAAATGGTCCTAATCCATCTACAATATTAATTCTAGCCATTGTAACTGGCATTTTTCCTACAGTTAGGAAAGTAGAAGAAAATCCCCCACCTCTGAAATATCCGAGACTAGCAGGTCCCCAAGTAGTATTATCAAGACATTTTTGCTTTTCTTCTTCGGTTATATCATAAAAAGGTTTCATGGCAGCTTTACCATTAATTTGTTGTTGGCCAGTCCCATCAAGAGCAGCAGCTCCTGAATTTATTAAATGTATTATTCCATCCTTGGCTAAACCAGTTAGTTGTTTTCCAGTTACTCTTTTAACAGCATCTGCACTCCAATAAGTTCTTACATCAGCAAAAATCTGTGCGGTCCCTGTTAACAAGTGACCAAACAACATAGTTACTCCATTTAACCCATCGTTTTCTGTAGCAACAATATATGGTTGACGAATTCCATTCCAGTCAAATGATGAATTTAATATTGCTTCTAAGAAATCTCCATTAGGCATAAAGTCAGTCCACATACGTTGTCCTTGAAACCCAGACATGATAGCGTTTCTACCTAATGCTTCTTCACCATATCCAATATCTTTAAGTTTGCTATTTCCCACCATAATATCTCTTGCAATAAGTGCCATTTTAACACTGGTTTCCCAATCACCATCTTTTTGTTTTCTTGATCTTTGAATATCTAAAGGATTTGTATCTTTTCCCTCTATACAATTTTTCTTTGTCCAAGCTAAAGCTTTATTAAATTCTTCTTTATCATAAATGTCTTCTTGCATCCTTCTAATAAATTCAGACATATCTACATATTCGTTTCTAATACCTAAATATTTTTGATAAAAACTTTCATCAGCAATTGATCCTGCAATACCCATAGAAACAGATCCAAACGATACATAAGATTTACCCTTCATATATGCTACAGCCAATCCTGATTTAACAAATGTTAAAATTCTATCAACCACATCTTTAGGAATAGAAGTATCTTCCATATCTTGTACATCTCTTCCATAAATCCCAAATGCTGGTAATCCTTTTTGTGAATGAGCCGCTAATACAGCTGCTAAATATACAGCACCTGGTCGCTCTGTTCCATTAAATCCCCAAATTGCTTTTGGTAAATGCGAATCCATATCCATTGTTTCTGACCCATAACACCAACTAGGTGTAACAGTTAATGTAAGGCCTACGCCTTCTTTTCTAAACTTTTCTGCACACTCCGCAGCTTCTGCGACACCACCAATACATTCGTCTGCAATGACACACTCTACTGGTTGTCCGTTTGGATATTTTAAATTCTCACTAATTAATTTTGCTGCCGTGATTGCCATGTTCATAGTAATTGGTTCAATAGATTCTCTAACACCTTTTCTCCTACCATCAATTGTTGGTCTAATCCCAACTTTTGGTAACGTTCCACGTAATCGTTCTTTTCCTATCATAATGAACCTCCTATTTTCTTTCTGTCAAACTTATTTTAACAGAAAAATATACAAAAAAAAACCACCATAGGTGGTTTTTAGTTATCTTCTTTTTTAGAATTCATAAAACCCATTATAATAAGCAATTTCATATTTCTCGCTTGATTCAATTTCGTTTAATACTTTAGTAAGTTCACCATATGCAAGATTATATTTTACTGTGTCTTTTAAGTCATCATATGTTGTTCTTTCTGCTAATTTAACAATATGATAACCAATATATGTTTCAATTTGTCCAACATCACCAATATTAGCAATAAAAGCCCAATTAGCAAATTCAGTTAAATCAGTTTCTTCTTTTCTGAATTTATAGAGGCCTTCATTTTCTGCAACTCCTGGGTCTTCTGAATAAGCCAGAGCCACTTCCATGAAATCATCTCCTGCTAAAATTTTAGCATATGCTTCATCACTTTTAGCTTTAGCTGCCACAAGTTGTTCTTCTGTATAATCTCCACCAGTTATAACATCAAAGTTAGCAACTAATATATGTCTAACAGTTACTGCATCTAAATCATCCTTAAAAGTATCATAATATTCAATCATCTGTTCTTCAGCAATATTTGCTTCTAATTTACTTATTTGATCTTCTTGATATTTTGTTGCAATCCATGACATGGTATATGCTTTTATTAAAGTTTTATATGTGCATCCATATAATTTACTTGCAACCTCATCATTTTTTAAGTCGTTTTCTGTAGCATAATTCTCAAAATCTTCTTTAAATTTATTTATTGATTCATCTAATTCGATGGTATCATATTTAAAATCAGGATCCTCTCCATTTGCTAAATCATTTAAAACATAAGTTTCTAAAACAACAGCCAACGCTCGCTGAGCTGCTGATTGTGAATAGGATATACCATTAGCATATTCTGCCATTAAAAATGTAAAATCATCTACATCAGGAGCAATATAATCTCTATATTCTAAGATAATATCTGCTTGTTGCTTATAGTAATAAATAAACTCATCTTGAGTGATTTTCTCATTACCTATTGAAACTGCTTTTGTAGGAATTGCTAAAAACACAACTAATGCTACTACACATATTGCAAGAATACCACCTAGTGTTATAAGAGCATATTTTATTATTGTTTCTTCTTTACCTTTAATTGGTTTTTCTGCATCTACCTCAGCTACAACTGGTTCGTTTTTTTCTTTCATATTAGACATATGTACTCCTTTTTTCACGTACTCCCATTAGAGCCTATTATACTCGTTTTACTATTGTAATTCAAACTCATTCATTATTTCAAGTACTTTTTTTGCTAACTTCATTAGCTCCTTACCTTTTTCCTTAGTATATATTGTAATTACTAGTTTATGTTTTGCATTAAAGACAACTTTTTCTTCTAACACATCTGCTAATTCTGTAATAAGTTGTAAGTTTGGAAGAGCTCCTTTTTCATAATAGAATTCTAATCCAATTTTTTTCTCTGTAACATTACTAAACAAGTGGTTTTGTGCATAATGTTTAATTAATGCAATATCTAATAGATTTTCACAAGCAAGTGGCAAATCACCAAATCTATCAATTAACTCATCAATTAATTCACTTTTTTGTTTTTCGCTAGAAATAATTGCCATTCTCTTGTATATATCCATTCGCTGAATATCATTTGTTATATATGTATCACTAATATATGCATCTACTAAAATATCAACACTAGCTTCTTCTTTTTGTAAAACATCCAAGGTTTTTCCACTTAATTCATCCACAGCTTTATTTAATAATCTAATATACATATCATATCCGACTTTTTCAAAATGGCCATGTTGTTTAGCTCCTAAAAGATTACCAGCTCCTCTAATTTCCAAATCTCTCATAGCAATTTTAAAGCCACTACCAAATTCAGTAAATTCTTTAATTGCCTCTAATCGTTTAGTGGCTACTTCTGAAATTACTTTTCCTTTTTGATAAGTGATATATGCATAAGCTACTTTATCAGAGCGTCCCACACGTCCTCTAATCTGATATAACTGAGATAAACCCATACGATTAGCATCTTCTACAATAATTGTATTAACATTTGGCATATCTAATCCTGATTCAATAATAGTGGTACATAATAACACATCAAACTTCTTATTAATAAAATCAAGCATTACTTGTTCAAGCTTTTTCTCTTCTAATTGTCCATGAGCAATTCCAATGGAAATATCATCACCTAGTATTCTTTTAAGCTTTGCATATTTTAAATCCATATCTTTTACCCTATTATATAAGTAAAAGACTTGTCCATCTCTAGCTACTTCTCTATCAATGGCATCTCTCATCACATCATAGTCATATTCCATAACATATGTTTGTACAGGAAAACGATGTCCTGGTGGATCTTCGATTACCGAAATATCTCTAATCCCACTTAATGACATATGTAATGTTCTAGGAATTGGGGTAGCTGTTAACGTTAACACATCAACAACAGCTTTGTAATTTTTAATGATTTCTTTATGCTCAACTCCAAAACGCTGCTCTTCATCAATAACTAGTAAACCTAAGTCCTTAAACTTCACATCTTTTTGAATTAAACGATGAGTACCAACTACAATATCAATGGACCCTGCTTTTAATAATTCAATTGTTTTTCCTTGTTGTTTTTTTGTTCTAAATCTGCAAAGCAAATCAACTTTAACAGGAAAATCTTTTAATCGTTCAATAAAATTCCTATAATGTTGATAAGCCAAAATAGTGGTTGGTACCAGAAAAGCTACCTGTTTACCATCCATAATAGCCTTAAATGCAGCTCTAAGTGCAACTTCAGTTTTTCCATAACCCACATCACCACATAGTAATCTATCCATTACAATGTTTGATTGCATATCATTTTTTATTTCTTCTATACATCGCAATTGATCATTTGTTTCTTCATAGGGAAATTGTTCTTCAAAAGACATCTGCCACATATTATCTTCTGAAAATTCGTACCCCTTTAATTCAGCCCGTTTAGCATATAGAATAATCAGTTCTTTTGCTATATCTTTAACATTAGCTTTTACTTTCTTTTTAGCGTTTTCCCATTCGACGCCACCTAACTTTGATAACCGTGGTTTTCTTCCATCAGAACCAATAAATTTTTGAATCAATTCCATCTTTGAAACAGGAATATATACAGAGTCTTCATTACGATAAAGAATATGTAGGTAATCTTTAGTAATTCCTCCTACTTCAATTTTCTTTAAACCTCTGTATTGTCCAATCCCATGAACATCATGAACCACAAAATCCATTACTTTCAATGTGGCAAATAAATCAAGATCTCTCCCTTTTTTTCGCTTACTAGTATCTTTAGCTGATTTTCTAAATATTTTACCACTACCAATTACACATAGTTTAGCATCTAAAAATTCAAACCCTTCAAAGATTCCTTTATCAACAATAGTAATATCTTCTAGATTTTCTTTGTTTTCCAATGTTTTGACATGCTCTGGATACAACTGGTGTTCGCCAAGATATTCCATAAGTAATTGGCCACTTTTTTTAGTTGGTGTAAATAGAACAATCTTTCGATTATGTAATCGCCACTTAGTGATATCTTCTAATAATAGTGATAATTGGCCTTTATATGCCATATTCTCTCTTGTTAAAAAATTAAATTCTATATCAGGAGTATACTGCTTGTCGTATCCTAAGACATCAGGCATAAGTATGGCTAAATCTTTGTCTATTATTGCTTCATGAAAATCAATTAACATATCCATAGCTTCTGGTAATATTTTTTTTAATGATAGAAGCTTTTCACAAGTTAATCCATATTCCATAAGCACATTTTCCATTTTGATTAAAGCTTTTTGATCATTATCTAAAATAATTACAGCGTCTTTGTCAATATAGTCAAATGGTGTTTCTCTATTTGGTAATAATGAAAAGTATTTATCGATTGGTAAATGGTATGTACCTGTAGATAATTTTTCTCGTTCTTCTATTAAAGCTTCAGATAATTCATCTCCTTTTAAAAAAGTATCAACTATATAGTTAATGTCTCTTTTTGTTACAACCTGTTCATGACAAGGTAAAATAGTAATATTATCAATTGAATCTATTGAACGTTGGCTATTAATATCAAAGTGTCTAATTAAATCAATTTCATCATCAAAAAACTCAATTCTAATTGGATTACTTTCCCCTGGAGAAAACACATCAATAATATCTCCTCTCACAGAAAATTGGCCAGATGCTTCTACTAAATCACACATCTCATAACCAATTTGTAACATTTTTTCAATTACCTGACTCATTTTAATTTGTTGCTGGCTTTTTATTTTAATAACTGATTGTGCAAATTTTGATTTAGGTGTAACTTTCATACATAAGGCATCAATTGACGATATTGCAATCTTATAGTCATTGCTTTGTAATCTAAAAAGTGCTTTTACTCTAGATAATTCATCTTGATGACTTTTAGCTTCAATATCATGAAGAACTAACTCTCTAGCTGGAATATATATAACAGAGTCGTCTAGAAAAACTTGTAATTGCTCATAAATTTTCTTTGCATTAACTCTAGAAGAAGTCACAATCACCATTTGCTTATTTGTTTTTTGATGCAAACTGTAGATAAAAAAAGGTTTAGAACAATCAACTAATCCTTTAATCCCTATGGGATATTGTTTTTTATTTATACAAGTTAATACTCCATCAAATTGCGGAATACTTGAAATTTGTTTACTTAACACATTCATAGATGATACCTATTCATGGCAAAGTTAATGCCTTGTTCCATAATAGCTTCAATTGCATTAGCACCATTTTGTATAGCCTCAAATGCTATGGCTTTTTCTTCTTTAGAAAATTTAGATAATACATGGCCTTTAGCATCACCATATACTTTTTCTCCAATTCCAATTCTAACTCTAATAAAATCTTCTGATTGAAGTTGATAGATAATTGATTTCATACCGTTATGTGAACCGCTTCCACCTTTTTTTCTAATTCGAATTTTCCCAAGGTCTATATCCATGTCATCATATATAACAATTAAATGATCTAATGGAATGTCAAAATAGTTTAACAGTTCATTAATTGATTGTCCTGATAAATTCATATAAGTTTGAGGCTTAGCTAAAATCACCGAATTATTACTAATGGTACCCTCCCCGATTAGCGCTTTACCTTTCAGTTTCTTAATCTTGATATGATGTTTTTCTGACAGATATTCAATTACCATAAACCCCATGTTGTGTCTGGTTCTTTTATACCTGAAGCCTGGGTTCCCAAGGCCAACTATAATATACTTTTCCATTTCTCACCTTTTGGACATTAATAAGGGCTACATGTTGCCATGTAGCCCATTAAGTATACCATCTTTTGCTTATTTATTTAATACTTTTTTAAGCTCTTTTAAACGATTACCAACATCAAACATTTCACTTAAGGAAATATCAAAATTTAATCGGTCAATAACTTCTGAAATCATATACGACATATCAACTTCAATAAACCAAGGTTTATTTCTTATTTCATCATCAACATAAGAAAGATTGGAACAATAAATACGTTTAATAATTCCATTTTCATAGGCTTCATCAAATTTTTCAGTACCCTCAGTAAAGAATGCAAAAGAAACAGTACAATAAACATTGTTAGCTAATCTTTTTTTAGCTTGTATTGCAATGTCTAACACTGACTCTCCAGAAGACAACATATCATCTACAATGACCACATCTTTTCCTTCCAACGAGCCTCCTAAATATGAATGTTCAACAATAGGATTTTTACCATTAACTACTTTTGAATAGTCTCTTCTCTTATAAAATAATCCAACATCAACACCAATAGCTTCTGCATAATAAATTGCTCTATCCATGGCTCCTGTATCTGGTGAAACGATTATTATATTACCATTATCTTCAAGGGGAGTATCTCCTAACAAAATTGCTCTAAGCATATCAAATGTTGGGTACATATTTTCAAAACCGTGTAACGGTATAGCGTTTTCTACTCGTGGGTCATGGGCATCAACTGTTATAATATTATGAACACCTAATCTTACTAACTCTTGTAAAGCAACAGCACAATCAAGTGATTCTCTTCCTTTTCTCTTGTGTTGTCGTCCTGAATATAGAAGTGGCATAATAACATTGATTCGTCTAGCATTACCACCAATAGCTGAAATAGTTCTTTTTATACTTTGGAAATGCTCATCAGGACCCATCCTATTTTCATAACCAAACATATCATAGGTGCATCCATAGTTACCAACATCAGCTATAATATAAATATCTTTTCCTCTAACTGTTTCCTTTAGTACAACTTTTCCTTCTCCATTTGAAAATCTGACTTCTTCAACATTAACGAGGTATGTTTTATTCTCTCCTCTTCTCATAGCCACTAAATCATTATCAACCAATTTCCCAAATTCTTTGCTACCGTTTAGCAGAATAATACCCAAATCTCCCACTGCTACGCGTTTACTAAACATCTTGATTCTCCCCCCATACGTTATACTTGTATTATACCAAAAAAAAACTGATCTTTTGGGATAAGTTTAACTTTTTTTATCAAATAGTGAACTGACAGATGTGTCATTGTAGATGTTTTCAATTGCTTTTTTAAAAATTCCATCTACAGATAAGATTTCAATTTTATCAATCTTTTTCTCTTCTGCCATTTCAATGGTATCAAGGCAGTATATCTTTTTGATTGCCGATTCATTTATATTAGCAATCGCTTGACCTGATAGCACACTATGTGTGCAACAAGCAATAACTTCTTTAGCTCCTAAGCTTATAAGTTGGTTTGCAGCATTTGCCAAAGTACCTGCTGTATCAATTAAGTCATCAACTAAAATAGCTTTTTTATCCTTTATATCCCCAACAATATTTAAAATCTCACTTTTATTTCGTTTTGGCCTTCTTTTATCAATAATCGCCAATGGGGAATTAATGCGCTTTGCAAAATTTCTAGCTCGACCTACTGATCCAATATCAGGTGATACAACAACATATTCATCACTGTTAATTATATTCTTTGAAAAATACTCTGCTAAAATTGGTACACCTTGTAAATGGTCAACAGGTATGTCAAAGAATCCTTCAAGTTGTGGTACATGTAAGTCCATAGTTAAAATTCGATTAGCACCTGCTTTTGTTAATATATTAGCTACTAGTTTAGCTGAAATAGGATCTCTAGCTTTTGATTTCCTATCTTGTCTTGCATATCCAAAATACGGAATAACAGCAGTTATCCTTCCAGCTGATGCTCTTTTTAATGCATCAATCATTATTAATAATTCCATTAAATGATCGTTTACTGGTGGCGAAGTTGATTGGACAATATAAACATCTGCACCTCTTACGGAAGTATTAATATCAACCATGCACTCACCATCTGAAAATGTCCCTACTACTGATTGTGATAATTCTATACCCAATTTGTTGGCAATAGACTTTGCTAACTGAATATTTGCGTTTCCTGAAAATATTTTTAATTCTTTTCTTCTACCGTTCATCAATCACTCCTAGCGCCATTAAAGACTTTCATAGTATACAAGTAATACTATTCCTTTTCAATCCTTTTATATTCCTTTTTTTTTACCCATTCCTTTTTATTAATCTGACGTTCCCTTGCAATGGCTAAATCATAACTTTTTACGTCTTCTGTAATAGTAGATCCTGCTGCAATATATGAATCATGTTCAATCGTTACTGGTGAAACCATGGTTACATTACACCCAATAAAGGAGTTGTCTCCAATTATGGTTTTATATTTATTTTTACCATCATAATTAGCAGTAATAACCCCACAGGCTATATTACAAGTTTCTCCTATTTCACTATCTCCTATATATGCTAAGTGTGATATTTTTGTTTTATCACCAATTATTGATTTTTTAATTTCCACAAAATCACCAATTTTTACTTGATTCCCAATTACACTTTCAGGTCTAATATATGCATATGGTCCCACATTACAATTACTACCAATTAACGAATCAACAACAACCGATTTTATAATGGTAGTTGACTCTTTTACTAAACTATTTGTTATTTTACTTTCAGGACCTATAATACAATTTTCTCCAATATTACAAACCCCTTCTAAATAGCTGTTTGGATATATTGTACATCCTTTGCCAATAGCAACTTTTTCATCAATATATGAATCTCTCAAATTTAAAAACATAACTCCATTTTTAAGATGGTAGCGATTTATTTGTGTCTGTATTTCACCCATAGCATTATAGAAATCACATTCATCTATAATTTTTCTATAATCATAATTAGGATTGTCAATAAGCCGTTTGATATCATGATCTAATAGATAAAAGGTATCTTCATTAATAAAAATCTCATCATCATTATCTAATACAAAACCTAAATTATTTAATTTTTTTATTAAATAGTACTTTGGGTTTTCACCAGCAATCAATCGATTTCTATATTTACTAAAATATTCTGTTTCGCGAATAATCATTTTATTCCTCCATTCTATGTTTTTGTATAGATTAAATAGTTACTTTCAAATGTATATAAAGGGAAAAACGAACCAAAGACTACCTTTTCATCAATCCCTTTCTCTTTTAAATATTCTCTAGCAAAGGTCTCATGCTTAATATCACTGCTATCGAAAAAAACTGACGATGACTTAAATAGCTCATCTCTTAACGCTGTAATCTCTTGTGCTTTTAAGTTAAGAACATACAGTTCTAAATCATAAGGATTATTAATAATTGATTTTATTGATAAAATATCAGGTAGTTGTTGGTTTATTAAGTAATCAAGCCTAACATCACCCATTCGATAGGAAATAAACAATTTTTTATTTGCCTCTTTTACCATATGACAAAATTCATCAAACTTGCTACTTTTTAAATCATATTTATGAATAGATGGATAAATTCTAATTCCTTCATAAGCAAAACTCTCGTTAGCCATTTTAATATCTCTATATAAATTAGGTAAAGCCACATTCATACTAATAACCATTTTGTATTGACTATCTTTAATGCTATTAAATAAAATTTTATCCCCTTCAAAAGGATCATGGTAAAAAACGCTTGATAAATTAGACACATAACCTGATTCTATTTGATGTTTCTCATGAACTTTTTTTAAATCATCTACGGTGTTTTTACGAAGGTATCTAAATGGCCATTGTCCTATCATGCAATTATAGTCAATCATACTCTCTCTCCTAGAATTCTCTGTGTATTTTTATAATATATCAATTCCTTTTGTTCATTGGTTAAATCAGCGCCTTCTACTTGACCAATACATTGTAAACAACCAGTTGGTAAATCAGTTCCAAAAAGGACTCTTTTAGCTCCAAGATGTTCCACAGCATATGATAGATCATCACCTCTAAAAATTGTCCCACTAAAATCACTATAAACATTAGGTAAGTCTTCAATACATCTAATACCATCATAACTGTTTCCTCCAAAATGAGCCATTATAATGACTAGTTCCGGATAACGTAAGGCTAGATTTCTTATATGGATAGCTGTAGTTTCATATGGTAACTGTCCATTTGATTTTTTAAAGGCGTGGGCAAGTATTGGTAATTTTTCTTTAATACAAAATTCTGCGATTTTATTTACTCTTTGATCATCTACCAAACAGGAAACCCACAATTTAAGTGCAGAAAATCCTTCATCCAAGCCTTTTTTTATTACGTCAATTGAATTGTCATGGACAGGATCAGTATAAATAAAACCACCAATTCTAGAATCTCTCATCATAAAATCATGGGTTTTTTTATTATATCTTTTTACATCTTCTTTTGTAGGATAATAATCTTGCAAAGTAGATATAAAAACTTTATCAATTGAAAAAGCATCTAACACTTTAATAATAGTTTCACTATCTTTTTTATCATTTTTATCCCATAAATGGGCATGCATATCAATAATCATATTTTATCCTTAATTACGCAAAAATGTCGCAAGTTAATCTCACGACAATTATATCATATTCCCCAATTATATTTACTATTTGTTTCATCAAGTGTTAAGCCTTATGTTGCTTCATCCCTTGGTTCTTCTTCCTCTAGCTCATTGTAATTCTCTAATATAAGTTTTTCAAGGAATTTTCTGGTTTCTGAATTAATTGGATGTGCAATGTCTTTAAATTGTCCGTCTGGAGTTTTTCTACTAGGCATTGCGATAAACAGTCCATTTTGGCTTTCAATCACTTTAATGTCATGGACTGCAAAGCAGTCATCAATTGTAAGTGAGACAACAGCCTTCATTTTTCCACCTGTTGTAATCTTTCGGATTCGCACGTCCGTAATGTTCATGATTTTCCCCTTCCTAAGATATATCATATAGTTATGTGCATCTGTACATAACAACATTTCTTATTAATTTTTTACAATAATTATCACTCGTTACAAGTATTATACACTATTTTATATTTTTTTAAAACTTTTTGAAATTTTTGCAAAATAAATTGAATTTCCCTATTTTCTGCTTTTTATAATCTTTAATCGTGTAAACTCTTCTCGTTCTTTTTCTTCTAATGAATTTGCAATTGTTTTGGTTAATTGATTATAACGAGGAATTAAAATATTCTTTAAAGCATTTGCTCGTTTTTGTGTCCGCTTAATATTTACTGCTAATCTAAATACAGTATTTTCAACTTGTGCCAATTGAAAAGTTAGTTTTTTAACCTTATCAAATTGAAAGTAAGCTTCATCTAGTGCCATATTAGTTCGTGAAAACCCATACTGTGGAGTTAGTGGGTTATCATCATATGACACCATTGGAATTTCCACACCCATAACATGTCTTATCTTCAATTTTACACTATTATCTTCTTTTATTGCATAACCAATTTGTTCAATATTCACAATCCCTAAATGTATATTAGCCTGTTGTAATTGAGCATAAGCTTTTTCATATGTAGTTTTAATTTCTTCTTGTAATATTTTAGCATCATCAATTAATGACATCATTTCTCTTATTAATATATTTCGTTTTTTATCTAGCAAGTCATAACCCTGCTTTGAAAGAGTTAATGTGTTTTTTGCTTTTATCAGATTTCCTTTCGTTGGAAAATGATTTATATCCATACTAGATTCCTTTGTATAATAATCGCTCGTTAGATCCAGCTTTATAATATTTTTCAATTAATTTTGGTGACATCCTGTCTAATTCAGCAACTGGTAAAAATCCTAGTAATGTCCATCCAAGGGTAAGTGTCTGTTCCATATCTCGTTCTTCATCCTCTGATTGTGCAATAAAATACTTTTCAAATAACTTCCCAAAACGTATATATAATTGATCAATTTCTGATAGTTCATCTTCTCCAATAACTGCAGCAAGAGCTCTTATCTCTTGCACTCTTGCAAAAGATGCAAATAACTGATTAGCTACATCTGGGTGGTCTTCTCTTGTAAAGCCTTCACCAATACCATCTTTCATTAGTCTAGATAAAGAAGGTAAAATCGTAATAGGTGGATAAACGCCTTTTTGAAACAACTCTCTTCCAAGAACAATTTGTCCCTCTGTAATGTAGGCTGTTAAATCAGGTACAGGATGTGTAATATCATCATTTGGCATTGTTAAAATTGGTATTTGCGTTATGGACCCTTCTTGATCTTTTAACATTCCAGCACGTTCATATAACGAAGCCAAATCGCTATACAGATAACCTGGAAATCCTTTTCTAGATGGAATTTCATTTTTAGAAGAAGATACTTCTCTTAATGCTTCTGCATACGATGTCATATCTGTCATAATAACTAGTACATGCATTTTAAGCGTAAAGGCTAAATATTCAGCAATGGTTAATCCACATCTTGGTGTAATAATTCGCTCAACAACTGGATCGTTTGCAAGATTTAAAAGCATTACAACTTTTTCTAGCACTCCGCTTTCAGTAAAGCTTCGTTTAAAGTATTCTGCAACATCATACTTTACGCCCATAGCTACAAATACTACTGCAAAATTTTCTCCAGCAATTTTTGCTTGTTTTACAATCTGTGCAGCTAGTTTGTTATGTGGCAACCCATTACCAGAGAAAATTGGTAATTTTTGTCCTCTAATTAATGTGGTTAATCCATCAATAGATGAAATTCCTGTTTGAATATAATCTCTTGGATACTTTCTAGCAACAGGATTTATTGGCATTCCATTAATGTCCCTTTTATCTTTTGCATAAATATCACCTAGACCGTCAATTGGTTTTCCTCTACCATTTAAAATTCTTCCTAATATTTCTTCAGAAAGAGGCATCATCATTGGATTCCCTGTTAATTTAGTTCGTGTATTGGTTAGAGATAAATCTCTAGTCCCTTCAAATACTTGCACTACACAAGCATCTTCTCTTAATTCAATAATTTTCCCAAGTTTCTTTTTACCGGCAACTGTTATTTCCACAATTTCTTCGTTTTTAGCACCTTTAACGCCTGATAAAACAACTAGTGGGCCGTCAATATTTTCTAATCCTATATATTCAAGTTTCATGTTAACTACCCCTCATATTGCAATAACAACTCATCTAAATTGGAAATCAAATTGTTTTCTAATTCATTAAAAGATTCTAATCGATCATTCTTTATGGTATATTTCATTTTACTAAGAGTAGAAAATACCCCTGTTTTTTTTATAACTGACACAGGAATTCCTTTTCTAACAAGTATTTTTGCTTTGTCATTCACTTTTAATATACAACTCATCATTAGGTATTGTTTTTGTATAGGTACAAATGTATCTTCTTCGTGGAAAGCATTTTGCTGTAAAAATCCTAGTCTTATGGCTTTTGTAATTTCTAATATTAGTTTTTGTTCATCTGGTAAGATGTCACTACCAATTAGTTTAACAATTTCCATTAACTTACTTTCTTCTTGTAATAACGCTATTAGTTTAGTCCGATTGACCATAAAATCTTTATTTACATTTTTTTCATACCAAGGTGTAAGTTCATCAATATATTCACTATAACTACTGGTCCAATTTACAGCAGGATAGTGTCTTTCATAAGCTAACTGTTTATCAAGGGCCCAAAAGCTTCTTACAAATCGTTTAGTGTTCATTGTAACTGGTTCTGAAAAATCACTTCCCTGTGGAGAAACTGCTCCCACAACAGTAACAGAACCTGTTTTATTACATAAACTGGTCACATATCCGGCTCGTTCATAAAACTCAGATAATCTAGATTGTAAGTAAGCAGGAAAGCCTTCTTCTGCTGGCATTTCTTCTAATCGTCCAGATATTTCACGTAATGCTTCTGCCCACCTTGATGTAGAATCAGCCATTACAGCTACATGATATCCCATATCTCTATAATATTCGGCTAAAGTGATTCCTGTATAAATAGATGCTTCTCTAGCTGCTACTGGCATATTAGAAGTATTTGCAATTAATATTGTTCTCTCCATTAATGGTCGCTTGGATTTTGGATCAATTAATTTTGGAAAATCTTCTAAAACCGAAGTAATTTCATTACCTCTCTCACCACAACCAATATATACAATAATGTCAGCATCTGACCATTTGGCAAATTGATGTTGTGTCATTGTTTTTCCTGTTCCAAATCCACCTGGAATGGCACCTGTTCCTCCTTTGGCAATTGGAAACATAGTGTCAAAGACTCTTTGTCCTGTAATAAGAGGCTTTGAAACTGGTATTCTATTAATAAAAGGCCTAGGATCTCTAACAGGCCATTTTTGAACCATGGAAATTTCATGAGTTTTTTTATCATCTTCAATAATGATAATAGTCTCTCCTACTGTATAGGCTCCAGAAGGTACAACCTTAGTTACTTTCCCTTTTAAAGTTGGAGGAACCATTACTTGATGAGTAATGGAACTACTCTCTTTAACCGTTCCAATAACAAAGCCTCCTGTAAGCATATCTCCTTTTTTAACTTTAATATCAATATTCCATTTTTTAGTCATATTAATGGCATCAACATCAATTCCTCGTCCTATAAAGGCACCTGTTAACTTCATTATACTTTCAAGAGGACGTTGTATCCCATCAAATACGTTTCCAATAATACCAGGACCTAAAGTTACTGATAAAGGTTGCCCTGTACCAATTACTGGTTCATGTAATTTTAACCCAGTTGTTACTTCATATACCTGAGCAATAACATCCTCTCCCCTTATGGCAATTACTTCACCTGATAGTTTTAAATTACCTACTATTACCATTTCACGCATAGCAAAATCTTTGCTACCATGAATGGTGATAACTGAACCATTAATACCACTTATATATCCTGTTGTGAAATTATTCATTGTTTCTACCATCTAAGTACACACAATCCACAGTAGCTAAGAAAATCAACTCTAGCTTCTTTTACCATCTCATATACTGTTAAATCAAGTAATATACCTTGTTTCTCGCAAGTCATAATAATACCACCATGGCTTCCATCTAAATCAGCTAAAGTGGTTGCTTTTAGTTTTTTAAAAGTAATAATCTTATCAATAAGAGCTTTATCTTCAGGAAGACAACTAATTATATATGTTTGGCATCCTATATTTTTATGACCTTCATCAATTAAATCATTTAACCACTGTTCATATTTGTCTGTTTTTTTAAATTGTAAAAAACGTTCTATAACATTTGAAAACACAACATCCATAATAGTTGCTCGTTCTTGTAATAATGTTTTTTTACTCATTAATACTGCCTTTGAGTATTCTTCATTTCTAATTCTCTTAGTCTCTTTTACAGCCTCTTGAACGCTTATATAAGCTTGTTCTAGAAATTGTTGTTCCTTAACTTGTAACAACTTAATTTTACTCTCTTCAATTTCTTGTAGAATCTGTTGTCTTCTGTCACCGGCTTCTTGCATAACCAATCGACTAAATCCATGAATCAGATCATCTCTCCCTGCCATGATATTCTCCTATATTTTCAATCCGATAGCTTCTCTTATATATCTCGTAATATAATCTCCATCTTTATATGACCCATGCCTGTCTGGAATTTCAATTAACAGTGGCCTACTTAAACTAATTTTTAATGTAGCAATTCGCTTAGGTAGCAAGGTGGCTAACTTTTCAGTAATAAGTACAATCCCAATATCTTGATTGTTAATAGCTTCATCTAACGCTTTATTAATTTCGTCAAGATTATGTACTACTACACCTTCTACTCCCGCTAATCTCATTCCTATTTTTGTATCAACATTGTCACTAATGACAAACATCTTCATTTTCTCACCTACTGATTAAGAATCAAAATTGTAACAATCAACCCGTAAATTGCAATACCTTCTGCTAATCCAACAAAAATCAATGTTTTTCCTAACAAGCTTGAATCTTCTGAAATAGCACCTAATGCAGCTGACCCAGTTGCAGCAACAGCAATTCCTGCCCCAATACTTGCTAATCCTGTAGATAACGCAGCCGCTAAATATCTAAGACCCTCTGCATTTGCCATTACCGAAGTTGCCTCCTCTTGAGCATAAGCTGTTGTGTTCGCTAATAATACAATTGTTGTAACAATTAACATTCCAAATAAAGACACCACATTAATACCCAAAACTTTTTTAGCATTTCTTCCATTAGCCTTTTTGAACACAATGGCTAAACCAAGACCAACCATACTTAGCACTAATCCTAATGATACCATCAAAACAAAATCCATAACCTACTCCTTTAGTTATCTTTCCCAATATCCTGAGAAACAAATTCTCGTCCATTACCGCTAAAAAAGCGACTGAACATTTCATAATATTGTAATCTAAGGCATTGAATTCCTACAATCAATCCTTCAAGTCCAATAATTAATAAATTCCCTAAAATTAATACTATTACTTTCCCACCTGCAGATGCAGTCATATTATATAGCGTCCACACAGCCAATGAAAGACCCGCATGATTTAATGCAAAAGCCCCTATTCTTACAAAAGAAATAGTGTTACTTAAAAATCCTAAAATAGCTTCAAATAATTCAAAAAATGCTTCTACAAAACTACTCTTTTCTTTATGTTCTTCTTTATTATTACTTATTAGTCTACTTAATTGTTTTTCAAAGAAAATTGCAATCATAGGTAGAACAAAAAATATGATAATCATAAATAGCGAAGCCCCAAGGTTTCCACTAATAATAAAGTTAAGTACAACAATAATTGCACCAATATAAACTAAAAATCCTGCAATTCCGTTTTTACTAAACCATAATTGCCCATAATCTTTTGTCTTAATTCTATTTATAATATTCATAATCATAGCGACGATTATTAAAAACACACCTAATCCAACTGACAAATATAGCATAGTATTAATTTCATGAAGCGGCGATGCCCATATAGGAGTTAAAATTTCTTCGTTTCCAAAAATACTACCATATAAGAAACCAAAAATAATTGACATCACTCCAATATTTACTGCAATCAATCCAACAGCTTTCTTTTTAACCAATGCTAAAAACAGTCCTGCTAATAAAAAGATAGCTCCTTGTCCCACATCTCCAAACATTATACCAAACATAATTGTGTATGTAATGGCAACAAATGATGTAGGATCAATGGTGTTATACGCTGGTAATCCATACATAGTTATAAGCATTTCATAAGGTGTTGCAAATCGGGTATTTTTTAATTTTGTTGGAGGAGTTGTATACTTTGCATCATCCGCATCCTCTTCGATGTACATAAGTTCATGGTCTCTTGCTAATGCTCTTTTAATTTCATTAGCTTTTCTTTCTGGTACCCATCCTACAATATAAAAGCTCTCTAAAGTATGGGCTGCATATGTTTTAATTTCATTGGCTTTATGCAAATATATTACTTTTATATAATTCTTAGCAAATCTTTCTTTTTCATCTATAATAAATTTATCAAAAGACTCGCGTTCATCTTTCATTAACTGTTCTAATTTTGAAATTTCTTGTTGTAAAGTATTTTTAGCTTCTAAAGGTTTTCCTGAAATTCCTTCTGTCAATCTAACCCTTTCAAAAAAGAGTGAAGCAAAAATAGAATCAATTTTTTCAGAAATTATAGCTGGCATGAAATATGATAACCACACCACATCCTCTGATATTTGATTAGTAATAAGCAACACATTTAATTCTCTTATATACCTTTTTAACTTTCTATAATTATCAGTAGACATTTTCCCAAATCTAAATTTAATATAATCTAAATTAAATAGTTCTTCTATATTAATATCCAAATCCATTATTGGCATCATCTGATTTAGCACCTGTGATTTTTCATTAATTAGATTCTTATAGTTTTTCATTGCTTGTTCATGGTCTGATGTTTTTTTAGAAATATTGCCAATATATTGAACTAATTCTTCTTTTCTATTATCATTTTTTAAAATCTCTGAAATCTTAGATTTTGATAATTGTTTTATTTTACAATTAAATCGTTTGTTTTCTCTTTCAAAATCGTAAGTAATCTGCTCATATTGGTTTTCTTCCATATAGGGAAATAATCCATTAATAGATTCTAATACCATTTGAGCATCTTCTAAATGAACATCATTATTAATGACATGAGATAAAATAACTTCCTCAAATCTGCTTATTGGTCCTGCAATATTCATTAATTTCATTTTTATTACTGCCATGTACCCTCCATCTTCATATGGCTAAAAATTCTTTTATTTCCTCTTTATCTATATGATATCTTATACCTTCAACAACTGAAATGATATTAGCAATTTCAAATTCTTTTAAATGAAGATATGCTACTACAGATCCAATAGAAAAATGATGCCGTCTAAGTGTACTTACATGTAGCTGATAAATAACTTTTTGATAGTTTCTCTCATAATTATGCTGATTTTCATCTTTAAATATATCACCATATTTTGTTCCACTTACAATCTGTATAAATTGTTTATCATCATGACAATCTACTAATTGCTTAATAATATCTCTACTTAATTTAGACTGATGTCCTATCATACTGTTATACATCTCTTCTCGGTCCATTGTAAAGTATTTTCTACTGCGATAAACCCATAAAATATTCATTATATCTAATTGCTTAGTTAACGCCTCATAGACAACTTTTTCATCATTACCAGTAAGGAGTTTTTTTACTTGCTTTTGTAATTGTAAAAAATAATATTGATCAAGAGAGGTTTCAATATTAAATAAATTCAAAAAAGTATTATTAGTTTCGTAATCAGATAGTACATCGTAATAAACTGAACCACGTAAATTCCCTATTAATTGACTTGAAGATTTACTACTTAATAATTTACTAGTATTAATTGCTTGATTCTTAGATAAAAAAGTTACACTATCTGGAAAAAGAGCTAAATCATTTTTCGATTCAAGGATTCTAAATAGTATTTTTAAACTTTCAACTTCATACTTTTCATAAAGAAGATGTAAAAAAATTTTAATATTACCTCTTACATGATAAAAAATCTTTTTATAGTCATTCATCATTTCTTGTAAAAGGATATCTTCTAATTGACCTCTGTGAATTATAGACACATTAACTTTCGAAAGTAATTGCCCATAATTTGTTGTTGCTTTTAAATATGTAGCTACATCAGCTACACTTTTCTTTTCAATCATTGCTTGATAGTCTTCCATAGTAAGTAATTTTGCATACATTCCTCGGATTTTTGTAGCAATACTACTATATGTGAATACATTATCTAACATATCATTTTCTTTCTATAATACTACTGACAATATTATCTTCCCATAAAGTCATATTTTCCTTGGTATTATCTCGCATATCTTTTAATTCTTTTTTTGTTTTTTTGTTTAGTTTTTCTATTCGCTCTTCAGCCTCATCATGAGCTTTTTGGATGAGTTGTTCTTTTTTACTCTCAACCATCAAATTTATTTTTTCTTCAAGAGTTTTAATTTGTGATTGCATATCATTTTCAATCTCTTTTTTCTCGTCTTTAGCTATTTGCACAATTTCTTGTGCACGAGCTTCAATTTTAATAATTTTTTTAATCAATGAATCCATGATACCCTTCCTTCTAATCTATAATTATATCACTTACTTTATATTCACTCAACATCTAGTTTTGGAACAATTTTACATTTTGAAAAGGGACAAACAGCAATACAAATGCCACAATCTGTTCGGCTTCTTAACCATACATCCATACACTTAGAATCGCTTACATGAATATCACCTTTAGCTGCTAAAGCTTGTGTTGGGCAACGCTCCACACATCTCATACATTGATTACAAAATTCTTGTACCCCGAATGAAATTGGCTTGTCTACATCAAGTGTAGCATTTGTTAATATAGCAGCAGTTCTCACACGTGACCCATACTCTTTTGTAACTAACAAATTATTTCTTCCTTTTTCACCAAGTCCTGCAATAATAGACAATGGGACCATTGGTGCTACATAGTTAATATAATTATTAG
The DNA here is from genome assembly GCA_023145435.1 of Clostridiales bacterium. GTDB lineage: Bacteria > Bacillota > Clostridia > DUPQ01 > DUPQ01 > JAFGUQ01. Next base: position 26,644 of record JAGLDS010000011.1, read on the forward strand.
TCAATGCATCATATCCGTGTTCTTTTAGGAAAGCTGCCAATGAAGCACTAATAAAAACACTTTTATCATACGCAACCTCTGTTGCTACTAACTCTTCATATCTTGGAGCTTTTTTCATATATTCACTTTTCATTTCAACAGCAATCACAATTGCATATTTATATGATAAATTTATTTCTTCACCATAAGAATCATTAAATTGTGTTATTCCCTTGTAAGAATAATAATCTTCATCAGTTAATTTCACAATCCCAACTAAACAAGCTCCAAATTCCATAGCTTTACTTTTAACTATTTCAGTTAGCTTATTTGCATCTTGTTTTTTAATGTTCTGATTAATCGGTGTATTTAAATATTTTTCATGTTGTAAAAAAGCTATTTTTCGATTTGGCATAATCTCTTGTGAAAACAGTTTTTCTTCCCAATCAGCTTTAGGTGCTAAAAAAGAAAAAACATCACCAGTATCATGGCTAGACCGTAATCTAGCTTCCTCTTTCATCCGCTTATCTTCTTCTTTTTTCTCTGGATATCTTAGATAATAGTCTTTAAAATATTGGCTTCCTTTTGTCATACGAAGTCTTGAAAAAATAATATCTCGTTCGTCAAATTTTTGTTTCATACTGTATTGTAATCTTATTTGATATAGCAAGTCAACTATGTGTTAACTTTGCTTTTGGTAAATATATTTCAACAGTTGTTCCCTGACCTTCTTTGCTATAAAATTTAATTTTACCATTATGTGCTAGGATGATGGCACGAGCAATTGGTAAATACTTATCTTTTCCCATCAATAGCACCTTTTTCTTTAATTGATTATTTTTATTTTATCATAAAAAGATATATTTTCTCATAACCTCTCATTAATATTTTATAAAAAAATTTTCACAACATGTTTATTTGTAGTATTATGTTTTTGAGGTGACTATGCAACTACTAGATAATAATAAGATTTCAAATATCCATTTTATTGGAATTAATGGATCAAGCATGTCAGGACTAGCTGAAATTCTGATTGGATTAGGTTATTTTGTAACAGGTTCTGATATTGAGGAAACAAAAAAAGTAGATTATCTACGTTCTTTAGGTGCCATCATTCATGTTCCACAAGATGAGAAAAAAATAGGTCATCCTGACTTAATTGTTTATACAGCAGCAATTAGTAAAGATAATTGTGAATTTATATATGCAAAAGAACAACATATAGAATTAATGAATCGAAAAGATCTATTAGCCAAGTTAATGGTACAATTTAAATATGGTATTGGTGTTTCTGGTACCCATGGAAAAACAACTACCACAACCTTTGTAGCTTACCTATTAGAAAAGTGTGGGTTTGATCCTACTATACACATAGGAGGAGAAGCCAAATTTTTAAATAGTAATGTTAAGGTTGGTAATTCTGAGTACTTTGTCACTGAAGCAGATGAATTTACAGATTCTTTTTTAGCATTATCTCCTTATATAGGAATTATCTTAAATATCGAACACGATCATGTGGATTACTTTCCTAAATTTGAAGATATGAAACGCTCTTTTTTAGCCTATGCAAAACTTATTCATAAAGATGGCTATTTAATAGTTTGCGATGATGATGAAAATATTCACTATTTATATGAGAAAGTAGATTGTAAGCTATTAAAGTATGGATTAAATAATAAAAAGTTAGATTATACTGCCATGGATTTATCATTTAACGAACTTGGATATCCATCATTTACTTTAATTATTCAAGGAAAAGAAATGGGGCAAGTTACCTTAGGTATGCCTGGAAAACACAATGTGTTAAATGTTCTCTCAGCAATTGCAACATGTCATGTATTAGAGGGAGATATTAAAAAGATATTAAAGGCTTTAGTTACACTTAGTGGTGCAAAAAGGCGATTAGATGTAAGGGCAGATATAAATGGTATTAAAGTAATTGCTGATTATGCTCATCATCCAACTGAGATTAAAGTAACATTAGAAACAGTTAGCAATATGGCTCATAATGAGATTTACGCTATATTTGAACCTCATACTTTTTCTCGTGTACGCTACTTATATGATGATTTTGTTACTTGTTTTTCACAGGCAGACCATGTAATTTTAGCTCCAGTCTATAACGATCGAGAAAAAGAAGACCCTATAAACAATTCTATGAATTTAGCAAAAGATATAAAAAAATCAGGAAAAGATGCTATTTATCTTACATCTTATGATGACATACGAAATCATCTCATTAAAGTTATGAAACCAGGTGATATCATTATGATTCTTGGTTCAAAATTTATAGAAGGTGTAGCTAATCAACTAGGAGACTATTTACGTAATCAATCCCTTTTGTAATCGTTTTAATTCAGGTAAATATTTTTTCACTTCATCTACCCTGTTTTCACACACAAGTCGTAAATAGGTTTTATTTACCTCATAATGCGCAAAACATGTAAATAAATTTCTAGCTACTAATAATTCATATATAACTTTTTTTCTAAATATCTGTCTCATTAATCCCATTCGTCCTAAGTACTTAATCCAGTATGGACCCATGGTTGTTGAAAAAGCTTCAAATAGTAACCTACGATGAGCATCATCTGTAATAATATTAGAAATATGTGCTATATAATCAAGAAACTTGTTTTTTTCTTCACCTTGAAATAGTGTAAAAGAAGTTCCATTAGGATAAAAAGTATACGGTATCACTTGTAATCTAAGTGCTTGATCATCAGCAAAAACAAGTTTCACCATATATCCTTTCCACCATAAGTGTTCACTAGAAAACTCTTTATTTGGAAAAGGAATATCAAATAAAAAATTACCAGTGCTATATACAATGGGACATTCATTATATATTTCAATTCCCAATGGACAATGAGTATGTGTAGCAATAACACCATTAGCTCCTGCTCTTATAAATCCTCTATAGTTAGTAACTAAAGCATCATTTGGTATGGGACAATGTTCATTTCCTCCATGTACAATTACTAAAACATAATCATATTTTAAAGCTAGTTTAGTAATTTGTTCCATATTATTAACAGGATCAATCGGAAAAGCACCTGCCTCGCTATCAGTTGCCATTCCAAATTCATATTCTGCATAAGCCACAAACGCTATCTTTTTCCCTTTAATTTCAAATACTTTTTCAAGTCTAGCGGTTTTTAAGTTTTTACCTGCACCCACATAGGCTAATTTATTTTCATCTAGCCAATTAGTGGTTTCATTAACTTTTGACGGGCCAAAATCTCCCATATGATTATTAGCTAGAGATAATAAGTCAAATTTACCTTCTTTAATAAAATTAACTGCATCAGGGTGAATTTTTATATTTGGACCAGTCTTAGCTATTGGAATCCCATCTTTTATAAGTGGTCCTTCTACATTTATTACAGCTAAATCTCTTTTGAAAAAATCATCACCTAAATCACTTACTAAATTTTTTAATTTTCCTTGTTCTATTAGTTTCTCACCTGTACCAATTGGACAAAAATCTCCTGTGAATAATATGGAAATCTCTTCACTTTGTTTATTTTTTTCTTTGATAGTAATAATATCTTGGTCAAATTTTATATTAGTCATGTACTTCTCCTATCTTAATTTCAATTAGTAAATTTATTTATAGTGAAAATTGTTTTATTTTTTTAGTACGGTTATAATAAATATAGCTTCTATGTTACTAAATTACTGTCACTATTTAGTGATACTAAATGTATTACTAGTTGCCACTAAATTAGCTCCATTATCATCAATATTACTAATTAAAACATCATTTATCATAACAGGAGCAATAACTTTTACTTGATAAATTTTCTTTATAATATCAAATATCTTTTCTTTATTTACAGGTTTATCAGTTTTCACAGGTAGTACTAATAAATCACCATCTATTACTTTTACTGTAGAAGTTATGACACGTTTTGGTGAGATAATTTCATTTTTTGCATACTCTTCTCCTTTGGAACAAAAGTTATTTTTAACTCCAATAAATGTGTTTTTATCATATTCCACATCCATCTCACAACCTCGTGGACAAACTATACAAGTCATTTTTCTATTCATTTGTATCTACTCCTATATATATGGTATCACCAAAAATATCTTCGGTTTTAATTGATATTGTTTCCATTTCAGCAGGCATCAATCTAAGATTTTTATGCCTACTAATTATTTTATTCTGGCACTTAATAATAGTATATTTTCCCCGATATATTTCTTCGCTTCTATAGTAAATTGTTATTTTTTCATTCATATTACCTATATCAATATATTGTGGCATAACATATCTTATACCTTTATCAGCCACTACTGTTATTCTTTTATTTATTAAGGTTTTGACATTATTTAAATATGTAGTAGCATAATTAGCTGCCCTATTTCCCTCCATTGTAACATAGTCAACTAAATCATGAACATGTAATACATTTCCACAAGCAAATACTCCTTTAATAGAAGTTTCAAGTGTTTGATTAACCATGGCTCCACTAGTTACTTGATCCATTTTTATTCCCATTTGCCTTGTTAATTCATTTTCAGGAATTAACCCAACTGATAATAATAAGGTGTCACATGCAATCTCTTGTTTGCTATTTTTAATAATATTAAAATACTTATCTACTTTTGCAATTGTTACCCCTTCAACTCTTTTTTTACCATGGATAGCTACTACTGTATGAGATAGCATAAGTGGAATATCATAATCAATTAAACATTGTTCAATATTTCTACTTAATCCTCCTGGATAAGATTGTAACTCACATACAGCTTTTACTTTAACACCTTCTAATGTTAAACGTCTGGCCATAATTAGACCAATATCACCTGACCCTAAAATAACACAAGATTTTCCTGGCATATACCCTTCTATATTAACAAACCTTTGAGCTGTTCCCGCTGTTAATACACCACTTGGATTTGTTCCAGGGATTCTTATCGCACCTCTTGGTCGTTCTCTACAACCCATGGCTAAAATTATAGATTTTGCTTGGTAGACTACATAACCTGCCTCTTTACTAGTAGTTATAATGGTTTTATCAGGTTGTATTGATAAAACCATTGTATTTACTTTATATGGAATTTTAAGTTTATGTAATTTTTTTATAAACGCATTTGCATATTCAGGACCAGTTAATTCTTTTTGAAAATATTGTAACCCAAATCCATTATGAATACACTGTTTTAAAATCCCTCCTAAAACATTTTCACGTTCCAATAATAATATATTATCAATCCCATTTTCCTTAGCTTGACACGCAGCTGCTAAACCTGCAGGTCCTCCTCCAACAATTACTAAATCAATATGTTTCATACACGTGTCCTCCTTGTTAATATGTATGATCCATCATCTCCTTTTTGTACTTTCTCTTTATCAATTTTTAATTCTCTAGATAAAATATCAATTACTTGTGGTAAGCAAAATCCCCCTTGGCATCGTCCCATACCCGCCCTAGTTCGCCTCTTGACCCCATCAACAGTAGTAGCTCCTATTTTCATATGAATAGCTGCTACTATTTCTGCTTCAGTTACATTTTCACATCTACATATTATTTTCCCATATTGATTATTATTCTTAATCGCTTCTTTTTTTTCTTCAACTGTCATATTTAAAAAATACTTTTTCTTTGGTAAAGTCATTGTATATATTTTTTTCATAGTAATCTTTTTAAACATGGGTATTACTAAATTTAAAACAAAATCACCAATTGCTGGTGCACTTGATAACCCGGGTGAATCTATTCCTGCTACATTTATAAAGTGCTTACAGTTTTCACTTTCTTTTATAATAAAATCACCTGATTCAGGTGTAGCTCTTACTCCTGTAAAGGTAGTAATTGATTTATTAAGTTGGATTTTATTGGTTGTTTTAAGTACTTTTTTATAAATATAATCAATAACATCACCATGAGTTTCATGTAATCCTTTATCGTTAATTATTTTTGCATCAGGCCCAATTAAAATATTTTTATCAACTGTTTTTGTTATTAGAACTCCTTTACCTTCTTTAGTGGGTGTTTGAAAAATCACTCGATTAACTAAAGGTCCTACGTCCTTATCAAACAAAATATACTCACCACTTCTTGGTATGATTTTAAAACTTTCATCACCTACCATTTTAGCAATTTCATCAGCAAAAACACCTGCACAATTAATCACTACTTTCCCACTTAGTTTTCCTTTGCTAGTCATTACTTTAAATATATTATTATCTTTATTAATATCTAGTACTTCATGTTCTTTTAAAAATTCCACGCCATTAATAGCAGCATTTTCTAAGGCGTTAATAGTCATTTTATATGGTGATACAATTGCAGCAGTTTTTGCTAGTAATGCCCATGTTATGTCATGATTTAAGTTGGGTTCTAAACGCCTAATCTCTTCTTTGTTAATAATTGATAACCCTTTAATGCCACCTTTTTTCCCTCTATTCATTAATAGTTCTAAACTTTTTTTTTCTTCATCAGAAAAGGCAACCACTAATGATTCACATTTTTCATAAGGAACATTTAAATCAAAACATACTTTTTCCATTTTTTTTGAACCTTCAATATTTAACAATGCTTTAAGTGATCCAGGTATAGCATCATACCCTGCATGAATAATACCTGAATTAGCACCAGATGTCCCCATTGCAGTATCAATATGCTTATCAATTACACAAATTTTTAATTTATATACTGACAAACTTCTGGCAATGAAAGCACCAATTACTCCAGCACCTATAATAATGATGTCATACATTCTTTTTCCTCCATAGAAAAAGCCATAATACCAAAAATAAAAGATTCCTCTTTTTTTGGTTATTATAGCTCAAATTCTCAATACCAATATTTAATTACGTTTATTATATACTAAAGCATTTATAATATCAATTTAGTAGGCTCCCTTTGACAATTACAGTTTTTTATAAAATATATCATTGATTATAACTCATTATTTTTTTTATCCCATCTGATATATTAGTTTTCACTTTATAATTAAGTTCTTTTTCTGCCAAAGTATTATCAGATGATATCTCTCTAATTTGCTCTTTTTTTTCACCAAATGTGGTTTTTATATGATTATAAGCTGCTATTATTTTAACTACTTCACTTATTTTAATTCCTTGATTACTTCCTATATTATAAATAGAAAAACGAGTTATATTTTCTTTTCTTAATGCTAAACATGTAGCATTAACCACATCATCAATATATACAAAGTCTCTTATATCATTACCATCATTTTGTAACATTATAATTTTCCCCTCTGCTTGACGACTTAATAACCCTAGTATTCCATTTAAACATCCGCTTCCATAAACATTAAAATATCTTAATACGGTTGCATCCATTTTATTATTTACCGTATAGTCTTTTATTAATGTTTCACAAGTTACTTTACTTTTAGCATATAAAGAAATTGGTGCTAAAAGATGGGTTTCATTACAATTTAATGACGCATTTTTCCCATAGCATTGAAAAGTTGATGAAAAAACAAATTTATTAATGTTATTTTTTTTACAAGCATTTAACAAGTTTTTTGTCATTATAACATTTTCGTTTGAATCTTCATTTTTCATTACTGACGCAAGATGTATTATAGCATGACAGTTCTTTGTTAATTTCAAAGTGATTTCTTCATTAAGCAAATCACCTTCATGGTAATAAACACCTTCTATTTTAGTTTTTTTATCATATTTTAAATCAATAGCATGTATTGAATACTCATTATTCTTTTTAAGCTTAGCAATTATGTTTTGACCGATATATCCATTTGCACCAGTTATTACTATTTTAATCATAACTTCCTCTTTTTACCCAATGCATACTGTTTTTATGCTGACACGGTTTATATAAGTCTAATTCAAGAAAGTGACCTGAATTACTTATCTCTGTTTTTGATGGTAAAGTCATGTAATCACCATATAAAGCCTTTAAGTATTCATCTAAATTATTTGGACAAAAAAACAAATAACCTTCAAATTCAATTTTACTAAGAGGAAATACATGTTCATACTTAACTATTCTAAATTTATCAAAGCAACATTCAGGGCCTTTATAAAATACAGCTGTGTGTTTTGTTGTGGTAATCATTTTTTTATATAATTGGAATAACTTCACCATAAATTTATCACTAAAAATCAAAGAAGGTAGTCGTGCTAATATGTACAGAGTTTTAATTATGGGTTTAAAATTATTAATACTGTCTAATTTAACATCCCTTATCTTTCGTACATCAGAAAAACAAGTTGTTGCAATTCTACTAAACAATTTTATTTGATTACTCTTTACTTTATAAAAATCAAATGGGAAAATATCAATATATAAACCTTTATGACTTTTATCACTCATCTCATATTCAGTCTTACATGAACTATAAGCATCTCTTATTCTGGCATTATACCTATATTTTTCATCTGTTAAATAACATTGTATATACAAATCATGTGGTAGTTCATTTTGCGCAATTACTAAAAACTTTTCATAGTCTAATCTGTTCATTACCACATCAATATCATCATCCCATGGGATAAATCCACCATGACGATGTGCTCCTAAAACAGTACCTCCACCTAACCAATATTCTATATTATTACGATTACATATATCATCTAAAATCCTTAGTGCACGTAATTCAATTACCTGTGTTTTTTTCAATTGCTCTTCATATAAGTCACGCAAGTCTTCAATTTCTATCATATATTTTAAAGAATAATAATCTTTTATAGTATCAATTTCATAAATCTCGTTATATCCAAGCTTAATTACATCAATTTTAAGTTGATTCATGTTTGCTAAAATAACTTCTCCCCAAAGTTTCTGCTTAAAGTCTTTTTGCTTAACCATTTGATGTAATGTTTCTTTTATAATATCGCAAGTATTCTTTTCCCAAAATGATATACCAGCAATAACATTACCACTACCTTTTCTAATATCAATAGACGATACTTGTCCATCTTCTTGATTAATAACCCATTCTTTCGTAAAGTTCTGCCTAAACGTTGTGAAATATGTATCTTTTTTTAAGTCATTTATAAAGATATTATTATGTAAATAGATATCTCCTTCAATAAAATATGAGTCATTAATATACTCACTAGCAAGGAATAAAGAATATAAATTATTGTACTTGTCATAATATTCATTAATAATTAAATTAACATTGTATTTTTCTTTCAAAAAACAAAACATTTCCTTCTTAAATCCAACAACAATATTAATCTCATTAATGTTTTTCTCTTTTAAATAAATAATTTGCTTTTCAATTAAAGACATCCCATCAATTTCTATTAATGGTTTTGGTGTTTCATTACTTAGGTGATTAATCCTACTACCTATTCCAGCTGCTAAAATAATTGCGTTCATTCTTTTCCTTTTAATGTGTCTAATATTTTAATAATATATTTACCTAAATAAATATTAATGTACAATATAGGACCTGCTATTTTCCCAATTTTACTATCTGATTTAGCTATATATAAGTAGGCTTTTTGGGGAACTGACATATATAATTTTCTCACTTCTTTTTTATTAAGTTTTTCGCAGTCTATTCGATACATACTTAATACATTGAAACTTATAAAATTACATATAGCTTTTTGATACTCTTTATCATCATCAACCTTTTTCATTCTTTTTAGCAAACTATTTACTATGACAGTTCGTGAATATATTTTTAGTAAATAATTATCTGTGGATGTTGAAATTGAATTTTTACGAAAATAGTACTTATATATTTTTAAATTCTGATACATAACTCGTTTTGAATATTGGTGTACTCTTGAAAAAAACTCATTACCCTCATGAACAATACCTTCTTTAAAAGGTAAATTATTATTAATTAAAAACTCTTTATTATAAATGTTTTTCCAAGGTCCAATTCCTTTAAAATTACCTTTTGAAGCAAAAATATAAAAATCACGTCCATTTATTACTTTATTAGCTAAGCTTATATCTTTAACGGGTTTATTGACCCTACCAATTTTTTGACATTCACCTACAAAGACATCTAATTTATGTTTTACAGCCAATTCATAAGCAATAATAACATTATCAAATATAATTTCATCATCACTATCAATAAAATAAACATATTCACCCTTTGCTTTTTCTAACAAAAAATTCCTAGCATGACAAACCCCACGATTACCTCCATACTCATACACACGCAATCGTTTCTCATTAAGAGCATACTTTTTAATCACCTTAAGACTTTGATCAGTGGAACCATCATCCAAAGCGACAATTTCAATTTTTATTGTGGGATGCTGTTTAATGCTTTCTAAGCATTTCTTTATATAATTTTCTCCATTATAGACAGGAATTAAAATAGACAGATTAACCATGTGTTTCTCCTCTTTTTTTACCAAAGAATGCTATTACCTGTTGAAATTCCAATAGCTCCGTTTTTCAAAAGCGCTTCAACTTGATCTTTTTTTGAAATTAACCCACCTGCAATAACTGGCGTTTTAACTTTTAAAGAAATTGTTTTAATAATATTTGGCATAATACCTGGCATTATTTCAACCATATCCGAATGAACATGATTAATTGTTTTAATACAAGTTTTTAGTGATTGTGAATCTATTAGAAAAAATCGTTGTATAGTTAATAAGTGATATTCCTTTGCATAAGTAATTAAATTACTTCTAGTACTTATAATTCCATCTGGTTTTATTTTTCTAGCAATAAATTCAATAGCTTTTCTATCTTTACCTAACCCCTCTAGAAAATCAATATGTACAAATGATTTCTTTCCTGTTTGTCTGATTCTCTTAATATAGGTTGTAATACTAAAAATATCAGCAGCTAAAACAAATATAAAATCAACGTCTGTTGCTAATGCTTTTTTTAATTGCTCTTCATCTCTAATTGCAGCAATAATTGGTGATTTTTTTAATTGTTGAAATAAATCCATCAAAGTGTCACACTTCCCATTAAAATGGCTACAACAAATGGAAGAAAGACTAATATAACAAACATAGTAATAATGTAACGAATGGTCAATGCTCCTTTTTTTAGGGATGAATAAAATAGATATACAAAAATACCTGTAAAAACTAATGATAAATAGTTATAACCTGATGAACTAGTCAAAAACAATATATTATTAGTCAGTAAAACTGACAATAAATTAATAATATATATGACAAATGAAATGCTAAAAAAAATTCTCCAGTATGTTCCTTTTCCAATGTGTTTCATCTTTTACTCCATGTATTTTTTCAATCTATCCCTATTTATCTTCATTGTAACATAATTTTATCTTCTGCTAGTAGTTTTAATGTGTCAAAATATAATTCATGTTCAATTACCAACACCTTAGCTGCTAATGTAGTGGCAGTATCATCTTTTTCTATCACTACTTTTCTCTGGTTTAATATCTTACCATCATCATATTGGTTGTTAACAATATGGATGGTTGCACCTGAATATGGTTCATTTGCATTTATTATAGCTTCATGTACTCTCATTCCATACATTCCTTTTCCCCCGTATTTAGGTAAAAGTGCTGGATGTATGTTTATAATCTTGTTAGGATATAATTCAAGAACCAAACTAGGTATTTTTTTCATGTATCCAGCTAAAGCAATCAGATTTACTTGATGTTTTTTAAAAATCTTAATCATTTGTTTACCAACATCAGTAGTGGTTTTACTGCTAACATGATAAGTATTAATTCCTTCTTTTTTAGCTCTTAATATTGCAAAACTATCAGAATTATTACTAATAACAGCAACTACTTCAATTTGCACATCGTTATTTTTAATATGATCAATAATAGCTTGTAAATTACTACCACCATGGGATGCTAGTACACCTAATCTTATTTTCATAATTTTATTGCCTCAAGTTGTAATTTCTCAATATCGATACATGTAGGCATGGCAGGGCTGCCTCCTTTTTTCATTGCAGTTAATGAGCCCGCTCCATTAGCAAAATCATTCATTTGATGTAATTCATCTAATGTAATATTTAACAATTTATTTTCTCTATTCATTATCTTATAAATAATAGCACCGACAAAACTATCTCCACACCCTGTAGTGTCTACTACTTTAACATCATATGTTCTATCACTACCTGTTAAATCTTTATATAAAAACATTGATCCTTTTTTTCCAAGTGTAGTAAAAATTAAAGTAATACCTAACTTTTGTAATTTCTTACATCCACTAAGCAAGTTTGTTTCTTCAGTTAAAAATAACAATTCTTCTTCTGAAATTTTTAAGATATCAGCAAAGGGTAACATATTAGTAATTACTTCTTTTGCAGTTTTTAAATCATCCCATAATAACTCTCGTAAGTTTGGGTCATATGAGATTAATTTACCTTTTTCTTTTGCATATTTAACTGCTTTAATCGTTGTGTTTCTTGACGGCTCATCTGTTAGTGAAACTGAAGAAAAATGAAGTAATTGGCAATCATCAATTAATGAATAATCAACATCCTCATCTGATAGTAAAATATCAGCTCCTGGTTTTCTATAAAATGAAAAGCTTCTATCTCCATCATCATCTAAGTGAACAAAAGCCAAGGTAGTGTGGCAACTATCTGTCATTGCCAATGAGGAAACATCAATATTCTTAGAAATCATTGCACGTTTTAATTCGTGACCAAATCCATCATTACCTACTTTTCCAATAAATGATGTCGGTAATCCTAACATTGATGTAGCCACAGCTACATTGGCAGGACCTCCTCCTGGATTTTGTTCATAGATATTATTTCCTTGTGTTGATACTCCCATAGGGGTAAAGTCAATTAATAATTCTCCAATAGCACAAATTAAACTCATGATTTTTCTCCCGTTTTCTTTTATTATAATATATACTCATGCAAAAAAAAAGAATGGTTACCCATTCTTTTCCTCTATTTAATTTTGGTTTAGCTTTCAGGAGTTATTTCGCAATCTTTTAATTCTAAACGATTTCTACTTCCACCTTTACCAGTTGTTCTAGTAGCTTGCATTTCATCTCTTAATACTTTGAACTCATCCATTGCTGCTTTTACTATTATTTCTTGTTCTTCTGATAATGTATCACCAAGTACATCGCCAATGTGTAGTCCTTTTCCTTTTTCAAATGAACCAATAACTTCTAATTGATCTGCTGTTAACACACCATCAGTAACTAGCTTATTTAAGATTGAATTTACTTCCACTTTTAATGTGTCTGAGAATAATACCATATCTTCTTTTGGTACGTTATCTCCTTTTGCACCTTTATATCCATTTCCACCTTCTCTTGCTACTTCACTCTTAACTGCTGGTGCTGTATCTGGGTTTTCGTTAGCTGCAAATGCAACCGTTCCTACTACTAACAATGAGATTATAATTGTTACGATTAATAATGTTTTGTTTTTCATGTTTTTCTTTCTCCTTTTTTAATATATTTTAAGTATAGTCTTCACATCTGTATATATAATGGATTACTCTTGAGGAATATGTTAATTAATATTCAATTTACCTCCATATGTGTGTGATATATCACCTATAATATTATTAATGCTTGATTCACTTTATACGCTTATCGTAATTTTCTTACTAAGAATCAAAGTAAAAAAGCTATAAGTACTGTAATCATTGTACTTATAGCTTCTTCTTATATTATTCTTTTGTATTATTTCACTAAATCCAATGTTGTTATAAATGTTGAACCTTGTCCTTTGACACTGTTTACAGCTATTTCTCCATCATGAGCTGCTATAACAGCTTTTGTAATGGCCAGTCCAATACCCGCTCCTCCAGTTTGTCGGCTTCTAGAAATATCAGATCTATAAAAACGTTCAAATACAAATGGTAAATCTTTTTCATCAATACCAATACCTGTATCTGTTATTGTAACTACTGCTTGATTCATGGTTTTTTCCAATGAAACAGTGATTGAACCATATTCAGTATATTTTAAAGCATTTGAAATAATATTAACAAAACTTTGTAACAACTTATCTTCATTACCTAGAATATATATATCATTTTTTATATTTTTAATACTTTGTAATCCTTTTTCTTTAATTGAAGGTTCAAATGTAACAAATATATCATGTAACATAGTTGATAAATTAATTTTATCAACTGACATATGTTCTGCATTTGTTTCTAAGATTGTTAATTTAGACAATCCATTAACTAGTCGTGCTAGTCTATTAGTTTGATCTAATAACACCTTAATTCGTTCTTGATCTGGTTTATATATACCATCCAAAATAGCTTCTAGATTAGCTGATAAAGCTGTAATAGGTGTTTTTAATTCATGGACAATATCACTTGAAAGTCTCTTTCTTAAATTTTCTTCCTGCTCTTTACTTGCTGCAAGCAAATTAATTTCATTAGACAATTCCTGAAGTTCTCTAGCTTTTGTAGTGGTTTTTTTAATATTTTTATATTTCCCTTTTTTTATATAATTAATATTTTCTCTTATAGTAAGTATGGGTTGGTTAAATTTCTTAGCAAGTAATAAAGATAAAACAATAGCAAAGGCTACTGCTAAAATAAATACACTTAAATACATAAGATTAGTTCTATTTAAATATTCTACATTTTGTTTAATAAAACGAATATCATTTACGCGATAGATTTTTAAGACAAACTCCTCATTTTCAATTAAAAATTTATAAGTATACAGAGTTGCTTCATCTTCTTTAAATACTTTTTCATACATTTTTTCATTTGGGCCAAGAGCCACTGTTTCAGGTCCTGAACTAAACACATGTATATCACCTTTATATAAAGTTAATTCAGCATTTCCTTCATTAGCTACTGTCTTTAAGTAACTTTTATAAAATCCAGTAGGAGCCTTGTTAATTAAAAGACCTTGAATGTTATCAATAATTGCTTCATTACTTTTTAAATTAACTGTAGTTAAAAAATCCGTAAAGAATATTGTAGTAATATAATTTGACAACAAAATTATAATGACAAGAAGAAATATGATTCCACCAATAAAATATCTGGCAAATAAAGCATTAAGTTTTGTCATATTACTCCTTAAATTTATATCCTACACCAAAAATAGTTCTTATATGTTTTGGGCTTCCAGGATCTGATTCTATTTTTTGTCGCAAATTCTTTATGTGAGAATCTATAGTTCTATTAAGTCCATCATATTCATACCCTAATGCAAATGTTATTAATTGTTCTCTAGAAAAGGTACGCCCTGGATTTTTAGAAAGTGCTACTAATATTTTAAACTCAATGGGAGTAAGGAAAACTTCTTTACCATCTTTTTTTACAACATAAGCTTGTTCATCTATTTCAATTTTGCCAAATTCAATCGTATCTTGTTGTTGTTTACTAACTAAGGTTCGTCTAAGAATAGCTTTAACTCTCATTACTAATTCTTTAGGAGAAAATGGTTTAAGTACATAATCATCTGCACCTAAAGCTAATCCATTAATTCTGTCATCTTCTTGAACCTTTGCCGTTAACATAATAATTGGTGTGTCATTACTTTGTCTAATTGATTCACATACTTTTTCCCCAGAAATATCAGGAAGGTTTAAATCTAAAATTAGCAAATCAGGATGCTCATCATGATATTTCATGACAGCATCTACTCCATTTTCAGCTTCAATAGTTAAATATCCTTCACTTTGTAAGTATTTAACAATTACCTGTCTAATTTCTTTTTCATCATCAACTACGAGTATCTTGGGCATTTTCAACTATCCTTTCAATTGAAGCTAATTCTTTTTTTATTTCTTTTTCAAAATTTGCTAATTTAGAAGAAGAAGTTTTTTCTTTACTATCACTAGTATAAATATATGTTTTTAATTTTGGTTCTGTTCCAGATGGTCTAACGGCATACCATGAACCATCTTCAAATCTAAATTTCAATACATTTGATGGAGGCATGCCTGTATCATCATTAAGATAATCAATTTTTTCAATTAGCGCTACTCCACCTATTGTTTTAGGATATTTTTCTCGATAATATTTCATAACACCAGCTTTTATAATGGCACCTTTAACACCTCTATAAAAAATTGAGAACTGTGTTTCTTTATAGTATCCATATTGTTCATATAATTCATAAAGCACTTGGTATAACGTTTTTCCTTTAGCCATATAATATCCACACATTTCTGCAATCAACATGGCTGTACTAACAGCATCCTTATCTCTTGCAAATGTTTCAGGACAATAGCCAATACTTTCTTCATAACCAAAGACAAAATTATTATCACCTGTTTTTTCAAATTCATTGGCTAACCCACAAATATGTTTAAATCCAGTTAATGTTTCAAAGGTAGTAACACCATTATCTTTTGCAATAGGAATTCCCATATCACCTGTAACAATTGATTTAACCAAGGCGTCACTTGGCTTATTAAGGCCTTTAATCTTACGTTGGGATAAGATATAGTTAATTAGTAAAACTCCTGTCTGGTTACCATTAAGAGCTATATATTGATTGTTATTATCTTTTATCATAATAGCCATTCTATCTGCATCAGGATCACTGGCCAAAACCAAATCCGCATCTACTTTATTAGCATATTTAAGAGAATATTCAAAATTCTTTGTATCTTCTGGATTAGGATATGGAGTAGTTGGGAAATTACCATCTGGTGTCATTTGCTCTTTAACTAAAGTAACATTATTAAATCCTCTCTCTTTTAAAATATCAGGAATAAATTTAATTCCAGTTCCGTTAAAAGGAGTATAAACAATATTTATATCTTTTTTTACATTTATATCATTTAGTGTAAGTGAAAGTACCTTTTTGCTATAAGCATCATCAACTTCTTTTCCAATAATTTCAATTACTCCTTGTTTAATTCCTTTATCAAATGGCATTATCTTACTATCATCAAAAAGATTTATTTTTTTAATATTATCTTGAATCCTAAGTGCAATATCATCTAATATTTGTGAACCTTGATCCCAATACGCTTTATATCCATTGTATTCTTTTGGGTTGTGGCTAGCGGTAACATTAATACCTGAAACGGTTTTTAAATACCTAATAGCAAAAGACAACTCAGGTGTTGGACGTAAATCATCAAAAATATAGGTTTTAATACCATGACCTGCAAAGATTTCTGCACAATGTTTAGCAAAATTATTAGAATTTATACGACAATCATAAGCAATAACAACACCTTCTTGTTGTCTTTTTTCTTCAACAATTACCTGTGCTAAAGCTCTAGTTGCTTGTCTTATAACATAAATGTTCATACGATTGGTTCCAGCTGCCATAACGCCTCTTAAACCACCTGTTCCAAATTCTAGTGTTTGATAAAATCTATCTTCAATTTCTTTTTTATTATCTTTAATCTTAATTAGTTCTTTTACTGTTTCAGAATCAGCATTCTTTATCCATTTATCATACTTTTCTAAGTAATTCATCATTGTCTCCTTTTATATATATAATAATACCCTATATTTCTTAATAAAACCTTAAGTCACTACCAATAAGGTAATGTGACTATTCTTTACTAATTATATCATATTTTTCTTGTGAAAATTTTTAGACAGTTTCTACGCTTTTTATAATGTTTCGAACATTATCTAAATATTGCATGTACAAATGACCTTCACTATCTATTTGTAAGAGATTAACTTTCTTTTTCATAATTGGTGCAAGAATTTGTTGTTTTAAATCAAAACTAAATAAGCGATTCCCTGTTACAATATAGTATAAACCTGCTTTGCCTTTTTTAATAAATGAAATCTCCCATTTATAGTCTTTTTCAGGATTATGGACACAAACAAACTGTTCAAATATCTTTTTCCCAGTTGTTAAGTCAATTATAAATAAAGTAGTATCAGCACAACCAAATAACAAATTATCATCAATTAATAACCCACCTATATTTTTTCGTCCTTTTACAGGTTCAATTGAAAAAATTATTTCTTTTTTCAAGATATCATAAGCAAAAAGTCTACCACTTTCATGAAGGGTATAACTACCTAATCCGCCACATACGGTTGTTCCCCCATACAAAATTCCATCTTTTGCTTTAAGAGAAACAATACTTTGATTATCTATAAAGTTTTCTAATACTGTGTATTTCTTATCAATCAATCTACAAATAGTTAAACTACCTTCTGTACTGCCGTAATTAGGAATAGTTCCAATAAACAATTGTTCATCGTAAATTTCCATGGCAAACGGTCTATCTTGATTGAATTTATCTTTTAAAGAAAATAGTTTTTTAGGATTTTTGTCATCCCAATCTTTTAATAAATCATATTCAAAAATATCTGCACCAGGATATTTCCCTATATATAACTTATCATTATAAGCAAGCAAGCTTTCACTTTGGCCAACTCCATCTAATTGAACACTTTTATCATTTTCTATATCATAAATAAATGTTCCTCCACGAAGATACCCTCCACCGTATAATTTGTTCTTATATTCATGAATTTGACGAAGTTCAATGTTCTTTTTAGGCATTAAAACTTTTATTTCTTCTGATGAACCTGTTTCTATGTCATATAAATGAATTTGTCCTTCAAATTCTGTAAATAATATTTTCGTGCCATCATCATAGGAAAATCCTCCTAGCATTATGACATTATCACTCGTTGGTAATAAGTAAAAATCATTATTTAAAAAATCAGCAATAACCAACCCATCCTGTGAACGATAATAATCAAAATTATTACTATTACTATCTTTAGGTATAACACTACTAATATTTTCTAATTTTTTTCTGTTAATTATTTCATCAGTAGTTAAATCAATGAAAAGTAATTGTTTTGTATTTTGCAAAAATAATGCTAATTTTTGTTGTTTAATACCAATAATATTACAAAAGGGTTCGCCATGTAATTCAGCCTTTAGTAAATCTCGCTTTATTCCAGTTTTTTCATCTAATTCAATTAAATGTGCATGTGTAGATACACCTGCATATATTTTCTTATTTTCAACATTAAGAGCTAATGTTCTAACATAATCTTCAGTTTCTACAATTTTTTCTTTTACAAATTCTAGTCGTTCATCTTTTCCATTATATTTAAATACTGCACAATTAGGCCAAGTACCACCATAAATATTATTATCATTATCAGCTTGTAAATCAAAGATGAACTTAACTCCAGGAATATTTTCAATTACCATATCAGTCTGCTGTTTTATAGGATCATAGCGATATAGTCCCCCATTTGTATAAGAACCTATATATACTCTATTATCAGATGCTATACTAACAGTCCAAGAACCAGTAGCACCTTCTAACTCATGTGTTTTAACTATTAACTTTTTATCTAAATCTATAACAACAAAAGTAGCACATTCACCCTCCGCTAACACTCCATACAAAGTATTGATATCATTGTATTTAGTATATGCAACCCCTTGCATAAATGTTTTTTTAATTGATATTGGTAAAGTTATAAACTCCATAAACCCCTCTTCATCTCTTTTCCACTTTATATATTATACCTTTATCTAAGAGTTTTTCAACTACTTATTTTATGGTTCTTTAGATTTTATGTTTTCTATTCACTCCATCTTCCTATTCTTTAGTATTATGTTGTATAATGGAGCTATGAAATTATCTAGCTATTTTATTAGAAGAGCACTTTTTTTTATTCCTGATAAACTATATATTAGTTTGCGATATTACCTTACTTATCATAAATTTCCTAACATTATTAACGGTATAACTTTTGATGAAAAAATTCATAAATATATTTTATATTATAAAAATGAGTTAATGCCAAACTTAGTTGATAAATATAAGGTTAGAGAATATATGATATCTAAAGGTTATGGACACATGTTAAACGAGTTATATGGCGTATATGATAACTTTGATGATATTGATTTTTCTTTATTACCTGAACAATTTGTATTAAAAACTAATCATGGATGTGGTTTTAATATTATTATTAAATCTAAGACTAATATGGATATTAAAAAAACAAAAAAACAAATAAATAGGTGGATGCATATAAATTTTTTCTATTACGCAAGAGAATGGGTATATAAAAAAATAGATCGTAAAATCATTTGTGAAAAGTATTTGGAAAATATTAATTATAACGGGTTAAATGATTATAAAATTTTATGTTTTCATGGAACTGTGAAAAGAATAAATGTTATGTATAATCGCAATACAAAAGATGGACTAAAAGTATCAATATATGATAGAGAATGGAATTTCTTACCTGTCGTTACTGATTCTCACATAAAGTATGCAGGTAATTTAAAAATACCTAAACCATCTTGTCTTGACGAAATGATTGCTATGGTTGAAGATATTTCAAGTGCTTTTCCTTTTTTACGTGTGGATGTATATATAGTAAATAACCAAATAATTTTAGGGGAACTAACATTTTATCCTAGTGGTGGATTGCTTATGAGAGGTCCTAGCTCTAAGAATGTTAAATTTGGAAGTTGGTTACAACTAGATGAAATTAATAAGAAAAATTCCTAAAAAGTATTTTGCATTTATACCGACAAAAATTTATTTATCTTTGCGGTTTTTATTTTATTATAAAAAATTCCCGCACATAAAAAAAGCAATTCTTTTTGATGAGAAAATGATTAAATTTATTCTAAATTATAGAAACCCATTAATGATTACAATGTCTGACAAATATCTACTTAAATCCTATTTAAAAGAAAAAGGATTAGGCAAGTATGTTGTTCCTTTACTTGGAGTATATGAAAAAGCAAAAGATATTGATTTTTCTAAATTACCTAATAAATTTGTTTTAAAATGCAACCATGGTTGTAGTTTTAATATTATTGTAAAGGACAAATCAACTCTTGATATTAAAAACACAATATTACAATTAAATAAATGGATGTCAGTTAATCATTATTATCACGCTAGAGAGTGGGTTTATAAAGAAATCGAGCGTAAGATTATTTGTGAAAAATATATACAAGATAAAGAAAAAGGATATCTTACAGATTATAAATTAAGTTTTTTTCACGGACAATGTAAAATAATTAATATTATTAGTGGTCGAACAAGTGATGGTAAAATCACTGTTACTCCTTATACACCATTATTTAAAAAAATACCTTTTCATTATAAAAATTATGAGACTGATCAGCTTGAAAAACCAGCTCATTTACAAGAGATGCTTGGTATTGGTAAACAATTATCAAAAGGATTACCTTTTATAAGAGTAGACTTTTACATATCATATGATAAATTATATATAGGCGAGCTATCTTTTTTCCCAAACGCTGGATTAGCTACATGTGTTCCTTCAAAATATAATAAGGTAATGGGCGATTGGTTTACTTTATAATTTTAGTATTAACTATATAATAATAATTTTTTTTATAAAAAGGATGCCTTTTTTATCGTTGTACACGACCTGAACCATCACCTAACATTAATTTGGTTACTTCATCTACACTGACTCTATTAAAATCTCCCATAATTGTATGCTTTAAACAACTAGCTGCAACAGCAAATTCTAAGGCTTTCTCTGTTTTGTCGTAATGAGTTAGTCCATAAATTAATCCACCAGCAAAAGAATCGCCTCCACCTACTCTGTCAACCATATGTGTAATATCATATAATTTACTAACATAGAACTTAGATTTATCATTAATACATGCTTTCCATCCATTATGATCTGCAGATTTACTTTCTCTTAATGTAATAGCCATAATATCCATATTTGGAAATTGTGCTAAAACTTTATTAGATAAGGCTTCATATTTATCAATATCTAATTTACCACTTTTTACATCTGCTTCAATGGAAATTCCCAGTGATTTTTGACAATCTTCTTCATTTGCAATACCCACATTTACATATGAAACTAATTCGGGCATTACATCTGTAGCCAATAATCCATATTTCCATAATTTATTACGATAATTAAAATCACATGAAATAGTAATACCTAATTTTTTAGCAGCCTTACATGCTTCTATTGATAATAATCTAGCAGAATCACTAATAGCTGGTGTAATCCCTGTAATATGGAACCAATCAACTCCATCAAACACTTCATTCCAGTTAATATCACCCGGTTTACCTAATGAAATGGCAGAATCGCTACGATCATATATAACATTAGATGGTCGTTGAACAGCTCCCGCTTCTAAGAAATATACGCCCATTCTATCACCTTGATATACTATTTTTGAAACATCCACACCGAATCCACGTAATTGTCTTACACAAGCTTTAGCTAATGGATTATCAGGTAAAATAGTTACATAGTCAACATCCATTCCATAATTAGCCAATGAAACAGCCACATTTGCTTCTCCACCACCAAAAGTGGCTTCAAATTTATCAGATTGTAAAAATCTCTCTCGCCCTGGTGATTTCAACCGTAGCATTATTTCCCCAAAAGTAACAACTTTACTCATTTTTAACCCCTTGCAATCTTAACTTTTTTTATAAACTCTTTAGCCATCTTAGTGACTAAATCATAATCGCCTGTTTTTGCACCTTTTGTTAATGAACTTCCTACACCAACAGCAACTGCTCCTGCTTTAATCCACTCTTGTACATTATCAATACTAACTCCACCAGTTGGCATTAATTGCGCCTGTGGTAGTGGTCCTTTAATATCTTTTATGATTTTAGGTCCAAATACTCCTCCTGGGAATATTTTTAAAATATCAGCACCTGCCTCCATGGCCTCTACAACTTCTTTAATTGTCATAACACCTGGCATAGTTGGAACTTGGTAACGATTACATAATTTAATCATATCGGTATTTAAATATGGACTAACAATATATTTAGCTCCTGATAAAATAGCAATTCTAGCAGTTTCTGGATCTAACACAGTTCCTGCACCTAACAATATGTCATTTCCATATTTTTTATCAAGACTTTCAATTATGTTATGAGCCCTTGGTACAGTAAAAGTAATTTCAAGTGAAGAAATACCACCTTCTAAACACGCATCAGTTATCTTATATGCTTGCTCTTCATTGTCTGCTCTAATTACAGCAACAACACCAGTTTTCTTAATGGCTGTTAAAATTAAATCTTTTTCCATAATTTTTCCCCTATTCTTCGTCAAATATTTCTGATTCTACCATTGCACACAACACATGATACACTGGTAACATCAATTCTTGTACTCTATAAGTTTCAATCGCTGGTACCTTTAACATAATATCACAAAGTGAGCTTAAACTTCCACCACCTTGTCCTGTAAATCCAATGGTTTTCATTTTAAACGCTTTTGCAATTTTTATAGCATTAATAACATTTCTAGAATTACCAGAAGTAGTAATTCCTAATAATAAATTATTTGGGTTACGATATCCATATACTAACTGTGCATATACCATATCAGGTTTTACATCATTAATAAAAGCTGTCATAACAGCGCTTTGACTAACTAATGAAATAGCTGGTAGCGCTCCTTGTAAATTATTATATAAGTCTTCATCACCTATTACTTTTTTTTCTTTATCAGATAGCGGACGTTTTTTTAAAAACCCTTTCATTAGTTCGCCTACAATATGTTCTGAATCAGCAGCAGAACCACCGTTACCACATACTAATAAAGTTCCTCCTTTTTTATAGCATGCCAGTATAGCTTCATAGGCATTTACAATTTCATTACGACAAATTTCTAATCCTTGATTATCTAAAAATAATCGTCCTAAAATTTGTCTTGTTTCTTTTTTCATTGTTATTTTCCTTCCATTAATTCATAAGCTGCAATTGATAAAGCTTCTAAATCTCCAATTCTCTCTCCTAAGCCAGCAGGTACTACTTTGCATACCGCTCTAGCATGGGAGATAGTCTCTTTTTCAATCACTTTCTTCGCATGTGGCCACAAAATATCACGACTTCTAGCAAAGATACTACCGATTATTATAACTTGTGGATTTAATATGTCAATAAAAAGTGATAATCCTTTTCCAAGATAAGTTCCACTTATTTCATATATTTCAAGTGCTAAGGCATCCCCAGCTTCTGCAGCGTCTCCAACAATCTTAGCATTTAGTGTTTCTAATTCTTCCATATTTTTACAAAATGATACACTTTCACCTAGCTGTAACTTTTCTAGTACTTTGGCTTTTGCCAATTGAGCAATACCTCCACCAGAGCAAAAACCTTCTAAAGATCCTGCTTTACCAAAACCAACTGGTCCATAAGGTTCCATGCGAAGGTGGCCTACTTCACCTGCCATATCATTTGTACCTAAGTAAAGCTTATTATCAAGAATAAGACCACTACCAAATCCAGTTCCAAAGGTAATAAACATTACATTACTATAACCTTTACCAGCTCCATATAGCCATTCAGCTAGTGCACCTGCTTTAGCATCATTTTGTAATTTACAAGGAATACCAAACTTATCAAAAAATATTTTTACTATGGGAATATTAATCCAACCAATCAAATTAGGAGGTGAAAGAATTATTCCATCTCGCGAATTAAGTGGTCCGCCACAATTAATTCCCATCATAGCAATTTGTGACGTTTCTAGTTGATGCTTATTAAGCATATTTTTTACAGCTTCAAAAAGTTTTGAAATAACTATATCAACACCTTTTATTGTTGGAAATTTTATTTTATCAATAATATCAATTTCATCTTTTGTTGGATCTATTTCATTTCTAGGCTTACCTAATACAACCGCACATTTAGTTCCACCAATATCTATTCCTAATAAAAACATAATTACTCCTTTTTTATTTTATATGTTATTTATGATTATTTTATTTTAACACCAAATATCTTCTGTGCATATGATCCAATTACTGCAATATTTTCATATACGGCAGGTGTACCTTCTATATTAGCTCCAAGAGAAATGGTATCTTTTACTATACCTGAGATTCCTTCAATTAAATTCATTTGTCCATAGTAATTACAAAACAGTATATATCCTTTTAAAGAAGGTGTATAAATTGCTGTTGGGGATGACCATGAGTATGCATCAAAAACATCTTCCCAAACAACTTGTCCTGTAGCTTTATCAAGAGCAACTAATTTACCAGCACCTTTACTACCTGTTTTTGCAATTGAGTAAATAACAAGTCCTTCTAAATCATTTTTACCAATAATAGGTGAACTTAATACCCCACCATTAATAACACTATCATAATAGCACTCATATTCAACTTGCCATATTAATTGGCCAGTTAAAGCATTAAATTTTCTTATATATGAAGGATAATATTGATCTTCTTCATTCTCTTCATCTCCTTGTCTATCAACTTCTGTAGCTGCATACAAGAAAACCCCTTCATTTGTTACTTCCAATACAGGAGATGAATCAGCATCATCACCTAATGAATAAATCCACATGGTTTTAAATGTTTGTAAATCAATACAAATTAGCATACCAGAATTATCTGTAGCAAATAGGTAATGATCATATATAACCGGAGAACTTTCAAAGCCATACCTTGTACCAAATGGATTAGTATATCTGAATTTTGTTATTATAGGATCTAACGTTAGTTCTCCTGTACTTAAATTAAAATCAGTATTTAGTTTGATTTTGTAAATAATACCATTTTCACCTAACTCATAGAATGTATCATTTTTTGAATCTAATAAACCAGATGAATCAAAAGCGTACCATCTTCTTAAGGCATCTTTATCATTTCCTTCAATAAGATAAATAACACTTTGGTCCGTTAAATCATACATTCTAAATTTAGGATTTAAAAATTCACTGTCATTTTCATTAATTCCTTGACCTGTGTATAAGATTGGGTATCCCCTTTCATCCACTGAAACACTACCCTTTGTGGGATAACCCATATTAATAGGCTCACGTGTCCACTCACCTGTTTCTAGGTCACAAAAATATATATTCCCATCTAACGTAGCATAAATTACTTCTTTTAAATCTGTATTCTTAAATTGTGGATATACATTCATAGTGGCTAATACTTCTGGTTCCCAATTTATAATGGAAGGTTGTCCAGTCCAACCTACACCTGGCCAGAAACCTCCAGATGGGGTCTTTATAATACCAATATCAAAATCCCAAATAATTTCTAGTTTTTCCTCTTGGATATCAACTGTCCCATAAGAACCACCATCTCTATAATTATTTCCCCTAAAAGTTAAAACACCTAAGTCGCTTCCATATTCACTGCTATCTTCAAAATTAATATTATCATTATCAAAGTAATATTTTGTAACTTCTCCATCAACTATAACATCTTCTGTAAACTGATAATAATTATATGGTCTAGCTGATTTTATAATATCTTCAGGAATCATAGTTGATGTATTTACTACAAATGAAGGAAGTATACCTTCTTTGACAAAATCATATACTACTTTACTAGTTTGCCTAATAATTTCATAAGCTTCATTTTCTTTAACTTCATTGGTCATTATGGAAAGAATATATGGAGTATCAGCATAAATAATGCCTCCATCTAAAAAAGAAGGAACAGGATAATATGTTCCGATTTTATGTGCTATTTCAACAGTGTTTGGTAATAAACTAGGAATAAAATCATTAAATATTGTGTTTTTCAAATAATAAACCATATCTCCATATACTTCTTTATTTTCATCATATCGCATTTGTAATTCTAGAAAATATAAATTCATATCATATGGACATGTTCTATAACTATGATAATCAATTATTGCACCTAAGGAATTCATATAACTAATAAAATTTTCTTTTCCAATGGTTCTAATAATCATATTTATAGCACAATTATCACTAATAGTAATTGAAAGTTCTGAAAGTTCACGTAATGTGTACACATCGCCAAATTCACCTAAGATAATCTTACCTGTACCCCACTCTTGATCTTCTTCTAAATATTCAATTTCTGTATCTAAATCAATAGTTCCCTCTGCTACTAGCTTATATAAATACAAATTAATAGGTACTTTTGAAGTACTTGCAGCAATATATTTTTCTTTATCTCTTATTCCAAATTCTTCATTAGTTTGTAAGTTATAATAATATAGTCCATAGTCTCCTGAATATGTAGCTAAATACTGTTTAAGATAATTGTATAAATCAGTTACTGTAGGATTAATTATTGGTTTAGGTTCAGGTGATTTTGTAGGTATAGCACTTGGCGAACCACTAGCAGATGGAATTGGCATTATAGAATCAACCGGTATATTAGTAAGAACCGGTATTTTTGTGGGATTATCTATTTCTTCTAACAATACATTACATGAAGTTATAAGGATAGATAAACAAATAAAACAAATCATCAATATAATTAATTTTTTCATCTATCCTATTATATCATTATCTTTCTAGGATGAAACTACCTTATTTTTAAAAAGATTTCTTTATGTTCTTTTGCTGATTTATAAATAGCAGTTATAACATCAATAGATCGTCTACCTTCATATTGATTCAAAATAGGTACCTTATTGTTTTTCAAACAATCAAAAAAGTTATTATAGATGGCAATATGTCCCTCTATGGAAAAATCAAGGGGATCTTTGGAACTAAAATCATCATTTTCACCAATTATTAAACCTTTAGGAATAACATTATTTTCTGTATCAAATAAAACGACAGTATCCTCTTCAATAATCACACTACCTTTATCTCCGTTAATCATTATTTTCCTAGGCATTCCAGGATAAATACTAGTTGAAGCTTGAATCACTCCTATTGCACCATTTACAAATTCTACTGAAGCAATGGTAGTGTCATCTGTCTCAATTTCATGTTTTAGTGTTTTGCATCGACCATGAACTGAAAGTACATCTCCTGCTAAATAAAGCAACAAATCTACTCCATGACTACCTTGATTCATTAATGCACCACCACCATCTAATTCCCAGGTTCCCTTCCACGAACTTTGTTGGTAATAATAAGATGACCTATGAAATTTCATATACACATCAGCAAACATTATATTTCCAAGGGCACCTTTATCAATAGCTTTTTTAACTTTTATAAATGAGCTATTAAATCGTGACTGGTAAGCTATTGCTAAAGTAACTTGATATTTTTCTAATATAAAAATAATTTCATCACATTGTTTTGATGAAATAGCCATTGGTTTTTCAACTACAATATGTTTTCTAGCTTTTGCAGCTTTTAGAATATGATCATAATGTAATCCACTAGGAGTACAAATACATATAACATTTATGTTTTTATCAGCTAACATATCCTCATAGGTTTTATAAGGAGTAATCATATATTTTTCACAAAATGAATTAAGTGACGGTTTACTTTTGCTACATGCACCAATTACCTTACCTAAACCAGTTTCTTCTATTGCTAAAACATGCCAATTTGCAATGGAACCGGTCCCTATAATACCACAGTTAATCATATATTCTCCTAAAAAAAGGCGACTCGCTATTACTAATAGAGTCGCTACAATCTTTTATTTACTTTTGCTATTTTATAATATACTCAACTCTAACTAATCGTTGCTTATCTCCATTAATCTGATCAATTAAAAAATCCGATTGATCAAATACAATTCTAAATCTATCATCAGAAAGTTTTTGAATATCAGTATAGCCACTACCAGACCCTGTATAAACATCAACGGCTTCAGAAAAACGATCATTTTTAAAATAGCGTAATTTTATATCCCTTGTACCATAAGTACAAATAACTCTATCATCCATTTTTAGTAATTGTGGGCTTACTCCATGTTGATCTAGAATAAAATGTTTAAAATGCTTTTGAGTACTATCTGACAAAGCATATATTAATGGTCCACCTGTACGATATACAGCTAAAATTCTACCATCTTCTAAAAATACTAAATTCCCTTCACAAGGTCCTTCTGAAAAGTTACTATTTTCTATTCCCAAATGACAAAAAGGGTTCCATGAATTACCATTGTCATGAGATGTCATAATCATATTAATATATTTATCTTCACAGGTACCATAAACAATAACATATAAATTACCTTTATCATCTTCTTTAATATGGCCCCACATGTATGCATAATCATCATCAATTGAAATACCATAAACATCACATCTACTTTTTATCCAATTCTTCCCGCCATCTTTAGAACGAAGAATATAACCATAATAGTCATTTACTCCCATTTTCAAACGGTAACGATGGGAAATTATTGAACCATCTTTTAACGTTGTTCTAAACCAGCGCAATCTAGGTTCTGCCCCAAGTCCCTTCCAAATATTCCACGTATTTCCTTGATCGCTAGACTTAACACATTTAACATAATCACCACCTGGTACACCATGTGGTCCTTCGCGGTAAGTCATATACCATTCATTATTATTCTTTTCATACAAAAACGGAAAGTGTAACTCTGTGGTTTTACTTTGCATTATAGTTTTATAACTTAATTGCTTAATTTCCATAATAAACTCCCAAAAAAATTATACATCAATTGTCTACTAATTTAAAGTATGATATAATAAAACGAACATTTGTTCGGAGTAAAAATGAATAATATATTTCACATCGATTGTAATAATGCTTTTTTATCATGGGAAGCTACATATCAGCTAACTAAAGGAATTACCAAAGATATACGAATGGTTCCTTCAGTTATAGCTAGTAATCCATCAAATAGAATTGGTATTGTGTTAGCCTGTTCGTATCCTGCCAAAAAATTAGGTATAAAAACTGCAATGACCGTAAATCATGCATTGCGAAAATGCCCAGATTTACTTATTTTTCCACCAGATTATGATACATATATCACCTGCTCCAATGAGTTATGCCAACTTCTATCTTCATACTCTCCTCTTGTTGAGAGATATAGTATTGATGAATGTTTCATTGATGTTGGTAAATTAACAACTAATCCTTTATCTTTAGCAAATGAAATTAGAGAAAACATTTATAAAACATTAGGATTTACTGTTAATATTGGTGTTTCAAACTCAAAATTATTAGCCAAAACAGCTTCTTCATTTGCTAAACCAAATAAAACTCATTCCTTATTTACACACGAATTAGAAAAAAAGTACTATCCATTACCTATCTACAACTTATTTATGGTTGGTATGAAAACTTGTATTAAACTATATAAGCTTGGTTATAAGACAATTGGGCAAGTTGCAAGGGAACATCCAGATATACTAAGACAGCATTTTAAACTATATGGTCTTTTACTATGGAATTATGCAAATGGAATTGATCACTCAAATGTAAACCCTGAATCAAGTGAACCAAAAGGAATAGGAAATGCTCTTACATTACCTGAGGATATTAGCAATAAAGAAACACATCTATTAAATCCTTTCATATTATCCCTAAGTGAGCGATGTGCATATCGTTTACGGTCAATAGGTATGGTTTCTAATACTATTCAACTTGGCATAAAAACAGATGATTTTAGATATCAATTACATCAAAGAAAAAGTGATATATATACAGATCAAACAAATAAAGTATATACTATTGCTAAGAAACTACTTTTTGAAATGTCAATTACTAAACCTATTAGGCATGTTCAATTAAGATTAAGCGGTTTAGTAAAAAATGATAGTTATCAAATGAATCTTTTTGAAAGGCAAAACTATTTAGATATTTCTTTAGATAATCTAAGAAACAAATATGGTGAACATATTATAAAGAGAGCTACATTTATTCATTCTGGAATTGACCACATGTCAGAGGCAACACACAAAGATTATCCAAAGATAAAAAGTAATATTTTAGGAGGAAAATAAAATGTGTGGTAGATATATCATATTTACATCTGAAGAATACAGAGAAATGAAAGCTATTCTTAAAGAAATTGAAAAACATTTTAAATCTGGAATAGGTATTAATAATGCATATGAGGTTTTTCCAGGTACAATGGTTCCTTCAATAAAATCAATTAACAATCAATTTGAATATACACTGACCAAATGGGGACTACCCATGTATAACTCTAAGAAACTTATCATTAATGGCCGCAGTGAAACAATTAATGAAAAACCAATGTTTCACACTTTAAAACCATTAGTATTTCCTGCAAATGGATATTTTGAGTGGAGTGATAAAATAAAATATTTATTTAAATCAAATTACTTAAAAACTATATACTTCGCAGGTTTATATGATGATAATAATAATTCAGTTATTATCACTACTAGCGCTTCTAAAAATATTAATCAAATCCACGATAGAATGCCTGTTATATTAAATAAAGATAATGCTAAAAAATGGATTCAATCAAAAGATAATTCTCTTTTGCTTCCATATTCTAATTTAAAATACATTAAATCTGCATAAAAAAAGAGCTGTCTCAACTCTTTTTAAGATTTTCTTAGAGACAGCTCATTTAATCATGTAATTATTATGAAGGCGCTGGTGGTGAACCCTCTTTTATCATCGTTGACAATTAGTCGCCACCTCAATGCTTCCTTTCTCACTTTAGTGAGTGCGAGGTGGAGATTTCTTGTTCTTAATTTAAAGTATAGTTCATTGATAAGACTACCTCAAATCTGATAAAATATAGATAGTAGAAAACAAGGTAATTATTAATGAATAAATCATTCAAATATCGTATATATCCAAATAATGAACAAGTCAAACTAATTGAAAAGACTTTTGGTTGTACTCGCTTTGTATTCAATCACATTTTATCTCTTAGAAAAAAAGTTTATGAAGAACATATAGCTAATCCTTTTATTAACAAGATAAAAAAATATCCAAAGCTATCTTGTCTTAAAGAAGAATTTGAATGGTTAAGAGAAGTAGATAGTCTAGCTCTTTGTCACTCTGTTATTGCACTTAAAAGAGCATATACTAACTTTTTTAGTAATCGTACTTCATTTCCTAAATTCAAAAGTAAACATTTTAGTAAAAAAAGTTATACCACCAATAATCAAAAAGGTAGCATTAGAATTATTAATAAGAATACAATTAGAATCCCAAAGTTAAAAAATATGAAAATAAAGCTACATAGAGATATACCAGAACATGCAACCATTAAGTCAGCAACAATTTCTAAAACCTCAACAGGTAAATACTTTATATTAATATTAGTATTTTATATAAAAAGCAAATCAAATAAACTAATAACTCATTCTAGAGATAGTGTAATAGGTCTTGATTATTCATCTAGTTCACTTATTGTAGATAGTTTAGGTAACCAATGTGATTATCCTAAATATTATAGACAATCAGAAGATAAACTTAATAAAGAACAAAGAAAACTATCAAATCGAAAGAAAGGAGGAAAAACCCGAGAAAAGCAACGTATGAAGGTTGCAAAAACTCATGAAAAACCCCAAAATCAACGAAATGATTATTTACATAAACTATCAATCAAGATATCCAAAGCTTATAGTAGTGTAATAGTAGAAGATATAGACATGAAAGAAATCTCAGCACATCTACATTTAGGAAAAGCTACAATGGATAATGGCTTTGGAATCTTAAGAAGATTACTAGATTACAAACTACTTGATCAAGATAAATTATTGATTAAAGTAAACAAGTGGTTTCCATCTAGTAAGTTATGCAGCCATTGTCATAATATATATAGCAATCTAAAGTTAGATGTGAGAACATGTGTTGATTTACAAATTATTTAATGTAAGAATCGTAGGATAATTTGAGGCTGAATTAACACCATATTCGCTACCTCCATACTTTCGTTACAACCTATGTCATCATCTCCTTTGAGAATGCACACACACCTGATGTTGCATAGATTCACAATTACATTTTAGTAACTGCTAAAATTGCTTCGCCATCTCTCCATGCTTTTAATGCAACAGTTTCTGTAGCTGAACCAGTTGCTGCTGTTTTACCAACAAAGGCTAATTCTTCGTCATATGCTTCAATTGATGCAGGTGACATTAAGTCGCCTTTTGCAGTCCCTGAGTATATTGTAGGTACATCAGCGATTTCAATTGTAACGATTGCTGTAGCTGAAACGTTTTCTAGTGTAAATGCTAGAACTGAATCATCAACTCTTGAACCA
>JAGLDS010000012.1 GCA_023145435.1 Clostridiales bacterium
ATTATATAAATCAATTGACACAGGTGAGTTATAATCATATAATGTATAAAAGCAATGATGGTACAAAGTAACATAATGATTCTTCAAATAGAGAGGGAAGCCATGGTTGAAAGCTTCTGACAAGTTCATCATTTTGTGAAATTTCATACCTAAGCTCCTGTTTTGAACATATAGTAGGAACAGGCGGTTAGAAATCGTTATCAATAATGAGTGTTTGTCATAATGGCAGAAACAAGAGTGGTACCGCGGATATCCCGTCTCTTTATGAGACGGGTTTTTTATTTGTACAAGTAAAAAAAATAGACTATAATTTAACAAGGAGTATATTATGAAAATCTGGAATCCCCAATATGAATGTATGTCAAGAGATGAAATGCATAAACTACAAAGTGAACGGTTAATTGCTACAGTTAACCATGTTTATAAGAATGTGCCATTTTATAAAAAGAGAATGGATGGTATGGGTATTTTACCAGGAGATATTAAAAGCATAGATGACTTGATAAAATTACCATTTACATATAAAGAAGACTTGCGTGATAACTACCCATTTGGTCTTTTTGCAGTTCCAATGAGAGATGTAGTAAGAATACATGCCTCAAGTGGAACAACTGGTAAGAGAACGGTTGTAGGTTATACTAAAGATGATATTGAAATGTGGGCAGAAGTTATGGCCAGAACAATAGCTAGTGCAGGTACAACTAAAGATGATATTTTTCAAAATGCATATGGTTATGGGTTGTTTACAGGGGGTTTAGGTGCTCATTATGGTGGAGAGAAAATAGGGGCAGCGGTTGTGCCTATATCAGGTGGAAATACAAAACGACAAATTGAAATCATGACTGATTTTGGTTCTACAATTATTTCTTGTACACCTTCATATGCCTTGTATTTAGCTGAAAGTATAGAAGAGGGAAAGATTAAACGTGAAGATATAAAAATCAAAGCTGGACTTTTTGGAGCAGAGCCTTGGTCAGAAAGCATGAGAAAAGATATTGAAAAGAGACTAAATATCTTGGCTATTGATATATACGGACTAAGTGAAATAATTGGACCAGGTGTTTCAACTGAGTGTGAGAAACAATGTGGTTTACATATAAGTGAAGATCATTTT
This sequence comes from Clostridiales bacterium, assembly GCA_023145435.1. Classification (GTDB taxonomy): domain Bacteria; phylum Bacillota; class Clostridia; order DUPQ01; family DUPQ01; genus JAFGUQ01. The sequence goes on from JAGLDS010000012.1 coordinate 1,115, forward strand.
GTACCAGAAATTATTAATCCAGATACTGAAGAAGTTCTTCCATATGGTGAAGAAGGTGAATTAGTATTTACAACAGTTACGAAACAAGCATTACCTTTATTACGTTACCGGACAAAAGATATTTCAAGTTTAAATTATGATACTTGTGAGTGCGGAAGAACTTTAGTAAGAATGAATAAAGTAACTGGTAGAACTGATGATATGCTAATTATTAGAGGTGTAAATGTATTTCCAACACAAATTGAAAGTGTACTATTGGATTTAGGAGAAACAGCTCCACATTATCAGTTAGTTATTGAGCGAAAAGGAACTATGGATACGTTAGAAGTACAAGTTGAAATGACTGATAAATTATTTGCTGATGAAGTAAAGAAGGTTGAAGAGTTAGAAAGAAAATTAAAATTCAACATTGAAAGTACTTTAGCAATTAGTTGTAAGGTTACTTTGGTTGAACCAAAAACTATTGCAAGAAGTGAAGGAAAAGCAAAAAGAGTTATTGATAAAAGAAATATATAGAAAGGTCGTGTAAGTAGATGTTAGTAAAACAGATATCAGTTTTTTTAGAAAACAAAGAAGGCCGGATTGCTAGGGTTACAAAAGTATTAAGTGAAAAGCAAATTAATATTAGAGCTCTTTCAATTGCTGACACCACAGAGTTTGGTATTTTGCGAATTATAGTAGACAATCCAGTTAAAGCCCAGTCTACCTTGAAAGAAAATGGGTTTACTGTGACTACCACAGAAGTTATTGCCGTAGCTATTGAAGATCAACCAGGAGGACTGGCACATGCATTAGATATATTACATAGTAATAAGATATCTGTTGAATACTTATATGCCTTTATCTCAAAAGCTTCTAAAAAAGCTAATGTTATTTTACGTGTTGAGGATTGTGAAAAAGCAATTGACTGTCTACAATCAAAAGATTTTACAGTGTTAACAGCTAGTGAAGTATATAATCAATAGGTGAGTATTTGATTGCTGAGATACTATCCGTTGGTACAGAATTGCTAATGGGTCAAATTGTTAATACAAATGCTAAGTTTATTTCTGAACATTTTCCAGAAGCGGATGTGTATGTATATTATCATACTGTAGTTGGTGATAACAAAATACGATTAAAAGAATGTTTAAATATTGCTTTATCGCGAGCAGATGTAATTATTACGACAGGTGGACTTGGACCTACTCAGGATGATTTAACAAAAGAAATAATTTCAAAAACTGTTGGCAAAGAAATGGTAGTTAATGAAAAAATTCTAAATGGAATAAATGAATTTTTTACAAATAAGGGTCGAAAGATGACCAAAAATAATGCTAAACAAGCATATTTTCCTAAGGGAAGTATGCTAATTACTAATGAAATGGGTACTGCACCAGGTTGCTTAATTGAATATCATAAAAAAGTTATTATTATGTTACCTGGACCACCACGAGAAATGCAACCCATGTTTATGGAAAGTATATTACCTTATTTCAAGAAAACTTCTTCATATAAATTACATTCTGTTTTTATTAGACTGTTTGGTATAGGTGAGTCAGCCATGGAGAGTGAAATTAGTGATTTAATTGAAACACAGACAAATCCAACAATTGCACCCTATGCTAAATCAGGTGAAGTAACTTTGCGAGTAACAGCTAAATATGATGCTAATGTTGGATCGTATGAAGATGTTATTAAACCTACCATTAATGAAATTAAAAAGAGACTTGGTAAATATATATATTCATATGATAACACTGACTTAAAAGAGGTTGTTTTTTCTCTTTTACTTAAGAAACATTTAACAGTTAGTTTTGCTGAATCATGTACAGGGGGATTACTAAGTAAATATTTAACAGATATTAGTGGCTCATCTAAAGTATTTAATAGCTCATTTATTACATATTCTAATGAATCTAAAATTACTCAACTAGATGTTTCACCAAAAGTTCTTAAAGAACATGGTGAAGTGAGTGGGGAAACTGTCATAGAAATGGTAAAGGGATTACAAAATAAAACAACAGCTGATCTTGTACTTGCAATCACAGGAATTGCTGGACCAAACGGAGGAACAACTAATAAACCTGTAGGAACTGTTTACCTTGGATTGGGATATAAGAAACAGATTTTAACAAAAAAATTAAACTTATGGGGTAATAGAGATAGAATAAGACATGTAACATGTCTTCATGCTTTTGATTTTATAAGAAAAACATTATTACAAGGGGAAAATGCTTGAGTAAAACAAATTTAAAGAGTACAGCGTTTATGATCATGGTTTCTGTGCTAATTAGCCGGATTCTAGGCTTTTTTAGAACTGCTTTAATTCCAATAAAAATGGGTGGATTAGGTGATGTAGCCGATGCTTATAATGCTGCTTTTCAAATCCCTGATTTAATGTATGGCCTTATTGTAGGTGGAGCTATTGCAGCTTCACTTATTCCAATATTGTCAGGATTTGTAGAAAAAGGAGAGGAAAAACGAGGTTGGTCCGTTATTAGTACTTATATTAATTTGATGATGATTATTATGCTGATTATTACAGTACTAGGAATTGTTTTTGCTCCTCAACTTATGGGTATTATCGCTGGTGGTTTTAAGAATCAAGATCCATCTAAAATGGAGTTAACCATTAAATTGACTAGAACGCTAATGCCGATTGCATTTTTTATGATGCTTTCAGGATTATGTAATGGTATTTTAAATTCATATAATAAGTTTGCAGTTGCAGCCTTTGGTCCCACATTTTATAATTTAGCCTGTGTTTTAAGTATTATGTTTTTAAGCAATGACCAAGAAGCTCTTAACTATGGAGTTGATAAAGTAGTGATTGGTATTGTTGTTTGCGCAATATTATATTTTATTTTACAATTTTCTTTTACAATTAAACACTTAAAGAATTATAAACCACAAATTGTTACACATAATGAAGATTTTTCAATGTTGATAAAATTAGCTGTTCCATCTTTACTAACTTCTGCTATGATGCAAATGAATATAATTGTATCAAAATCATATATGACTCATTATGATTCAGGAAGTTTAACAGCTTTGGATTTAGCAAATAAAACATGGCAAATGCCCCTTGGCATTATTGCACAGGCTGTTGGTGTAGCAATATTACCAAGATTATCAGGACTTTTTAGTAACGGTAAATTTGCTGAATACGAAGAACGCCTTAATGGAGCAATAAAACTAGTGCTTTTTTTAGGTATTCCATCAGCTCTAGCTTTTACAATTTTTAGTCAATCGATAATACAGCTTATATTTAATTTTAATCAGAGTTTAACATTGGAAAATGTTAATTTAACAAGTTCAATTTTAACATTCTATGCTGTTGCTCTTATTGCGCAGTGTGTAAATACCATCATGAATCGTGCATATTATTCAACAAAGAATTCAATAATTCCGTTTATTGGGGGAACTATTAGTATTGCTATTAATTTTATTTTAGCCTACTATTTAACAATGCATTCATCAATTGGACCAAAGGGGATTGCTTTAGCTTATTCTTTTGCAACAGTTATAAATATGGTTATATTATCACTTAGCTTTAAAAAGAGAATTAAAGGATATAGAATTTCTAAAAACTTCCCTAGTTTATTTAAGATGGCATTCTCAGCAATTCTTATGGCTGCTATTGTATGGTTATTTGATAGTGTTCTAATGAAGAAGTTATTTGGAGGAACCATATTTGAAATTTCTAAAATAAGTCAAGCATTATGGGTTGCAATTATAATGGGGATTGGGATGACAGTTTATTTAGGCGTAACTTACTTGTTAAAAGTTGAAGAATGCCATGATTTAGTAAATACAATTAAAAATAAATTGACAAATACTGTTAAATTAAAATAATTAATGGTATACTTGACATCACAGAATAAACTGATATAATTGAATAGAACAAATGTTCTTATGGAGGAATGTAATGGATAAGAAAAAAACATTAGATATGACCCTTTTACAGATTGAAAAACAATTTGGTAAGGGTGCTGTAATGAAATTAGGTGAAAATTCACATATGAATATAGAATCAATTCCTTCAGGATCAATTTCCTTGGATATTGCTCTTGGAGTTGGAGGCATACCTAGAGGAAGAATTATTGAAATATTCGGTCCTGAATCTTCAGGTAAAACCACATTGGCTTTACATATGATTGCAGAAGCACAAAAACTTGGTGGAGACGTAGCGTTTATAGATGCAGAGCATGCACTAGACCCCTATTATTCTAAAAAACTCGGTGTAAATATTGACGATTTAATTGTGTCACAACCAGATACAGGAGAACAAGCTCTTGAGATTACAGAAGCTCTTGTAAGAAGTGGAGCAATTGATGTAATTGTAATAGACTCTGTAGCAGCGCTAGTACCAAAAGCTGAAATTGATGGTGAAATGGGTGATACCCATATAGGACTACAAGCTAGACTTATGTCACAGGCTTTACGTAAATTAGCAGGTGTTGTAAGTAAGTCGAATACTACTACCATTTTTATTAATCAACTTCGCGAAAAAGTAGGAGTTATGTTTGGAAACCCTGAAGTTACACCTGGTGGACGAGCTTTAAAATTTTATTCTTCCATTAGAATTGATGTTAGAAGAATACAAACCATCAAAGAAGGAACCTCATATAGTGGAAATAGAACTAGAGCAAAAGTTGTAAAAAACAAAGTAGCTCCTCCATTTAAGCAAGCAGAATTTGATATTATGTATGGTACTGGAATCTCAAAAGAAGGAGATGTATTAGATTTAGCAGCTGAGATAGATATTGTGAATAAAAGTGGCTCATGGTATTCTTATGCTGAACAACGTATAGGTCAAGGAAGAGAAAATGCTAAAAAATATTTAGTAGAAAACCATGAGATTTATATTGAAATTGAAAAAAAATTAAGAGAACATTATGGGTTAACAAATAATGAGCATCATAAGGATAGTGACAATTGAAGAAAGTAAAAAATATTTCACATTATATTTTGATAATCGTGAAAGTTTAAGTGTGCTAAAAGAAACTTATTTTATGTATTCTTTATATGAACTAGAAGAAGTTACTACACAATTAATAGAAGATATTAAAAAAAGAGATCAATTGATTATCTGTGAAATTGTAGCTAGAAAAAATCTAACCGGTGGGTTAAAAACCAAAAGCCGGTTATTTTTTATGTTATCAAATAAAGGGTATAAAGAATCTATAATCGAACAGGTTATAAATAAGTTAACCAAAGAAGGATTATTAGATGATGTTGCTTTTGCTAATAAGTATATTAGTAAAAAAATTAGAGGAAAGAAAATATCTAAAAATATGCTAGTTAATTTATTGGTACAAGAAGGAATTGACGAAAATATTACAATCAGTTTATTAGAAAAGTTCCATATTAATGACTATAAAACAGCTAAGCTTATAATTGACAAAAAATATAAAGGGAAAGTAAAGGAAGTAGAAAAAATCTACAAGTATCTTTCCTCAAAAGGATTTGAACAAGATGTCATTTTTGCCATTCTTGGAAAGGAAATTACATGAATAAAGTCTTATTAGTTTCACTAGGGTGTCCTAAGAACTTAGTAGATTCTGAAATTATTACAGGTGTATTAATGGATAATGATTATAAAATGACTGTTGATGTGAAAAATGCAGATACAGTAATTATAAATACCTGTTCATTCATACAACCAGCTGTTGAAGAAGCTATTGATACTATTTTAAAATATGCAAAGTTAAAAAGGGAAGGTGTATTTAAAAAATTAGTTGTTGCCGGATGTCTTGTGGAGAGATATAAAGAAGATATAATTAACCAAATAGAAGAAGTTGATGCTTGCTTAGGTATTAAAGCTATAAAAGATGTAGCTAGTTTATTAAAGGAAGATACATTCTGTGAATATGGAAATGATTATAGTATCGATTTTTTGAATTTACCAAGAACAATATCAAAAGATAAAGCTTTTGCTTATTTAAAAATTGGTGACGGTTGTGATAATTCATGTACTTATTGTACTATCCCATCTATTAGAGGAAAAATGCAAAGCAGAAAAATTGAAGAAATAGTCAAAGAAGCTATTAACTTAGAACAAAATGGAATGAAAGAGCTTATTTTAGTTGCACAAGATGTTACAGCTTATGGACTAGATTTATATGAGAAGTATGCATTAACCGATTTGATTAAAAATATTATTAAAAATACAGATAAGATATGGATTAGATTGCTATATTGTTACCCTGAGAGTACTACAGAAGAGTTAATTGATTTAATGGCAAATGAAAAGCGTTTTTTAAGCTATATTGATATACCACTACAACATGGAAGTGATAAAATATTACGACTAATGAACCGTAAAGGAACAAATGAAGAATACGTTGATCTCATAAAAAGAATAAGAGAAAAAGTACCAGAATTAATCATAAGAACTACCTTTATTACTGGTTTTCCAGGAGAAAGTGAAGAAGATGTTGAAATTCTTGAAAAATTTATCAGTTTAATTCAATTTGATAGGGTTGGTATATTTACATATTGCCTAGAAGAGGGGACTCCTGCAACCAAATTACCTAATCGTGTTAATGAAGAAGTAATGGTACAGAGAAAAGAAAAATTAATGCTTTTACAGCAAGATATTTCTTTAAAGAAAAATAGCGACCGATTAGGAATAACCTGTGATATACTGATTGAGGATGTAGCAGCTGATGGTATTTTTTATATAGGTCGTTCATATGGTGAAGCACCTGATATAGATGGAGTTGTATATGTAACGACAAGACAACCACTATCAATTGGAGACATTGTAAAAGTTACTATTGTTAATGTGGAACAATATGATCTGATAGGAGAAGCTATTAATGAATTTACCCAATAAAATCACTATGTTTAGAATTGCTATGATTCCCATTGTTATGGTTTTTATAACACCAACATATTCGTTTATGCCTTTGAAGGTTAATGCTTTTATACAAGGACCTGGCCGCTATATAGGAGTAGTACTATTTTTGATAGCTGCTATTACAGATTTTATTGATGGTCATATTGCAAGAAAGCATAATATGGTCACTAAATTAGGAAAATTCTTAGATCCTATAGCTGATAAATTATTAGTTATTGCAGCTTTAATTGTTTTAGTAGAAAAAAGCGAGGTTTCGCACTATATTGCCATGATTATTATTGCACGTGAAATAATTGTTATGGGTATTAGAATTGTGGCTGCTAGTGAAGGAAAAGTGATAGCTGCAAGTATATGGGGAAAGTTTAAAACTATTTTTCAAATCAGTGCAATTACTTCATTTTTAATTAAAGATATAACACCTTATTTGTTTTTTAAGTTTCTTGATATGAATATTATTAGCAATTCTTTAATGGTTGTTGCAGTTGCATTAACCCTTATATCAGGTTATTACTATATTAAAAAGAACATTCATATTATTCGCCAGCAATAATCTTATTGCATTTTTTTATAAAAACAATTATACTAATTATGACCTGGTTATAAAAATATATAAGAGGGCATAATGACAAAGGCAACTAAGAAAAAATTGATAAGACACGAAGAACTAGCTAAGTTAATTTTAAATCAGCCTTTTTTAACTGATGGGCAAATTGCTACTCGTTTGAATGTATCCGTTCCAACAGTTAGGTTAGACAGATTAGAACTTGGAATTAAAGAGATGCGAGAACGTGTAAGACAAGTAGCTACTATGACAAAAGAAAAGGTAAAAGCCATTTCAAAAAATGATATTGTTGGAGAATTACTGAATCTAGAATTAAATAAAACAGGTATGGCATTATTTGAAACAACAAAGGATATGACTTTTGAAAATTCATCAGTAATCAGTGGACAATATCTTTATTCATTTGCAGAATCAACAGCTTTATCAATTATTAATGCTGATGTTGCTCTAGTGGGTGTGGCTAACATAAAATATAAAATCCCAGTTCTTGCTAATGATAATTTAATTGCTAAAGCAGAAGTTAAGGAAATTCGTTTGAAAAATTTTATTGTTTGGGTCACAATTTACCGAGATGAGATTGAAGTGTTTAAAGGTAAATTTATTTTAGTGGCAAGTAATAAAGGAGAAAATATTTGAAGATAATTGTAGATGCAATGGGTGGCGATAATGCACCTTATGAAATAGTAAAAGGGTGCGTAGACGCAGTTAATATAAAAGAAGGGTTTAAAATCCTACTTGTTGGTGATGAAAAACAAATTTTACAGATATTAGATGAAAGTTCATATGATGAGAAACGAATTGAAATAAAAAATACAACTGAAATTATTACAGGAAAAGATATTCCAACTACAGCTATTAAGCAAAAAAAAGATTCCTCCATGGTTGTTGGTATGAATTTATTAAAAGAAAAAAGTGGTAATGCATTTTTATCTGCAGGTAATTCAGGGGCATTACTAACAGGGTCCTTATTACTAGTTGGCAGAATTAAAGGAGTTATTCGCCCTGCTTTAGGTGCTGTAATTCCATCAAGAAAAAATGATGTTTTAATAATAGATGCTGGATTAAACTCTGAATGTCGCCCAGAAAGTTATGTTCAGTTTGCTAAATTTGGGAGTCAATTCTACAAGTGTATGTATAATGTAAATAAACCTACAGTAGGCTTAATTAATATTGGAAGTGAAGATAAAAAAGGAACACCGGAAGTTAAAGAAGCCCATATACTTTTAAAAAAAGCTGCAATTAACTATAAAGGAAATATTGAAGGAAATGATATTCCCGCAGGCGAAGTTCAAGTTGTAGTTTGTAATGGATTTATTGGAAATATTCTATTGAAATTTTTAGAAGGTACTGCTAAGTTTATGTTTAATGGCGTAAAAGAAGCCATTAAAACTAATTTCTTCTCAAAAATTGGTGGATTATTAATCATGAAGCCACTAAGAAATTTCGCAAAACGTGCCGATGCAGATACAGTTGGTGGTGCTCCAGTACTAGGAATAAATGGGTTAGTAATAAAAAGCCATGGTAATTCAAAAGCCAAAACTATTAAAAATGTATTAATAAAAACGATAACGTTAATTGAAAAAGATATTGTTAATCAAATAAGACTAAGTATACAAGGAGATATTAATGAGTAAAATTGCATTTGTTTTTTCAGGACAAGGTTCTCAATTTGTAGGAATGGGTGGAGATATTGCCAGCAAATATAAAAGTGCTTCTAATTATTTTGATAGAGCTAGTGAAGTATTAGGGTATGACATGAAAAACCTATGTTTTAATGGACCAGAAGAAACTTTGAAAATAACTGAAAACACACAACCTGCCATAGTAACAGCAAGTTATGCGATGTTACAGCCATTAATTGAAGCAGGTATTAAAGCTGATATGACAGCTGGTTTAAGCTTAGGTGAATATACAGCTAATGTTTATGCTAACGCATTTTCATTTGAACAAGCCATTGCCACTGTTAGGCTAAGAGGGAAATACATGCAAGAAGAAGTACCTAAAGGTGTAGGTGGTATGACTGCAATTATTGGATTAGCAGATGAAGTTGTTTTAGAAGCTTGTCAGGTGGCAAGTGAATTCGGATATGTTTCTTGCGCTAATTTTAACTGTCCAGGTCAAGTTGTTATTTCAGGTGAATTAAAAGCTTTAGAGAAAGCCGGAGAATTACTTGCTAAAAATGGAGCAAAACGAGTTATTCCTTTAGCAGTTAGTGCACCGTTTCATTGTGATCTTTTAAAAGGTGCAGGTGAAAAATTAGACAAACAATTACAAACTATTTCTTTTGGTAAACCATCTATTGATGTTATTTCAAATACAACAGGATTACCATATAAAGATGAAACAGTTATAAGAAAATTATTAGTAGATCAAGTTAGTAAAACTGTTAAGTGGACAAATTCTGTTAAATACATGATTAGCAAGGGAATTGATACTTTCGTTGAAATCGGCCCTGGAAAAACAATAAGTGGATTAATTAGAAAAACTGATAGAAGCGTAACAGTGTACAATGTACAAGATTTAGCTTCATTAAATAAGACACTAGAAAGTTTACAGGAGCAAGCATGAATTTTGAAAATAAAACAGTATTAATTACTGGAGCTAGTAAGGGAATTGGAAAAGCTATTGCCTTAACTTTTGCAAAAGAAGGTGCCAATGTAGTGCTAAATGCTTCAAGAAAGTCACAATATTTTGACGAACTGATTGCTGAATTTAATGAGCAAGGATATTCATATGTAGTTGCAATTGGAAATGTAGCAAATCAAGAAGATGTTACTAATATATTTTCTATTGCAAGTGAAGCCTTTGGACAAGTTGACATTTTAGTGAATAATGCTGGTATTACAAAGGATATGTTATTGATGAGAATGACTGAAGATCAATTTGATCAAGTTATTGACATAAATTTAAAAGGAACTTTTCTTTGCACAAAACAAGCCATTAGGCCAATGATGAAAAAGAGATGGGGAAGAATTATAAATGTTTCATCAATTATTGGTTTGATTGGTAACCCAGGTCAAGCAAATTATGCTGCTTCTAAAGCAGGTATTATTGGCTTTTCCAAATCAATTGCAAAGGAAGTAGGCAAAAAAGGCATTACATGTAATGTGGTTGCTCCTGGATTTATTGTAAGCGATATGACTAATGGATTAAGTGAAGAACTTAAAACAAGTTATCTTGGCAATATTCCAGTTGGAAGATTCGGGGAAGCAACAGATGTGGCTAAGGCAGTTTTGTTCTTAGCCAGCAATCAAGCAGAGTATATTACAGGACAAGTTTTAAATATTGACGGAGGACTTGTTATGTAATATTATAATTCTGATACAATACTAATATAGGAGGTAACACAAAAATGGTATTTGATAAAGTAAAAGAAATCATTATAGAACAATTAGGAGTTGATGATGATTTGATCAAAATGGAAGCATCTTTTATTGAAGACTTAGGTGCAGATTCTTTAGACATCGTTGAGCTAATTATGTCTATGGAAGATGAATTTGGAATCGATATTCCAGATACAGAAGCAGAAAAAATTTCAACAGTTGGAAGCGCCGTTGAATATATAACGAATAATAAGTAAAAAGGTCCCTAAGGGGACTTTTTTAACTATTTAGAAATGTGAGAAAATGAATAACAATAAAAGAGTTGTCATCACTGGTATGGGAGTTATATCTTCCTCTGGTTTGAATATCAAAGAATTTTGGAAGAATGTTAAGCAAGGTAATTGCGGCATTAACTTGGTAGAAAGGTTTGATACAACAGAGTTTCCTACTAAAGTTGCAGCTGAAATTAAAAATTTTAATGCGGAAGACTATCTTGATAGAAAAGATGTAAGGCGTCTTGATAGATACAGCCATTATGCATTAATTGCGGCTATGGAAGCATACAAAGATGCTAAATTGACAGATGAAGATAAAAATAATGTGCGTATGGGTGTATCTGTTACAACAGGAATCGGGGGAGTAGAAACCTTGATCACTCAATATGAAATATTTAAAGAAAAAGGTTATCGCCGTATGAGTCCTTTTTCAGTACCAATGATGATTCCAAATATGGCAGCTGGTAGAATTGCAATTGAATTTGGAGCAAAAGGTTTTGTAGAAGCAGTTATTACTGCTTGTGCATCATCAACTAATGCTGTTGGAAATGCTACTAGGGTCATTCAAAGAGGTGAGGCAGATATAATGATTGCAGGGGGCTCAGATGCTACTTTAACACCAATAACCTTTGCAGGATTCTGTGCAGCTAATAAATCCATGTCTCAAAGTGAAGACCCATTTAAAGCATGTATTCCATTTGATACAAATAGAGATGGATTTGTTATGGGTGAAGGAGCTGCTGTTTTGATTTTAGAAGAATACGAACATGCTAAAAAAAGAGGAGCTCCTATTTTAAGTGAAGTTGTAGGATACGCTTGTACTTGTGATGCATTTCATTTTACAGCACCAGAACCAAATGGTGATGGAGCTAGACGATGTATGGATTTAGCTATAAAAGATGCTGGTATCACATTAAACGAATTGGATTATATTAATGCACATGGAACAGGAACACCCCTTAATGATAAAATGGAGGCAATGGCAATAAATAACTTATATGATGGTAAATCATATGATATATCAATTACTTCTTCTAAATCAATTACAGGTCATTGTATGGGCGCAGCTGGAGCTTTAGAGACTATTATAACAACATTATCATTACGTGATGGATATATATCACCAACAATAGGAACTAAAAATTTGGATACAGATTGTTTTGTAGAGGGAATAGTTCTTGAAAAAGGATTAAAAAAAGACATGACATATGGGATGACCAATTCCTTTGGATTTGGTGGCCATAATGCTACTTTGGTAATTAAGAAATTAGGTGAATAATAATCAATGAAAAATGAAAAAAATATTAATGATATAGAAAAAATTATTAAATATAAATTTATTGATAAAAATTTATTAATGCAATCTATTACACATAGTTCATATAATAAAGTTGAAAACTATGAAAAATTAGAGTTTTTAGGAGACGCTGTCTTGCAGATTGTAATTAGCAGGTATCTTTTTGACAAACATATCTATTTAAATGAAGGGCAAATGACGGTAACTAGAGCTTATGCAGTTTGCGGTGAAACGTTAACAGAAGTTGGAAAAAAACTGGGAATTGATAAGCATATTTTAATAGGCAATTCAGGTAGACGACGAAAAATCAATAAAAACGATTCAATTATTGCTGATGTATTTGAGTCGATAGTTGGTGCTATGTATCTAGAAAAAGGAATGGAATTTACTGGAGAATTCATAATATCTAATTTGGATAAATATATTTCAGACTACATAAAATCAGGTGACAATAAGGACTATAAAACTAAATTACAGCATATCACACAAGCAATCTTTTCTGTGGAACCAAAATATATTTTAAAAGATCAAAAAGGTCCTGATCATGATAAGACTTTTTTAATGCATGTGACCATTAAAAACAGTTTGTTTGGTAAAGGAAAAGGAAAAACAAAGAAAAAAGCTGAACAAAGTGCAGCTTTTAGTGCTATTAAGCGATTACGAAAGAAAGGAATTGAAAATGAACAATAAGTATAAATACATTCTGTATGTATTATTATTTATAGCCATTACAGTACTTTCATTTGTTGCTCTTAATTTCTATATAAAGTATACGATTCCAGTAAATGAAGCTAATCGTACACAGCAAGAACAACTGAAAAAATTAACAATAATTATCAAAAATAGAGATAAAGCGTTGCTTAATCTTGAAAACGAAAAAAATCAGGAAATAATTGATCAAGTAAATATGGCCAATGATATTAAAGATGAATTTTATTCTAAACAATTTACTCAATTAACGGATCAACTAAATTCACTTCAATCAAAAATTTTATCTTATAAAGAGCAACTTAGCCAAATAACAAACGGTAACGAAAATACCATTATTTTATTAGAAGAAAAATATCAACAAGAAATTGATTCACTAACTACTAAAACAGATAACTATCTAGAACAGATTAATAAAATGAAAAAGGATTATGAGCAATCTATTAGGTCGCAAAAAATCCAGTATGAAGAAAAATTAGTTAAAGCTGAAAATGATAATAAGAAATTACAAAAAGAAATTAGTTCTTTAATTACTTTACATGAAAAAGAGCTCAAATATATTACTAATAACTATTTAGAGTATATTGATCAGCTTATTGCTGATATAACTTTACAAGATACAACAATAGAAAAGCATGAAGAAACAATTTCTTTATTACATGAGGATATTATTGAGCTGTCTGAAACTTATGATAAAAACATGAATAATGTTTTAAATGAATTATTTATTTATGAAGATCAAATTGATAGGGTATACCTATTAGAAAGTCAAGAAATACAACAATTTAGAGATCATTATAATGAAATTATTAATAAGCTACAAGCAACTATTGAAAAGTACAAAAATTCAAATGAATTATTTTTAGTAGAACAAAATTTTCAAGAAAAAGTGGATAAACTAGAAACCCTATTACAAGAAACAAATACTTTTGATAATAAAATAATTGATGAACAGAAATTAGATATACTCAATTTAAAAAATAAACTTAACCAATTATCAGAGGGATCTATACAAGAAGCCTTGTCAATAAAAAATAGTTATGAAGTTATTATTGAAGAGATTAAGGTTCTAAATAATGAACTTTTAAACACTAATTTACAATTGACTAGTAATTTAGAAGGAAAAGAACAACAAATTATGTCACTTATTGTAATCCATGAGGAGGCTATTAATCAATTAGAAAATAATCATCAAGATGTTTTGCAACGAGTTGAAAGTGATTATAATGAAGTGATTTCAAGTCAAGCAAAAAATTATGAAAGCCAATTAACAGTAATTGATCAAGAATTAGAAATTTATAAACAAGATTATTTGAATTTAAAAAAGAATAATGATCAAATGATTTCTAGATTACAACTTCAAATTGAACAAGAAATAAATAAACAAATTAACTTAGATAAAAAATATTTATCTGATATTAAAATAGTAAATGAAACTAATCAGTTTGAAACTGATCAATTAATTAAAGAATATACTGATATATTAACAAAGTTACAAAGCGAAGTAGTTGATTACCAAGGACGATTAGAAATGGCAACTAATATGATATCAAAGGAAGCAGAAGAAATAAAAAAGCAATATGATACTGTTATTATATTATTAAAACAAGAAATGGCTTTTTACTTAGAACAAATTGAGAAGTATGAAGAAACTGATTATTTTACATATCAAATTTCTATGAATCAATACATATCACAAATTAATAAGTTACAAACAACAATTATACAATATGAAAACATAATTTCAGAGTTAGAAGTAGCAAATAGTACAATTAACATAGGAAGTGGAGTGAGCGATGAAAAAGTAGTATACCTAACATTTGATGATGGACCTAGTGGTATGACTATTCCTATTTTGGATGTACTTGATTCATATAATATCAAAGCAACATTTTTTGTACTATTTCATGAAGGGTATAAAAAAGAATATAAAGAAATATATGAAAGAGGTCATACTATTGGTAATCACACTTATTCACACGATTACAGTTACATATATAAATCTGTAGATAATTTTTATGAGGATATGAAAAGATTAGATGATTACATTTATGATGTTACTGGTAGTAAAACAATAATTATGCGTTTCCCTGGAGGAACAAATAGTACTTGGACTGAAAATGAGGTAAAAATGACCATCATGGAAGAATCATATAAGCGGGGATATATCTACTATGATTGGAATGCTTCAGCTGGGGATGGAGCACCAACTGTTTATGAAGTTGATGATTTAGTGGCTAATGCTACAAAAAACTTTTCAGGTACAGGACCAGTTTTCTTACTGATGCACGATTCAATGAAAACATATACAACAGTTGATGCATTGGATAATCTTATAGAATTCTATTTAAGCCAAGGATATACTTTTGCACCAATTACATATGAAACACCGCAGTGTAAATTGTATAACCAACCCTAATAGTTATTTTCAATATATTTGATATATGGTAAGATATAATAATGAAATTCACATATGAGGTTAGAGTATGCATTTAAAAAGAATTGACCTTCAAGGTTTTAAATCTTTTGCAGGAAAAACTGTTTTAGAATTTAATAAGGGTATCACTTGTGTAGTTGGTCCTAACGGTAGTGGCAAAAGCAATATTGCCGATGCTGTACGTTGGGTATTAGGTGAGCAGAGTGCTAAACAATTACGTGGTTCCAAAATGCTTGACATGATTTTTTCAGGTACTCAATTTAGACGTTCTGTTGGTTACGCAGAAGTTTCGCTAATATTTGATAATGAAGATCAAGATTTACCTATTGACTACACTGAGGTTGTAATTACAAGGCGGTTATTTCGCAATGGTGACTCTGAATATTCTATTAACAAGAATTCTTGCCGCTTAAAAGATATAACAAATCTATTTCTAGATACAGGGATTGGTAAAGAAGGTTATTCTATTATTGGGCAAGGCAAAATTCAAGAAATATTAAGTGCTAAAAGTGAAGAACGTAGAGGCATATTTGAAGAAGCTGCTGGTATTATGAAATATAAAGTGAAAAAACTAGAAGCTTCTAGAAAATTGCAGCGAACAGAAGACAATTTACTTAGAATAGGTGATATTGTTAATGAATTAAAAAATCAGATTAATCCATTACACGAACAAAGTGAAGTAGCAAAAGAGTTCTTAATAATTAGAGATAGACTAAAGATTTTAGAAGTAGGTTTGTACCTTAATAATCTAAATAACTATACTAAAAGATTAGTAAAATATGATGAAAATATTATTGAAATTGATAGTTATATAACTAGTGAGAATCAAGCATTAGTTTTGTTAAAGCAACAAAATATAGACAGAAATAGTAATATTCAACAAATTGAAGAAAGCGAAGAAGAACAACGTAGTTTATTAAATAATTATATAATGTCTGTTGAAACCACTTTACATGAAATATCCATTGCCAATGAGAGAATTACATCAGTTGAGGGTAGCATTGCAAGAAGCAGACAAGATATTGTTGAAGTAGAAGAACGTGTGGCATTACTTACTAGTGATTACCTAAAAAGAGAAGAACGAATTGGTTATTTTACTAAACAATATGAAAAATTTGCAAAAATGTTAGATGAAGAACAACAGCAAATGAATAGCATCATTGTATCATTAGGGGAAAAAGAAAAAGAAATTGAACAATTAACTGGGAATGTATATGTTTTACAAGAACAAATATCTGATGTTAAAATTTCAATCAGAACGCTAGAAAACACTAATATTTCACTAATTAGCTCTCTTGAAAATATACAAAAAGAATTACAACTAGCGATACTTGAAAAAGATCAAATTTCATTAGCTAAACAAGATCTTAATCAACATGTAAAAAAATTAAAAGCTGAAGAAAAAATTTATAAGGAAAATCACATAACATATATTGATAAAAAACATAATAATACAAATTCTACTTTAGCTTCTAGAGAACAACTAGAAAAAACACGTACGCGATTAGGTATATTTGAAAGTAATTTAAAAATTGTTTCTGACATGGAAAAGCGTATGGAAGGGTATCGTCATTCTGTTAAAGCGATAATGGAAGAAAATAACAGAGAAGATAGTGAATTATCAGGAGTTTTTAATATATTTGGTAAACTAATAACTGTAGAAGAAAAATTTGAAACTGCCATTGAGGCTGCTCTTGGTGGAAATCTTCAAAACATAGTAATGAAAAATGAGCAATCAGCAAAAATAGCAATAGAGTTTTTAAAAAAGAATCATCAAGGTAGAGCTACTTTTATGCCACTTAACTCAATGAGAAGAAATAATATTAAAAATGAGTTATATATAAAGCTTAAAAGGATGAAAGGTTTTATTAATACAGCAGATAACTTAATTGATTTTGACCAACAGTTTTCCGGCGTAGTCTCAAATCTGCTGGGGAAAATCATCATATGTGAATCTTTTGATGATGCTAAAAATATGTCTAGAACTATAAAAGGAGATTATAAAATTGTTACTTTAGAAGGAGAATTCTTCAATATTGGTGGTAGTATTACAGGTGGAAGCTTAGGTAGAAAAGGAAGTAGAATTTTAGGACGAGATAAAGAGATTAAACGATTAGAAAAAGGAATTATTGAAGAAAGCAAAAAGATTATTTCAATTGAAGAGACAATAACTACATTATTAAGTGATTCAAAAACATTAACAGATGAATTGTTAAATATTGATATACAATTACAAGAGATGAATACAAAGCTTGTTAGATCAGAAAGCGACTTAACAAAACATGATAGTGATTATAATAAAACGGTACAAAGAATTTCTAAGCTAAATGAGCAAAAAACAATGTTAAACGATACAATAATTTCACAAAAGAAAATAATTGAGGTAAATAGAGAACAACAGACCACAATTGAAAAGCAAATTACAAATATGAGAAGAACAATAGCAGAATTTGAAAACTTACATTTAGATGAGAGAAATAGAAGAGATGAATTACACTTAAGCATTGCAGATTTAAAAGTATCAACTAACTCAGCTAAAGAAAGTATCGCAAATACATCAGATACATTAGCGCGTTTAGCAAGTGAGCAAGAGGAATTGTCTAGAAGAAAAGAAATGAGAACAATTGATATAAATGACTTAACAAAGAAAAAGCAATCAATTGAACAAGAAATCATAACCAAATCAGCTCTTGTGAAAAATCCAGAAGAAAAAGAAGAACAACTAAGAAAACAATTAAGCAAACTGACAAATTCACGTAGGAAACTAGAAGAAGATAACACTAAGCATATGGATTTAGTTAGTGAAGTGAATGGAAAAATAATTGATTTTCAAAATAAAATAACAAAAGTACAAGTTAGCAAAGCTAAAGTTGAATCAGAGACAGAAGCTATGAAAAATAGGATGTGGGATGAATATGGGTTAACTCACAATGAAGCTATGGAAAAACATTCTGAAATTGAAAATATTGTGGAAGCTAGAAAAGAAATAAAAGAAGGTAAAAAACGAATTACTGAGTTAGGACCTGTTAATATTAATGCAATTGAAGATTATAAAAAGACTAATGAGCGTTATGTTTTCTTAGTTGATCAAAGTGATGATTTAGAAAAATCTAAAAAGAACTTATATAAAATCATTAGTGAAATGAACAAAGTGATGAAAAAAGTATTTTTAGAAAAATTTGAAATTATTAATAAAAAATTTGAACGTGTATTTAAAGAATTATTTGAAGGTGGACGGGCAAAAATAGTTTTGGTTAATGAAGAAGATGTTTTAGAAAGTGGTATTGATATTATTGTTCAACCACCTGGTAAAAAACTACAGAACATGATGTTATTATCAGGTGGAGAAAAAGCATTTACAGCTATTTCATTACTATTTGCTATTTTGGAAATGAATCCTTCACCATTTTGTATTTTTGATGAAATTGAAGCTGCGTTAGATGATACTAATGTAATTAAATTTGCAGAATATATTAATGAATATAAGGCGAAAACACAATTTATACTAATTACTCATAGAAAAGGATCTATGGAACATTCTGATGCTATTTATGGAGTAACCATGCAAGAACATGGAGTATCAAAAGTTGTGTCAATGAAAATGACAGACTAAGGAAAATAATAATGAGTTTTATTACTAAATTAAAAGATGGCTTAGCAAAAACTAGAACTAATATGATCAATAAAATTGATGATGTAATAAAAAGTTTTGTTAAAATTGATGAACAGTTTTTTGAAGAATTATTAGAAGTTCTTATTATTAGTGATGTTGGGTTTATTACATCTGAAATTATTATTGATTCCTTAAAAGACAAAGTGAAAAGTTTACGTATAAGTGACCCTGAGATAATTAGAGACCTATTAAAAGAGGAAATAACGGGTATTCTTACAGTATCAAGTGATAAACAGTTACTTTGTTTATCAAATCCATCTCCTATTATTGATGTAATTATGGTTGTTGGTATTAATGGTACTGGTAAAACAACTTCGATTGGTAAAATTGCTAATCAATTAACAAAAACTAACAATCAGGTATTGATTGCAGCTGGTGATACTTTTAGAGCAGCGGCAAATGAGCAATTAGAAGTGTGGGCAAAAAGAGCTAATGCTGATTTTGTAAAGCATACAACTGGTGCAGATCCAGGAGCAGTCATATATGATGCTATATACGCAGCAAAAAAACGTGCAAAAAATATTGTTATTTGTGATACAGCAGGCCGATTACATACTAAGAAAAATTTAATGGAAGAATTAAAAAAAATCAATAAAATAATAATAAGAGAAATTGGTGAGGGACAGTTTGAAAAATTAATTGTTCTTGATGCTACATCGGGGAATAATGCTTTAGTACAGGTGAAAGCTTTTCATGAAGCTATTGGCTTAGATGGAATTATATTAACTAAACTTGACGGAACTGCTAAGGGTGGTATTATTATAGCTATCTGTCAACAACTCAACATACCAATTAAGTATATTGGTGTGGGTGAGAAAATTGATGATTTACAGCAATTTAGTGCAAAAGCATTTGTTGATGCTTTGTTTTAGGAGGGATTTAATATGGTATATGATTTTAAAGATTACAAAGAGGTTATGCAAAAAAACAGAAAGTGGATTAAAATTGCTTTACTTATAGTTGGTATAGTTGTGTTATTGTTACTTGCTAATAAAATGTATTTAAGAATACTTGAATTAGAAGAAATTGGTGGATTATCTACAATATATTTAAAGAACTTATTGTGGAAAATTATGACAGCTGTATCAATGGGAGTAATAGCTTTCCTATTTATTTGGATTCAGAATAGATTTATAAAAAAGAATGTAAATACTTTTTTACGCTTACATGGTGAAGAAATAGGAAAATTCTTTTCCTTCTTACCAGCTTTAGCTATAGGAATAATATTCTTTGCTATGACATTTAATAATGAAGTATATTTAAATGCTTTAAAATTCTTTAATGGACAAAATTTTAATATCGCTACTCCTTTATTTGGAAATGATGTGGGTTATTATATATTTTCTAGACCCTTTTTGTATGACATTTACTCATTCTTAACTGGATTAACAGTTGTATTACTTATATATACAGTATTATATTATGGCATAATGATATTTATGAAATTACAAAATTTAAAAGTTGATGATTATAAATTCCCAGCAATTTTTACTCATATTCTAATTGAGATTGCAATATTTATTGGAGTGAGAATATTTGGATTTAAATTAAAATCAGAAGCAATTTTGTATAAGAGCGTAGTAGGAAATACAGGAGCAAATTATGTGGATGTCAATGTATGGTTGAAATATTATCGTATAATGCCATATATATTAATATTTATTGTAATTTTAGCTGTGATTTTCTTATTTAGAAAGAAATTAAAATTAGCAACTATGTCAGTTGCCATATATCCTGCTCTATTTATTATAGTTGGAGTTATTGCTTTAGGTGTACAAGGATTAGTTGTTAATCCAAATGAAAAAGATTTAGAAAGCCAATATTTACAATATAACATAAGAATGACTAGGCAAGCTTACTCACTTGATTTGATTACTTCAATAGATTTACCAATAAGTGAATTAACAATTGAAGCTATGGCGAAAAACAAAGGAACAGTGGACAGTATAAGGGTTCTTGATTATGAATCAGCAATAAGAACAAATACACAAACACAGAGTAATACCTTGTTTTATACCTTTGTTGATGGTGATATCTTAAATTACAATTTAGATGGAAAAATAAAACCTATTTTTATTAGTGCACGGGAAATAAATCCAAGTTCATTACCTGATAACTCATATATTAATAGAGTGTATAAATATACTCATGGTTATGGAGTTGTTATTAATCCGCTCAATTCTACAAACGCACAAGGACAAATTGAAAGTATTCTAGGTGGGTTGGATTTCAAAAGCAATTATGAATCACTGAAGGTGACTAGACCACAAATTTATTATGGAGAATTAACTAATGACTATGTTGTTGTTGACGCTGATAATACAGATGAACTTGATTATGATGGATATATAGAAACAAGATATGATGGTTTAGGTGGGATTAAACTAACTGGATTAAATAGATTGCTTTATGCAGCTAAATATGGTGATTTAAACTTAATCACATCTAGTTATGCGAAAGATGCAACACTGTTGCCAAATCGTCAAATTGTACAACGTGCACAAGAGGGAGTTCCATTCCTATATGTGGATAAAGATCCTTACATTGTATTAACAGCAGAAGGAAAACTAGTTTGGGTACTAGATGCTTATACCCTTACAGACCAATATCCTTATGCACAGATAAATAGTGGTATAAACTACATTAGAAACTCTGTAAAAGTGCTAATTGATGCTTATGATGGTAAAGTTAAATATTATATAATTGATGATAGCGATCCACTAATTAATGCCTATGATTCCATGTATCCTGGAGTATTTGTTAGAGAAGAACTTCCTATAGATATTAAAGAGCATATGAAATATCCTGAATTTTTGTTTGAAATGCAAACCCAATTACTTAAAAAGTATCATTTAGTTGAAGAAGAGGTATCAGCTTTTTATTCACAACAAGACTTATGGAATTTAGCTAAGTATCCAGCTGATGGAACTTCAGGTTCTGTTGTAGATATTGATTCGTATTATTTGAACCTAAAATTACCTGAAGTTGGACTAACAGAAGAACTAGTTATAGCAAGACCATTTACACCTGCTAGTGAAGAACGACATAATATGGTTTCATGGTTAAATGTAAGAAATAGTTATGAAAACTATGGTGAATTAATATTATATAGGTACCCTAAAAATACTAATGTGTTTGGCCCATATCAAGTAGAAGTAAAAATAAACCAAATTGATCAGATTTCAAAAGATATGACTCTATGGGGACAGAGCGGTTCTGATGTATATAAGGGAAGCTTATTAGTTGTCCCAATTGGTAATAGTATCTTATATGTAGAACCTATATATATTAAAGCAGCTGGTTCAAGTGCTATTCCTGAAGTAAGAGAAGTGGTTACAGGATTTCAATTAGAAGAGCAATTCATTTATGGGATTGGTAAAAATGTGACTGAAGCAATTACTAATATGTTTGCTAAAGTAGGAGTAGAAGTTAATGATGAAGGAGAAATTATCCTACCTGATGAAGGTAATGATGGTGAACTGCTTACTCAATTACAACAATTATATGACGACTTATACAAACAGTTAGATGAACTTGATAAATTAATTAATAGTTTACAAAAGACGGAAGAATAAACGTACTAGAGGTTGCTTAGCAGCCTCTTTTTTTATGGGATAATAAATTATATGATGCTTTTAAATATATATATGTATTATTTGTCATAAAAAATTACAAATAAATAAAATATGTGTGTATATTAATACTAATAAAATGTTTGGAGATTATTAATGAAATTGTATAAAAAGATACTTATTATATTGGTCGTATTTACATTATTAGTTGGATGTAATAATTCTTCTAGTATTAAAACAACTAATAACACACCTTTATCATTAAAAAGTGTTAGTGAGTTTACTATTAATATAGGTGCATTTCCTGAGCAAAATTACTTTTTTGATGATGAGTGGAAAAGTGACATAACAAGTTGGCAAGAAGAAATAAAAAATAAATATGGTGTAGATATTAATCTTAATTATATTTCATCTTATTATGCTGATGAAATTATTAATGGTATTTATTATCAAGAAGCTATTTTAAAAGATGAAATAAGTGGATTAATAAAATTATCAAGAGGACAAATAGCGAATATAGGAGAAATGATTAACCAATCAACTATTTACCCATTAGATGAATATTTAGAAAATAACCAATACTATAAAAATTTACCAGATGTGGTTAAGGAACCTTTTATTGTTAATGGGGTGACCTATGCAATTCCGGCTGGAAGTTCTTATCTTCCTTCTGTTAGATTAATTAGAAAAGATTTATTAGAAAAAACAGGGTTAAACCCTCCAAGCACTACAACTGAATTATATGAAATACTAATGGCATTTAAAAAAAATGATGGTATAGTTCCAATTGTTGTTAGTGACACATACAATGTTATTGCTAATTTAAAAGATATATTACATGCGTATGGCTGTTATCCCTCATATAATGGGAATATGGCAATAAGTTATGATCCTACAACTAATGCTTATGAAGATTATTTATTAAAACCAGAAGCTAAAGAGGCTTTACTATATATTAATATGTTATTTGATAATAACTTATTAGAAAGAAAAAATGTTGACAATTTTGATGACTTTATAAAAGAAGATAATTATGGTTCATATTACTCTACTATATATAACTTTAGTGATACTTATCAAAAAAATTATGACATTGTATGGCATTTAAGTGGTAGTAATAACCAATACTTAATGGAAGCTAGAGCAGACTATGCAGCTTATGTACTAACAATAAATACAAAGAATCCACAAGAAGTAATTAATACTTTTATTGATACACTCTTTGTGACAAGAGATAAATATTTAATGGGATATTTTGGACAAGAGGGAGTAAACTACATTGACAATGGAGATGTAATAAAAAGAATTGAAGATAAACACCGTATGCAGTTATTAGAATATAATAGTTATTATCAAAATAATGAAACAACATTATTATTAAGTAATGGTGATAGATTATACGAAAATATGGATATGCTAAATAATGTAACTGATCAACTATTAGCTGATCATTTAGCATTTGTTTCTCCACTTTTTCCATATTATCCTAAATTTGTTGAAGTAGGAAGGATTCATAGTTGGTTTTTAAATAACTTCATTTTAAGAAGTGGTGATACTAATGTGGATAATTTAATTGAAGCTTATGTTCGTTATGCTAAAATATATGGAGGACCTGAAGCACTAGAATATTTAAATGATTTATATAATACTAAACCAAAATACACTTATTAAATCAAAAATTACCTAAAATACACTTTCTATTGACACAAATACTTAGGATGCATATAATAAATCTAATAGTAAATGCATTGACACAGAAAAAGTAGTTATTTTGGAACTTAAAGAAAGCAAATGGTAATGGGAATTTGTAGGGAAAAATAATGAAAATCATCTGTTAGTAGTCTGACTGAAGTAATAGTAAGTTAAGAACGGTGATACATCGTTAAAAAAAGCAAGTGGCTTAAATATAAGCAATTTGGGTGGTACCGCGGAATTATCTCTTTCGTCCCTTTTGGATGAAAGAGTTTTTTTATACCAAAGAATTGGAGGATTAGTTATGTATAAGAAGGTAGATACAAACTTAAATTTTGTAAAACGAGAAGAAAATATAGTAAAGTTCTGGAGAAAAAATGATATATTTCAAAAAAGCATTAATCAGCGACAGGGAGCTGAATTATTCACATTTTTTGATGGGCCTCCAACAGCTAATGGGAAACCACACATTGGACATGTTTTAACAAGAGCAATAAAAGATTTGATTCCACGATATAAAACAATGAAAGGGTATCAAGTATTAAGAAAAGCTGGATGGGATACACATGGATTACCTGTGGAGTTGGAAGTTGAAAAAGCACTAGGTATTAATGGTAAACCTGAAATTGAAAAATATGGTATGGAACCATTTATTAGACAATGCAAAGAAAGTGTTTGGAAATATAAATTAAACTGGGAAGAGATGTCTGAAAAAGTTGGATTTTGGGCAGATATGAAAAACCCATATGTAACATATGATAATGATTATATTGAATCTGAATGGTGGGCGTTAAAGAAAATCTGGGATAAGGGGCTACTATATAAAGGACATAAAATTATTCCATATTGTCCTAGATGTGGTACTTCTTTATCTTCTCATGAAGTGGCACAAGGTTATAAAGATGTAACTGACACTTCAATTTATGTAAAATTCACTGTAAAAGAAATGGAAAACACATATTTTGTGGCATGGACTACAACACCATGGACATTACCTTCTAATGCAGGCTTAACAGTTGGAAGCGATTTAGAATATGTAAAGGTTAGCCATGAAGGTGAATATCTAATCTTAGCAAAGGAATTAGCTAAAACACTATTAGAAGAATATGAAATTGTAAAAGAATATAAAGGAAGCGACTTAGAATACATGGAGTATGAACCACTATTTGATTTTGGAACATACAAAGAAAAAGGATTCTATGTTTGCTTAGGTGACTTTGTAACATTAACTGATGGCACGGGTATTGTACATACAGCACCTGCATTTGGTGAAGATGATGCAGTTATAGGAAGAGAATATGGATTACCATTTATTCAATATGTTAATGAACAAGGGTTAATGACTAAAGAAACTAAGTTTTTAGCAGGTAAATTTGTTAAAGATGCTGATAAACTTGTTATTGATGAATTAGATAAGAAAAATCTTTTATTTAAAGCTTTGGAATTTGAGCATTCATATCCTCACTGTTGGAGATGTGATACTCCATTAATTTACTATGCAAGAAATTCATGGTTCATTGAGATGACAAAACTTAGAGATCAATTAATCGAAAATAATAATAAAGTAAATTGGGTACCAAAAACTATTGGAGAAAATAGATTTGGTAATTTTATAAAGAATGTTGTAGATTGGAGTATTTCTAGAGAACGTTATTGGGGAACTCCACTACCAATTTGGGAATGTGAAGATGGACATAGACATGCAATTGGGAGTATAGAAGAACTTAAAAAAATGAGTAATAACTGTCCAGAGGACATAGAATTACATAAACCATATATTGATAATGTACAGATAACTTGTCCAGAATGTGGAAAAGATATGAAAAGAGTAAGTGAAGTTATTGATTGTTGGTTTGACTCAGGATCTATGCCTTTTGCTCAATGGCATTATCCATTTGAAAACAAAGAAAAATTTGAAGAAAATTTTCCAGCTGACTTTATATCAGAAGCTGTTGATCAAACTAGAGGGTGGTTCTATACCATGCTAGCTGTTTCAACATTGATATTTGATAGAGAACCTTTTAAGAATGTTGTAGTACTAGGACTAGTACAAGATAAAAATGGAATTAAGATGAGTAAGCATAAGGGAAATGTAGTTGACCCTATGGAAGTTATTTCTAAGCAAGGAGCAGATGCTATTAGATGGTATTTCTATACAAACAGCGCTCCATGGTTACCTAGCCGTTTTTATGATGATGCTGTAAGTGAAGGCCAACGTAAATTTATGGGAACCCTTTGGAATACATATGCATTTTATGTGCTATATGCCAATATTGATTCTTTTGACCCTATGAAATATAAGTTAGAACCTAAAAAACTTTCATTAATAGATAAATGGGTATTATCATTACTTAATACTTTGGTTAAAGAAGTAGATGAATATTTAAGCGATTATAAGATTACAGAAGCTGGACGAGCCATGCAACAATTTGTTGAGCAATTAAGTAATTGGTATATTAGAAGATCAAGAGAACGCTTCTGGCAAAGTGAAGAAAATCAAGACAAAATCAATGCATATATGACATTGTATACTACACTTGTTACCTTAAGTAAATTAGCTGCACCATTTACACCATTTATGACAGAAGAAATTTATAGTAATTTAGTTCTAAGTGTTAATTTACAAGCTAAAGAAAGTGTTCACTTATGTGATTACCCAACTTATGATGAATCACTAATTAATAAAGATGTGGAAAAATACATGAAAGATGTATTAGAGATTGTTGTTTTAGGCAGAAGTATTAGAAATAGTGCTAACATGAAAAACAGACAGCCTCTATCAACCATTTATGTGGCAGGTAAAAAATCGCTACCTGAAGCTTATCAACAAATTTTATTAGATGAGTTAAACATTAAACAGCTTACTTTGGTTGATGATGCATCGTCTTTTATTGACTATAAATTAAAACCTAATTTGCGTAGTGTTGGAAAAAAATATGGGAAATTAATTCCTAAAATTTATGAAGTACTAGCAAAGGCCAATGGAAGTGAAGTAATGTTAAAATTCTCAAATAATGAAAGTATTGATTTTACTATTGATGGACAAGTTGTTATTTTAGAGAGTGAAGATGTATTAAGCGAAACGACAGAAAAAAGTGGTTATGTTTCATTAACTGATAATGAGGTAACAGTTGTACTTGATACTAATTTAACTAAAGAACTAATTGAAGAAGGTTTAGTTAGAGAAGTTATAAGCAAAATTCAAACCATGAGAAAAGAAGCTAATTTTGATGTAACTAATCAAATTGATATTTCAGTGTATAATAATAAAATCATTATGAAAGTGGTTCGAGAGAATGGTTCATATATAATGAGCGAAACTTTAGGGAAAAGTATTAATTATGAGGCAAACGATTGTGATTATGAGAAATCATGGAACATTAATGGTGAGGTCACTAGTTTCCAAGTAACAAAAAAATAATTATCTAGCCCGAGAAAATTTTCTCGGGCTATTTCTTTTTTAACGAAAAATTAGTATAATTAATTTATGAGTAGAAAAATTACATTATTTTATATAGGTATATTGATAAGTGTCTTAGTTATGATGGTAGGTTGTGAGAAAACGATTGAAGAACAACCAACAGTTAATTCTTTTGAGATTTATTTAGCAACACTTGAAAGTGTAAGCGAATTTGGATACTTTGACTATGAAAATTTAGTTTTAGAAGAAAGTCCTGTTCTTACTGACAATGATATAAGAGCTTATTACTGGATGAACCATGAAATAGAACTTACATCAACTTATATTGATAAGCTAAATGAAAATCCAGGTGGAAATGTACTTTACCAGGATAATGGTTCATTTAGACAATATGAACAAGGTGGAAGCAGGTTATTACAAGCTTTTCAGTATGACTGCTTTGTAATAGTTATTAATGGCGAAAGAGTGTATTCAGGAACTTTTTCATATAGTCCTATTATGTCTTTTTCACAAGAACCGTTAATAGTTGGTGATATATCTGATACATCATTTCAATTTATTTTTACTGGAATTGGAGAAGATCCTAGGAACACTGATGTTGTGTATAATTATTTTTTATCTGAAGATAAATTACGAATTAATGATGCAAATAATTTAGAAAAAAGAATTGAGGAACTTGAGAGAACGATTGATACATTATTAGATGAAAAAATGATTCTTTTAGATGATAAAGAAATGCTACTTGAACAGTTATCTAAGTCGCAAGATGCAAAATCATATTATGAGAACTTATCAAGGTGGTTAAATGAACGAGTTTATTGGTATATGATGGAGGTGACACCAAAGAATACATTAACTAACAAATATTCCGCTTATCTTTCATCACTAAATCAATTAGACTTTGATAGCGTTTCAGAAGCTGCTATGGCGTATTCTGAATATATAAATGATTTACCATGGGATAGGGATCGACTATTTAATCTATTTGAAACCTATTATTATTCAGTTATGCACACGGCTGAACTTTCAATTCAAGTAACTGATTTAACAGATGAATTATTACAAAAAGCTGAAGCAAATGGAATATTATTATATGACAGTGATGGAGCAGTTGTAACATTACCTAAACCTGGATATTTACTTAATGGATTTTCTATCTTTATAACAAACGCAACAGAACAGTATTTATATTCTGTTGATTTAGAAACAAATATGATTCTTAATAGTGGCAATTATCAATTAGTGAAAAATGGAGCCATAACTTTACCATTGAATCAATTAGCAGATCTAATTATTATTTGGGAAAATTACTGTTATAATTATGGATTAAAATATCTAAATCTTCCATATCACTATAAAGGTGCTGCAAGAATAGTACGTTATTCCAACTATTATACAGGGAAAACATATATGTTAAATCATCCTGTTTTCACCGAGAGTAAAGAACTGTCCGAATTATTTAAAATTTCTTATGAATATACTATGTTGACTTATCCTGATAGTAGAACAGGTATAATGATTAATGAATTCTATAAAATACTACAAGAAAATTTATTTGTAAGAAATACACTAATTGATGATTTTTATATGTCATCAAAATATGACTTATTATATTAATATATTATTTGCAATAGAATAATAGCTATGGTATATTATAGACAAATAATTTCCTTTAATTGGTCCCGAGAGGCTCAGAAGGGAGAAATACAGAACACACTTTGTTTATTTCTTCCTGCATGTATGCAGGTTTTTTATTAAAAACACTTTGCGATCAATTATTGGTGGAGGAGTGTTTTTATTTTGAATAAATCTGAAATTATGGATAGCGATGCCATTAGACGGGCACTTATAAGAATCAGTCATGAAATCATTGAAAAAAACAAAGGAATTGAAGACCTGATTATTATTGGTATTCAAAGAAGAGGTGTTCCCTTAGCTAAAATGATTGCAAAAAATATTGAGAAAATTGAAGGGAATTATCCTGAAGTAGGAATTTTAGACATTACTTTTTATAGGGATGACTTGAGTTTGTTAAATGAATATCCAGTTGTTAATAACACAGAAATAAATTTTGTTTTAAACAATAAAAGAGTAGTTCTAGTTGACGATGTACTTTATACAGGTAGAACAGTTAGAGCTGCCATTGATGCTATTATGGATGTTGGGAGACCTTCATTAATTCAATTAGCTATTCTTATTGATAGAGGCCATCGCGAACTACCAATAAGAGCTGATTATGTAGGTAAGAATGTTCCCACTTCAAATAAAGAGTTTATTGAAGTTAAAGTAAAAGAAATTGATAACACCGAAGGTGTCTATATTTGTAGAAGGTGATTTATGGAATTTTTAAAAGATGTTTTAGGTATTAAGAATTTATCTAAAGAACAAATGTTATATGTAATTGAAACTGCAAAAAGAATGAAATTACTAATTGATTCGCCAAATAAGAAATCTCCTATGTTACAGGGGAAAACGGTTATTACTTTATTTTATGAGAATTCAACAAGAACAAGAATGTCCTTTGAGTTAGCAGCAAAATACATGAGTGGTAATGTCGCAAATATTTCTGTAGCTTTAAGTTCAATAGCAAAAGGTGAAACCCTTTTAGATACAGGAAAAACTTTAGATATGATGGGAACAGATGTAATAGTTATGAGACATCCACAAGCGGGAGCTGCCAACTTTTTGGCTAAACATGTGAATGCTTCTATAATTAATGCAGGTGATGGGATGAACGAACATCCTACGCAAGCACTTTTGGATATTTATACAATATTAGAAAAAAAACAATCACTAAATAATCTTAAAATTGCTATTATAGGAGATATTGCCCATTCTAGAGTGGCACGAAGTAATATATATGGAATGACAAAATTAGGAGCTAATGTTTTTATATGTGCACCTGATACATTATTACCAAAAGGGATTGAAAAAACAGGAGCTATAATAGTTAAAAACAAATATGATGCTGTTAACCAAGCTGATGTAGTAATGGGATTACGTTTACAAAAAGAACGAATGCAACATTCACTATTATCCTCAATAAGAGAATATCATGAATATTTTGGTTTATCAGAAAAAACTTTATCAAATGCAAAAGATGATGTGTTAATTATGCATCCAGGACCTGTAAATAGAGGTGTTGAGATGACTTCTAAAATAATTGATGGTACAAAAAGTGTTATTACAGAACAGGTGAAAAACGGTGTAGCAATTAGGATGGCCTTGTTATACATTGTTACAAGGAGGTCATTATGAGATTACTAATTAAAAATGGAATGGTTTTTACTGGAACTACAATAAAAGAAGAAAAACAAGATATTGCTATTGAAAATGGAAAGATTATTGAAATTAATAAACAAATTAATGGTAAATTTGATCAAATAATTGATGCGAATGAACAAATTGTTTTACCAGGACTAATTGACGCACATTGTCATTTACGAGATCCTGGTATGGAGTATAAAGAAGATTTAGAAAGTGGTATTCAAAGTGCTTTGCACGGTGGTTTTACAAAAATAGCATGTATGCCAAATACTAAACCAGTAATTGACAACGAAGCACTTGTCTCATATATTATTGAAAAATCAGCTACAATTGGAAAAGTTAAAGTACTTCCAATTGCTTCATTATCTAAAAACCAACAAGGAAAAGAATTAACTGAAATTGGCTTACTCGATAGAGCTGGAGCAGTTGCGTTTTCAGATGATGGTAATCCTGTTAATTCATCATCATTTTTAAATAAAGCTTTACAATATGCCAATACATTTGATGCTTTAGTTATTTCTCATTGTGAAGATTTGGATTTAGTAGGAGAAGGTAGTATAAATGAGAGTTTTCAATCAACTACTATGGGATTACTTGGTATTCCAGAAACAGCAGAAGATGTCATGGTTTATCGTGATGTTAGATTAGCAGAGTACAATAAAGTACCAATTCATATTGCCCATGTTAGTACAAGGCAATCAGTTGAGGTAATTAGACAAGCTAAGAAAAGGGGAGCGAAGATAACTTGTGAAACTTGTCCTCACTATTTTACATTAACAGAGAAAGCATGTAATGGATTTAATACATTTGCTAAAATTAATCCTCCACTTAGAACGGTTGATGATGTTAATGCTATTAAAGAGGGGTTGAAAGATGGAACCATTGATATTATTGCAACTGACCATGCTCCACATCATCACGACGAAAAAGCTGTGCCATTTTCACTGGCACCAAATGGGATTATTGGATTTGAAAGTGCTTTCTCTTTATCATATACTCACTTAGTTAAAGAAGGGATTATCACTCTTAGTCAATTAGTTTCTAAAATGAGTACAATTCCTGCTAAAATTTTAAAAATTGAAGGTGGTACCATCGAAGTTGGAAAAGCAGCTGATTTAACCATTGTCGATATAAAAAATAATTATGAAATTAACGTTAATAATTTTCATTCAAAAAGTAGTAATTCACCATTTGATGGTTTCAAAGTATATGGTGAAATTAAGCATGTAATTATTGATGGAATAAAGGAGTTATAAATGTTTCAAGAAAAACTATATGAAGCAATAAAAGAAAAACAAAATCCAACAGTATTAGGATTAGATCCTAAAATTGATTATGTTCCAAAGTCAGTTGTTGAAAATGCTTCAACGAAAATAGAAGCAATTGATATTTTTAATCGTTCACTAATTGATGGGTTATGTGATTTAATCCCTGCTGTTAAGTGCCAATCAGCATATTATGAGCAATTAGGACCAGTAGGAGCTTTATTATTACAAAAAACAATGGCATATGCCAAAGAAAAGGGAATGTTAGTTATATTAGATTGTAAGCGAAATGATATTGGTTCTACAGCTAGTGCTTATGCTAATGCTTATCTAACAGATGATTTTTATATTGCAGATGCAATTACAGTAAATGGATATTTAGGATCTGATGGTATAGAACCTTTTTTAAATGCATGTAGTAAGTATGAAAAAGGGATATATATACTTGTTAAAACAAGTAATCCATCATCTGGTGAACTACAAGATCTAAAATTAGAAAGTGGTCAAAGAGTATATGAAAAAATGGCTGAACTAGTACAAAATTGGGGAAGCGAACTAATTGGAAAATATGGATTTTCATCTGTTGGTGCGGTGGTAGGAGCCACTTATCCTGAGCAATTAGTAAAACTTAGAAAAAAAATGAACCATACACCCTTCTTAGTACCAGGTTATGGGGCACAAGGTGGTTTAGCTAAAGATGTGGCTACAGCTTTTACTAAAAATGGGAACGGTGCAATTATTAATTCATCTAGAGGATTAATGTGTGCATATAAAAAACACCAATTACCACATGAAGAATATATAAAAGCTGCACGGTTAGAAGCTACAAATATGAAACAAGCACTTAACCAATATATAACTTGGGAGGAATAATAATGAATATGATATTGCTATTAGAAAATGGACGTATTTTCAAAGGAAAGTCATTTGGTTATGAAAATAAAATTATTGGTGAAGTTGTTTTTAACACAGGAATGACTGGATACCAAGAAATATTAACAGACCCATCCTATTGTGGACAAATAGTAACAATGACTTATCCACTAATTGGTAATTATGGAATTAATTTAGATGATTATGAGTCTAGAAAGCCTTTTGTAAATGGGTTAATAGTGCGAGAGTATTGTGAACACCCAAGTAATTTTCGTTGTGAAAAAACCATTGATGAATATTTAAAAAAATATAAGATACCAGGATTATATGGAATTGATACACGGGCACTAACAAAAATTTTAAGAGAATTTGGAACCATGAGAGGATTGATTGTTAGAGAAGATGAATTTAACAAGAAACAATTACTTGAAGAAATGGCTTCATATACAATAAAAAATCCTGTTCACGAAGTAACTATTAAAGAAAAACAAACTTATGGATCTGGTAAAAGACATATTGCTTTGCTTGATTATGGTGTAAAAAGAAATATTATACGTGAATTAGTAAAAAGAGATTGCCTTGTAACCGTCTTTCCATCTACTGCTTCTATTGAAGAAATAATGGCTGTTTCACCTGACGGTATTATGTTATCTAATGGTCCAGGAGATCCAAAAGATTGCCATTTTGAAATTGACACGATTAAAGAATTAATTGGGGAGTATCCAATATTTGCAATTTGTTTAGGACATCAATTAATGGCTTTAGCTACAAATGGTGATACAACACGATTAAAGTATGGTCACCGTGGATGTAATCATCCAGTTAAAGATTTGAAAAAAGATCGCACATACATTACTAGTCAAAATCATGGGTATACAATTGTTAGTGATTCTATAGATAAATCATTAATGGAAGTTACACATGTCAATATGAATGATCAAACAGTTGAAGGTGTTAAGTTTAAAAATCATCCAATTTTTACTGTTCAATTTCATCCAGAGGCCAGTCCAGGTCCACAAGATACAAGTTACTTATTTGATGAATTCATGACATTAATTGATACACAACAAAAAGGAGAAACACATGCCTAAGAATAATTCTATAAAAAAAGTTCTAGTTATTGGTTCAGGACCTATTATTATTGGACAAGCTGCAGAGTTTGATTATGCAGGCACACAAGCTTGCCAAGCACTAAAAGAAGAAGGAATTGAAACAGTACTTCTTAATTCTAATCCTGCAACCATAATGACTGATAATTTTATTGCAGATCAAGTATACATAGAACCAATGACTGTTGAAATACTAAAAAAGATTATTATGGATGAAAGACCAGATAGTATTTTGCCAACTCTAGGCGGTCAAACAGGGTTAAATTTAGCTATGGAAATTGCAGAAACTGGTTTTTTAGATGAAAATAATGTGAGATTGTTAGGAACAGCAGTAGAAGCTATTAAAATGGCAGAAGATAGACAAGATTTTAAAGATGCTATGTTACGACTTAATCAACCAGTAATTGAAAGTAAAGTAGTAAGAAATATAGAAGATGCAATTTCTTTTGCAAAAATAATCGATTATCCAGTTATTGTACGACCTGCTTATACTCTGGGTGGAACAGGTGGTGGAATTGCTTATAATGACAAACAATTATACGAGATTGGAAGTAATGGGTTACGTTATTCTAGAGTAACAGAAGTGTTAATTGAAAAATGTATTTCAGGGTGGAAAGAAATTGAATATGAAGTTATGAGGGACGGAAAAGGTAATGTTATAACTGTCTGTAATATGGAAAATATTGATCCTGTTGGAGTACATACAGGTGATAGTATTGTTATAGCCCCTTCACAAACCTTATCAGATAAAGAATATCAAATGTTACGAAGTGCATCACTTACTATTATTAGTGAATTAAATATTGAAGGTGGTTGCAATGTTCAATTTGCCCTTCATCCAGATAGTTTTGAATATGCAGTAATTGAGGTTAACCCACGGGTGTCTAGATCATCAGCACTAGCTTCAAAAGCAACTGGTTATCCAATTGCTAAGGTAGCTACTAAAATTGCTATTGGGTACGGCCTTGATGAAATTAAAAATTCAGTTACACAAAAAACATATGCATGTTTTGAACCAACACTTGATTATGTAGTAACTAAAATACCAAAATGGCCTTTTGATAAATTTGTTAAAGCTAAACGAGAATTAGGAACTCAAATGAAAGCAACTGGAGAAGTTATGGCAATTGAAAATTCTTTAGAAGCATCATTATTAAAAGCCATACGTTCACTTGAATTAAATCTATATAGTTTTGACCAACCATTTGTAGCAAAATTATCAATTGATGATATTTATCATCAACTTAAAACAGTTGATGATATGAGATTGTTTTTATTAGCGGAAGCTATAAGGCGTGAAATACCTATTGATAAGATTTTTGATATTACTAAAGTTGATAGATTTTTCCTATATAAAATACAAAATATAGTTCTCTTAGAAGAACATTTAAAACAATTAAGCATTAAAGATTTAACTAAAGAATTGTTAAAAAAATGCAAAAAAATGGGATTTGCTGATGTAGCTATTGCTAAATTTGTTAATTCCAAAGCAAGTGATGTTGAAAAGTTGCGAGAACAATACAATATTTTAGCAGTATTTAAAATGGTAGATACTTGTGCTGCTGAATTTGAAGCAAAAACACCATATTATTACTCAACTTATGATGATGAAGGAGAAGTAAAAGAAACTAATAGTAAAAAGGTAATGGTTATTGGTTC
Source organism: Clostridiales bacterium (assembly GCA_023145435.1). Taxonomy (GTDB): domain Bacteria; phylum Bacillota; class Clostridia; order DUPQ01; family DUPQ01; genus JAFGUQ01. The sequence goes on from JAGLDS010000012.1 coordinate 37,095, forward strand.
AGGACCAATTAGAATTGGACAAGGAATTGAATTTGATTATTGTTCTGTTCATTGTGTTTGGGCACTAAAAGATTTAGGTTATGAAACTATTATTGTAAACAACAATCCAGAAACTGTTTCAACTGATTTTGATATTGCTGATAAATTATATTTTGAACCACTAACAGCTGAAGATGTGAAAAATATAGTTAAATTAGAAAAACCAATGGGAGCTATTGTACAATTCGGAGGACAAACAGCAATTAAATTAACAGAAGATTTAGTAAATATGGGAGTTAAAATTTATGGTACGCAAGCTGAGTTTGTTGATGCAGCTGAAGACCGTGAGAAATTTGAACAAGTATTAGAAAGAGCCAACATACCTAGACCTGATGGGTTAACAATTTTCACTAAAGAAGAAGCCCTAAAAGCTGCAAATAAGTTATTATATCCAGTACTTGTACGACCTTCTTATGTATTAGGTGGGAAAGGTATGGAAATTGCTTATGATGATAATGATTTGGCTGAATATATGGATATTATTAACATAGAAAAACAAGAACATCCAATTTTAGTAGATAAATATATGGTTGGGAAAGAAGTTGAAGTAGATGCTATATGTGATGGAGAACAGATACTAATACCAGGAATAATGGAACATTTAGAGAGAGCGGGTGTTCATTCTGGTGATAGTATATCTATTTATCCCTCTGTAACATTGTCTAAACGAATTAAAGAAACTTTAGTTAGTTATACTAAAAAATTAGCAAGTGAATTACAAATTCTTGGTATGGTAAATATTCAATATGTTATTTCTAATAATAAAGTTTATGTGATTGAAGTAAATCCTAGGTCTAGTAGAACTGTCCCATACATAAGCAAAGTAACAGGTATTCCAATGATTGAACTAGCAACAAAAGTAATTATGGGGAAAAAATTATCACAATTTTCATTTGGGACTGGGTTGTATAAAGAAAGTGAATATTATGCTGTAAAAGTTCCAGTATTCTCTTTTGAAAAATTACAAGATGTAGATGCAAGCTTAGGGCCTGAAATGAAATCAACAGGAGAGGTTCTTGGAATAGGTAAAGACGTTAATGATGCTATCTACAAAGGCTTGGTTGGTTCAGGAATGGTAATTCATCAAGAACGAAAAAATATACTATTAACAGTTAGAGATGGTGATAAATTAGAATTGGTTCCAATTGCAGAGATCTTTCATAAATTAGGATATACTTTGTATGCCACATCAAAAACTGCTAGTATGTTAAACCATCATGGAATTGCTACTAATATGATTAAAAAATTAAGTAACGGAAATGATGATATTATAAAATTATTAGAATCAGAAAGCGTATGTGCTGTTATTAACACACCAACTAAAGGAAGACAACCATCAAGTGATGGTTTTAGAATTAGAAGAAAAGCTGTTGAAACTAAGATTCCATGTTTAACTTCACTAGACACTGCAAAAGCTTTTGCCAAGTGTTTACAGGCAAATAAACAAATTGAAAATATGCCAGTAAACAACTTACATATATTTGAAAGGTAATAAATGAGACATAAATTATCAATCATTGTTGATATCGTTAAATTAAATGATCAAAACATTAGATTAATTTTACAAAATAGCGATATTGCTAGTAAAGCTACACCTGGACAATTTGTCAATGTTAGATGTTGTAATTCTAATGAATTAATACTACGACGTCCCATTAGCATTTTAAATACACATGAAGATTGTTATGATATTATTTATAAAATTGTGGGTGAAGGAACAAAGAGATTATCTAATTTTAAGATAGGTGAATCACTTGATGTTCTAGGACCTTTAGGAAAAGGATTTACTAAAGAGCCTTTAGATAAAACAATTGCCTTTATTGGTGGTGGCATTGGGTTATTTCCATTAGTATACGCTGCAAGTAAATTTAAAGATTGCGATATAGATTTTTTTGTAGGATTTCGTAATAATGATGAAATTATGATAATTGATGAAATAAAAAAAACAGGAGCAAATGTTTACATTAGCACAGATGATGGCTCATTTGGATATCATGGTTTTATTACTGATTTGTTTAGTGAAAATATTAAAAAATATGACAAAGTATACATATGTGGTCCACTACCAATGGAAAAAGCATGTGTGAAAATTTTACGAAAACATGGTATTAAAGGACAAGTTTCATTGGAAGAGCGAATGGGATGTGGTATTGGAGCATGCCTAGTATGTGCATGTGAGACTATTCATGGCATGAAGCATGTATGTAAAGATGGACCTGTTTTTAATATTAGCGATGTATTTTTAAAGGAGTAATTTGATGCTAAAACCAAATTTATCAATCACAATTGGTGATGTCACATTAAATAATCCAATTATAACCGCTTCTGGTACTTTTGGATTTGGTAGAGAATATGGAGAGTATATTGATTTAAATCAACTAGGTGGAATTGCTGTCAAAGGCTTAACTCTAGAACCAAGACTTGGAAATAAAACACCTAGAATAGCTGAAACCCCTTCAGGGATATTAAATAGTGTAGGGTTAGAAAATCCAGGGGTAAAAGCATTTATTAAAAATGAGATTCCTTTTTTAACTCAATATGATAGTAAAATTATTGCTAATATTGCAGGTAGCACTGTAGATGATTATCTTAAAATGGTTGAAATTTTAAATGATACATTAGTAGATTTATTTGAAATAAATTTATCATGTCCCAACGTGAGAGAAGGATGCTTGGCTTTTGGTTCTTCTAAAGATGGTGTATATAGGGTAACAAAAGCAATAAAAGAAATAGCTAAAAAGCCTATTATAATTAAACTAACACCTAATGTTACAGATATTACATCTATTGCCTTAGGAGCACAAGAAGGTGGAGCTGATGCGATATCTTTAATAAATACTATAACTGGGATGAAAATAGATATAAAAACAAAAAAACCTGTACTACACAATAATACAGGTGGGTTATCAGGACCGTGTATTAGACCAATTGCTGTTAGAATGGTTCATCAAGTATATCAAACAGTAGATATCCCAATCATTGGAATGGGAGGGATTACTAACTTAGAAGATGCCTTGGAATTCTTTATTGCAGGTGCTAGTGCTGTTATGATTGGAACTTATCATTTTATGGATCCGTATGTTAGCGAAAAAGTTACCATTGATTTACTTAAGTATCTAGTAGATAATAACATAAGTGACATAAAGCAACTAATAGGAAGTTTAATATTACATGAATAAAAGTACAAAAATTTATATAATCAGACATGGTGAATCACTAGGTAATATAAGTGGTAAGTTTAATGGAATTACCAATCTGGCTTTAACAGACAAAGGACAAAAGCAAGCAAGTTGCTTACAAAATATGTTTACTCATATTAATTATGATGTTATTTATTCAAGCCCATTATTACGAGCTTTCCAAACTGCTAAGATTACCATAAATAATGAAAGTAAATCAATAAAACTAGATAAACGCTTACAAGAAATAGATGGTGGTTTATGGGAACAAGAAAAATGGGAAAATATCCCATTAAGATGGCCACAAGAGTTTATTAATTGGACAACTATACCTGAAAAGCTTCAAATGCCAGAAGGCGAGAGCATGGTAGACTTTAATAAGCGATGTATCAAAGTATTTAATGAAATTATTAATAATCATATTAATGAGACTATTGTTGTGTTCAGTCATGGTACTGTTATTAAGGCTATGCAAGTCTATTTTAAAAATTGGCCACTTTCCAAAATGAATGAATTATTATGGCATGATAATACAGGGGTTTTCTGTATAGAAATCACTAATGGTAACTATGATATACTATTTGAAAATGATACTAAACACTTACCAAAGCAATTGAAAACAATAAGAAATGCTACATGGTATAAAGAGATGGAAGATAGGTTAAAAGCATTGGCGAAAACATAGGGTTTTCTTTACATTTTTTAGGTTGTAGTATATATTAATATAGAGTTAAATTTACGGAGGAAAAGACGTATGAAACGAATTAGAGTAGCAATTTTAGGACAAGGAAGAAGCGGATGGAAAATCCATGGTAAAAACTTCTTAATTCAAGACAATATGTTTCAGGTAATGGCCATTGTAGATCCTTTACAAGAAAGACTAGATATGGTTAGTAAACGTTATGGGGAAAATGTTGACACCTATCATGACTACACAGAATTATTTGGTAGAAATGATATTGATTTAGTCATAAATTCAACACCAAGTTATCTACATGTTCCAATTAGTATTGACTTAATGGAACATGGTTTTAATGTCCTCTGTGAAAAACCAGTTGCTAGGAAAGCTTCAGAAGTTGATATGCTAATAGAGACAGCTAAGAAGAACAATGTTAAATTTTTTGTTTTCCAGCAATCACGTTGTGCAACTTTTTATTCTGAAATAAAAAAAATCATGGCAAGTGGTGTTTTAGGAGATATTAAACAAATAAGTATATCTTATAGTGGTTATGCTAGACGTTGGGATTGGCAAACTATCCAAGATTACAATGGTGGTAACTTATTAAATACTGGACCACATCCTATGGATCATGCTGTTGATTTGTTTGGAGAAGGAATGCCAGAAATTAAGTGTTTTATGGATCGTGTTAATACTCTAGGAGATGCAGAAGATTATTGCAAAGTTATTTTGTGGGGACAAGATAAACCTATAATCGATATAGAAATCTCTTCATGTCAAGCATACAATCCTTATAACTATAATATTCAAGGAACCAGAGGGGGTTTAGTTTCTGATATCGGAACAATAAAATATAAATATTTTATTGAAGATGAGTGTGAGAAACAACAATTAATTAGAGAACCACTGAATGATAGCGAAAATGAACCAGCATATTGTAGTGAAAATCTAATTTGGCACGAGGAAAAATGGGAATTTATTGGTGAAGAATTTGGTACTTTTGAAGACAGAACATCTAATTATTACAATATGTTGTATAAGCATCTTGTAGAAGGTGAGGAAATGATTGTGAAATTATCCGAAGTTAGGAAACAAATTGCAATCATTGAAGAATGTCATAGACAAACTAATCTTGAAAAATTTATAAAAGTATAGGAGTATTAAGTTCAATGAATGATGAAAAAACCAATTTAAAGGAAGAAGTAAATACTGAGAAAGCAGAAACAACAAAAGATAGTAGGTTTAAAAGATTTATTAAAAAAAATGGATTCTACTTGGGTATTTTCCTTGTTTTTGTTTTAGTAATTGCAGTTATGTCCACTGATAAGGATGAAACTTATAATGGCGAAATTGCATATGATGGTCAAATCTATTATGCCAATGGTAACCAGTTGTATATACAGTCAGATAGTAAAGAGGCCGAATTATTAACTGCAAATTTATTAGAAGAATATAATATGACAGCTGTTGGTAAAGTATTGCTAATGTGTAAAATTACTGAAGATGAATCTAAGTTGTTCTTTTTTGAAAACGTAAAACTAATTGGAGAAACATTTTATGGAGATTTGCTAGTTAGAGAAAATAAAAAAACAAAAACCATTGAAAAAGATGTTTTAATGAGTTATGCACTATCAAGTGATTATGAGACCATAGTTTATGGGAAAGTAGTTAATGTTGATAATAATAACAATATATTAACTATTGATTTGTATTCTGAAAAAAATGGCAAAGCAACACTAATTGACAGTGATGTTGATGGTAGTTGTTTTACAATAAGTGGAGATGGTAAAACAATCTATTATAATAAAGGGTTCTATTATGAAACACAAACGACATCCTTATTTATGTCACGTGATGGAATAAATTCAGTTATTTCAAATCAAGCAATTTATTATTATAAGTTAAATGCTAATGGTACATATCAATCAAATTGGCCAATGACTAATACTAATGGATCAAAAGTAATATATGCAACTTACTCAGGCGAAAATGTTATGCCAGCCCTTAATATGTACCAACCTGATGGTCAAGCTAAAACAATACTAGCTGATAGTTTTGCACAGATTTATGCAGATAAAGAATTAAATATTGCGCGTATCACTGGTGATATAAGAGGATCATCTTTTGTAGGGAGCTTAATAGAGATTAATTTAAATAGTTTAGAACAAGAGGTTATTACAAAAGATATTTGGTCTATGTTGTCTTTACAAGTTATGGAATATGTTGATAAAGAATTTCTAACGTTACCATTTTATTTTAAAAACTTTAATGATTTAGCAGGAACAGCTGATTTATATTTCAAAGGTGAAAATAAAGATGAAGAAAAAGTATTGCCAGGAGTATTATTAACGGATGTGAAAATTAGCGAAGAATATAAAGAAATTTATGGTTTAGCTTATTATTATGTATCAGAAGGTGGAGAACTAACAAAAATAAGTAATATAACTGATACATCCTATGAAACTACTTTAATTGATGAACGAGTTATGGAATATCATTTTGATGATGCAAATGAAGTTCTTGGATATAGAAAAGATGTTAAATTATATTTAATTGATAAAAATGGTGAGCAAAAAATGATTGATAATCATGAGGTCTCTGCTTTTGATATAACAGCCAATGGTAAATTAATATTTTTCTATAAAGAAAGTGGTGAGATAGGTAAAGGTGACTTATATGTCATGGAAACTGATGTTAATAAAGATTATAAGCTAGTTGATAAAGATGTAACTTTTGCTTATGATTTTTCAGGCAAATATATTGCTTACATAAATGATTATGTTTTTAGTGAAGAAGCTGGCCCGTTAATTGTTACAGATGGTCAGGACAATTTTGAAATATTAGCACCAAAAGTCTCTACCTTATTACAAAAAAACACAATAAAATAAGGAGAAAATTTGAATAAGAATAAAAAAAATACAAGTAAAACACTTAGAGTTATACCTCTAGGTGGGTTGCATGAAATCGGGAAAAATATCACCCTTTTTGAATATAAAGATGAAATAATCATTGTTGATTGTGGAATAACATTTCCAGAACAAGAAATGTTAGGTGTAGATATTGTTATTCCTGATTTTTCTTATATAGTAGCTAATCAGAAAAAAATAAAAACACTTTTTTTGACACATGGTCACGAAGATCATATTGGAGCTGTACCATATTTGCTAAAACAAATAACAGGTAATTTAGATATTTATGGAACTGCTTTAACTTTAGGATTACTAGAATACAAATTAATTGATCATAGATTATTTGACAGAGTGAATTTACATGTTGTAAAAGCTGATGATCAAGTAAAAACACATAATTTTTCTGTACAATTTATTAATTCAAACCATAGTATTGCTGATACTGTGATGTTAGCTATTTCAACAGATTTAGGTGTTATATTACATACTGCGGATTTTAAAGTTGATTATACGCCAATTGCTGGATTACCAATTGACTTAGGGACCATTTCTCAGTTAGGGAAAAAAGGTATTCTTTTATTATTAGCTGATAGTACAAATGTAGAGCGAGCTGGATTTTCCATGAGCGAAAGTAAAGTTGGAGAAGCATATTCTGACTTATTTGCAAAAGCAAAAGGACGAATTATTGTAGCTACTTTTGCATCTAATGTTCATAGATTACAACAAATCGTAAATGCTGCTAAAAAATATAGTCGAAAAATTGCTATATTTGGACGAAGTATGCAAAATGTCACTAAGAAATCTATTGAACTAGGTTATTTGAAGATAAAAAATAAAGATATAATTGATAGTAGAAGAATTAATGATGTTAATGATAATCAATTAGTGTTAATGACTACAGGTTCACAAGGTGAACCAATGTCAGCCCTTACTAGAATGGCTTTTAACAACCATCGCGAGGTAACAATCAAAGAAGGTGATCTTGTCTTGATTTCAGCTTCAGTGATACCAGGTAATGAAAAAGCGTTATTTAAAGTAATAAATGAATTATTTAAATTAGGAGCCAATGTGGTTTATGAATCGCTAGCAGATATACATGTGTCTGGTCATGCTTGTAAGGAAGAATTAAAGTTAATTCATTCACTAACTAAACCTAAATACTTTATTCCAGTTCATGGCGAATATAGACATTTAAAGCAGCATGCAGAATTGGCAATGGAAGTGGGTATTCCTAAGAAAAATGTATTTATTTTAGGTAATGGAAATGTATTAGAGATTACTAAAGATGGTGCTAAAGTTGGAAAAGATGTTATGAGTGGCATTACTTTGGTTGATGGTCTAGGTGTTGGAGATGTAGGCAATGCAGTATTACGCGATCGTATGCAATTATCAAAAGATGGTATTATTACAATTATAATGACATTAAATAAAGATAATAGTTTATTAATGATGGAACCTGATATTATAACTAGAGGATTTGTATATGCTAGGGAGTCAGAAGAGTTATTGGACACAATTAAAGATTTAGTAACAAATATTATTAAGGTTAATAGGAAACTATCATATAGAGAATTAAAATTTAAAGTTAGAGAAGAGTTAAAACAGCATTTGTATCAAACTATGAAGAGGAATCCTATGGTTATTCCAATTATTATTGCAATATAAAAATATTGACGACATTCATAAGCATATGTTATTATTTAACTTAAGAAATCAATGATTGAGAAAAGTAAGTAATTCTTCATAATAAAGAGAGCTGTCTGGTATGGTGGGAAGACAGATGAGAAGAATATACCCAATTACACTCAGGAGTGTTTCACTGAAATTATGTAGGTGAAAACGATTTACCAGCGTTAATGGTCTTAAGGTATGTAGTAATACATATGAAGTAAGGTGGTACCACGGTCCAATATCCGTCCTTATGCGGATATAGGACTTTTTTATTGCAAGGAGGAAAAAGCATGAAAGTATACGATGTGTTATTAGAAAGAGGGTTTATCGCACAGACAACCCACGAAGAAAAAATTAAAGATTTGTTAAACAAAGGTCAGGTTACATTTTATACTGGTTATGATCCTACCGCTGATTCACTGCATGTAGGACATTTACTTCAGTTAATTGTTATGTCACATATGCAAAAAGCCGGACATAAACCAATCTGTATAATTGGTGGAGGAACTACTATGGTAGGTGATCCAACTGGTAAAACAGATATGAGAAAAATGCTTACTAAAGAGCAAATTGAATATAACGGTGTATGTTTTAAAGAACAAATGTCTAACTTAATTGATTTTTCAAATGGAAAAGCTTTAATGGTTAACAACTTTGATTGGCTAGGTAAATTAAATTACATTGAATTTTTAAGAGAAATTGGAGTACATTTTAGTGTTAATAGAATGTTATCAGCTGAATGTTTTAAATCGCGATTAGAAAAGGGATTGTCTTTTATTGAATTTAATTATATGTTAATGCAAAGTTATGACTTTTTAAAATTATTCCAAGATTATAAGTGTATCTTACAATTAGGTGGAGATGATCAATGGTCTAATATTATTAATGGAGCTGATTTAATTAGAAGAGTTGAAGGTAAAGAAGCTTATGGTATGACATTTAATCTTTTAACAAACTCAGAAGGCAAGAAAATGGGTAAAACTGAAAAAGGTGCAGTTTGGCTTGATGAGAAAAAGACCTCACCATTTGATTTTTTCCAGTATTGGAGAAATATTCCAGATGCTGATGTAATTACTTGTTTTAAACTAATGACATTTGTTGAAATAGATGAGATTAAAGAATTAGCTAAACTAAAAGATAAAGAAATTAATATTGCTAAAGAAAGATTAGCATTTGAAATAACTAAAATTGTACATGGACAAGAAAAAGCGACTAATGCTAAAAATGCAGCAAAAGCATTATTTGTTAACAATCAAAGTTCAACAAATATGCCAACTGTTGTTATAAGCGAAAGTGATATAACTGAACAGTTTGATATTTTAGCAGCTCTAGTTACTTCAAAGATTGCAAGTTCTCGTTCAGAAGCAAGAAGAAGCGTAATTGAAGGTGCTGTTTCTGTGAATGGCAAAAAAGTAACAGAGTTAAAAACATTGATAACAAAAAAACTTTTTACTAATAATGAACTTATCATTAAACGAGGTAAAAAGAAATATTGTAAGTTGGTTATAAAATAGCAGATTATTACCAAAAATAGCATAATATTTCAATACCTTTGGATGACAAGTAACTATTATAGTTGTATAATGCACATTGATAAGAAAATAGGTGAAGAGGTTTAACATTGATTTCAAAATCCATCATTGAATTAGCTAAGTCATATGCACTATCTGTTTTGGTAACTGTACGTGTCATAGATCTACAAGGTGAAGATGTTGTTTTATTTAGCAAATGCAATAACTTGTGTAATATATGTCAGTACGCACTATCAAAAGATCATAAGAAGTGTACGGACACACATTTGTATGGTTGTTATCAGGCTAAAAAATTTGGTGGTAAATATGTGTTTTTCTGTCACATGGGGTTAACATTATGGGTTAGTCCAATTATGGAAAACCAGCAACTATTAGGTGCTATTGTTGCAGGTCCTGTATTAATGAGAGAACCAGATGATTTTATACTAGAGGATTATCTAAGTGGTCATAATATGCCAGGCAATTATCTTGATTATGTAAAGACGGTTCCTGTATTATCTACTGATAGAGTAGATTCACTATCTAATTTATTATTTCATTCATTAAAAAATGATAACTTATTAGATAACAGTGATAGACAATACCAACAGGATAAGATATCTGAACACATCCATGATCTTAAAATGGTAACTAGTGTGGAAAACCAATATCCTTTTGAAAAAGAACAAAAATTATTAACGCTAATAAAGCTAGGGGATAAACATGGTTCTCAAAAAATCTTAAATGAGATTTTTGGACATATTTTTTTCCATAGTGGTAAGAATTATGACGTTATTAAAGCAAGAGTTTTAGAACTTATTGTAGTGTTATCTAGGGCTGCCATTGAAGGTGGAGCAGATAGCGATTTAATATTTGGTATGAATTTTACATATATTAATGAAATTAATGATATAGACACCGTAGAAAAATTAACATACTGGCTATCAAAGGTTATGGCTAAGTTCACAGAACAAGTTTTTGATTTACAGGATGTTAAACATGTTGATGCGATTTATAAATCAATAGAGTATATTAAAAGAAATTACATGAAAAAAGTAACTTTAGATGAAGTAGCAATGAATTCTTCACTAAGTACAACTTACTTTAGTAGAGTATTTAAGGAAGAAATGAATTGTTCTTTTAATAATTATCTAAATCGTGTTAGAATAGAAATGAGCAAAAAATTACTTTTGGATGATACAATTTCCCTAGTTGATGTATCTATTATAGTAGGGTTTGAAGATCAAAGTTATTATTCAAAAGTTTTTAAAAAAATAACAAGTATTTCTCCTGGAAAATTCAGAGAGAAACGTGGAATGTATACAACCTGAGAAATCAGGTAAATTATAGGAGGCAAAAATTAATATGGTAGATTTAAATGAAGTTTCGGCTGCTTTACAAAAAGGAAGAGCAAAGGTAGTTAAGGAACTAGTGCAACAGGCAATTGACGAGGGAATGGCAGCTAAAACAATCCTAGATGATGGTTTATTATCTGGAATGAATATCGTTGGTGCAAAATTCAAAATTAATGAACTTTATGTACCAGATGTATTAGTTGCTGCTAGAGCAATGAATGTTGGAACAGCATTATTAAAGCCTTTATTAGTAGAGGACGGAATTGAAGCTATTGGTAGAGTTGTTATTGGAACATGCAAAGGTGATTTACACGATATTGGTAAAAACCTTGTAAAAATGATGATGGAAGGTAAAGGATTTGAAGTTATTGATTTAGGCGTTGATGTTAGTGCAGATCAATTTGTTACTGGTGCTATTGATAATGATGCTCAAATTATTGCTTGTTCAGCATTATTGACAACCACTATGGGCGAAATGGCTAATGTTGTTAAAGTAGCTACAGAAAAAGGTGTAAGAGATAAATTTACAATTATGGTTGGCGGAGCACCTGTTAACGAAAGTTATAGAGATAGTGTTGGAGCAGATATATATACTCCTGATGCTGCCTCAGCAGCGGACGAAGCGGCTAAAATCGTTTCTTAATCTACATTTTAAAAAGACCCATATATTAGCTTATGGGTCTTTTATATTGTTTCGAATTTATGGGTATACTCAATATTAAGGGTTCCACCTCTTATGCTTTCATAGATATTAGAAGCTTTTAATTCAAGGTCTAATAATTTTTTAATTCCTGATGGAGCAATTTTATAGAATTGATTAAATGAAGTAAAAACTGGTATTAAAGTATTTTTATGTAATATTGAAAATAATTTTTCTCCTTTTTTACTTACATACAATAATCGTGCGTATGAAATATCTTGTGATAGTAAATCGCTAGTGAAACCTAAAAGGATATGCATTAATATTCGCTGAATTCTAGTCTTAGGATATCGCTTAGATGAAACAAAATCAACTAACTCAGTAAAAGATAAATGTTTTGAAGCTCCTTCTTTTAAACGGTTCTCTAAGCCTTCAGTCACATTTAAGAAGGATTTTAATTCACTTTTAGTATAGGATGATAATTGGTAATTAATAAGAGCAGAAAGTTGATTGGGAAAAACAAAAGTATTATTTTCTAGTAATTTATATGTAGTGATTGGAACTTGTTTACTAATTGATAATAAACCATTAGTTTGAATACTTTTCCTTATGGCTGTTGCTGATGAAAAACTTTTAGATAATTCTTCATCAAGATAAGAAGCTCCTTGTCTTTTTATTGTTTCATAGTTAATAGGTGATTGTAATTGCTTAATTGCAATAATGTATTCAATAGCTAAGATATTATTAGAACTTTTTACTAATTCATCAATTAATGGATTATCTAAATAGGTTGATAAAGCGTTAGCCCTAGCTTTAGGGAAGGATAACCCAAGTTGCAGTTGCTCTTTTAAAATAACTTTATATTGTTTTGGTTCTTTTATTAAAACATCAGCAATTATTGAAAGCATTTTTGTATCACCTGATTCACTACCAAACAACAAAGTATCGCAAATACCTAATTTATGTAATATATTAACCGCATGGTAAGCATATTCCTTAGCATTACGACAAGAAAAAATTGATGGTATTTCAATAACTAAATCAGCACCACCAATAATTGCCATCTTGGCTCTATCAAATTTATTTATTAGTGATGGGACACCACGTTGTAAAAAGTTACTACTAAGTACACACACAATAAACTGGCCATCTCCATGTTTTCTTGCTTGCTCAAATAGGTATTGATGACCATAATGAAATGGATTGTATTCACAGATAATTCCAATTGTTCTCATATAATTATTATACGTTGAATCTAAATAGTACAACGTCTCCATCTACAAATACGTAGTCACGACCTTCGCTTTTAACTAATCCTTTTTCTTTAGCAGCTACCATGGAACCACTTGTTTTTAAGTTTTCAAAAGAAATGACTTCGGCACGTATAAATCCTTTTTCAAAATCTGTATGTATTTTACCAGCAGCTTGTGGGGCTTTTGTTCCTTTTTCAATTGTCCAAGCTCGCACTTCTTTTTTTCCAGCTGTTAAATAACTAATTAAATGTAGTAATGAATAACTACTACTTATTAAGCTAGCTAAACCTGACTGCGTTATACCAAGTTCTGTTAAAAATTCTTCTTTTTCATCTTCTTCTAACGACATAATTTCTTCTTCTAATTTTGCACATATTTTAATAACTTCATAATCATGTTCTTTTGCATAATCATATAAAGCTAATAATAGTTCATTATCTTCTTCAATTAATGTTTCATCAATATTAGCTACAAACAATACAGGTTTTATTGTTAATAAGAATAATTCATCCATAAAATGTGTTTCACTATTAGTTGTTTTAAAAGTATTCGCCATTAATCCTTTTAATAGATGGTCTTTTAATCGTTGTAAAAAGTCACATCTCTTTTTATAAATTAAATCTCCTGTTTTAATTAATTTAGCAGATTTTTCATAAGCTTTTTCTACCATTTCTAAATCTGCAAATATTAATTCTAGATGAATAGTTTCAACATCTCTTAATGGATTAACATCACCTTCAACATGAATGATATTTTCATCATCAAAACACCTAACAACATGACATATGGCATCAACTTCTCTTATATGAGATAAAAATTTATTACCTAAACCTTCACCTTTACTAGCACCTTTTACTAACCCTGCAATATCAACAAATTCAATAGTTGCATATGTAACTTTATCAGGGTCATATATGGTTGCTAAATAATCTATTCGCTTATCTGGTACATGAACGACTCCAATATTTGGGTCGATTGTACAAAAAGGGTAATTAGCGCTTTCTACGCTAGCCTTAGTTAATGTGTTAAATAAAGTGCTTTTTCCTACATTGGGTAATCCCACAATGCCAAGTTTCATAGGGAAACCATCCTTTCAAAATGCTTACTTGATTATATAGGAAACTTAGACATGTTTCAATTAACCTTGTGAGAAAATGTGTTTTTTGATAAAATAAGATAACAAATCTGGGTAAATGAGGAACGAATCAATGGTAAAAAAAATATTAGTTGTAGATGATGATAAAAATATATGTGAACTAGTTAAGTTGTATCTTGAAAAAGAAGGATATCAAGTCTTTTTAGCATATGATGGTATTGAAGGATATGATAAATTTCGCGATCTAGCTCCTGATTTAATGATTCTTGATATTATGCTACCAGGTGCAGATGGTTGGGAAGTTTGTAGAAAAATTAAAAAAGATAGCGATGTTTCCATTATTATGCTATCAGCGAAAGGTGAAACTTTTGATAAAGTATTAGGGTTAGAATTAGGTGCTGATGATTATATCGTTAAACCTTTTGAACCAAAAGAACTTGTGGCTAGAGTAAAAGCTATTTTAAGGCGAGCTAGTAGTCATGAGAAAAAAGAAGATGTTATTAAATTTGAAAATTTATTAATTGATCGTAATAACTATGTTGTCGTTTTAAATGAAAAAAGCATTGAAATGCCTCCCAAAGAATTTGAGTTACTTTATTATTTAGCATCTCATCCAAATCAAGTTCTAACTAGGAATAGTATTTTAGAAAGTATTTGGAGTTATGACTTCTTTGGTGATTCTAGAACTATTGATGTTCATGTAAAGAGAATTAGAGAAAAAATTGAAAAGAACAATAACAATTGGGAAATAAAAACAGTCTGGGGTGTAGGCTATAAATTTGAGGTAAAATAGTGAAAAATCTATTTTGGAAATTTTTTATAAGTTTTATTTCAATAGTATTAATATCTTTTATATTACTAATATTTTTTTCATATTATAGTATTGATAAAATTTCAAAGGAACAAAAAAGCGAACAGTTTCTTTTTCAAAGTAATGAAATTATAACATTTATACATAGTAATAATGAAGAACTCTTTGTAAATAAAAGTAAGGATACTTTTGAATTATTTGATGATTTTATTAAGCGAATGGCCACTAACTCTAATAGCTATATTTGGGTAGTTGATAACAGTGGGAAACTACTAAGTTCATCAAGAGATTCATATGATGCTAGGTTTTTTACCTATAATGAAGATACAGATGAATCATTTTTTACAAATGATGAGTATTACAAATCATTTATTGATAATGATAATTTATTTTTTGAAACAAGAATATTTGCAGATTCAATCAAAAACAAGGACGAAATAAGCACATCCTTTGTTAATAAATATAATGAATTAATATTTAATAGTTACCCACCTATTGAAATGGATATATTAATATACATTAACACATCTGTTGGTAATTTAAATGATTTAAAAAGAGATATTATATTATCATTTATTATACCTTTTATTACAGCGTTAGGTATAGTAATGGTAATTGTTGGTTTCTTTGCCAATAGTTTATCTAAACCTTTAGGTAAACTAAATAAAGTTGCTATTAGTGTTAGAAGTGGAGATTACCAAAGAAGAGTAAAGGATGTTAACAGAAATGATGAAATTGGTCAATTAGCAAATAACTTTAATAAAATGATTGATGAGATTGAAACATTAGATAAATCACGGTTGTCCTTTATTTCAGATATGTCACATGAATTACGAACACCAATGACAACTATCAATGGATTTATAACAGGAATTATTGATGGAACTATTGAATATAAAAGACAAGCATATTATCTTAATTTAGTAAAAGATGAGATTAATAGATTAAATAGATTAATAAATAACTTACTATTGTTATCTAGAATTGAGTCAGAAGAAATTAAGCTTTTAAAAACTGATTTTGATATTAATACAACTATTTCAAAAACATTAGCAAATATGGAAAATATTATAAGAGACAAGCACATTAAAGTAGAAATTAATTTTGATGAAAAAGTTACTTTTGTTAATGCAAATGAAGATGATATTGAGCGAGTACTATTTAATTTAATACATAATGCAATTAAATTTAGCGAACAAAAAAGTAAAATCAGGATTAGAACAGAAATCAAGAAAAAAGCAATGATTTATATTGAAGATCAAGGTATTGGAATTGATGAAGATGAATTAATAAGTATATGGAATCGATTCTATAAAACAGATAAATCAAGGAGTGCAGATAAAACAGGTACAGGGCTTGGTTTATCTATTGTTAAAAAAATTATTAGCAATCATGATGAAGTTATTTTTGTAGATTCAAAAATAAATAGAGGTACCACATTCTATTTCACATTAACTTTATCAAATAACGATTGAGTTTGTTAACATTTTGTTAACAAATACTAAAAATATGGAGAGTATAATTAAATATAACGATGAAAGGAAATAAAATTTATGAATGATTTTGGAAAAAACAAAAATGACATCAACCATTTTTATAATAGTTATACAAATAATAAAACACAAGAGATGAATGATAAAAAATCAATGAATAGTAAAAAGAAAAGTGGAAGTAAAGTTATTAAAATGATTTTAGTTGTTGTTCTTTGTTTAACAATAGGTGCCTCAGGAGCAATAGCAGGAATTGGATATTTTTTGAGTGTAAACGATGTAAATATTAAAGAGATACTTACGTCACCTACACAAGTAGTTGAAGTAACGAAAACACCCCAACCAACAAGTGAAACCAATATTATTACAAATGAAATTGTAAAGAAAATTGAAATTACAGAACAAGCAAAAAGTCCGATTTCAGCTGTCGCAATAAAAGTGATTCCTTCAGTTGTTGGAATCAGAACAACATTTCCAGTTAATACTTCTAGATATTTCTTTAATGAAGAGTCAATTTCTTCTGGAGAAGGAAGTGGTTTTGTTTATTCATCTGATGGTTATATTCTAACAAATAATCATGTAGTTGAAGAGGCTTTAGACTATAATACTAACGAATTAAAAGATAAAGCAAAAATTGAAGTTTTTATTGAAGGTGATGATACAATATATGAAGCTATAGTAATTGGTAGAAATGCTACACTAGATGTTGCATTAATTAAAATTGATGCTATTAATCTAATTGTCGCAGATATAGGTAATTCCGATGATATAACAATTGGAGAAACAGCAATTGCAATTGGTAATCCAGGTGGAATACAATATATGAACTCAGTTACAGCAGGAATTATTAGTGGTTTAAATAGAGAAATCTTAAGTAGTAATAATAAGGATGAAACTAATTTAAATTTAATTCAAACAGATGCTGCAATTAATCCTGGAAACAGTGGAGGCCCACTTGTAAATATATTTGGTGAAGTTATTGGGATAAATACCATAAAAATCGCTGCTATTGGGTTTGAAGGTTTAGGTTTTGCAATTCCAATAAATGCTGTTGTCGCAATGATTGATGAATTAGAAGAAGTTGGCTATGTATCGACTGGAGCTCCAAATATTGGGATATCCATTGATTCTACATATACAAAAGAATATGCAGAAGAAAATAACCTACCAGAAGGTGTATTAATAATCAGTGTTAGCGCTTATGGACCTGCTGATTTAGCTGGTATTAAAGTGTTTGATATTCTTACTGAATTTAATGGTGTTGATATTAAAACATTTGATGATTTAGTAGGAGAAAAGAACAAATACAAACCAGGTGATCAAATTACTGTAAAAGTATTCCGTACTAATGAAGATAATGATGAGTATTTAATACTTAATCTGATTTTAGGAGCAACTAGAGAATAGTGAAAAAAAATGATATTCCAAATATTTTAAATAATTTAAGAAATGATTATCAAGAGGTTAGTTGTACATTAGACTACGTTAAACCTCTTGATTTATTAGTTGCAACCATGTTATCAGCTCAATGTACTGATGCTAGAGTAAATATTGTTACACCAAAATTATTTGAAAAATATAGAAATATTAATGATTTTGCACAAGCAGATTATGAAGAATTACAAACTTATATTAAATCTACTGGATTTTTTAGAAATAAATCAACTAATATTATGAAATGCTGTCAAAAAGTGTTAAAAGAGTATAATGGTGAGATACCAGATACGATAGATGAACTTGTTAAATTACCAGGGGTTGGGAGAAAAACTGCAAATGTATTTTTAAGTGAAATTCACAATACTCCGGGGATTATTGTAGATACTCATGCTAAACGTTTATCTAGACGTATTGGTTTAACTAAAGAAGAAGATCCTGTGAAAATCGAAAGAGATCTAATGAAAAAGATTCCAAAAGACCAATGGTCAGAATTTTCCCATAGAATGGTTTATCATGGTAGGGCAGTATGTAATGCAAGGAAACCTGATTGTGAGAACTGTTCTATTAAACAATATTGTGATTACTATAAAAACAAGCAATAAAAAAAGACATATATAAATTGTCCTTTTTTATTACATATTGATAATATTAAGCTCTTTTAACTTTGTCAGAACGTAGACAACTTGTACATACGTTTGCTCTTCTAATATTTCCATTGTCATCAATTTTAACTTTTCTTACATTTGCTTTCCAAGCTCTGTTTGTTCTTCTTAGTGAGTGAGACACATTGTGTCCAAAAACAGTTCCTTTTCCACATATTTCACATTTAGCCATTTGTTGCACCTCCTTTTAGGGATACTTATATCGTAAATCATTTTTTGTTTAATCAACTATGGTATAATAACAAAAATACAAGGAATAATCAAGCAAATATTAGATTTTACATAATTTGGTGAAAACCATTGCTAAAATATATAGAACACGTTAAAATATGTGGTAGGGAAAGAAAATTAGAATTATAGGAAAATATTACAAAATCAATAAATTATTATTGGTGTTGCGGCCCTCTAATAAGATAGCGAGGTTACATTTTATAAAATGGAATAGAGATATTTCCTAGATAAACACGTAATGGATGACAATAAATGGTAATTATGATAAGATAATTACATGGTAAATATAAAAGAATTAACACACAAGGAGCAGATAAAAAAGTTTGAGAATAGTTTATTCTTTAGAAATTATTCAGGTAAAACTATTAAAGCCTATAATGGACATATCAGAAGATTATTAAATGAAACTAAAAATCCAACACCTGAAAGTACTTACCAGTACTTATTAGCAATGACAAAAGTAGATAATGTTAGTCCGTCTCATGTTAATCAAGCTATTAGTGCTATTAAGTTATTTGATAAGAATTTATTAACAAAAATACCAGCACGTCCTAAGAAAAGAAAATTACTTCCTCAAGTATTAAGCAAAGAAGCAATTATTAAATTAATTAATAGTATAAGTAATCATAAACATAAACTGATGCTTATGCTAGCTTATTCAGCGGGACTACGAGTTGGTGAAGTGGTTCGATTAAAAATTAGTGATATTGATTCTGATCGAATGATGATAAATGTGAAACAGGGCAAAGGTAGAAAAGATCGTTATACAATATTATCTAAACATGTACTCAATGAATTACGTACTCACTATAAAGCTACAAGACCTAAATATTGGCTTTTTGTAGGAGAGAATGGGTATAAGCATATTTCTGAGAGAACATTGCAAAGTGTTTTTACTAGAGCTAAAGAGAAATCAAAGATTAATCAAAACGCTGTATTTGTCAACTGAAAATCGGT
>JAGLDS010000013.1 GCA_023145435.1 Clostridiales bacterium
ATAAAGCATTAACTACAGAAGCACCTACTCCATGAAGACCACCAGAAATACTATATGCACCAGAATCAAATTTTCCTCCAGCATGTAGTATCGTATGAACAACTTCAAGGGTTGGAATACCCATTTTTTTGTGTTTCCCTACTGGAATTCCGCTACCATTATCTATAACAGTGATAATATTTCCTTTATCAATATATATTTCAATTTTATCGCAGCGCCCTGCTAGAGCTTCATCTACACTGTTTGCAACTATTTCATATACTAAATGGTGTAATCCCCTTAAAGCAGTTGATCCAATATACATACCAGGTCGCTTACGAACAGCTTCTAATCCCTCTAATACTTGTATATTTGACTCATCATATGTGTTGTTTGACATTTTATCTCCTTATTTTTACCTTTTCATTCTTTTTTCTAAAGTTCTTGATGAAATTGAAGTAATAAATATTTTATTTATGTTTTTTTCACATGTTACAATAAAAGATTTTGGCAATTCATTATTAACTGTGACTATTTGTCCTCTTTTTTCTTTATCTGTTAAATATTCTCTAGTAATTATAGATATAGTTGTGTTTTCAATATCAAAAATACCAATAATATTATTTTTTTTTATTAAATATTCTTCACCAATATGAAGAAACATTTTTTTCTCCTTATACAAAAACGTTATATATTATTATATAACATTACCTTCTTATTTTCAATTAATTATCTCTTATCAATTTGCCCGTTATGAACATAAAAAAATGTTGTTTTTTCTTTAAAATTTACATAATTCTTTTTTTCTGTGCTTGTAATGAATGTTTGCTTTGTTTTTATACTTTCTGTTAAAAACTTACGTCTACTTATATCTAATTCACTCATAACATCATCTAGTAATAAAACTGGATAATATCCTGTCTCATTTTTTATAATATCAATTTCAGCTAGTTTTAAAGATAAAACTGCTGTTCTTTGCTGGCCTTGTGATCCATACTGTTTAACATCTTTATTATTAATTAATATTGTGAAATCATCACGATGTGGCCCACAAATTGAAATACTACTTTTAATTTCCTTATTTTTGTTTTTCACAAGTGTTTTTTTTATTTCATTCATCGTGTTTCCTAAAGATGAAAAATAAGTAATTTCGCCAAATTCTTGGTTATTTGATAGTTTTTTTATGTAATTATTGAAATAAACAGCAATTTTTCTTAAAAACTTAATTCTTTCATTTATAATAAAAAAAGCTGTTTCAGCAATTTTTTCATTGTAAATATCTAATAATTCTATATATTTATTTATATTTTTTTTCTTTAATAATGCGTTTTTTTGCTTTATTAAACGATGATATATTTGTAATTGATAAAAATATTTATTATTTGTCTGTGAAATTAATATATCTATAAAACGCCTTCTCTCTGAAGGACCTTGTTTTATAATTTGTAAATCTTCAGGAGAAAATATAACAGTATTTAAAACACCAATTAACTCTCCTAATTTTGTAACAGGTAAATTATTTAGTTTTATTTGTTTTTTTTCACCTTTTCTATATTTTATTTCAATTTTAAAAGGAATTTCTTCCTTCATTCCTTTAATTTTAATATAAAAACCTTCTTTATTTTCTTTGACTAATGGAAGCTCTTTAGATGTTCTATGAGATCTTCCTGTAGAAGTTAAATAAATTGATTCAATTAGATTAGTTTTGCCTTGTGCATTCTTTCCATAAATTAAATTAATATCTTTTAAAGGAGATATTTTAATTTCTTCATAATTACGATAATTTTTTAATTTAATTGATGTTATATACAAAATTTATCTCAACTTATTAAATATTTTATTTGTTTAATAGTTATTACATCATTTTTATAGAGTTTTCTTCCTCTTCTTTTTTCAAGTTCATCATTTACATAAATATTTTCATTTTCGATAAATATTTTAGCATTTCCACCGCTGTTTGTAATTCCTATAAATTTTATAAATTGATCCAATTTAATATATTCTGTTGTTATTTTTATATTTTTCATTAATTTGTCCTTACTGGTAGTATCACATAAGAAAACTCATCTGAATTTAAAGCCGAAATCACACAAGGGCCAATACTTCCTGAAAAAGAAATCTTAATTACTTCATCTTCTATATTTTTTAAAGCATCCATAATGAATTTTGGATTAAAAGCAATAGATAAATCATTACCTTCTTTTTTTATACTAATTGTTTCTTCAACTTTTCCAATATCTGTTGCTGATGTAATTATCATTGATAAATCATCTATTTCAAATTTAACTGGCGTTCTTTTATCTTCTGTTATAACTAAATTAGCACGATCAACTGAAGCTAATATTTGTTTTGTATTTACTTCAATTTCTGTATCATAATTTTCAGGATATATACTTTTATAATTTAAATAATCCCCTTGTAATAGTTTTGTAATTAATTTACAATTTCCAAAATTAAACAAAATTTGGTTTTTTCCATAATGGATTGAAACATCTTCATCATCATTTTTTAATAAACGAGCTACTTCATTTAATGCTTTACCAGGAATAACTACAGAAACTCCTTCTTTTGTACCTAATAAATATTCTTTTCTATATGACATTCTATACCCATCAATTGCTACCATATAAATACAATTTTCTGCTGTTTCTAATAAACTTCCTGTTAAAACAGGCATTTTTTCATCAATACTAACACTAAAAACAACTTGTTTAATCATATTTCTTAATATTTCTTGTTTTAAAGTAATTGTATTTTCTTCATCAATAGATGGAATTTCTGGAAAACCTTGTGGATTTAATCCAATTAAATCAATAGTTGAATTTTGACAAGTAATATGAACTTTAAAATTCTCATCACAATTAATTTCTATTTCATCTTCTGGAAATTTTCTAACAATTTCTGAAAAATAGCGTGAAGTTAAAACAACAGAACCTTCTTGTTCTATTTTTCCAGTAACTGTATATTCAATACCCATTTCCATATCATTTCCTCTTAAAATAATTTTATCATCCTTAGCTGTAATTAAAATACCTTCAAGAACAGTTAATATTGATTTATTAGAAACAGCCCTTTGAGCAGAAGAAACAGCTTCATTAAGATCTTTTTTTAAACAGTATATTTTCATTTTTTGAAATCCCCTTTTTTTATTATTTATTAAATATATTTTAGTAGTAGTAGTAGTAGGTGTTGTGGAAACTGTTAATAAGGTTGTAAAACAACGTATATCAGCCCTTTTCCCCTGTGTATAAACTACTGGATAAAATTATAATAACTTCCTAAGAAAATTATATCATTTTTTTATGGTAATAATCCACATAAAGTTATAAACATTTACACAAATAATTGTTTATAACTATTGCAAAAGTTTTCTTTCATTTTCTTCTATTTGTCTTACTAAATCTTTATCTCTTTTTAAATTGTTTTTTATTTTATCACAAGCATGAATAACGGTAGTGTGATCTCTTCCACCAAAATAACGACCAATTTTAGGTAGAGAATTATTTGTGTGCTTTCTACTTAAATACATTGCTATTTGTCGTGGAAAAGAAATATCACGGCTTCTAGATCTAGAAGTCATTTCTTTTGGAGTAATACCATAGTATTTAGAAACAACATTGATAATAATAGGAATAGTTACATCACTTGCGTCTTGTTTAGCTTTTATATCTTTTAATACATTTTCAGATAATTCTAAATCAATAAGTCTATTAGATAAAGAAGCATAAGCAATAATTCTAGTTAAAGCACCTTGTAAAATACGAATATTTGAAACAAAATTATTAGCAATATATTCCATTACATTATCAGGAACAATAACATTTTCAGTAGAGGCTTTTTTTCTTAAAATAGCTATTCTTGTTTCATAATCTGGAGCCTCAATATCTGCAATTAATCCTTGTTCAAACCGAGTTTTTAAACGGTTTTCTAAGGTTTGTATTTTACTAGGTGGATTATCAGAAGAAATAATAATTTGTTTTTTATTTTCATATAAAGTATTAAATGTATGGAAAAATTCTTCTTGTGTTTGTTTTTTTCCAGCTATAAATTGAATATCATCTATTAATAACACATCAATTGTTCTGTATTTTTCTCTAAATGCTTCTAATGAGCGTGTTGTAATTGCATTAATTAAATCATTAGTGAATTTTTCACTTTGTACGTACATAACTTTAATACCTTTATTGTGTTTTAAAATATGATGACCAATAGAATGCATTAAATGAGTTTTTCCTAAACCACTACTTCCATATAAGAATAAAGGATTGTATGTAGTTGCAGGAGCTTCTGCAACAGCTACGGTTGCAGCATGTGCAAAGCGATTACTACTACCAATTACAAATTTAGAAAAAGTATATTCAGGGTTTAAAGAAGAATGGGTTGATAACTGTTTATTGACATTTTGATAGTCTATTTTTTCATCTTGCTCATTATTTTGGTTAGGTAATAAAAAATTGACAGAAAATTCATTACCCGTTAAATGTTTTAACGAGTTTTTTATAAGATCTAAATAACGACTCTCTAAAACACCTTTTGTAAATTCAACCTCAACTTCCAAAGAAATGGAAGTTTCCTCCAATAATAATGGCTTTATAGGCTTTAACCAAGTATTAAATCCAATTTCGGTCATTTCAGATTTTAAAACCTCTAGAACATTGTTCCAAAGATCCTCTAAACTTAAATACATAACTAATTCCCCCCGTATATATAAAAAGATAAAAACATGTTGATAACTATTTAAACAATGTTTTTATCTTTCGTAAGCTGTTGATAAGTTATAGTTATCAACAGGTAACTACTAATATAACAGAATTTTTTTTTATTTTCAAGATGTAATTATATTTAATTTTCAACCTGTGGAAAACCCTATTATAGGTACTACCTTTATCTTGACATCATCTTTAATATTATGTATAATATCACTTGCTTTATAAATAGGTAGAAAGCAGTGTAATAGTAATTATAAAAGACTGCATTGATATAAACAATATTTTGAAGATTGGAGTGCTATATTAATGAAAAGAACATATCAACCAAAAAAAAGACAAAGAAGCAAAGAACATGGCTTTAGAAAAAGAATGAAAACTGCTAGTGGTAGAAGAATATTAAAAAACAGAAGAAAGAAAGGCAGAAAAAAACTTACAGCATAAAGGTCGCAAATATGTGATCTTTTTTAAGCTATAACTTTTTTTTTTAAGAATATGCAAACGGAATCTCTAAAAAAAAATTATGAATTTTCAAAAGTATACCGTAGAGGGCAAAAGAATTTTGGAAAATATTTAAGTATATACAGTATAAAAAGTAAAAGACAGAGGCTTGGAATTACCGTTAGCAAAAAAGCATATAAAAGCAGTGTTAAAAGAAATAGATTAAAAAGATTAGTAAAAGAATGTTATAAAGCATTTGAAAGTGATATAAAAAAGACAGAAGTTGTATTTGTTATTAGAAAAACAGAAGACTTCCCTAATTATCATGATTTACACAAAGAGATGAAATATCTTTTTAAAAAGACTAAACTTTTCAATGAGGAAAAAGATGTTTAAGAAAATTTTTGTATATATTATTACTTTTTATAGAAAAGCAATCTCACCACATACAATCCCATCTTGCCGATATACACCAACTTGCTCACAGTATGCTATTACTGCCATTGAAAAACATGGGGCTTTTAAGGGCCTTATTATGGCAATATGGAGAGTTTTGCGATGTAATCCATTTAGTAAAGGTGGATATGATCCTGTAAAATAGCAATTTAAGGAGAAAAAAATGGATTTTCTATATAATGCATTTGGACAAGTTTTATATTTTGTATATAAAACAGTTGCATTTCAGAATTATGGATTGGCGATTATAATGTTTACAATTGTCATAAAGTTAGCTTTATTACCATTAACGCTAAAATCAATGAAATCGACGACTAAAATGAGTTCACTAACACCAGAAGTCGATAAAATAAAAGAAAAGTATAAAAACGATCAAGAAAAACAAAATCAAGAAATACAAAAACTATACAAAGAAAATAATGTTAGTTGCGCAGGTGGTTGTTTACCAATGTTATTACAATTCCCTATTCTTATTGGACTATATACAGTATTGCGTAGCCCGCTATCATATATGGTTGGTAAAACATGGGAATCTATTGGTAATATTGCTAATACGTTATTAATTGAATTAAATTTGGAAAAAGCGTTAGATATTCAAGAAATAGCTAATGGAACATTAGGCTCAATAAAAGGAGTAAATCAGTTAACTGTTATTAATATATTAAGTAATAGTCAAGAAAAATTAGCAGCGGTTTCTCAATATATCTCACAAAGCGAATTAATTAATTTAAATTTCTTAGGTTTAAACTTAGGGGTAACCCCACAATGGAAACCTGCAATCGTATTTGGACCTGAAATGAGCACATACTTACCTGTGTTAATTTTGCCAATTATAGCAGTAGCTCTTACAATTTATTCAACAATTTTAACTAAAAAGAAAACAGATCAAAACAAACCAGCTAAAGTAGATCCTAATAAAAAAGCACCAACGGCAGGTATGAACAATATGATGTTATACATGTTACCGTTAATGACTTTGTATTTTGCATTTATTTTACCAGCAAGTATGAGTTTATACTGGATTTTAACTTATGCATTCCAGATAGGACAGCAGGTAATTATTAATAAAACACAAGATAAAGATGAAACAAAAAAAATAGTAATTGTTAAAGAGGTAAAAAAAGGAGATCAAAAATAATGGGAAATGTGGTAATTGAGCAAAGAGGAAAGACAGTTGAAGAAGCCCTTTCTCTGGCATTAAAACAATTAGAAGTTTCAGAAGATCAAGTAGAAATAGAAATATTACAAAAAAATTCTAGTAAAGGAATTTTAGGAATTAAAAAAGAAAAAGAAGCTAAAGTTAGAGTTACTTTACACGATTATGCCAAAGAAATCGCAAATGATTTTTTAGGTGAATTATTTGATAAAATGAAAATTAATGCAACTATTAATGTTAAAGAGATAGATGAAAAACTAAAAATCAATATAGATACAGAAAAAAGTGGTATTATTATTGGAAGACATGGTGAAACATTAGACGCTATACAATTTATAACGAGTATTGTAGTTAACCGGAATAATCCAATTTATAGAAAAGTTATTATAGATACAGAAGGTTATCGTGAAAAAAGAGAACAAACATTAGTGCGTCTTGCTACTAGGTTAGCTGAAAAAGCATTAGATACACAAAAAAGTGTATCATTAGAACCGATGAATCCGTATGAGAGAAGAATTATACATGCAACGCTACAAAAAAATGATAAAATAGAAACATATAGTGTTGGTGAAGAACCTCATCGAAAAGTTATCATCAAAAGTATCGGCTAAGAAAGTACAAAATGATTATGAGGGGATGAACCAAAAGGTTCATCCTTTTTTACTAGGAGAAGAGATGATTACAGATTCAACTATAGCAGCAATATCTACTCCACCAGGAAGAGGCGGTATTGCAATTATAAGAATGAGTGGAAAAAATGCTTTCTTAATTGCAAAAAAAGTATTTAGAAGCAAAAAAGCCTTTGACTTACTTACCTCTCATAGTATTACCTATGGAAAAATCATAGACAAGAAAAACAATATAATTGATCAAGTTATGTTAGTAAAACTTGTAGCGCCTAAAACATATACTAAAGAAGATATAATTGAGATACAATGCCATGGTGGAAATGAAGTTACTAAAAAAATCCTATCACTACTTTATTCACAGGGAGCAACACCAGCACAACCTGGCCAATTTACAAAAAGAGCGTTTTTACAGGGTCGTATAGACTTATCTCAAGCAGAAGCTGTTATGGATCTTATTAATGCAGAAACAAGTAAAAGTGAAAAAGCAGCAATATTACAATTAGAAGGACGTACTGGTAAAAAAATTAAAGAAATAAGACAAGAAATTCTAGATATCTTATCTCATATAAGTGTATCAATTGATTATCCTGAATATGAAGATGATGCAATATCTATTAAAAAAACAAAAAAGATAACAGAACAAATAATTAAAAAATTAAAAAAACTAATAGAAAACTATGAAACAGGTATTATTATAAGAGAAGGTTTAAATGTAGCTATTTATGGACCGCCAAATGCGGGAAAATCAACTTTTGTAAATAAATTAGCAGGCCAAGAAAAAGCTATAGTTACACATATTCCAGGGACAACAAGAGATATTATTGAAGTTCATTTAAAAGTTGGCGGATATCCTATTAATTTATACGACACTGCAGGTATTAGAAAGACAGACGATTTAATTGAAAAAATAGGAATAGAAAAGACAATTAATGCTATTAAAAACGCTTCATTATCAATTTTAGTTATTGATAGTTCAGAAAAAATAACTTTTGAAATAATTGAACTATTAGAAAAAGCTACAGTGATTGTACTAAATAAAGTTGACTTAGCTAAAGGCGATAATTATTTAAAATATTTAAAAGGTAAAAAGGTAATTAAAACTAGCTTATTAAACAACCAAGGAATAGAGGAGATTGAACAATATTTGCTATCATATATTGAGAAAAATGGAATAAATATTGATGATATTGTTGTTACTAATCAAAGACATAAACGTTTAATTGACCAGGCGTTAGCAGCTCTTTTAAAGATTATAAAAAACAAAGAACAATTTTTAGATTTATATGCTATAGATTTTAATGAAGCATTAGAGGTACTAAGCCAAATAACAGGAGAAAGTGCTAGAGAAGATGTTATTGCCAGCATCTTTAGAAATTTTTGTGTAGGTAAGTAAAATGAAATATATTGCAGGAGAATATGAAGCAATTGTTATTGGAGCAGGACACGCAGGTTGTGAGGCCGCTTTAGCATTAGCAAGATTAGGTAAAAAAACCATGTTATTTACTCTAAATAATGATTCAATTGCCAATATGCCTTGTAATCCCAGTATTGGTGGAACAGCAAAAGGGCATTTAGTTAGAGAAATTGATGCCCTTGGTGGACAAATGGGAAAAACAGCAGATGCTACATTGATACAATCGCGAATGTTAAATAAAGCAAAAGGTCCCGCAGTTCATTCTCTTAGAGCACAAATAGATCGACGTATGTATCAACAAAGTATGAAACATGTTCTTGAAATACAAGAAAATTTAGATTTAAGACAAGCAGAAGTAACAGATATACTTTTTAATGAGAAAAATGAAGTAAATGGAGTAAAAACAAACACTAACGCAATATATAATTGTAAAGCTGCAGTTATTTGTTCAGGTACTTATTTAAAAGGAAAAATTATAATTGGCGAAATTAATTATGAAGGAGGTCCAGATGGATTGTTTCCTGCAAACAAATTATCTGACTGTTTGAAAAACAAAGGAATTGAAATTATGCGCTTTAAAACAGGGACACCTTCAAGAGTAAACAGAAAAAGTATAGATTTTAATAAAATGCAAGAACAATTAGGTGACAAACCTATTGTTCCTTTTTCTTTTGAAACAAAAGAATTAAAAATGGAGCAACATTCCTGTTATTTAACTTATACCAATGCTAGAACACATGAAGTTATAAATAATAATTTACATTTATCCCCATTATTTAGTGGTGATATTGAAGGAACAGGTCCTAGGTATTGTCCTTCTATTGAAGATAAAGTGGTTAGATTTAGTGATAAAGATAGACATCAAATATTTATTGAACCAATGGGCCTTGATACCGAAGAAATGTATGTTCAAGGAATGTCTAGTTCTCTACCAGAACAAGTACAAGATAAAATGCTTCGTACTGTTTTAGGATTAGAAAATGTAAAAGTTATGAGAACTGCATATGCAATTGAATATGATTGTTTTAACCCATTACAGTTAAGGAAAACTTTAGAATTTAAAGATTATAAAGGGCTATATAGTGCTGGACAAAGTAACGGTAGTTCAGGATATGAAGAAGCAGCAGCACAAGGTTTATTAGCAGGTATAAATGTTCATTTAAAACTTGATAAAAAAGAAGCGTTTATATTAGGAAGAGATGAAGCATATATCGGGGTATTAATAGATGATTTAATAACAAAAGGAACAAATGAGCCTTATAGGATAATGACATCAAGAAGCGAATATAGACTATTATTACGACAAGACAATGCAGATAAGAGATTGACATCAAAAGGTTATCACCTTGGATTAATTAAAAAGCAACGTTATGAAAAATATAAGATAAAAGAACATAATATTAATACTCAATTAAAAAGATTAAAAAAAGTGGTAATTTCTCCTAAAATAGCCAATGATTTTTTAATAAAAAACAAATCAACTCCGGTAGTAAGTGGAGTAACATTAGATGCTTTACTTAAAAGACCAGAAATCACTTATAACAATCTATATGAAATTGATAGTGACAGAGAAAAGTTTGACATATATACAGAAGAAGAAATTGAAATTTCATGTAAATATGAAGGATATATAAAAAGACAAAAAAAACAAGTAAAACAATATATAAAAATGGAAAATTTCCAATTACCAAGTGATTTGGATTATCAGACAATTAGCGGTTTACGAATAGAAGCAAGACAAAAACTTAATCAAATAAAACCAATATCTTTAGGACAAGCTTCTAGAATTTCAGGAGTATCCCCTGCAGATATTAATGTGCTAATAATTTATTTTGATCAAGTAAAAAGGAAAGATAAATGAAAGAATTACTAAAAGAAGGATTTTCACAATTAAATATTTTGTTTACGGATGAAATTTATCAAAAGTTACAATTCTTTACAGAAGAATTATTACTATGGAATGAAAAAACAAATTTAACTGCTATTAAAACACGAGAGGATATTGCAATTAAACACTATATTGATAGCTTAACCATATACCCTTTAATTAACAAACAAAAAAGCCTTATTGACATAGGTACTGGTGCTGGTTTTCCTGGGATTATATTAAAAATAGTAGGCTATGAAGGAAAAATTGTGTTACTTGATTCATTGAAAAAGAGAATATCTTTTTTGGATTATATAATAAAGGAACTTAATATAGAAAACATTGAAACTATACATAGTAGAGCGGAAGATGGTAGTAGAAATAAACAACTAAGAGAACAATTTGATTATGCAACAGCAAGAGCTGTTGCTCCTCTAAATATTTTATGTGAATATTGTCTTCCTTATGTAAAAACAGGTGGTCAGTTTCTTGCAATGAAAGCAAATAAAACTGAAAATGCTAAAAAAGCCATAGGTATTCTAGGAGGATCTCTTAACAAAATTAAAAAAATAATACTTCCAGGTAGTGATTATGAGAGAAATATTATAATTATAAACAAAATAAAAAAGACACCAAAATTATATCCTAGAAAAGCAGGAACGCCTGCGAAGAAGCCACTTTAACTTTTTCCAAATATCCGCTTTTTTATACAAATATATAGAAAAAGTGGAATTTTAAGCATTCTTAATAATCGTTTTGGTTGTTTTAATAATCGATAAAACCATTCAAGAGATAGATTAACAAATATTTCTGGTACTTTCTTTACTTTACCAGCTAATACGTCAATACTTCCGCCTACTCCCATAATTACATTACATTTTATTTTATCTTTATATTGATGTATAAAGAGTTCTTGTTTAGGTGCACCTAAACCAACTAATAATAATTCTGCTTTTGTTTTATTAATGTCAGAAATGATTAAAGGTATTTCTTCATCTTTAAAATAACCATTTCTATACCCTGCAATTGTTATGTTACTATAATTTTTTTTGATACTAGAAACTGCTCGCTCTACAGTATCTGAATTTGAGCCGAATAAGTATATAGAAATTGGCTTATTACTTTCAAGAAGAGAAAGTATTAATTTAAATCCAGCTACTTTTTCATCAATAGGTGTTTTTAGTATTTTAGAAGCTAATACTACACCTTGACCATCAGGAATAACTAAAGATCCTTCATTTAAAACTTGTTGAAAAGTTTTGTTTTTATATGCTTCCATACATATTTCAGCATTTGGAGTATAAATAGTTTGGGTATTTGCAGAATTAATAAAGCTAAATAAGATTTTTAAGGCTTTTTCTTTTGAAATGTTATCAATCAGTGTTCCAAGTATATTAACTTTCACCTTTTTCTCCTTTTTGATTCATTAAATTAATAGCCAGTGAAGCATTTTCAATTGCTTTAACACGCATAATTGCAGTTTGTTTTCCTAATTGTCTTTTAATAGTATCCTTATTCTTAGAAATGTAGTTAAAAACTTTGATTAAATCCTTTGAGGATACTTCTTTCACATTACCTGCAACTAAAGAAGAAAGTTGAATATAGTCCATGAAACCACTAACCTTTGGTTCATATTCAATGGCGATTGATGGTACCTCACAACAAGTAGCAAAAATTAAAGAATGAAGCCTCATTCCTAACAATAAATCAAGTTGTTTTATCACACCCATAACTTCTTCTGCAGAATAATATTCAGATAATATATATGAAGGGCTTTTCATGAGTTGGCTTATTTGTAAGCTAATTATAGAATCATCAATGTATTTTTGTTGCATAGGTATAAAAACCGGAATATAACCATGTTTTTCATAAAGAGTATCGGCAAAACTAGCAATTTCACGACTGCATTTTTTTTCATACCCCTTCCATTCTCTTACACAAATTCCTATTAAAGGATTAGAAAATAAAACACCTTCTTTTTTTAATATTTCTTTTGCACGAGTATCAGAACAAGGGTAGGTTGTTACGGCTGGATCAGCTGTAATTGTTATTTTAGGTTTTGTGATTCCTAGTTTTTTTAACTGAACAAGCGATTGGTTTTCTCTAAGGGTTATTAAATCAATTTTATTTAAAACAGCCTTAGTAACAAAAATATTAAATTTCTTATGTAATAATTTTACACCATTAGCATATAACATTGTTTTCTGCCCAAAAAGCTTAGCTAAGTATAATGTTCCAAGATAATATAACAGTGATTTAGTAGAAGTGCTTTCTTGAATTAAGGTA
This sequence comes from Clostridiales bacterium, assembly GCA_023145435.1. Classification (GTDB taxonomy): domain Bacteria; phylum Bacillota; class Clostridia; order DUPQ01; family DUPQ01; genus JAFGUQ01. Next base: position 12,935 of record JAGLDS010000013.1, read on the forward strand.
CCACCACCATAAACAAATAACGAAGAACGTTTCATCATATTAATAATCTGGAACAGATTAAAACGGCTTATGGAGTCAACACCATTTATTTTAGTAGTTTCTACTGGGTTTCTAGACAAAATTAATATTTTTATATCTTTTTTTATGTGCTTTAAATTATTTATAATTGAATCTAATAATGCATCATCTCCAATGTTCATAAAACCATAATAACCTGACATAATAACATCATATGAGTGTTTTCCTTTTTTAAACCAAGAAAGAATATCGTGATAAGCATGAAGTTGTAAAGTCGCCATTTTTTCTAAAGAAAATTCAGTAACTGCTTTTTTATATAATTTATTTCCAAATTGCATACGTAAAAGAGGGTTTTCAATTAACGTTATTAAATGTGAAACTAAACTCTTTACATCTCCTGGATTAAATAAAAATCCATTTTCACCATGGTCAAATAAATCTGGAATCCCTCCCACATTAGTACTTATGCTTGCTTTTTTGCACATAGCACCTTCTAAAACTGAATAAGGAAATCCTTCACTAATAGATGTTAACACGCTAATGTCTAAAACATTCATCACTTCATAAGGATCATTTACCCATCCAACAAAATAGAGTGAAGCTGATAAACCAAGAGATATTGAAAGTTTTTTTAATTCTCTTGATTCCTCTCCTTCACCGGCAATAATAAATATAATTTCTGTATGTGTTTTTCTAATAATGCTTGCAGCATTAATTAAGGTATCAATATTTTTAACACGGCTTAAGCGGGCTACAATACCAACATAAATTGTTTTTTCATTGTAAGGAATATGATTGTTTTTTAAAAAAGTTTTTTTATAATATATTTTATTAGAAACACTAAAATCTAATCCATTACACACAGTATAAACGCGATTAGCATTGAATTTTCTACTAATCATCATTTGTCTAAAGTGATTAGTTACTGCTACATGGGCATCCATTTTTCGAAGTGCTAGAGCATTTAATTTTCCAATGGTTATTGCTTTAAAAAAAGAATGTAAATAATCTAATTTATAGTCACTATGAATTGTTGTCATAATGGGTAATTTTGTTGCTTTTTTACAGAAATATCCTATAATATTTCCCTTAGCACCATGACAATGTATTATATCTGCTGTTTCATTTTTTATAATAGAAATAGTTTGTCTTATATCTTTAAGTAAGCTATTATTTCTTATTACTTTAACGTCCAATCCAAGTTCTCTTGCTTCATCTGCAAAAATACCAGGACGAAAAGAAATGATCTTTACGGATATCTCTTTATTTAATTGTTTAACAAGGGATAATACGTGGACTTTTGCTCCACCTATGTCTCCGCCGCCTATTAAATGAATAACTTTCATGCTATCTCCATAAACAAGTAATATGTATATTTTACCATATGAAATGATGTTATAATATATTTATTCATTTTGAGGGGGAAAGTTAGAATGCATGTACTTGATGTTACATCACACCAGTTATTTAAAAATAATGTAAAACAAAAAATATATGACACTTTTAAGGAAGAACTATTAAAAAGAAGAAATATTTCTTCGCTCAAAGAATGGATGTTTTATCAAAAAAAAATAATGGAAGTTTTCAATGCTGCTTTTCCAGAAGAAATGTTTGTAAAACTTGATAAAATCAAATTTCAAGTAGTCAAAACAGAACATTTTGAACATTTTTCAATAGAAAACGTTAATATCGAAAGTGTTTTAGGATGGTTTGTTAATGCAACTGTCTATAGACCAAGTGAAAAAGGAACATATTATGGAATAGTTTGTCCTACAGGACATTCATCAAAAACAAAAGATAATTATGTTAGGTCTAATCAGGCTTTAGCTAGAAATGGATATATTACTATTTCTTTTGATCCTCCAGGAATGAAAGGAGAACATCAATTTGGTAATGATCATTTTACAGATGGAGTTTTAAGCTTTCTTTCAGGTTTCTGGTCTAACACATATTTTGTTTTAGATGCTATTCGTTGTATTGATTATTTAGAAACAAGAGACGACATTATAAAAGGTTCTTATGGAATGACTGGGATTTCAGGTGGTGGAACCACAACAATGTATGCTTCAATTATTGATAATAGAATTAAAGCATGTGCACCTGTTTGCTGTGTTTCTAATTCATTACATCACTTATTGGAAGAAAATTACACCACTTGTCCTGAAACAATAGGATTTAATTATTATAAACATGCCATTGATTTTGAAATGCTTTTATCATTATGTGCACCAACTCCATTATTGTTAGTTGGTGGTAAGAATGATGAAATTCTAAACTATCAATTAGCTATTGAAACAATGAAGCACGTACAAGTAAAATATAAATTATATGGCAAAGAAAACTTAGCAACAATTTATATAGATCCAAATGCAGGACATGAATATACATTAAAAATGATAGAAAAAGTAGCAATCTTTTTTAACAAGTATTTAAAAAAAGAAGCTAAAAAAGCAATTTCCTTATTAAAAGAGGATATTTTATATATAAATCAAGAAAAATTGTTGTGTTACCCACCAGATAAGACTTGTTTTCAAAGTAAAAACAAAAAACAATTTCTTATTAATAATAGATGTTTTACAGAAAAAGATATAAACAACTGGGTACATTCAAGTGAGATTTTCATTAACAAACTGACAACTACAACAGGTGATGCAAAATGGGCATATAAAATTAGCAGACAAATATATGAAACAAATGAGCAAATGAAGTTACCGGCTATTTTGCTTGCAAACTATCTTAAACCGACTAAAGAGGTTTTATTGTTTTTTACTGACAATGGGAAAACCACACATTTTATTAATGAAGGTTTTTTAGCAAAAACTGCAGGTATGGTATCTTCTAAGAAACAACAATCCCCAAAAGATGTGATATCAGTTGATCTATCTGGTTTTGGTGAATTAGAAATTGAAAAAGATGGATATGATTTTACAGGGTGGTGTTCTCAAATTAGAAATGTATCATATGCTTTGTTATTCTATGGAAGTAGTGTAATTGAACAACGAGTCAAAGAAATAATGGCTATTATTAAATATATTTCAAAAAACAAACAATATAAGAAAATAACACTTTGTGGAAAAGGAAAAGCCTCTATTCCTGTTTTATTAGCGGCTTATTTATCAAAGAATATTGAAAAAACAATTTTAATTGATTTACCTATTTCTTTTGAAACAATGACCATGTATGTTCCTAATTATTATTTACCAGATAATATTATTTATGATGCACCCAATAAATTTGAATTATATGAGGTAGTAAATAAACTTAAAAATATTACACTATTTAATCCACGATATGGGGATATGAACCTTTATAAAACTAAAAAAGAAAGTATTTATCAAAAACAAGTTAAAATAATTATTAGTGAGAGTAATGATTATGAAATTTAACATCGTTAACAAGAAGTCGCCAACCTCAATGCTTTATTTCTCACTTTAGTGAGGGTATAGCTATTATATTTGCGATGCTTTTTTTGCAGACTATATTTTTTCTATTATTTTTATTTTTTTCTTGTATCTATATAGTTGGCTCTTAAGGTGGGAGAATGTCACTTACAGGAATAATTGAATCAGTTAAGAAAGTAAAAAGAATATATTTCACATGTTATTGATAAACAAGTACATGGTTTATCAGATTTGTTACGAAATAGTCTTACAAAACGGTATGTGAAACATTTTACAGACAAAAATATGTTTCACATATTCCTTATCCTAATACAAAAACTCCACTACTTGATAGGATAAACAAAATAATTCCATGCAGTACTATAGAAAAGAATTTAATCTTTTATCTTACTGAAAAAAATATAACAGCTTGAGGAATTAATTTTCATGGTAAAAAAATATTTAAACAAGCAATTGTTATGATTAATATCAACTTAATAGCATCATTTAAGTAAATTATGAAAAGTCATTATGAATTTATTCTTAAAATTGAAGTTTTCACATAGCAACATATTTTGATGTGGAAGAATTAATGATATAATAGTATTAATAAAAAGGAGGGGGAAAATATGGCAAAATTGTATTTTAGATATGCTGTGATGAATGCAGGAAAATCAACTCAATTATTACAAATTGCACATGATTATGAAATTAATAATCATGAAAATATTTTAGTCTTAAAACCAGAAGTAGATACTAAGGCAGACACAAAAATAATAACTAGGATAGGTTATGATGCTTTAACTAGAGAATGTGACTTTTTAATAAAAAAGCAAGAAGGATGGTTATTTGAAAAAATTAATACTCTTAAGAATATTGCAATTATATTAATAGATGAAGCACAGTTTTTAACAAAAGCAAATGTATGGGACTTAGCAAGAGTAGTAACAGAACTATCTATTCCAGTTATTTGTTTTGGTTTAAAATGTGATTTTAGAGGTCATCCTTTCCCAGGTAGTACATATTTGTTTGCTTTAGCTCAAGATATTGAAGAGGTTACAACAAGAGCAATATGTAGAAAAAGCCAAAAACCAGTAAAAGCTACCGTTAATATGAGACTTGTAAATGGACGACCCGTTTTTAGTGGTGATCAAGTATCAATAGAAGACGATGATGTAGTTCATTATGAACCAGTATCGCTAAAAGAATTTATGAAAAGATTTATTAAAGCAGGTGAAAAATACTAAGAAGACAATAATGTTGTTATGTAGGGAGATAGATAAATGTTTACACAGGGGTTAGGAAACTTATATCAAATAACTAATGGAAAGACCAGATCTATTTGTGCAGAAAACCCAACAGGAGCAAAGGGAAATGGAGCAAAAGCTAAAGCAAATGGAGCTAGCTTAGAAATGGGTAAGGGGTGGAAGTGCAAACCTTGTATCACAGTAAAATCAGGTGAAACAGCCACTTTAGCAGAGGTTACAGGAAGTGGGGTCATAAGACATATTTGGATGACTGCTGACTCTAGGATGCTTAGAGCAGGAGTTTTACAGTTTTATTGGGATGGAGAAACAGAACCATCTGTAAAAGTTCCTTTAGGTGATTTTTTTGGGATGGGTCTTGAGAGAAAATTTGACCTAAATTCCTTACCAGTTGTGTGTAATCCAGATGGTGGTATGAATTGCTATTGGCCTATGCCTTTTAGAAAAGGTTTTAAAATCACCTTTACAAATGAGTATCATGAAGATGTTAAAGGCTTTTTCTTTCAAATCACATATGATGAACAAGAAGTAGAAAATAATGCAGGATATTTTCATGCTACTTGGAGAAGAGCAATAACTACTAGGGAAAATCCTGAACATATTATTGTTGATAACATTATTGGAAAAGGACAATATGTTGGAACATCTCTTTCTTGGATGCAATATTCAGATTGTTGGTGGGGTGAAGGAGAAATTAAGTTTTTTATGGATGGAGATAAAGAGTATCCCACTATATGTGGAACAGGAACGGAAGATTATTTTGGTGGTGCATGGAATTTTGGGGGTAATTATAAAGATACATTTGGACGTCATTACAGTACACCTTTTTTAGGGTTTCCATATAGTGAAAGACAAGAAGGAAAAGTTCCTAAACATAGTATGTATCGTTGGCATGTAATGGATCCAATTCGCTTTGATAGCGCTTTAAAGGTAACCATTCAAGCACTTGGATGGTGGCCAGATGGAAAATATCAACCATTGACAGATGATATAGCTTCTGTGGCTTATTGGTATCAAACAGAACCGCATCAAAAATTCTTACCTTTGCCAAATGTTAGTGAAAGGTGGGGACGATAATGATGATGATTATTCAAATATTACTTATATTTATTGTTCCTTATTTAATAATTTTAGGAAGTAGAAAATTTAAAATTATTAAAATATTAAGTCCAATACTACTTGCGTATGGAATTGGAATAATTTGGGGGGTTCTTGAAGTAATACCTCTAGATCGAGATTTGTCGATGACTATATCAGAAATTTGTGTTCCAATTGCAATTCCATTAATACTTTTTTCTGCTGATTTTAAAAAGTTCATACACTCAGCAAAATCTACTGTTATATCGTTTGTTTTAGTAATTGTGGCTGCTTTTAGCAGTGCTTTATTAACTGGAATATTTTTAAACAGTCAATTGGCAGAAGCTTCAAAAATATCAGGAATGTTAGTAGGGTGTTATACTGGTGGAACACCTAATTTAATGGCTATAGGGATGGGGTTAAATATAAGTGAAGAAACCCTGATTGTTGTTAATACTAGTGATATGATAATAGGGGCATTATTCTTCTTGTTAATAATAAGCATATTAAAACCTCTTTTAGCAAAATTTTTAAAGCCATATAAAAGTGATAGTATTATTGAACAGATAGAAGAAAGAATTAATTTTAGAGAATTAGAGAAGAAAGAAAAAATTACTGAGGTAAAAAGATCTTCATTAATATTGATATTTTGTATTGGGATATTAGGAATTGCTGTTGGAATAGCAATGTTAATAACAGGAAAAATGAACGTAGCTATTATTATGTTGTTTGTAACAACTGCAGGGATTATTGGTTCATTTAGTAAACAAATTAGAAAAGTTAAATATACTTATGAAATTGGTCAATATATTATATTGGTTTTTTCAATGGCTTTAGGAACTACTGTTAATTTACAAGAAATGTTAAAGGCATCTCCAATAATTTTAATGTATGTAACAATTACTATGTTTGGTGCTATAATTCTTCATCTTATCTTAGCAAAAACATTTAGAATTGATGTAGATACTGCTATTATTACAATGACAGCAGGTATTTATGGTCCTGCATTTGTAGTTCCTGTAGCTGAGGGAATCAAAAACAAAGAAGTTGTTGTTGCAGGTTTAACTTGTGGTTTGGTTGGGTATGCAGTTGGTAATTATTTAGGATACCTTGTTCATTATTTAGTTAATTTACTCTTATAATAAAAAAAGTAAAAATTAATTTATATAAGCTTCATGATATAATTGTCATTGAAAGGAAAAAGAATGAATAAAAATAGAAACATTATTTTTATATTTTTTCTACTAACTATTATTAGTTTGTTGATGGTAGGGTGTAAACAAACAAGTGAAGATAACCCTTCTATGACTAATACACCAATAATTACAACAACGGTTTCCTCTCAAAGTATAACAACAAAAATCAACGATACAATAACTACTAATCAAATAACAAACACAGCAAATACAACAAACACAGCAAATACAACAAACACAGCAAATATAACAAACACAACAAATGCAGCAAACACAACAAATACAGTAAGCACAGCAAAAACACAAGGTACAACAAACACTTTGAGTAAAACCACTACCATTGTTCTTAAAAACATAACTGTTCCAGAATTAATTGGTAATAATGTGACACAACTTTTAGAAACAGAACTTACTATTAATCAAATATTTAAATATAGTCGTACTATTTTAAAAAATATAGTTATTTCTCAAAGTATAAAAGCTGGAACCGTTGTTTCTAAAAACCAAGAAGTCACTTTAACTGTTTCGAGTGGTTTGCCAGTAATTACATATGGATACGATCTTATTACTTTAAAAATTCCAAATGAATATGATCATGGGCAATATCATTTTATGATTAATCCATATGATAATAATGTGTTTTTACGAATAATTAATGGTATTGACATAACACATCAATTAATAATTACTGACTGTAAATCTATGTTTTTTGATCAAAATGACATAATCTATTATCAAAAAAACAATGATAAAAACATATATTCCTTTAGCCTTTCTTCAATGGAAAATAAAAAAGTAATTAATGAAAAAGTTAATTATTATTATATTAATAATACAACTCTTTTTTATGCTACTGATACTAAAGTAAAAGCATATACTTTATCTTCAAAAACTATATCAACTATTGCTAATATAAAAACATCTTTTTTTCAAGTAGTTAATCACTTATACTATTTAGAAAATAATTATTTATATGAATTTGATGGAACAACATCTAAAAAATTATTAGAAACACAAATCAATTCATTTATTATTCATGATTTTAGGGCATATTATTATGAAAACACACAGTTATATTATGTAGATTTATTAGACGGACAAAAAAATCTTGCCACAAGTGAACAAATAGCACAATTAGATTTCTAAACTTTATGAATATGTCGGTGATGAATATCTGGTTTATGTTCATGGGAATGGGAAGTTTTTTTATGTGTATGAGTATGTGAATGAGTTTGATTATTAACACTATGAATATGATGCAAACCATTATGAGAATGCAAGTGATTGTGTGTCAAAAGTTCATGGGTGTGTAAATGATTGTGTTTTTCAAAAACCGCTAAATAAGCACCAAACAACATTAAAGGTAAAGCAATATAGAAAGAAAGTGATAGCGTTTCGTTAAATAGAAATAAAGAAAATAACACTCCTAAAAAAGGTGCTACAGCATAAAAAGCACTAGTTCTTGCTGCTCCTAAATGACGTTGTGCTTTAATATAAAAGAAGATACTTAACCCATATGAAACAAAACCAAGTAGCAAAGCTAATAAAATTGGATAGAGTAATATTGGCAAAGTGAAACCTTCAAATAAAACATAGACAATCATTGCACCAATACCAGAACCAAAACCTTTTAATATAACGATTTGAAAAGGATCTTTATGAGACATGTTTCTTGTAAAATTGTTTTCAAAACCCCAAGTTATACAAGCGAATATAACCAATAAAGAACCAAATGAAAATCTAGTAGTATTTATATATTGAAAATCTATGGTTAATAAAACACTAGAAATAGTGATAAAAAATATTGCAAGCCACATTCTTTTTCCAATGGCTTCTTTAAAAATAACAAGTGAGATTATTGTTGTTGCAACCATTTCAAAATTAAATAATAAAGAAGCGTTTGCACTTGATGTTAACTTTAATCCATATAAGAGCAAGAAGGGAGCTAAAATATCTAAAAGAATCATTAAAATTGCCCACTTTTTCTCACCTTTGTCTAAGGGGGCTTCATTATTTATGTTTTTCTTTCCAAGATATAAAAGACCCATTCCTATACCAGCACCTAAGTAGAGTAATGAAGCTAATAACATAGGAGATAATTTATCTAATAATAACTTTGACAAAGGAGCATTTAGTCCAAATAACAAAGCAGCTTGTAGAGCAAATAAAACAGCTATTAAGTTATTGCTTTTCTTTTTCATGTGGACAACTTATAATCCCCTGCAGGTAAGGTTACGTTTAGTAATTTATCGTTTATTGTTACTTTTTCAGACTTAAACATACTTGCATATACTATTGGTAAATATAGGGTTGCTTTACAACCATATGGAATTGTAATATTCAAAGTTAGATTATTGTCCTGTTTTTTCCATGAAGTTGAAATTTTTCCACGAAGAGATTGAACATAACAGTCAACTGATGTTAAACCACAATCCACATCTGGTTGCATAATAATATGCTCGTATCCTGGAGTATTTTCATCAGGTCTGATTCCACCTAAATACTTGTACATAGAAGCTACAATATCTGAAAACATATGATGATTATAAGAACCTGTTCCATTCCATGTTTCCCAAAGTGTTGTTGCACCTAATTTAATAATATTTCCAAATCCTGGAAAAGTTTCCTGTGTAATCATTTTAATTGCACTATCAAAGTGATTAACTACTCCTAAAGAATTAAGAACATATTTATTACCTAAAACACCAAAATCTAGATGATTATCTAGTTTTTCAATCTGAGACAACAATAAGTTGGTTAATGCTTCTTTTTCATCTTCATTAGCTAACCCTTGAAAAAGCATACAAGCAGTTGAGGTCTGACAGTTACCAGATACAGTCATTCTTTCTTTATTAAAATATTTATTTCTAAAAGATTTCTTAATGTTTTTAGCTAATTGTTGATAAATTTTTACATCCTCTGCTTTACCTAAAACAAAAGCTATTTTAGAAATAGTATCAGCAGCGTTATAGAAATAAGCAGTATCGGTTAATTCAGTAGGAGCCTTAAAAGAAGACATATTGATACTAATAGAGGGACCTTCAAAAGGAGCACACCAGTCACCAATTCCATAATTAACAATATAGTTTTCAGCCATTGTTTCCATATATGAGCAATGTTTCGTTATAGTTTCATACATTTCTTCTAGTATTTGTATATCTCCATAATGAGTATAAAGATACCAAGGAATTAAAGTCAATGCACTTGACCAATCAGGACCATTTCCCCAATTATATCCCCATCCTGTTGAAGGAACTACACAAGGGATAACACCACTTGGTTTCTGTGAATCTTTTATGTCGTATAACCACTTTTTAAACTCATTAATTGTAATATAATTAAACATGGTTTGTTCAGAAGATAAACTAGCATCCCCTGTCCATGAATTCTTTTCACGGTGAGGACTATCAGTTAATAAACCATGGAAATTACCAATAGTAGACCAGTGAGAAATATTAACAACTTTATTTAAAATATCATTAGAAGTTTTTATTTCCCCTTTTCTAGGAATATCAGTGTGAATAATAACACCCAAAGCAGTAGAAAGAGTAGGTTCTGTTGTCAAACCAACTAACTCAATGTATTGGAACCCATGATATACAAAGCGAGGACTCCATATTTCAACATCATCGCTTTTCTTTATATATTTATCTGTCTGAAATTCTCCTGTTCTAGTAAAACCTGAATTTTTTATACGATCTAAATCAATACCATTATCCATTAATTTTTCGTTATAAATAATAGTAATTTCATCACCTTTTTTACCTGCAACCTCTAATTTAACAAACCCTGACATATTTTGACCTAAATCAAAAACCCAAGAGTCTTTTGTAGATTTCCAATAATTTATTGGTTTTATAATACCTGTTTTTCTAATTGGTTCCATTTCCATGGCTGTTAATAAACCACCAGGAGCTCTAATGATTTTTACATTATCCCAATCACTATCGTTGCAGTTTATTGTATTCCAATTAGGTGTTTCTAAATTAGCATCATAGTATTCCCCGTTTCTTATACTATTAAAGGTAATAGGACTATTAGTTGATTTCCAAGTTGAATCAGTTGTAATAAGTAGTTCTTTGCCAGAAGCTAAAGTAATTCTTAACTCTGCAATCATTTTTGGAACATGTCTCCATGAAACTTCTTTTATATTCCATATATCTTGAGTAATACAATTATACCAACCATTACCAAGAAGACCACCTAAAACATTATCTCCTTTTGATAGTAAATTCGTAACATCATATGTGTGATACAAGATGGTGTGATCGTAGTTGGTAAAAGCTGGAGACAATAAGTCATCACCTGTTTTTTTACCATTTATATATGCTTCAAAATAGCCTAATCCAGTAATATATAAACGAGCACTTTTTATGTCTTCTGGTAAATTAAATGTTTTTCTAAGATAAGGAGCGTGGGTATATTTATCAGGTTTCATTATATTACCAGCAGTAATCCATTTACTTTCCCATATTTCTTCTTTTTTTCCTGTTTCAAAAGAAGAAACGTCACTTTTTATGAGTTCCTCCTTTTCTCCTTTTACTAGTACTTTATAGTAATAGATACTTCTTGGTAATAATTTTACACCTATATATTTAATGTTTGTAAATTTACTAGAAACAACTTCCCCACTATTAAAAACTATATCTGATTCAGCATCAGATACAATAAGCTGATATGATTTTTGTATAAATGTTGAGTAATCTCCTTCATATTGCCAAGAAAAATAGGGACAGGAATCCATACCTAATTGATGTGATTTATAGTTACAAACTAAGTTTTTTATTGATAAGTTGTTCATTTTTCAACTCCTTTTATAATATCTTTTAATCATTATAGTATAGACTAAAAAAAAAAGCACTAAAATTACGACTTTTATTTATATGTCTTGTGCAAAGAATATGATACTATAAAGATACAATAATTTATATGGAGAGTAGAAAAATGAGTATTAATGAAATGATTATCCTAACAAATAGTCAAATCAAACGTTATGAACAGTTATATACTGAATATCAAGAAATGAGCACTAACCCCAAAAAGGCTTCTCCAAAATTTATTATTAACACTCCAAGTTCAATATTTACCTGGGAAGAAATGCTAGAAGACTCATCTAAAATGTTAAAAAACGAGTTAACGAAAGTACAAACACATATTGATTTACAAGATGATCGAGTACTATCTACTAGAGTTAATTTTGGAACAGCACAAATTGCTGCAGCATATGGATGTGATATGTATATTCCACCGAATAATTTACCTTGTGCAAAAAACCATATTCTTACAGATATAAAAAACGTGAAAAACTTACAAATGCCTTCATATACAGATGGGTGGTATCAAAAATTAAAAGAATTCACCACTTTTTTTCAAGAAAACATGCCAAACCATGTTTTTATCCAATTACCAGATATTCAAAGTACATTTAATAGTTCTCACTTAATAAGAGGAAATGATATAATTTTTGACTTTTATGACAATCCAGAGTTGTTAGGGATATTATTAGACCATGTTACTGACTATATGATTGGATTAACTAAGCATTTAAATAATATGATTCACCATATAGATGGATGGTTTTTTGATTATGGCGCTATGTGGAAAGGGAATGGACGTATTAGTAATTGTACTGTTCATTTAATAAGTCCTAAAATGTATGAAGAGCATATATTAGAAAGAGATAAGAGATTTTTAAAAGAAATTGGTGGAGGAAGAATGCATTATTGCGGAGCACATCCTGAAATTATTGATAGTTTTGTTAAAGATAATTTTATTACAGGTCTAGATTTTGAGAGCACTCTGCATGATTTGTTTACAGTTTCAAAAATACTACCAGAGAATGTACCAGTACTAACTGATTGCGATGAAAATTCATCACTATTAAATACTCTTTTATCAGGCAAATGGCCAGAGAAGAAAAATATAATATTAAACATATATGCCAACAATATGGAGTCTGGAAAAAGATTGTTAGAAAAATTAAGAGAAAGCCAACTGAAACACCTATGATTTATAAAAATATTGTTAATGGTACTTTTTTATCAAGGCCAAATAGATTTATTGCCAAAGTATTAATAAATAATGAGGAAGAACTTGCCCACGTAAAAAACACCGGGAGATGTAAAGAATTATTAATTCCTGGTTGTAAACTTACTTTGCAACAAAATAACAACAGTACAAGAAAAACCCAATATTCTGTAATAACTGTAAAAAAAAACAATCAACTTTTCAACATTGACTCCCAAGTTCCTAATCAAGTAGTAGCAGAAGCACTAAAAGATAACAAAATCTTTTTAAAAAAGAATATTACATTTTTAAAAAGAGAAAATACTTTCTTAAACTCTCGCTTTGATATCTATTTTGAAACCTCAAAAGAAAAAGCATATATGGAAATAAAAGGAGTCACTTTAGAAAAAAAAGGAATAGCTTTATTTCCAGATGCGCCTACAAAAAGAGGAGTAAAACATGTGTATGAAATGATTAAAGCTGTTAAGCAAGGTTATTCAGGCTATTTGTTTTTTTTACTACAGATGACTAATTGTAAGTATTTTACAACAAATAAACAAACAGACCCAGAATTTGCTAAAGCACTACTACTAGCAAAAGAAAGTGGAGTGCAAATATTATGTTATGATAGCATTGTTACGAAAAATGGGATAATACTTAATAAAAAAATACTAACTAAAATTGTATAAATTAACTGCTTTTCCAATAAAAGAAGCGAAATATATTGTTCAATAAAAACATTTACCTGTTAACAAAAATGCCTGTTTAATAGATTTTAGTATTTTTTTATAATTTTAATATATCATAATAGAAATATTGAACATGGTAAGTAATAGTGGTACGATTAAACAAAGAAACGAGGTTTTCTTGGATTATATTAAGTACATACGTAAAATGGTTGGACATAAGCCTATATTTTTAGTTGGTGCTGGAACTATTATTTTAAACCAACAAAATCAGATGCTTTTAATGAAAAGATCAGACAATTTATTATGGTCTACTCTAGGTGGCTCACTTAATTTAGGAGAGACTTTTGAACAAGCTGCAATTAGAGAAGCTTATGAAGAGGCTAATATAACTATTAGTAATTTAAAATTATATAAAATTGTATCTGGAGAGCAATATAAACACACGTATCCAAATGGTGATCAAGTATATAATGCTTGTGCGGTTTTTTACACTTATGATTATATAGGGAAATTAGAAATTGATAACGATGAAACATTAGAGTTAAAATTTTTTAAGATGGATCAATTACCAAAGAAACTAAATCCACCTGATAAAATATATATAAAACAATTTATAAGCGAATTTACAAAGGGGAAAATTAAATGAAACAAACAACATTTATTAGTAAAGGAAATTGGTATAAAGGAAATACACACTTACACACAACACGCTCAGATGGCAAAAAAAGCCCAGAAGAAGCTGTAGCTATTTATAGAAAAAAAGGATATGATTTTTTTGTTATGAGTGATCATAATAAGTATTTTGATAGTAAAATGTATGATCAATCAGACTTTCTAGTATTATCAGGAATTGAGTATAATATTAACAGCAAAGAAGATGGAAACAGAACACATCATTTTACAGCGCTTAAAAAATATACAGAAAAAAAAGAATATACCCATGACCAACCTTTTCAATGGCCATACTGGGATGATATTATGGGATATAAAATTACCAATGAGTTGATAAAAAGAGTTAAAGAGCATGATAATTTTACTATTTATGCCCATCCATCTTGGTCGTGTATGGCACCTTATGAAATAATGGGTGTTAAAGGGTTTGATGCAATTGAAGTTTGGAATCAAGAATGCGAAGCAGCTTCTGCTACTGGTAGCGGAGAAGCACATTTTGACTATTTACTCCGTCAAGGAAGAAAAGTGTTTGCTATTGCTTCTGATGATGAACATTCATATAGAGATGTAGCTATTGGTGGCTTTATTGTAGTAAAGGCTACACAATTTACTAAAGAAAGCATTACAAAATCGATTATATCTGGAAGTTATTACTCTTCAACGGGACCTGCTATTCATGATTTTTATATCAAGGATAATGTTGTGTATGCAAAAGGTTCTGCTTGCAAGCAAATAAAGTTGATTTTTCATTATAGAGGAAAATCATTTTATGGAGAAAACGGAAAAGATATTAGTGAAATTTCTTATGAATTAAAAGGGAATGAACGATTTATAAGGTGTGAATTTATAGATAATAATGGTAATAAAGCTTGGTCCAATCCACTTTATTTGGAATCTAATAATAAGTAGTGAAAAATTCCTGAGAATTAAATTCGCGTTTCTTATAATAAGAATAGGTACCATCTGACTTCATAAAACGAGCTTTGATGGTATCTTTTAATTGAGTATTTAAAATATTAACAACTTGTTCTAATAATGATGGATTAATTATGGGAAATAGTACCTCAACTCGTCTATCAAGATTTCTTGACATCAAATCAGCACTTCCTAAATATATGAGAGGTTTATTATTATTAGAAAAATAGTATACTCTTGTATGTTCTAGAAAACGTCCAACGATACTAACAACTCTAATATTATCACTGATTTTTTTAAGACTAGGTTTCAATCCGCAGATACCACGAACAATTAAATCTATTTTAACACCAGCTATTGAAGCTAAATATAATTGCTTTATAATTCTTGTATCAATTAGTGAATTAGTTACAGCTACAATTCTTGCAGGTAAACCAGCTTTAGCATTGTCTATTTCTGCATTAATTCTTCTCATAAAGAATTCACGACTAAAACTAGGAGAAATAACAAGTTTTTTTAATATGGGTTTTTCTGTATATCCTGTTAGATAGTTAAAAAGTGAAGTAACGTCACTGGCAAAATCTTCACGGCAAGTAAATAAACTAAAATCTGTATACAGTTTTGCGGTTTTATCATTAAAGTTCCCAGTACCAATATTTACATATCTTTTGATTCCTGTTTGCTCTTTTCTAATTATAAGTAGCATTTTTGAATGAATTTTAATATTTGGTAAGCCATATACAACATGACATCCTGCATGCTCAAGCGTTCGTGCCCAAGTAATATTATTTTCTTCATCAAACCGCGCTTTTAATTCTACTAATACAGTTACTTGTATATTGTTTTTAGCGGCTTTTATCAAAGCACTAATAACTGGTGAGTTAGAACTTACCCGATAAAGAGTTTGTTTTATTGCAAGAACGTTAGGGTCTTGTGAGGCTGCATGTAAAAAATCAAGAACTGGTTGAAAAGAATGATAAGGAAAATGAAGAAGAATATCTTTTTTATTGATTTCATCAAACATATCCTTGTTAATAAAGGGATTAATGGGATTGTGATTAGGAAATACCCATTTTTTCTTGGGAATAAATGCTGTAGAAAAATCCATTAAGAAAGTAAAATCCAATGGACCATCACAATAATATAAATCCTTTTTATCAATAGAAAAAGACTCTATTAAAAAGTTTTTAAGGGCTGGCTGACATCCTCTTGTAACTTCTAATCGTATAGGATTTCCCCATTTACGTTGTTTTACTTGATGTTCTATTTCTAAAAGTAGATCTTTTGCATCTTCTTCATCAAAAAGTAAATCAGCACTTCTAGTAATACGAAAAACAGAATATGAATTGACTAAATTACCTTTAAATATTTTAGACAAATTTGCACAAATTAAATTTTCTGCAAAAATAAATGAAAATTGTCCCAAACCTTCTGGAATTTTTATGATTCGAGGGAAGACTTTTGGTAATTGAATAATTGCAAAGTGTTCTTGATTTCTTACAGTAACACTTACAACAATATAGATTGCTTTATTTTTTAACAATGGAAAAGGACGACCTGAATCAATGGCCATGGGTGTTAAAATTGGAAAGATTATATCGTCAAAATAATCATTAATATATTTTTTTTGTTTTCCTTCAAGGTCATTATATTTGTTTATCCTAATTTCCTCTTTAGTAAGCATAGGAATTAATTGTTTATTGTAGATGCTATATTGTCTGTTAACAAAGTTGTGTGTTTTATCAGAAATTTTATCTAACTGCTCAATAGAAGATAGACCAGCATGATCTTTTTTTAAATAACCAGCAGCTTGCTGTTCTTCTAATCCAGCTACTCTTACCATAAAAAATTCATCAAGATTTGAAGAAGTAATTGATAAAAACTTCATTTTTTCTAATAAAGGGTTTTTTTCATCTAAAACTTCATCAAGCACACGGTTATTAAAATCTAACCAGCTTAATTCCCTATTAATATAATATTTATGTTGGTCAATATTCATTATAATATTCTTTCTTTTAGTAAGTGTGCTTTAATTCCAAAAACATTTTTAAAAAAAGGACATTTGTTTTTAAAATCCCATTTTTCAAGTGAAATATCTTGGTTAGAAGTACAAGATATTATTAATTCTTTTCCTTTAAATAAAACAGTTAAATCAGCTAGCTTTTGTAAATGGCTTCTATCCAAACTATCACCTAAACGAATAATTGCAGATAATTTTGAAACAAGCATTCGATCGGTTGAAGATAATTTTTTATAACTATTATCTGTCATAGTAGGAGCAATTTCGCTGTGGTATTTTGAAACATTAGCGATTATCTCTAATTCCTGATTGCTTAAACCTGCAATTTCTAAATTTCTAATAATATTGTAAGAATGATTATAATGGGATTTTAAGTTAAGAAATTTTCCAGTATCATGTAAAATACACGCTACTTGTAATAATAATTTATGCTTACTATTTAATCCATGTAAATCTTTTATACTGTCAAAAATTTTCAGAGAATATTCTTCAATAGCTTTAGCGTGTTTTTCATCATAATTAAATCTCTTTGCAATGAACATTGCTTGATTAATAATATCATCATAAAAAGACTGTGTTAATAGAAAGTATTTTTCGTGATGAAGTTCCATAAAGCCGATAAAATCACACAAGGATAAATCATATCCAATAAATGTTTCTGCATTGGAAAAAGCCATTATAATTTTAAACATTGCCATTGAAGGAATTAGTGTTTCGGCTTGATCTTGTGTGATTTGGTATTTGGATGAGATTTGACCAGGAGTTAAATCTTTAATATTTTCATATAACGTAAGATACTCTTGTTTAGAAATTATAAATCGCTTTTTTTCAGGTATAATATTAGCCATTTTTGCTAAAAGATTTATTTCTTTTCCTGTGGCAATAAAGTCATATTGTTTAGAGACTTTGACAAAATTACTAAGAACATCAATATATGTGCTGATATATTGTTCAACAATAACATGAAATTTTTGGGTGTATCCTTGAACAGGTTCTAAAATCTCACTTAATTTTAACGAGCCAATACGAATATTTTGAGAATACTTTATTAGTCCTTTTTCCATGACGGAGATACCTAAAGACCCAGAACCTACATAAGTCATAACACAGTTTTTTGATTTTTGTCCTAATAATCGTTTAAGTTCCAAGTAAATAAATGTTTTTTCTTGTAAATCATCAAGCACTTTAACATTAACCCCTGTTCGAAGTTTAATTAATTCAAGTGCATATTCTCTATTGCTAGCTTCTCTAAAGGCTGTTGTAGCATAAGTGTGTAATTGATTAATTGCATAATCGTTAGCAAGGTTTTTAAATGAATTTATGATATTGCAAAGCTGGTCAACTTTTTCAGAAGATATTTGACCGCTTTTAAAAGTATCGTGGCCAAGATACAGTGGCATTTCAAGATGTTCAAGCTGTTTTATATTGTTCTTTTTGTTCTCAAATATTTTCAAGCGAACATTGCTACTTCCAATATCAACGATTGCAACTTGATTTTTCGACATATAATCATCCTTTACTTAAATATATTCCATATTATATCACGAAAAACCACTATAATATGTTAAAATAAGTTTATGAATAGAGTAATTATTGGAATAGCTGGAGGGTCTGGCTCAGGGAAAACGACTTTAGCAAAAGGAATTATAAAAGCAATTGGAGATGAGGGAATTTTACTTGCTCATGATTTCTATTATCGAAAATATGACGAATTAACCTTTGAAGAGAGAAGCCAATTAAACTATGACCATCCTAATACTCTAGAAACAGATTTGTTAATTAAGCATTTATATCAGTTAAAAAAAGGAAAAAGTATAAATAGACCTATTTACTCTTTTGTAACTCATTTAAGGTTAGATGAAACAATAAATATAAAGCCAAAAAAAGTAATAATTGTAGAAGGAATTCTTCTTTTTGAGAATAAAGAACTACGAGAAATGATGGACATAAAAGTGTTTGTTGATACTGATTCTGATATTCGTTTAGCTAGAAGAATAGAACGAGACGTTAACGAAAGAGGGAGAAGCTTAGATTCCGTACTTAAACAGTATTTAGAAACAGTTAAACCAATGCATGATCAGTTTGTCGAGCCTAGTAAAAAACATGCTGATTTAATTATACCTGAAGGTGGTTATAATCAAGTAGTCCTAAACATTCTAATTGACAGATTAAGATCTATTATGGATGATTAGAAAAATTAGCAAACTAAACTCATAGCGAAGTGGTAAGTTTTGTATATTAGTGATAAAATATAAACACATAGAAAAAGGATGGTGTAGGGAATGAAGAAAATTTTTAGTATTCTTTTATCTGTTATTTTACTTTTTTCAATAGTAATACCAGTAAGTGCTACAGTTCAAATGGATCAGATTATTGTAACTGCAGATTCGTTTGATAACACAATATATGATGAATATCAACAGGTTATCATTAACTCAGAAACAGTTGATTTTTTAGCATATGCAGATAGCATAAGTATTGATATTGTTGGAACAGATAAGGATTTAATAAAAGATGTAACAATAATAGATCATCATACAATTATTTTTGATATGATGATGTATAATGCCCTTGAAGGAAAATATACATTAGTTATTGATTATAAAGATGGTATAATTCCAATGGAACAGTGGGATACCCAATCTATTGTAGTTAAAGAAGGACATTTTGACTTTGAAGATGATCCAGCAACAGTTGAAAGTATTTTAACAAACGGAATAACTGTTAGATTTTTTAATAAAGAAATAGAGTCTACTTTAGTAAGTATGATTGATAATGTTAATGTGGATTGTACAAAAATTACTGATAGGATATTCAAAATATACCCAACTGTTGATGAAGTTCTTAATAAAGATGAAATTGAAGTTAGATTAATTACACAAACAGGCTTCTATATGAAAACATTAAGAATTATTGAAAATGAAATTTATTTAGAAAAAGAAACTTATTCAAGAGAAGAACCCCTTACGTTTTATATGTATTCAAAAGTTATAGAATTTCCAACTGATCCAACCGCTTTTAGTGCAATAATCACTGGAAGAGGACGATATATTGATATTAGCAATGTAGTTGTTTTTAATAAACAAAAAGTGAAACTATATACACCCCTTCCTTTGGCTACTGGTACATATGATATGGCGTTTTCATTTGACGGTATAGAGGAAACGTATAATTTAGAATTTGAAGTGGTTAGACAAACATTTCTTGATAACAATGAACTAGACCATACAGTTCTTGATTTTCTAGAAGTTGACGGAAGAGATATTTCATTAACTTTATACGATAATCAAATTTATAGGTATATTGATAGCGAAAAGAGAGAAATTGATTTAACAGCTTATGATTTTGAAACTTTTTCATTAGATTTCACTAATCAAGCATTATTGATTTTGTTAGAAAATAATTTAGGATTAACTATTAATTTTTCAGATTACCAGTTTATACTTCCTTATGAGGAGCTCTCAGAGGTGTCTGAAAAAGACGTATATATTTATTCACAAAAAAGAGAAGGACTTACTGATACTGGCTATATGTATTATCCAACATCAAAAGGGTTATATATTGATAGCAATGTTGATGGAATGAAAATATTTACTAATATTAATAGCAATATTAAGGTTTATGAAAAAGCGAATGTAATTATCAAAGACCTTTATGGAGAAAAAAGAATTAAATTAGCATATGTTATTGGAAAAAGACTTTATGCTAATTATGAAGGAACAGGAACTTATCAGTTTTTTGTTAAAGCTAATGATTTTTCTGATGTTTCTGTAACTTATTGGGGAAACCAATATATTGCTCCACTAACTGTTGTTGGAATAATTAATGGAATGGGAGATGGAACATTTAAGCCTGAAGGAGAAGTAACTAGAGCGCAATTTGCTAAATTAGTGGCAGTATCTACTATGGTTGAGGCCGGTAGTAATAGTTCTTTTTCAGATGTTGAAGTATCTGATTGGTATTATGGATATATAGCAGGTTTAGAAAACGAAGGTATTGTTGATGGAACCACATTCTATCCAAATGAAGCAATTTTAAGAAAAGACATGGCTGTTATGGTTATGAAAGCCTATGAGAACTATACTGGTGAAGATTTACAAGTATTAGCAAATCATTCAACGGCCACCTTTACTGACATTAATACTTTGACAGCAGAAGAAATTAAATATATTTCGGCTGCTCACTATTTAGGAATTATTAATGGAATGACGGCAACTACTTATGAACCAGATAATACTGCAACAAGAGCACAAGCTTCTGCAATTATATACAGATTAATGTTAATATTAGAAATGTTATAAAAAATAGAAAGTTAAACATTGCCTATTTAGAACCACCAAATTTGGTGGTTCTTTTTTACCTAAAACAATAAAAAAGTAAGAAATAAAATAAATTTATATTATGTGACTTATGTCACTTATATCTGTAGTGTTTATCAGTATACTTATCGAATGAATTTTATGAATGGAGTATAGTATGAAGAAAAATATTTTAATTGGAGTTATTGCTTTTGTTTTAGGAATTGTTATTGCAAGTACTGCTATTATAGTAGTTGCACCAGGAGCAATGTTACTTGAAGATGAAAGTAAATATGAATTTGATGAAACAGTAGAGGTTTTAACAGCATCTATTGAAAGCCATGGATGGAAATTACCAGCAGTGCATGATTTACAAAAAACAATGATTAAGTTTGGGTATGATGTTAAAAAAGTTCAAATATTTGAATTGTGTCATCCAGAACATGCTGCTAGAATTTTAGAAGCAGATGAAGAAAGAATAGTTTCCTCGTTAATGCCTTGTAGAATAGCTATATATGAAAGAGAAGATGGAAAAGTATATATTTCTAGATTGAACTCATCATTAATGTCAAGTCTAATGGGTGGATTAATTAAAGATGTTATGACGACTGCCGCAGAACAGAATGAAGAGATTTTAGAAGCAATTTTAAATTAATTCTTTTATAAAAAAACAAAACGGTTCTACTATTGTATGAATTTACTCATATAAGTAGAACCGTTTTTTTATGGAAATTTTTTATTTTTAACAAATAGCTATACTAATTGATATTAACAGATAAATCACCTGATACAGATGATATATCAATTTTAGCATTTGGGGTTTCTCCAACAGTAAAGGAAATGTTTCTATTTTTTGATGATAGAATGCTTATTGGCATCTCAGTACTATAATCTCCTGAAACAGTACTTAAGATGATAGTTGCTGAAGCGTTATTATCAAAGAAGATATCTACCTCTCCACTAACTGTATCAATGGATATATCATTTAGATTTCCATAAACACTTAAATCAAAATCTCCCGAAACAGAATTTCCCTGTAATCTTCCTGGATTTCCAGTATATGTAGTTGAACCAGAAGTTGAAGAAAGGGAACAACTATCAAAATATGATTGAATAATATTAAGGTTTCCAGAAACACTACTTAAAAACAACTTATTTCCCACAGTATTTTTAATATTCAACTTACCAGATACAGAATTAAGATCAATCTTTAAAATGGTATCAAATGGAGCAACTGTTATGTTTCCAGAAACTGTGTGTAATTCAAATGAATTCTCATAATTTTCGGGAACATATATGTATAATTTCAAGTTTGATGAAAAAGTACTAGTATTTAGAACATTTGGGTATTTTACATCTAAAGTTAATGAGGAACCACTTTCTTTTATTTCTAAATAGGGTTTTCCTCCTCTAGTTGATATTTCACCAATAAATGTTGCTTTTATTTCATCACTTTCCCACTTGATAATCTCAATATCAGCTACAACAGCATGTGAGGTGATTTCTTTTATTTCTTGTGCACTAGTAGAAAAACTTTCGTTAATATCATATGCTTCATAGTCTCTGGCTTTTAATGTAAAATCTTTAAAGCCCTCTAAGTTAAAGTCGATATTACCATCTTTAAAATCGTCTTCAAGAACTAATAAAACAGCGCCACAAATCATTGCGCTAATAATTAATATGGCTACAATTACAATAATAAATGTTCTCATGTTAACCTCCTATAATTTTAAAATTTGCTTGAATATATTTTGCAATTCCAATAAAGGTGAATTTTGTAAAATATGATGATCCGATAATCATTAGTATTCCAAGTGCCATCACAGCAATCCCACCAAATATCGTTAGTAAAATATATGCTCCTGCAACACTGACAAAGGGGAATAAAATGCTACTTAATGTAAGTGCAAATCCCGTTATAAATACTGTTATTCCCACAGTAAAGAAAATAATTACTATGGTAATTAGTAGAATTAAAATTGGAATACCAATAATAAGGTTAAAAAACCCTAAGCTAATTGCAGCTAAAATTGCTTTAAAAGCGCTTTTAGCTGAATTTTTTTCTGTTGATTGTGTTGCAAATGAAGTAGCTGTATACATTTTAGCGATTCTAATTGGATCACCTAAGGCTTCACAAATTTCTTCTTCTGTTTTCCCTTGTTCAATTCCAACAATAAAATGTTCGGTATAATCTTCTAGAATATCTTTTCTCTCTGTTATGGGAATGTGGCGTAGTCTAGCTTCTAACGTAGACATAAAATCTTTTTTAATCATATTATGATTCCTCCCCTAATAAAATATTTACTTGTACAAAGAACGTATCCCATTCTTTTTTTAATTTGTTATGTTCTTCTATTCCACTTTCAGCCAAATGATAATATTTTCTAGGTGGTCCTTCATTTGATTCTGACAAATATGTGGTAACATAACCATCACCTTTTAATCTTCTCATTAACGGGTAAATTGTCCCCTCTGAAATTGAAATACTTTCAGATATTTTGTTAACAATTTCATACCCATAGCAGTCATTTCCTTTTAAAATATTTAAGACTAAAAGTTCAAGTATTCCTTTTTTAAATTGACTGTTCAATAATTTCACTCCCTTTTAATGTTTAGTACCTTGTATAACAAGATACTGTGTATTATAGCACTATCTCAAAAAATGTCAACATCTTTAATGAAAAAATATTTTATTTCAAAAAAGGTTGTGATACAGTAGGTGTAACAATAATGTTTTTGGAGTATGCATGTTACATATTACAACAAATAATGAGAAGGTTAATAAAGCTATTAATATTGCATATAGCGATATACAATCAAATATCATTACATATGATAGTCTTTTTTTACAAAAAAAATGTAAAGTATTAATTGCTGGTGCTGATTATGATAGACCTTGGACAAGGGATGCAGCTATTAATGTATATAATATATTGTGTTTTATTGATAAATCAATTTCTTACCAGACATTAGCAACGGTATTAGAATATCAAAAAAACAATATAGTTATTAGCGGACAGTACTGGGATGCAATCATATGGGCACTTGGAGCTTATCAGTATTACCTTGTTTCAAAAGATGATACTTTTTTGCCAATTGCATATGAAGCTATTTGTAATACTTTAACACTAAGAGAAAATGAGGAGTTTTCAAAAGACTATGGACTATTTAGAGGAGCTGCTGTATATGGCGATGGAAGTTCAGCTTATCCCTATATATATGGGTATATGGGGAAAGAAGGATCTATTTTGAAGTTTCCAAAACATGTAAAAGAGAGATGTTATGATAGTGGTTATGGT
Source organism: Clostridiales bacterium (assembly GCA_023145435.1). GTDB lineage: Bacteria > Bacillota > Clostridia > DUPQ01 > DUPQ01 > JAFGUQ01. The sequence continues at coordinate 37,770 of JAGLDS010000013.1, forward strand.
ATTCCAATGCATACCTTATCTACTAATTCAACCTATGTAATGGCATATGATATTGTCAGTAAAATGGCAATAATTCTTTCAAAAGAAACAGCACAATTTAAAAAGAAGAAAGCAAATTTAATTAAAGCTATTAAAAAACATTTTGTATATGGTAATCATCAATTAAAATATATAGTTGGTAAATATGGAGATAGTCTTCATCAAGAAGGCCTAGGTATTGCTTTAGCCTTAAAAGCTGATATTATAAACGCTAAAGTACTAAATAATATCTATATTTCACCAAAAGGTCTCCCCTGTGTTTATCCAAAATTTGAGAGATACAAAGGAGAGAAACATTATGGTCGTCATTCAGGAACAATTTGGCCACACGTACAATGTTTCTTTGCAAATGAAGCAATAAAAGCAGATCATGTTAAATTGTTTATTCATGAATTTGAGCAATTAACTTTAGTAGCAAATAGAGATGATCAATTTTATGAAGTTTATCATCCTGAAACAGGATTACCATATGGAGGATTACAAGAACACTATAGCGTTGAAGGTTTAAAAGAATTTAATTCATGTGAACATCAATCATGGTCAGCAACAGGATACTTATCATTACTTATTTATGGATTTGCTGGAATGAAGATTACACATGATTATGTTTCTTTTTCTCCATACCTATATGATAAAGTCTCAAAAATAAAATTATCTAATATCATTATTGGCCAATGTGATTTTGATGTTACCATTATAGGAGAAGGATCTAAGATGATTTCAATTAAAATTAATGGAGAGAAAAAGAAAGAAACAAAAATTAAGATTAATAAAAAACAAAAAATTGTTGTATTAATTACAGTTGAAAAGGAGTGAATTATGGACGTAACTAAAATGACCATTAGTGAATTAGCTGGGTATACCTATGATTGTGAATGTAATAGAACACATAATGTTGATGTAAAAAAAATAGTAATTGGTGAAAATGCTATAAATGAAGCAGTTGACTATATAATTGAACAAACAGACAAAATGGTAATGATAATATGTGACGATACAACATATGAATTAGCTGGTATGAAATTCGAAAAATTACTACCAACAAGCCAAACATATATTATTCATGAAAGAAATAATGTTCATGTAGCTCCAAATGAAAGCTATGTGGGTGAAGTACTAATAAAAATCCCAAAAAATATTGACTTCTTTTTAGCAGTTGGAAGTGGAGTCATAAATGATATAACCAGACAAGTTAGTTATATGATGGATAAGCCATATGTGGTTTTTGGAACAGCACCATCTATGGATGGGTATGCTTCGTCTACTTCTTCTTTGATTATTAATAATATAAAAGAAAGCATACAAGGACAAAGTCCCGTTGGAATATTTGCTGATAGCAAAATGTTGCAAAATGCTCCCTATGAAATGATAACAGCAGGATTTGGTGATGTGATTGGTAAATATAACGCCATAAGAGAATGGCAATTTGGAAGAGACTATAAAAAAGAACATTACTGTCAACAAATTGTTGATGCTGTTATGAGTGCAGTGAAAAAATGTGAAACTAATGCAAGCAATCTTAAGAAGAGAGAACCTCAGGCAATTATTAGTATAATGGAAGGTTTGATTTTAGCAGGGATGACCATGGGGATGTATCAAAATACTCGTCCTGCATCAGGAGCAGAACACCATATTGTTCACTATTGGGATGTGGATTGTATAAAAAGAGGAGTTGAACACCCACTACATGGGAATTCTGTGGGAGTAGGAACAGTAATTATCTGTTTGTTGTATGACTTAGTAAAAAACCATTTACCAGTACCCGTTATGGAACTGGATGGAAGTAAAATAAGTAGTATATTAACAGAAGCTGGATGTAAAATATCTCCTGTTGATTTAAATATTAGTAGAGAATTATTAAAGGAAAGCATTGTTAAAGGACATACCATGTCTTCAAAATTTACTATATTAACTTATTTGTCACAGGAAAAACCTAAAGTATTAGAAAATGCTGCAGAACAAATATGTGATATGTTTTTCTATTAACTTAAGAAAACAAAACTTTTTTAAACTAGTAACTTTAACTTGATTTTTTATTAGTTTTCAATTAAAATAAACTTATCACCTGGTCATAAAAACAAACGAGAAAGGAATAATTAATGAAAAAACATGGTACGATTATTGGACTTGGGTATTGTTTACCTGAAAACATTGTCCACAATGCTGATTTAGAAAAACTAGTAGATACTAGTGATAAATGGATAAGAGAACGAACAGGCATAAAAAGAAGGAGAATATTAGAGAAAGAGAAACCTAGTTCAGATATGGGTGTAAAAGCAGCTAAGGATGCTTTGAAAAATTCAAAAACAAAAGCAGAAGATATTGATTTAATTATTGTATCTACAGAGAGCCCAGATTATTTAACCCCATCTATGGCGTGTGTAATACAAGATGGAATTGATGCGAATAATGCAGCTGCTTTTGATTTAAATGCAGCATGTTCTGGTTTTGTTTATGCACTAACAGTTTCAGATCAGTTTATTCAAACAGGAATGTATAAAAATATTTTAATTATTGCTTGTGAAGGATTGTCTAAAGTAGTTGACTGGAAAGACAGAAACACATGTGTATTATTTGGTGATGGTGCAGGCGCTTGTGTGATGACATCGTCAGACAAACCAGGGATTATTAACTATGATTTAGGAGCTGATGGCACGAAGCATAAAGCTATAACAATTCCTTGTACTCATTTTGATGAAGATGAACTATTTAAAAGGAATAATAAACGAACTCAAGTTATATTTATGGAAGGAAGAGAAGTATTTAAATTTGCAGTTAATGCTATGACAGCATCTGTTAATAAATTGTTAAAAGAAGTAAATATGAATATTGATGAAATTGACTGGATAGTTCCTCATCAAGCAAATATGAGAATTATTACAAATTCAATTAAAAAGCTAAACTTTCCAATGGAAAAAGTTGTTATTACTTTGGATGAATATGGAAATACTTCTTCAGCTAGTATTCCTATTGCATTGGCAGAATCGTATGAAGTTGGAAAAATAAAAAGTGGTGATTATGTTGTTTTAGTTGGCTTTGGTGGTGGACTAACGTGGGCATCAATATTAATAAAGTGGGCTTAGGGAGAATAAATGGAAACAAGAGTTACTAAGCTACTTCAGATAGAACATCCGATAATACAAGGAGGGATGGTTTGGCTATCAAATGCTATATTAGCTGCAGCTGTTTCTAATGCAGGAGGACTAGGGATTATTGCAGCAGGTCACGCTCCCCCATCGTGGGTACTAGAACAAGTACAGTTAATAAAGAAAATGACAAACAAACCATTTGGCGTAAATATAATGTTACTATCACCTTCTGTTGATGAAGTAATTAAAATCGTAATACAAGAAAGGGTTCCAATTGTTACTACTGGAGCTGGTAATCCATCTAAATATATTGAACAATTAAAAGCTGTTGGGACAATTGTAATTCCTGTTATTCCCTCATGTGCTATTGCTAAAAAAGTAGAGCGAAGTGGTGCAGATGCAATTGTTGCAGAAGGAACAGAATCAGGAGGTCATATAGGCGAATTAACTACTATGGCGTTAGTTCCACAAGTAGTAGATAGTGTGAATATTCCTGTTATAGCAGCAGGTGGAATAGCTGATGGGAGAGGACTTGTTGCCGCTTTAGCTTTGGGAGCTGAAGGAGTGCAAATGGGAACTCGATTTATTTGTTCCACAGAATGTACAGTATCTGATGAGTATAAAGAGGCTGTGCTTAAAGCGAAAGATAGAGATACTTTAGTTACTGGCCGATTTACTGGACATCCTGTTAGATGCATAAAAAGTAATTTTTCTAGAAATTTATTAAAATTAGAAAAAGATGGGATAACAATAAAAGAATTTGAGAAACTTGGAGCAGGATCTTTACGTAAAGCCGTTGAAGGCAATGTAAAAGAAGGAACAATTATGTCAGGTCAAATAAGTGGGTTGGTAAAGGACATTAAACCATGTCAACAAATCACAAATGATATAATGAATGAAACTCAAACTATATTAGATAGTTTACATAAAAGATAAGGAGATATTATTAATGAAGAGAAGAGTCGTTGTGACAGGAATGGGTGCCATTTCTTCAATAGGACATGATATTGAAACTATATGGGAAAACTTGAAAAATGGTGTATCAGGTGTTGATTTATTAACAAAAATAAATCCTGATAATTATCCATCAAAATTTGCAGGAGAAGTAAGAAACTTTGATGCAGAAAAATATATTGATAGAAAAAAAGCAAGGCGAATGGATTTATATTGCCATTATGCAATAGCTGCTTCAAAAAATGCAATTGAAGACAGTAAAATTTCTTTAGAAAAGATTGATTTACATAGATTTGGTGTCATTATTGGCTCAGGAATTGGTGGAATTGGTACTTTTGAAAGAGAGCATAAAAAGTTTTTAGAAAGAGGTCCTTCAAAAGTTAGCCCGTTTTTTATTCCTATGATGATACCAAATATGGCTGCAGGTCTAGTATCAATAGAATTTAAAGCTAAAGGTATTTGTGAAAGTGTAGTAACAGCGTGTTCATCAGGAAATAATGCCATAGGAAATTCATACAAAGCAATAAAGAACGGTGAAATGGATGTAATGATTGCAGGAGGAGCAGAAGCTTCTATTACTGATATGGGATTTGCAGGATTCTGTAATATGAGAGCTGTATCAAGAGCAGAAGTTAAAGAAAAAGCTTCGCGCCCCTTTGATAAAGAACGAGATGGTTTTGTTATGAGCGAGGGAGCTGGGATAGTTATACTTGAAGAATATGAGCATGCTAAAAAAAGAGGCGCAAAGATCATTGCAGAGGTTGTAGGGTATGGAACAACATCAGATGCATACCATATGACAGCACCTGCTGAAAATGGTGAAGGTGGAGCTAGAAGCATGCAACAGGCTGTTGATACAGCTGGATTAGATATTTTCCAGATAGACTATATTAATGCTCATGGAACATCTACACCGTTAAATGATGTTAATGAAACAAAAGCTATTAAAACAGTATTTAAAGAACATGCTTATGGATTAAATGTTAGTTCAACAAAATCTATGACAGGACATATGCTAGGTGCAGCAGGTGGATTTGAAGCTATTGTTTGTTGTTTAGCTTTACAAAACGGTTTTATTCCACCAACTATTAATTACAGTAATAAAGATGAAGAATGCGATTTAAATTATACTGTAAATAAGGGTGTTAAAAGAAATATAAAATACGCACTTTCAAATTCTTTGGGATTTGGTGGTCATAATTCATCTGTTATATTTAAAAAAGGAGAATAAAATGACAAATAAAATCAATTATTTCTTGCCTCATAAATATCCGTTTTTACTCATTGATAGAGTCATTGAGGATAAAGCGGGTGAATATGCGATTTGTAGAAAATGTGTATCACATAGTGAACCAGTTTTCCAAGGCCATTTTCCAGGGCAACCTATTTTACCAGGAGTAATGCTAATTGAAATGTTAGCACAAACTGCAGGTATTGCAATTGCCATTCCAGCTAATCAAGGATTGGTTGGCATTTTAGGTGAAGTAACAAAAGCCAAATTCAAAGGAATGGTTACACCAGGAGACGTCTTGACATTAACAGCTACTATAGTTGCAAATAAGATGAAGGTTTTTAAAGTTGATTGCATAGCAAAAAACGAAGAAAAAATTGTCTGTCAATGTCAATTAAAAATCATTGTAGTTAAAGAAAGCGATGTAAAATAATATTATAAATAATCAATTTATGATACCATATCTGTAATGAGATGCTAGCATCAGGGGGGGGATTTACAGATATGGTATTTTTTAAAGCAAAGTGGATTATTGAGAAATCTTTTTTAAACCAACCTATTATAAATATAAAAGACAGAGAATGGATTGTTCAGGACAATGAAGGACATTCAAAGGAATTAAGAAATTTTCATACTCTTTTTAGACAAAAGTTTTCAATCAAAGATAAACAGTCCTATTTGTTAACTTATTCAGCTGATGATATTGCAAAGATTTGGATTAATGGTCATTTTATTGATGTTGGGCCAGCTCCTGCCTATTACTTTTCTTATAATTATCAGCAGTTTGATATAACAAAATATTTAGTAGAAGGTGAAAATGTTTTTTGTGCTCACCTTTATTATCAAGGAGAGATTAATAGAGTATTTCCTTCAGGGGATTTTCGCACAGGTTTAATTGCAGAAATTCACAATGATAAAAATGAAACAATTATGTGGACAAGTGAGAAAACTCTTTGTCATAAAAGTTTGGCATATGAAACTAATCAAGATAAACTTCTCGGCTACCGAACACAATATATTGAATACATTAAAGCTAAAAAATATGATTATGATTGGCTATTGGCAGAATATAATGATAAAGAATGGGATAATGCATACATAAGAGAAATTAATGATCATAAATTTACAAAACAAATTAGTAAACCTTTACAGATTTATCACGTTTTACCAGAAACAACAAAAACTATAAGTAGTAAAATTAAACAATTTGATTTTGGATGCGAATATGCTGGAGTTCCTTTCTTTAATATTGTTGGTATAGAAGACGATATTATTGAAATTCGATGTGGTGAAGAATTAGATGACAAAGGGCGAGTGCGCTTTGATATGAGATGTAATTGTAAATATTTGTTAACACATCAAGTTTCAGGAGCTACTAATGAACACTCTGTTTTTTATGATTATATGGCATTTAGATACATGGAAATTATATTACCTAATAGTACAAAAATTACAGATGTTTCATTGCTTGCTAGAAATTATCCATTAGATGAAAAAAGCACCTATTTTAACAGTAATCACGAAATGCTTAATAAAATATGGGAAATTTGTAAAAATGGAGTACGAACAGGAACACAAGAAGGATATCTTGATTGTCCTACTAGAGAAAAAGGATTATATCTAGGTGATATGACTATAACTGCGCAGAGCCACTTCTATTTAACAGGTGATTTAACTGTATGGAAGCGAGCTTTATTAGGATTTGCTCAATCAACTTTCTATTATAAAGGTATTAATACGACTTGTTATAATCACTACATTCATCCTCTTGTTGATTATTCTTTTCAATTTCCTCTCAACTTATTATATTATTACAAACATAGTGGTGATAAAGAGTTTTTGTTAGAAATGGTTCCATATTGTGAAACAATGTTTGATTACTTTGAAAAATATGAGAAAGACGGGTTGCTAGTAGATGTATCGAAAGAAGGGCATCTAGTAGATTGGCCAAGACATCCATTTGACTTTACAGATGGGTATGATTGTATCCTTGATAGAGGAAAAACAACAGGGACACACAATTTAATAAACGCTTTTCATATTGGTGGGAGAATTAATATGAATGAGATTTATGATATTTTAGATATATCTTATGATGATAGAGTACCATATTTAAAAAATGCATATATTAAAGCTTTTTATGATATTAAACAAAAACTTTTTAAAGATACGATTACTAGTAATCATTGTTCTTTACATTCCAATGTCATTCCCCTCTTTTATGGAATTAACCCAGAAGACTCAAATACTAGTATCTTACAATTGATTAAAGAAAAACGATTACATTGTGGAGTATATATCGCTTATTTTCTTTTAAAAGGATTATGTAAGTTACAACAGTATAAGTTGGTATTTGACTTAATTACTAGCAATGACTTGTTTTCATGGAGTACCATGGTCAAAGAAGGTGCTAGTACCTGTTTTGAAGTGTGGTCCAAAGAATATAAAGTGAACACAAGTTTATGTCATCCATGGGCTAGTACGCCTATAATAGTGTTGTTTGAAGATTTGCTAGGTATTACACCGATTTCACCTGGATGGAAAGACGGATATAACGAAACACCACATTTACCTTCAGATTTCACTGTGTCAGCAAAATATCTTGTGAATAG
>JAGLDS010000014.1 GCA_023145435.1 Clostridiales bacterium
ATCCCAAAACTACTTTACACTAACAATTAACTAATGTTAATACTAATGTTAATAAGATAATAAAGATTCCCATTTAGTCTTGATTTGGTCTTGGCTCATACATACTCATATGATATTCATAAAATCCAGTATAGACAGCAAACTGTCTGCAACCGCCTATTTAAAGGCTTATACAGAACATTACAGACATTAGCAACCTTAAGCAAACTTCACTAGGTGCGACTGGAAATCGTGAGCCAATTCTTGGAAGAAATATAAAAATGTGTTTGCATTTAATATAGCTTTAAATCTATAAAATATATCTTTTACTAAGAATAAATCATTTTCAGAAGTATTTTATTTTGTTTCAAAAGTTATTTTATCTTTAAATTTAGATGAATTAAATGAATTAATGCATCCACAATATTTTTGTCTATACATTCCATGATCCCTAGCCATATTCTGCCCTTCTCTATAAAAAGGTCTAAAATCAATGTATAAGAATTTCACATTATATTTATTAGCCATTTCATTTGCAATTTTGATTATTTTTTCATGTTGTTGGTAAGGGCTTATTAATAATGTTGTAGTGAAATGAGTATAATTATTTTCTTTAGCAAATTTAGCAACTGTTTCTATTCTAAGGTTATAACAAAAATCACAATTATTAGGTTTGTTCTCCCAATCTTTTTGTCTAAATGATTCAAAATGATGTAATTTTACTTGTTCTTCATCACAAAAACTCTGTAAAGTTTTAAATCGCCTTACATATTCTTTATATGGATGAATATTAGGATTGTAGTATAAACTATCATATGAAATATCTCGCGTTTTAAAATACTTGTTTATATATATCAAACAAGGAGCACAACAAGCATGTACAAGTAAACTATCGCTTTTCTTCATAAATTATTCCTAAATGTTCATAACCTAGTTTTGTTACTACTCTACCTTTTGATGTCTTATTAATAAACCCAAGTTGTAGTAAAAAAGGTTCATATACATCTTCAATGGTTTCTTTTTCTTCACTAATTGCTGATGAAATAGTTTCTAATCCAACTGGTCCTCCACCAAATTTGTTAATAATGGTTAACAAATACAACCTATCAGTGGCATCTAAGCCAATTGAATCTACTTCAAGTTTTAAAAGGCTAAAATCAGCAATTTCTTTATTTATAATTGTCATATCACTAATTTGAGCAAAATCTCTAACTCGTTTTAATAGCCTATTTGCAATTCTAGGTGTTCCTCTTGAACGTCTAGCTATTTCAAATGCACCTTGTTCATCAATTGGAAAATGTAAAATTCCTGCAGAACGTTCAACAATTATTTTTAATTGTTCATTAGTATACATATCTAAACGTGAAATAACACCAAATCTATCTCTTAGTGGAGATGTTAACATTCCAGCACGTGTTGTAGCACCAATTAAAGTAAATTGAGGTAGATCTAAACGTATACTTCTAGCACTTGGGCCTTTACCAATTATTATATCAAGTGCATAATCTTCCATTGCAGGATACAATATTTCTTCAACTGCTCTATTTAAACGATGTATTTCATCAATAAATAGTACATCATGTTCTCCTAGATTAGTTAAAATTGCTGCTAAGTCCCCTGCTTTTTCAATTGCTGGTCCACTAGTAATACGAATACTAACACCTAGTTCAGTTGCTATTATATTAGCTAAGGTTGTCTTGCCAAGACCTGGAGGACCATATAACAAGACATGGTCAAGCGCTTCTTCTCGTTGTTTAGTAGCTTTAATAAATACTTTTATATTTTCTTTAACTTTTTCTTGACCAATATATTCTTCAAAATTTCTTGGTCTAAGTGAATTTTCATTAAAATCCTGTGAAGTTAATTGATTATCTAAATTTCTTTCATTTTCCATTGTTTACTCCATTAACCTATTGCTCTTAAAGCTTTTTTAATAATATCTTCTAATGAATCTCTTTCATCATATACTTTTCCAATAAGTTGTATAGCATCTTTTGATTTATATCCAAGAACCATTAAAGCCATTTTAGCTTCATTTAACAATTCATCATTTATATTATCATTAATTAAAACTTGTTCATCATTTATATCTAAATTCTTAAATTTGTCTTTTAATTCTAAAATAATTCGTTGAGATGTTTTTTTACCAATCCCATTTGCTTTTGAAATTGTTTTATCATCATTAGTAGCAACTGCCATTGCAAATTCGTTAGTACTTAATGTAGATAATACAGCAATACTTGCTTTTGGACCAACTCCAGAAATACTTATAAGCATTTTAAAGATTACCAATTCTTCTTCATCCATAAACCCAAATAATGAAAATTGATCTTCTCTTACATGAAGGTATGTGTAAAGTTTAACTTCATCACCTACATTAATTTTAGAAAGTGTTGTTAATGATGTAAATATTCCATAACCAATTCCATTATTTTCAATGACTATTTTTTGGTTATCTTTATTTTCAGCTTTGCCTTTAATAAATTCGTACATTAAATCTCCTTTTCAAATCTAGGATTATATGAATGTGCATGACATATAGCTACAGCTAATGCATCTGCAACATCATCTGGTTTTGGTATAGTTTTTAAATTAAGTAGTACTTTTACCATTTGTTGAACTTGACTTTTAGCAGCTCGCCCATATCCACAAACGGCTTGTTTGACCTGTAGTGGTGTATATTCATAAACTGAAAGATTATTATATGATCCACTTAATAGTATTACACCACGTCCGTGGCCTACTTTAATGGCCGTTTTAGTATTGGTATTAAAAAATAATTCTTCAACAGCCATAAAATTAATATCATATTTTTTTATCAATTCATTAATTTGATTGTAAATTATTAATAAACGCTTAGAAAAGACCATATTAGCCGGAGTTGTAACGGCTCCATAGTCAATAATTGAAAACTTATTTCCCTTGTATTCTACAATACCATATCCAGTAATTGCATAACCTGGGTCAATTCCTAAGATGATCATAATTCCTCACAAAATGAATATTTAAAAAATATATTGCATATTTATACACTTTATTGTATACTACCTATAATGTAAATATTTTATCATACTTGAGGAGGATTTTGTATGAGTAATAAAGAGAAATTTCTATTGGCATATTCTGGTGGATTAGATACATCTATCATTATACCGTGGTTAAAAGAAAACTATGACTGTGAAGTTATTGCAATGGCTGCTGATGTCGGACAAGGTGAAGAATTAGATCACCTACATGAAAAAGCAAAAAATTCAGGTGCTAGCAAGCTATATATTGAAGATTTAAATGAGGAATTCATAAATGATTATGTATTCCCTACTTTAAAAGCATCTGCTGTATATGAAAACAAGTACTTACTAGGTACTTCTTTTGCAAGGCCTATTATTGCAAAGAGATTAGTTGAGATTGCTTTACTTGAAAATTGTACCGCTATAGTACATGGTTGTACTGGAAAAGGTAATGACCAAGTACGTTTTGAGTTAACAATTAAAGCTTTAGCTCCCCATCTTAAAATTATTGCACCTTGGAGAATATGGGATATTCAATCTAGAGAAGATGCAATTGATTATGCAAATGAACGTAACATCCCTATCCCTGTTACTAAAAAGGATAATTATAGTAGAGACCGTAATCTATGGCATATAAGTCATGAAGGTAGCGATTTAGAAAGTCCAGGTAATGAACCAAATTATGATAAGTTACTTAAATTATCTATAACTCCTGAAAACGCACCTGATAAAGCTGAATACGTAAAAATAGACTTTGAAAAAGGAATTCCAGTTGCTCTTAATGATAAAAAAATGGGTGGAGTTGCTTTATTAACAGAACTTAATAAAATAGGTGGTAAACATGGTGTTGGTATTATCGACATCTGTGAAAATCGTTTAGTTGGAATGAAATCACGTGGTGTATATGAAACACCTGGTGGATCTATTTTATACTATGCTCATAATGAATTAGAGTATTTATGTTTGGATAGAGAAACATATCATTATAAAGAAGTTGTTTCAAAGAAATTTGCAGATTTAGTATATAACGGCCAATGGTTTACACCACTACGTGAGGCTATAAGTGCTTTCGTTGACATAACACAACAAAACGTAACAGGATGTGTTACACTAAAATTATATAAAGGAAATATTATTCCAGCAGGTGCTACATCTAAATACTCATTGCATGATGAAGAATTATCATCATTTGAAAAAGATAATGTGTATAATCAAAGTGACTCAGAAGGCTTTATAAACTTATTTGGATTACCTTTGAAAGTACAGGCATTAATGGAATTAAAAAATAAGGAAAAATAATATGAAACTATGGTCAGGACGATTTTCTAAAGACACTGATAAATTAACAAATGATTTTAATTCTTCTATTTCATTTGATTATAGGCTGTATAAATTTGACATCTTAGGTAGTATTGCCCATGCAAAAATGCTTGGAAAATGTAATATTATATCTTCTAAAGATAGTGAAAAAATTATAGCCGGTTTAAATGAGATATTAATTGGAATTGAAAACGAAACAATTGAATTTGATAGCGATGCTGAAGATATTCATATGTTTATCGAAAGTTTATTAATTAGTAAAATTGGTGAAGCTGGTAAAAAGCTTCATACAGGTAGAAGTCGTAATGACCAAGTTGCTTTAGATACTAGAATGTATGTTAAAGATGAAATAAATAAAATTAATGAGTTAGTAGTGGAATTGCGAAAAACAATAGTAACATTGGCTGATCAACACACGGAAAGTTTCATGTCAGGTTATACACATCTTCAAAAAGCACAACCTACTACTCTAGCACATCATTTAATGGCATATTATGAAATGTTTAAACGAGATAATAATCGATTAGACGATATTTATAAGAGAACTGATAGTATGCCTTTAGGTAGTGGTGCAATGGCTACTACTACTTATAAAATAGACCGTCAAATGGTATGTGATTTATTAGAATTTTCCTCACTAACTGAAAATTCAATGGATTCAGTTAGTGATCGTGATTATGTATTAGAACTATTATTTGCAATTTCATTAATTATGATGCATCTATCAAGATTGTCAGAAGAGATTATTTTATGGACTACTAAAGAATTTTCATATATTGAATTAGACGATGCTTTTAGCACAGGTAGTTCAATTATGCCTCAAAAAAAGAATCCTGATATTGCTGAATTAGTTCGTGGTAAAACCGGAAGAGTTTATGGTAATCTAATAACCATGCTTTCAATTATGAAAGCTTTACCAATGGCATATAATAAAGATATGCAAGAAGATAAACCAGCACTTTTTGATAGTATTGATAATGTAAAAATATCTCTATCTGTTTTTACTAAAATGTTAGAAACTAGTACATTTAACAAGGAAAATTTATTAAATAATGCTTTAAGTGGTTTTACAAATGCAACTGATTTAGCAGACTATTTAGTTAAAAAAGGTATACCATTTAGAACAAGTCACGAAATAACTGGTAAAATAGTTGCTTATTGCATATTAGAAAATAAAACTATAGAACAATTATCTTTATTAAAATTACAAAAATTTTCAGATAAAATAAAAAATGATGTTTATGAAGCTATTTCAATAGAAACTTGTGTTAATAATAGAGATGTTGTTGGTGGACCTGCTAGAATAGCAGTTTCTAGTCATATAAAGAAAGCAAAAGATCAACTTAATAGTTAATACTCATAAACTTTATTATAATTATTAGGATTTTTAAACATTGTTACTTTCGTGCCCCTTTTTACATAATATGCATCATAAGTTGTATCAATTACATACCATTTCCCGTTGATATATATTTCATTCCAAGCATGATATACATCTGGTGAAAAGCTTGCATATCCTTTAACTAATTTTGTAGGAACTCCCTGGCTTCTTAACATCCCAGCTAAAAGTGATGAATAGTCATAACAAATTCCCATTTGAGAATGAAATGTATCATCAATTACTGGTAAGTAAAAACTAGCTTTAACATTATCAAATTTATTATAATCATATGAATAATTAAAAATAATCAATTCATAAACTTTGACTTTTTGTATTAAACTTTCAACCGTTTCATATATAATAGAGTTTGAATAATCAATGCTATCCATATTATTATTCCATTCAACATTTTGAACAGAGTTAAGATAAATATCTGTAGAATTTTCAATATACACATTAACTTCAATACTTTTTACAGTTCTAGCCTTCCCTGCTTCAGTAGTTTCTAGTATTTTAAGAGTATATGTTCCATTTCCAAAAGTAAGAGAAAATTGATCAGTTGTACCTTTAATCAGTGTATACCATATACTTTGATCACCTTTAACTATTTTTAAATAGTAAACTGTATTAAGAGTGGAGTTATATGCTACATCAATAACACCATTTGAAATATTATCAGTATTAATAGTATAATCAGCAGCACTAGCTTTTACTGGTATTAAAACAACAATGAATATTATCAATATACTTATTAAAAAAAATATTTTTTTCAATTTATCTCCTTTATCAATATAAATTGTACCATTAATTTACTAATCTTCAAACTGTCCATTGAAAAACTTTTCTCCTGTTTCATATATGAATGACAATTGTTTTTCATGCCACTTTTTGATAACAATTTCATCATTTACTATCATAAACTCTACTTCAATCCATTTATCATTAATTGTTTTAGTAGAAAATATAACTAATTTGTTTTCATCAGGTTTTTCATCTTCTATATACGTTATTAATTTTTCCATAGCAGTATTTTCTAATTCGTAATACTCTGTTAGCCAAATTTGTGTTTTACTTGTCAATTTTTCACTAGAAGCTGCAGTAACTAAAGCAGATAGTGCCAAAATAATTAATAGCATTAAAACAATAACTACAACAACACTTGCGCCACCTGACTCATTGTTATGATTTTTTCTAAGGAGTTTCATTAGTTACCTCCATAAAAATTATTGCTTTTAAAGGAGTTTCTAATAATATTTGTTCATCTTTATTTGCATTTATAGAAACTTTAATAATATTAGTATCAATAATATTTATTTCTGATACTACATTAATATCATATATATGATAATTTTGAATAATTTCAATTTTATTGTCATCATTACTAATTATAGAATCACTGAAAAATTCATCATTATATATTTCATCTAGACTATTAAAGCTATGTAAAACTTCTATTATATTTGAACACTCGTTTATAGCATATTGTTTTTGTATGGCTCTTCTATTTACATCTCCAGCTAAAATAAATAATTGTAATACAAGTCCACATACCAATGCTAATGCAGCAATTGCAATAATAATCTCAACAAGAGTAAATCCTTTTTCATTTTTTTTATTTATATCCATTAATTTGTCCTAAATGTAATGATATTACGTAATTCCATCACGTTATCTTGCGTCACATAACTTGTCCTTACAACTATTCCCTTTCCATCTTTATAATCTTCAAAAGTAATATTTTTTACTTTTACTACTATTTCGCTTAATGATAATGAAGGTGTATCAAATTCGTCTATATAACATTCATATAAATAGCCATCTTTAAATAATAGATAAGTGAATAAGCCTTCTTCATCTCCATGGTGAGTTATTTTTATAGCTGGAATATTACTAAATTTGTCGTTTACAATTTCAATTGATTCACTATAATCATTTTGTTTAATTTTTACATTTATAAATGAACTAGCTATTCTTGCTTTATCAAAACTATCTTTATTAGCTATAATTTGTTTGTATGATTGTCCTCCACCTTGTATTAAGAGAAAAATAGACATTGTAATTATTATTAATAAAATCATAACCATTATGAGCTCTATTGTATTATTTCTATCTCGTCTACCCATATTATTGATCTCCATTATTTTTCATAATAACTGAAAGAACAGGCATCATATTTGATACATATACTTCGTAATGATATATATATTTTTCTTCATTAAGTATTATTCCATAATTTTCTGATAAATAAGTAACAGATGGTGGATAACTTCCTTCTAAAGCATAACATTGAACAATTGCCAATTTTATTGCATTTTCTACTCTTTTTGTCTGATTTTCTTGATAATTAGTTTGAATAGTTGAAACAGAAAATATCATTATCACCGCAAAAGCTGTAATAAATATTAATGAAATAATTGATGCTCGTTTATATCCCATCAATTCACCTACCCGATTGTATTCATTATTTCAATAACAGGGAAAATAATTGATAACAAAATAACTCCCACAATTAAAGAAATAACAATAATTAAAGCAGGTTCTAAAACTGTTGTTAACTTATCTAATCTCTGATCAAGTTGTTCTTCCATTTTTAAAGCTGCTTGTTGTAATACCTCATCTAAATGTCCTGTTTTAAGTGCAATTTGAAAAAGTCTTTTAAATATATTTGGAAACATATCAAACTCATTAAATGCCTCAGTAATTTCATTTTCATTTTTTATAATAGTAGAAGCTTTTTTCACTTTTTTCTTAATGACAGTATTATGTATTATAGGTACTATCATATCAAATGCTAATGCAATGCTTATCCCACTTCTAATAAGCATTGATAAATTCTGTGCTATTACAATTGCATAATAAGTTTTTTCTATTCCTTTTCTAAATGGTAAAATTAGCTTTAACTTATCAAAGAAACTTTGAAATTTGTTAATTAATTTAGCAAATCTATATATTAAATACAAACCAATTACAATTAATGAAATTAACAAGATATATTCACCAATAAACCCACCTGTATTTATAATTGCTTTTGAAATACCTGTCAATTCTCCACCAAGAGAAATTAAAATATCATTAAATAGTGGAATTACTTTTACGACTAAAAGAACAATAACACTAAACATCAGTACAGTTAATATCAATGGATATGTTATTGCTGATTGTATTTTTCTGTTTATAATACTATCTTTTTCATATGTATCTGCAATTCTAAGTAACATAATATCCAAATTACCACTATTTTCACCAATAGAAATCATATTCACATAATAAGGAGTTAATATTTCTTTTTCCATTTCAATTGACTTAGTTAATGTTAATCCATCATTTATATGATTTTTCAAACTTAAACAAAGTATTGAAACTCGTTTATTATCTGATTGGTCAATTAATAAATCCAAACCTTCTTGAAGCGAAATATCCGAATTAACAATCATAGCTAATTCTCTAGAAAACAAGGCTATTTCTTCATATGATAATGGTTTTTTTCTTTTCATTTTTTCTCCTTATTTTACTAAAGATAAATATTCATTAAACAATTGTACATCTTGAGCTTTTAATCTTGCATCTTCAACACTAATAATTTCTTCTTTACATAAAGTAGCTAAGTTTCTTTCAATGGAATGCATTCCATTAATTGAACCAGTTTGAATCAATGAATTAATCTGATAATGTTTACCTTCTCTAATTAAATTTCTAATAGCTGGATTTACAACTAATACTTCAGATGCTAGAACCATACCATTATTATTTTTTCTAGGAATTAATTGCTGAGAAATAACACCTTCTAAAACAGTTGAAAGTTGGCTTTTAATTTGATTTTGCTGTACATTAGGAAAGGCATCAATAATTCTATCAATAGATTTAACAGCACCACTTGTATGAAGAGTAGATAAAACTAAATGTCCAGTTTCAGCAGCTGTTAGAGCGATTTGTATGGTTTCAATATCTCTCATCTCCCCTACCATTATTACATCTGGATCTTCTCTTAGAGAAGATTTCAATGCATCTGCAAAGGATTTTGCATCATCACCAATTTCTCGCTGAGTTACCATGCTTTTTTGATGTTTATGTAAATATTCAACAGGATCTTCAATAGTTATTATATGATAAGGATATTTTTTATTAATTAAATCAATCATACTAGCTAAAGTTGTAGATTTTCCACTACCAGTGGCTCCTGATATTAATACTAATCCTTTAGTTTTTTTAGTGAATGTTTTTAAAATTTCTGGTAACCCTAATTGTTCAAAATTAGGAATTTCTAAAGGTAAAGTACGAATTGCTATAGCATAGGTTCCACGTTGCTTGTATATATTACATCTAAATCTACCAAGATTTCTTTTTGAATATGAGAAATCAACAACTTTATTTTCCATTAAATAATTAAGCCTTTTCTCATCTAAATATTCCTCTATAATTTTATTAATCATTTCAGGTTTCATTATTTCTGTATTAGAAATATCTGTTAATTTCGAATTAACACGTATAAGTGGCTTACTACCGGCACAAATATGTAAATCAGTTGCTTTACGTTTCATGGTTTCTTCTAATAAGAAATCCATATATTTAGAATGTTTGTTATCCATTTTGCCCCCTTAACAACTAATACTTTTTCGCTTTTTTGTCTAATGCTTTCCCCATACTAATCCAAGAGTCTCTTAACCTATATCTAAGATCAACATCATATGTACAATCAATAGCATCATTTAATTTTCTTCTCATATCATGATATATATGAATGTCAAACTTTTCTTCATGTAGTAAAGTTTCCATATCAACAACCCAAGCGTCAAGAATATGGCCTTCTTCATTTAATTCTTCTAGCTTTTTCTTCATATGGGAAACTACAAGCTTAACAGCTTTTTTCTTAATGTCTTCATCTGATTGAATTTTTTTAGTCATAATATCATCCCTTCGTAAAGTTAGTTACAAAAATATTTACTATATGTAAATAAAAGCAAAAAATATAATTCATTTCTTATAAATTTTATCATAATTTCATTAATGATGATAGTATTTAAAAAGATTACAAAATGTAGTATCATGACCATATGAATTGGATTAACTATTATAAACGAATAAATAATAAAATTTCTACTTTGACACCTCTATATTTTGACTGTGGAGAATTATGTAATAAATTATGTTGCCAAGATAATGGTAAAGGTATGATTCTGTTTCCACATGAAAAAGAATATATAGATACTTTATCAACTGATTTTACAATTATAGATAAAAATAATGTTAATACATTGTTTTGTACAGGTATTTGTAAAAGAGAAACTCGTCCAATAGCTTGTGTTATATATCCTCTATTCCCCTATTTATATGAAGACGGACGTTTAGATTTAAAAAAAGATATTAGAGGTAAAAATAGTTGCCCTTTATATTATGATGATATTAAAGAATTATCTTTACAACCATTATTTCGTTTAAAATTATTTGCTCTACTTGAAGAAATGATTAAAGAAGAAGAAATTCATCAATTCCTTCGTATGATGACTGATGAATTATTAACTATAGAAAAATTTACAAAATAAAAGCCAGATTAATTCTGGCTTTTATTTTTATTTTTTTTTTATTATCTATTAATAATTACTGATTGTGCAGCTGCTAATCTTGCAATTGGCACTCTAAATGGTGAACAAGAAACATAATCAAGTCCAACACGATAACAAAAATCAATTGATGATGGATCTCCACCATGTTCTCCACATATTCCTAATTTTATATTAGGTCTAGCTTTTCTACCTAAATCACATGCCATCTTAACTAGTTGTCCAACACCTGTTTGGTCTAATTTCGCAAATGGGTCTGATTCATAAATTTTCTTAGAATAATAATCGCTTAAGAATTTTCCAGCATCGTCTCTACTGAATCCAAATGTCATTTGAGTTAAGTCGTTAGTTCCAAAAGAGAAAAATGCAGCTTCTTTAGCAATAATATCAGCAGTTAAGCAAGCTCTAGGAATTTCAATCATTGTTCCAACAGTATATTCTAATTCAACTCTGCTTTCGCTTATTTTTTGATTAGCAGTTTTAACAACTAAATCTTTAACATATTTTAATTCAGCAACATCTCCAACAAGAGGAATCATAATCTCTGGTACAACATTCATCCCATTTTTATTAACATTAATTGCAGCTTCAATAACTGCTTTTGTTTGCATAATAGCAATTTCTGGATAAGATATTGATAAACGACATCCTCTATGTCCCATCATTGGATTAAATTCATGTAACTCTTCTGTTTTTTCTTTAAGAGAATCATAAGTAACATTCATATCAACTGCTAAAGCTTTAATATCTTCTTCATCGGTTGGTAAGAACTCATGAAGTGGTGGATCTAAAAATCTTATTGTAACAGGATATCCTTGCATTGCCTCAAAGATTCCTTCAAAATCCCCACGTTGCATTGGTAATAATTTTTCTAATGCTTTTTCTCTTTGCTCTAAGTTATCAGCTAAAATCATTTCTCTAACAGCTTTAATTCTATCAGTTTCAAAGAACATATGCTCTGTACGGCAAAGTCCAATACCTTCTGCACCAAATTTAACAGCAGTTTTTGCATCTTCTGGTGAATCTGCATTAGTTCTAACTTTAAGTGTTCTAATCTCATCTGCCCAACTCATAAATGTAGCAAAGTCACCTGTTACTTCAGGTTCTACAGTTGGTAATTTAGTAGCATAAACATTTCCTTTAGATCCATCAAGTGAAATAAAGTCACCTTCAGAAATTTTAGTTCCATCATTTAATAAGAAATATTTTTCTTCTTCATATATTTTAATATCTGAACAACCTGAAACACAACATGTTCCCATGCCCCTTGCAACTACTGCTGCATGTGAAGTCATTCCACCTCTAGCTGTTAAAATACCTTTAGAAACATGCATTCCTTCAATATCTTCAGGAGAAGTTTCTAATCTAACAAGAATAACTTCTTTTTCACCATTTTCGTGAGCTTTAGCTGCATCTTCTGCTGTAAAGAATACTTTACCAGTAGCAGCTCCAGGAGAAGCAGGTAAACCGTTTGCAACAATTGTTGCATTCTTAAGTGCTGTTGTATCAAACATTGGATGTAATACTGCATCAAGTTGCTTAGGATCTACCTTCATAATGGCTTCTTCTTTAGTTAACATTCCTTCGTTTACTAAATCAACTGCAATTTTTAAAGCCGCTTGTGCAGTTCTTTTACCATTTCTAGTTTGTAATAAGAATAGTTTTCCTTTTTCAATCGTAAACTCAATATCTTGCATATCATGATAATGATCTTCTAAATCTTGAGCTATTTTGATAAATTGATTATAAATTTCATTATTAGTATCTTTTAACTGTGAAATTTTCTTTGGTGTTCTAACTCCTGCAACAACATCTTCACCCTGTGCATTCATTAAAAATTCACCCATTAACATTTTTTCACCAGTAGATGGGTTTCTTGTAAAAGCAACGCCAGTTCCTGAAGTATCACCCATGTTTCCATAAACCATCTCTTGTACATTTACAGCTGTTCCAATGTCACCTGGTATATCATTAATTCTTCTATAAATAATAGCTCTCTCATTGTCCCATGATCTAAATACAGCTTTAATTGCTTCTGCTAACTGAATTTTTGGATCTTGTGGAAATTCACTACCCATTTCATCTTTATATAACTTTTTAAAAGCTTGTAATACTTCTTTCATATCATCAGCTGTTAATTCATTATCAAATTCAACGCCTTTTTCTTCTTTAATAGCATCTAATTTTCTTTCAAATATTGATTTATCAACACCAATAACTACATCAGAAAACATCATTACAAAACGTCTATAACTATCATATGCAAATGCTGCATTTCCAGTTAATTCAGCTAATCCTTCTACAACTACATCATTAAGTCCAAGATTTAAGACAGTGTCCATCATTCCTGGCATTGATACTTTTGCACCACTTCTAACTGAAACTAAGAATGGATTATTTCTATCACCTAATTTTTTCCCAACAGTTTCTTCAGTTTTTGCTAAAGCTTCATCAATTTGTAATTGAATATCATCGGCAATTACTTCACCATCAGCATAATATCTAGTACATACATCAGTAGATACAGTAAATCCTCTTGGTACTGGTAATCCAATGTTTGTCATTTCAGATAAATTAGCACCTTTCCCACCTAATAGGTCTTTCATCTTCGCACTACCTTCAGTGAATAAGTATACATACTTTTTCATTATTTTTCTTCCTCCGATTAATAATTAATATTTTCTTCAAGAAATTCAGTCAATTTATCAATTGGCATTCTAACTTGCTCCATAGAATCTCTAAATCTAATGGTTACACTATTATCTTCTAATGAATCAAAATCATAAGTGATACAATATGGCGTTCCAATTTCATCTTGTCTTCTATATCTTTTTCCTATACTTCCCGTTTCATCATAATCACAGACAAACTTTTTACTTATCAATTGATATACTTCAATTGCCTGTTCTTTTAATTTCTTTGATAATGGTAATACTGCAGCTTTAATTGGTGCCAAAGCATTGTTGAACCTAAGAACAACTCTACCATCTTTTTCATCTAATTGTTCCTCGTCATAAGCTTCACATAAAAAAGCCAACAGAAGACGTTCTACGCCTACTGACGGTTCTATAACATATGGTACATACTTTTCATTTGTTATAGGGTCAAAATATTGTAAATCTTCTTTTGCAAATTTCATATGCTGTTTTAAATCATAATCAGTTCTATCAGCAATACCCCATAATTCTCCCCAAACAAATGGGAACTTATATTCGATATCAGATGTAGCATTAGAATAAAAAGCTAGTTCTTCAGCTAAATGATCTCTTATTTTTAAATTTTCACTTTTTAATCCTAGTTCTAATAACCAATCAAAACAGAAATTTTTCCAATAATCAAACCACTCTAAGTCTTCACCAGGCTTACAGAAAAACTCTAATTCCATTTGTTCAAACTCTCGTGTTCTAAAAATAAAATTACCAGGAGTTATTTCATTTCTAAATGATTTTCCAATTTGACCAATCCCAAATGGTATTTTTTTTCTAGTAGTCCGTTGAACATTTTTAAAATTAACAAAAATTCCTTGTGCTGTTTCTGGTCGTAAATAAATTTCTGAAGCACTATCTTCAGTAACTCCTTGGAATGTTTTAAACATCATATTAAATTGTCTGATATCTGTAAAATTTGATTTTCCACAAGCTGGGCAAGGAATATTATTTTCTCTTATATATGATATAAGTTTTGAATTATCCCAACCATCAGATACTTCTTCATTATTGTTTGAAATATTATAGTCATCAATAATTTTATCAGCTCTATGTCTTGTGTTACACTCCTTACAATCTATAAGCGGATCTGTAAAACCTCCAACATGTCCAGATGCTTCCCATACTCTAGGATTCATGAGTATTGCACAATCTAATCCTACATTATTAGGATTTTCTTGAACAAATTTTTTCCACCAAGCTTTTTTTATGTTGTTTTTTAATTCAACACCTAATGGGCCGTAATCCCATGCATTGGCCAATCCGTCATAAATTTCTGAACCTGGGAATATAAAACCTCTTCTCTTAGCTAAAGAAACTATTTTTTCCATGGTTTTTTCTACGGTCATTCTTTTTCTCCATACTCATCAATTGTTTTAAAAACAATTGAACCTTGGTCAATTTCTTTTGTTGCAATTGTAATAGGGTTTTTTTCTTCACCTTCATAGTAGGTCTGGTATCCTTCTTGTACCTGTCTAGCTCTCTTTGATACAGCGATGACAACATTAAATCTGATATCAGCTTTTTCCATTAATTGCTCTAATGATGGTTTTGCGATCATTTCTTTCTCCTTACTAATTTATTAACTATATTTTTATTTCTAATTGTTTTTAATCTCTCAGCATGTATAATTTCTTCAATTTGATTAACAGCGTATGCTAAATCATCATTTATAACAACATACTCATAATCATTAACATACTTTAATTCGCTTTCTGCGCTAATCATTCGTTTATTAATTGATTCTATACATTCAGTATTTCTATTGGTAATACGATTTCTTAGTTCTTCCATTGATGGGGGTAAAAGAAAAATCATAACTGCTTCTGGCCATATTTCTTTCACATTTACAGCTCCTTCTACAGTTATCTCTAAAATAACATCGTTACCTTTTTTAGTCATATCTTCTATGAATTTTTTAGGTGTACCATAATAATTATTAACATACTCATCCCATTCTATTAGTTGCTTATTAATAATCATATTTTCAAACTTTTCACGTGATAAAAAAAAGTAATTAACACCGTTTTCTTCTTTATTTCTAGGATTTCTAGTAGTTGCTGAAACAGAATAAAAGATATTAGAATCTTTTTTTGTCAATTCCCTTATTACAGCATTTTTCCCAGTACCACTTGGTGCAGACACAATAATTAGCATACCTAATTGTGACATATTACACATCCTTTTCTTCATCAATAACTAGTCGATTACTAATTGTTTCTGGTTGAATTGCTGATAAAATAATATGATGGCTATCAGTAATTATAACAGCTCTAGTTCTTCTCCCATAGGTCGCATCAACTAATTCTTTTGTATCTCTTGATTCTTGAATCATTCTTTTTATAGGAGCTGATTCAGGGTTTACAATTGCAATTACCCTATTAGCAGCTATCATATTCCCAAATCCAATGTTTATTAGTTTCATTTTTTCCCTACTCTAAATTCATAGCTTGTTCTCGTAGTTTTTCTACGATTGATTTACATTCAAGAACTAAGTTTGTGATTTCTAAAGAATTTCCTTTAGAACCAATTGTATTAATCTCTCTGTTCATTTCTTGAATAATAAAATCCAATTTTCTACCAGTTTGATCTTTTGCCATATTATCATTAAATTGCTTAACATGACTAGAAAGCCTTATCAATTCTTCATCAATGCATGCTTTATCAGCAAAATATGCAACTTCTTGTGATAAACGATTTTCATCTATGTCTTGATCATTTAACAATTCTTCAATTCTATTTTTTAATTTTTCTCTATAATCATCTACTACGCTTTCAGATAATTTTTCTATTTCACTAATAAGTTTAACTAATTCACTAATTTTACCTTGCATGTCTAAATAAATATGTTTACCTTCATTTTTTTTCATTACTAATATATTATTCAATGCTTCTTGGCAAGTATTTTCTAGAAACTGTAAAATTAATTCTTCATCAATTTCTTCTTCATCTGTCACAAAGACACCTGGAATTGAAGTAATTTGAAATGCTTCAATTTCTTTTTTAATTAAAAAAGAATCTTTTACTTTTTGAATCCCTAAAAAATATTGATTAGCTAAATCCATATCAATTGAAATGCTTACATTTGAATTATCAATATATTTTATAGTTACATAAACATCAATTTTTCCTCGTGATATCTGTTGTTTTATTAATTTTTTTAGTTTTTCTTCAACAAATGCGTAAGCCTTTGGTATTTTCATATTACAATCATGATACCGACTATTTACACTTTTCATTTCAATTTTTACTTTTATCAGTTCATTTTCAGCAGTTGCTCTACCAAAACCTGTCATACTTATTGTCATAATTCTTTCCTTTTCAAAAATATCTTAAATTATTATATCACAATTTTATTGTTAAAAGAGGGTATTTTACTACAAATTACTCTCTTTTACTTCATTTTTCATTGTTTTTCTTCATCATTCGTTTTTTCATATAATATTACAGAAGTAGCCACAACTGCAGCTGTTTCTGCTCGTAATATTAAAGAGCCAAGGTGAGTTGATTTAATATTATTTTTATTTGCAAAATCTACTTCATCTTCAGTAAATCCACCTTCTGGACCAATGAAAACGTTAATAAAATCATCACTTTTTTTAATAGCTTGTTTTATATGAAGTTTTTTTTCATCCACATAAGCGATTATTCCATCCTTATTTTGTTTAATTGCTTTTTCAAATTTTATTGGTTGATTAACAATTGGAATATAACTTCGCTGACATTGTTTACATGCTTCAACTACAATTCTATTCCATCTATTAATTTTTTTTTCAATCTTTTTATTATCTAATTTAATCATACATCTTTGTGTAAATATGGGAGTTATTTCAAAAACTCCTACTTCTGAACATTTTTGTAGCATATAATCAAATTTTTCAGCTTTTATAAGCGTAGGATATAAATGTATCTTGGTGTTTGGTTCATTATCAACTAAATATTCGTCTTTTATTAATATTTGTACCTGTTCATTTACTTTACCAATTACTATTACATTAAAATTATGATTTTTACCATCACAAATTATTAATTCTTCATTTTTAATATTACCACGTAAAACTTTTTCATAATGATGTGAATCATCTTTTGTTAATAGATATTTTTCATTGATATTTAGTTGTTTTTCTAAAATAAAAAATTTACGCATGTGCTACTATTGCAACCCATTCATTATCTGTTTTAATATCAATTATAGTAAATCCATTTGTTTTTAGTGAATTAACAACATCATCTTTACGACTTAATATTATACCTGAACAAATAATCTTCCCTTCTTTTACTAAATAATTTTTAAAATCTGGAGTTAATTTAATAATTATGTCTGAAACGATATTTGCGATAATAATATTATATTTTTTAGATTCTTTAATATCTTTTAATTCACCTAAAACCACATTAACTTTGGGTGTTTCATTAATAATTATATTTTCATTAGTAGTTTTAACAGCTGAGTCATCAATATCTATTGCAGTTACCTCACTGGCTCCTAATTTTTTTGCAATAATTGATAAAATACCTGTACCACATCCAACATCAATTACTTTATCTTTGTCAACAATATATTCTTCTAATAATTTGGCACATAGTTTTGTAGTTTCATGGGTACCCGTTCCAAATGCCATTCCCGGTTCCATAATTATATCTAATTTATTTTCAACTAATTGTTTATCCCATGAAGGAATAATCCTAATTGATTCAGTTATGTTAAATGCAACATAATACTTTTTCCAATTGTCTTTCCAATTAACATCATCAACTATTTGTGTTGATATTTTTTCTTTATATTTTTTCTTTATTAATACTAAATTTTGGTTAAGATTATAATAAGCTATAACTTGAAAACCAGTTTTAGGAATAAGCCTATCATCAGCATACTCTTGCTTAGATAATTCATTTATCATGTTTTTAATTTCATTAGGGTCAATTATTTGTGTACCAGTTGCTCCTGCATCTAACAATTCCACAGAAACATCTTCTACATTATCTTTATTACAAGAAATAATAACTTCTACCCATTTCATAAACTAAATAATCCTTTTTTCTTTCCAGTTGGTTGCTCACCAAAAGTATTAGCAAATTTAAATAGTAACTCTTTTTGTTCCTTAGTTAATTTTTTTGGAACATCAATAAATATTTCAACAATCTGATCTCCTCTATGAGATGTTCTTAGTGAAGGTATTCCTTTACCTCTTAACCTAAATCTATCTCCATTTTGTGTTCCAGGTGCAATATCATATTCTATTTCGCCATCAAGTGTGGGTACTTTTATAGAATCTCCTAGTGTAGCTTGGGCATATGAAATTTTTTGTCTATTATATACTTCATAACCATCTCGTTTGAATGTTTTATGTGGTAAAACTGCAATAGTAATAATTAAATTACCATTTGGACCATCGTTTTCTCCTACTCCACCTTCACCTCTAATTGAAATAGATTGACCATCATCAATTCCAGCTGGAATATCCACTTCTATAGTTCGTTGTTTTCTCTGTTTACCAGAGCCACTACAAGTTGGACATTTTTCAGTTATTATTGAACCTTCGCCTTTACAAACATCACAAGTTCGAACATTTACAAAAGAACCAAACAATGTATTTTGCTGAACTTTCACTTGACCAGTTCCATGACAATGTTTACATGTTTGTTTTTTTGTTCCAGGTTTAGCACCAGAACCTGTGCATGTATCACAATCTTCATAGCGATTGATTTTTATTTTTCTTTTTACACCAAAAGCTGCTTGCTCAAAACTTATCTTTGCATATTCTCTAATATCAGGTCCTTTTCTTGGCCCGTTTCTTCTGGATTGTGAAAAACCACCTCCAAAAAACGAACCAAAAACATCACCAAAATCAAAGTCTCCAAAACCTCCACCACCGTTTGGATTCAGCCCTTCATGACCAAATTGATCATATTTTTGTTTCTTACCTTGATCGTTTAAAACTCCATAAGCTTCACTTACTTCTTTAAACATTTCTTCAGCTTGTTCTTCATGCTTATTAAGATCAGGGTGGTATTTCTTTGCAAGCTTTTTATAAGCTTTCTTAATTTCATCTTCATTGGCGTTCTTACTAACACCAAGTACTTCATAATAGTCTCTTTTATTGGCCACTTATCTACTCCTGTTATAAATTTAGGGGAACCATTTTTGGTTCCCCTAAGTATAGTATTTATTCTTCTTCTTCGTCAACTACTTCGTAGTCAGCATCTACAACATCATCTTCTTCTTTAGGTTGTCCACCCATATTGTCAAATCCAGGTTGTCCTTCAGAAGGATTTTGTGCATAAATCTTTTCGCTAATCTTATTCATAGCTTCAGTTAACTTTTCAGTAGCAGCTTTAATTGCTTCAACATCTTCACCTTTTAATATTTCTTTTAGGTTTTCAATTTCAACATTTACAGGTGCTTTATCATCATCATTTAATTTTTCGCCAGCATCTTTCATAGCTTTTTCTGTTTGATAAATCAATGAATCAGCATTATTTCTAGCTTCAATAGATTCTTTTGCTAATTTATCTTCTTCTGCATATTTTTCAGCATCTTTAACTGCTTTATCAATATCATCATCAGATAAGTTAGTTGATGCTGTAATAGTAATTTTTTGTTCATTTCCTGTTCCTAAATCTTTTGCAGAAACATGTACAATACCATTTGCATCAATATCAAATGTAACTTCTATTTGAGGAATACCTCTTGGTGCTGGAGCAATACCTGTTAATTGGAACCGCCCTAATGTTTTATTATAACTTGCCATTTCTCTTTCACCTTGTAAAACATGAATATCAACTGATGGTTGACTATCTGCGGCTGTTGAGAAAGTTTGGCTTTTCTTTGTAGGAATAGTTGTATTTCTTTCAATAAGTTTTGTGCATACTCCACCTAATGTTTCAATTCCTAAAGATAAAGGAGTAACATCAAGTAATAGTATATCTTTAACATCACCGGTTAAAACACCAGCTTGAATTGCAGCACCTAATGCAACACATTCATCAGGGTTAATTCCTTTGAACGGATCTTTACCAAGATATTTTTTAACAGCATTTACAACAGCTGGAATTCTTGTTGAACCACCAACTAATAAAATTTTGTGAATATCTGAGGGAGTTAATCCTGCATCTTTCATAGCTTTTTTTGTTGGAACCATTGATTTTTCAACTAAATTAGCTGTTAATTCATCAAATTTAGCTCGTGTTAAAGTCATATCAAGATGTTTAGGTCCTGTAGCATCTGCTGTAATAAATGGTAAGTTAATATTTGTAGACATAACATTTGATAATTCGATCTTAGCTTTCTCTGCAGCTTCTTTAAGTCTCTGCATTGCCATTTTATCTTTAGATAAATCAATTCCTGCTTCTTTTTTATATTCAGAAATAATATGTTTCATAACTAAATCATCAAAATCATCTCCGCCAAGTCTGTTATTACCATTTGTTGCTAATACTTCAAAAACTCCATCTGAAATATCTAATATTGATACATCAAATGTTCCACCGCCAAGGTCAAATACCATAATTTTTTGGTCTTCATCCTTATCCATTCCATATGCTAATGCTGCAGCAGTTGGCTCATTTATAATACGTAAAACTTCTAACCCAGCAATTTTTCCAGCATCTTTTGTTGCTTGTCTTTGTGCATCACTAAAATATGCAGGTACTGTAATAACTGCTTGTTTAACTTCATCACCTAAATAACTTTCTGCATCTATTTTTAGTTTCTGTAAAATCATAGAAGAAATTTCTTGTGGTGAATGATTCTTACCATCAATATCAGTTTTTTTATTAGTTCCCATATCTCTTTTTATAGAGCTTACTGTTCTTTCAGGATTAGTAATTGCTTGTCTTTTAGCTACCTGTCCTACTAATCTCTCGCCTGTTTTTGAAAAGGCTACAACTGATGGAGTTGTTCTAGCTCCTTCTGCATTTGCAATAACTACAGATTCTCCACCTTCCATTACTGCTACACATGAGTTTGTTGTTCCTAAATCAATTCCGATTACTTTAGCCATTAATTTTACCTCCGTTTTTTTGTCTTTGACTATTTTTGACCATTACAGTCTAATATATTATTTAATTTGCTACTTTTACCATGCTATGTCTTATAACTTTCCCTTTATAGGTATACCCTTTTTGCAATTCTTCTATCACTTTATTCTGTTCATATTTTTCATCTTCAATATGCATTACAGCATTGTGCAGTTCAGGGTCAAAGTCTTCATCTAAGCATTCAATCGGTTCAACACCAATTTTTTCTAGTACTTCATTAAATTGCCTATAAACCAGTTCAAATCCTTTTAGTACATCAGCTATATCATCACTCTTATGTACACTTTTATTTGCTGTTTCCATATTATCAATAACTGGAAGAAAACTGTCAATAACATCATTAGTTGCACTTGTATAAATCTGTTCTTTTTCTTTAATTGTTCGCTTTCTAAAATTATCAAATTCAGCAGCTAGTCTTTTAAAACTATCAACAGATTCTTTGTTTTTTTCATCCAATTCTTTAATCTTTTTTTCTAACTTAGAAATTTGCTTTTTTTCTTTTTTATCATTCTTTTTAACTTCTTCTTCGCTAGTTATAGGAATTTCCACTTCCTCATTAATTGAATCTTTTTTTTCTTTACTCAAATTTTTACTTCCTCCTTCCTTAATATTTTTTTATTAATTCATCCATTAAACTACCTAAATCAGTAAACGAATGTATAACTTTTTTATAATCCATTCTTGTAGGTCCTGCAAGTGCAATTGTAATATAACCATACTCTCCTAAATCAACTGACTTTCTTGCAATACTCATATTTTTTAGATCACTATTTATGTTCTCATTTCCAATGGTAATATTAATATCATCATTTTCAGCAATTTCAAGTAATTCCAATAGTTTTTCTTTTTTACTAAATGCTTCCATTACCATTTTGGCATCTTGTATGTTGTTGAATTCTGGAAAACCAAGTAATTTTTCTTTACCCTTAACAAAAGTATCTATATCGTCTTTTTCTGTCAAAACATCAAACATCTCTTTTAAAACCATTTTTGTAAACTTTAAATTATCTTTTTGAAAAAGTAATAATTCTTCATAATTTTGATTCATGATTTCAATTGCTGATTTTCCTTTTGTTTTTTCATTTAAATAATTTGTAATTCTTTCTAAGTTTATTTTACAATCATTTTTTACAATAAATTCTCGATGAGCTACTTTTCTATTTTCTAAAATTATAACTGCTACATATTCATTTTTTCTCATTTCTAATACATGAGTAGATAATATATGATTACTATCTTTTTTTCTTTTTCTCATACTAATAGCAGTATAATTAGTTTTTTCAGAAAGTAAAGTGGAAATATCTTCAACAATTTTATCAATTGATGATAAAGCTTCCATTCTCTGAATTAATTCAACCATGTAATGTTCTTGACTAATTTGTCTAAACAAATTATCAACATAGAATCTATAACCTTTATTAGAAGGTATTCTTCCCGCCGATGTATATGGATGGGAAATAAAACCATCATTTTCTAGTTGAGCCATTTCATTTCTAATTGTAGCTGAAGAAACTCCAAAATCATATTTTTCTAATAAACTTTTTGAACCTATTGGTTCTGCAGTTTTCACATATTCATCAACAATTGCTTGTAATATTTCAAGCGTTCTTGGATTCATTACTTACCTTTCATATTTAGCACTCGTGACACAAGAGTGCTAATCTATATAAAAGATACCATTGAATATTTTTTTTGTCAATAGAAATTATGCTAAAAGAAAGTTAGTAAGTTTTAATATTAACTATCACAAATTAAATAATAACTCATAGCATTAAACACATCTAATTTTTAT
Source organism: Clostridiales bacterium (assembly GCA_023145435.1). Lineage (GTDB taxonomy): Bacteria > Bacillota > Clostridia > DUPQ01 > DUPQ01 > JAFGUQ01. The sequence goes on from JAGLDS010000014.1 coordinate 23,784, forward strand.
AGTAAAAATAAACAAAAAAGAGGCAATAACATGAGTTAATATTAGTGTATCACAGACATAAGAAAAATAAACTTTTAGCTAATATCGGAGAATGTAAATCGAAATTTATTTATAAGAAGGTTTGTGTCGTCAAGATATTTCATAGAAATGTATTTGTCAACTGAAAATCGGTCCACAAAACCAATCGAAAACTGGTCCACTAACTTTTTGCTTTTAACCAAGAAATTGTCTCTTCAAATCTATGACTTTTTTCTCTTGATATATCCATTATATGTGCCTTGTGTGCTAACCTATCCACAATAGCACCTGTTAGCATTGTATCTTTAAATATCTCCTCTCATCTATCAAATGTTAAATTTGTTGTTATTATTATTGATCCCTTATCATTACGATTGGATAATAAGTTAAAAAGTATTTCACATCCTGTTTTATCAAAAGATATATATCCTAACTCATCTAATATTACTAAATCATATTTTTCAAATTTTCTTTTATAGGATGTAAGTTGCTGCATACTCATTGCTTCCTTTAACTCAATAATTAAATTGGGTACAGAAGTAAAAAGAACTGTTTTACCAAGGTTCTTTATAATCAATTCTAGGTCTCCAGTATCTATTCCAGTAATCAATCAAAGTTCATAGTTGTATCATAGTCACATCGCTATCAGCCAGGCCGAGTTTGTTAACTTGTCCCCACTGAAAAATCTTTCTTCAATTGATGTTATGCTGCTATGTATTGTTACTACGTTCAGCTCGTTTTTATAAAAACTGATTGTCTATGAGAGAAGGATATTTATAACAGAAAAAACTCACACTCCACTACAATACAAATGTGTTTTCTGTTCCATTATATTTATCCTATTTATCTTATGCTAATTATTGAATATTAGTACTCATATCCAGCCAAATACATTACACCTGAAATAGGATCATATAAACCTATTCCTGAATTATTGAACCCACTATCATATCTAAGACAGCCAAGTTTTACAGAAAACGATATGTTCAAACCACTATATTCCTCCCTGCGTTTATCGTATAAGCCACCCCAAGTAGCTGAATTATCGTAAGCGTAAAATAAGGGCTTATTTTACGCTTACTGTTTAACTATACTTTTCCAAATACAAAGGTATGCAAGAGACTTTCACCCATTAGAGTTCATCAATACTACAGTGAATATAAAAAGTGCTTATTTCAAAGCACTTAATAGATATAATTTTTTCAATAGAAATTAACACTAAAAGAAAGCTAAAAATACTTGATTAGAAAAGTCTTTTCCTTTATCAGTTAAACTTACCTTATTTGATGAAATATTTATTAAGTTATCATCTGTTAATTTTTTTATAATTTGTTCATATTTTTCTGTAAATTTACATGAGAATTTTTCTTTAAATGTATCTAATGAAAAACCTTCATTAAGACGTAAACGTAACATAATAAATTCTTTTTCTTGTTCATTTAAGGTAATATTTTCAATTTCTTCTTGTTTTAATATATTTTGTTTAATATTTCTTATATATGTAGGAAGATCATAAGTATTATGAAACCTCTTATGATTATAGTATGAATGTGCTCCTAATCCAAAACTTAAATACTCGTCTTGCTTCCAGTAACCTATATTGTGTTTACTCTCATAACCTTTTTTTGCATAATTTGAAAGTTCATATTGTAAAAAACCGTATTTTAATAATTTACTTTCAGTAATTTCATACATTCGCCTATCAAGTTGTTCATTTGGAGTTGGTAATATTTTCTTATTAATCATACTATGAAGTGTAGTATCCTTTTCAACAGAAAGTGAATAACAAGATAAATGTTTAAGTGGTAAAGTTAATATTTCATCAATAGTTTTTTCATATATTTCTAAAGTTTGTAAGGGGTATCCAAAAATAAGATCAGCACTAATATTTTCAAACCCTAATTCATTTGCTAGAATTATGCTATCAATAGCAGTATGTTTATCATGTATTCTTCCCATTAGACGTAAAAGTTTATTATCAAGTGATTGTACTCCAAAACTTAATCTATTAATTCCCATTTTTTTATAATCAATTAATTTATCCTTAGTAACAGTTTCTGGATTAATTTCAATTGATACTTCTGATTGATTTGTGAATGAAAGTTTAGATAAAATTTTTCTAATATATTTAGCAGGTAAATAAGTAGGTGTTCCCCCACCTAAGAATATACTAGTAATTTCTTTGTTTTTTAGTAAAGTATTTGAAAGTTCAATTTCTCTTATAACTGAATCAATATAACTATCAATTAAATAGTCTTTATTGTCATATGAAATAAAATCACAGTATTGACACTTTGATTGGCAAAACGGTATATGAATATATATTCGTAGTTTATTCATACTAAGTATCCAGTTTCAAAACACTCATGAATGCTTCTTGTGGCACTTCCACAGAACCTAACTGGCGCATTCTCTTCTTTCCTTCTTTTTGTTTTTGTAGTAATTTTTTCTTTCTAGAAATATCACCACCATAACATTTTGAAGTTACATCTTTACGAAACGCTCTAACTGTTTCCCTAGCAATAATTTTACCACCAATACATGCTTGTACAGGTATTTCGAATTGATGTCTTGGTATTGTATCTTTTAATTTTTCTACTAGTCTTCTTCCTCGCGCATAAGCTTTACTTTCATGTACTACAAATGATAAAGCGTCTATTATATCTCCATTTAACAATACATCTAGCTTAACTAATTTAGCAGTTTCGTATCCTTTTATTTCATAATCAAGTGATGCATATCCCTTTGATTTGGATTTTAGTGCATCAAAGAAGTCATATATAATTTCATTTAAAGGAATTTCATAGTTTAATTGAACCCTTACATCATCAAGATATACCATATCTACATAAGCACCACGACGTTCTTGACATAATTCCATTATATTACCCATAAATTCTTGAGGTACAATAATAGCTGATTTTGTAATTGGTTCTGCCATTGATTTTATTTCTGTTGGTTTCGGCATATTTGTAGGATTATCTATTGATACAATAGTTCCATCGTTTTTTGTTATTTTATAAATTACACTTGGAGCGGTTGTAACTAAATCAAGATCAAATTCACGTTCTAGTCGTTCTTGAATAATTTCCATATGAAGTAACCCTAAAAAACCACATCTAAATCCAAATCCTAAGGCAATTGAACTTTCAGGTTCAAATAATAAAGATGCATCATTTAGTTTTAATTTTTCTAATGCGTCTCTTAGATCATTATATCGTGCACCATCAGCTGGGAATATCCCACAATAAACCATAGGATTTACTTTTTTATAACCCTCTAAAGCTTTTTTTGCAGGACTTTTAGCTGTTGTAACAGTATCACCTACTCTAATAAATGAAACATTTTTTATACTAGCTGTGAAGTAACCTACTTCACCTGCAACTAATTGTTTGCTTTGAATAAACCCACCAGGTTTCATATATCCAATTTCATTAATTTGATATTCTTTATTTGTATTCATCATTTTAATGATTTGGTTTAACTCTATAGTACCTTCTTTAACCCTAATATATACAATTACACCTTTATATTGGTCATACATTGAATCGAAAATTAGTGCTTGTAGCGGTTTATCATCATCACCTTCAGGACTAGGTAAATAAGTAACTATTTTTTCTAAAACTTCTTCAATATTAATACCATTTTTTGCTGATATACAAGGTGCATGAGCAGCTTCTATTCCTATAACATTTTCAATTTCCTCTTTAACATGTTGTGGTCTTGCAGAAGGAAGGTCAATTTTATTTATTACAGGTAATATTTCTAAATCACTTTCTAAAGCTAAATATACATTTGCTAAAGTTTGTGCCTCTATTCCTTGAGCAGCATCTACAACTAATATTGCACCATCACAAGCCGCTAAACTTCTAGAAACCTCATAGGTGAAATCTACATGACCTGGTGTATCAATTAGGTTAAAAATGTATTCTTCTCCATTTGGACGATGATAAATCATTCTAACTGCTTGAGATTTTATTGTAATTCCACGTTCTTTTTCTAAATCCATACTATCTAGTATTTGGGCAGACATTTCTCTCTTAGATATTAATCCTGTCATTTCAATGATTCTATCTGCTAAGGTTGATTTTCCATGGTCAATATGGGCTATAATTGAAAAATTTCTTATATTTTCTTTTTGTTGACTCATTCTTTTCTCCTGGTACTTGCTATTTTTAAATGATTATACCATAATACTATATAGTTAATCTACAAAGGAGATTTATGACATGAAAAAAATTATAGGATTAATCTTAGTAATTTCAATGATTTTAATTTTAGGAGGATGTAGCAAAATGAATTCAAACGATAACAATGATAATAGTAAAGAAGATTTAGTATTTCATCAGGTAAGTACCCCTGAAAAAGGTGATCTGATTGCAATAATGAAAACAGATTTAGGTGATATTTATATAAGACTTTTTGATGAGTTAGTACCTAAGACTGTAGAAAACTTTACTACCCATGCCCAAAACGGATATTATGATGGAATTAAGTTTCATAGAATTATTGAAAATTTCATGATTCAAGGTGGTGACCCAGTTGGTAATGGAACTGGTGGCGAAAGTATTTGGGGTGGTTCTTTTGATGATGAATTCGCACCTGAACTCCATAATTTATATGGTGCTTTATCAATGGCAAATTCAGGACCTAATACTAATGGTAGCCAATTTTTCATTGTACAAGCTTCTAGCGAAACAATAACAGCAGAAGCATCTTCTTGGTTTACACAACAAGGGTTTAGTGAAGAAGAATTTAATATATATTTAGAATACGGTGGTACTCCTTGGTTAGATCATGGTCACACTACTCAAGGTGATGGTCACGCTGTATTTGGTCAAGTATATGATGGTATGGATGTTGTTGATGCTATCGCAAAAGCTAAAGTTGCTGCAGATGGTTCAACTCCAGCTACTGATATTTTAATTATATCAATAGAAATAACTACTTATTAATTTATTACAAATATTAAATACAAACTATTTTAAGGGATGATTTAAAAATCATCCCTTTTATTTATGTGTCATTGAATTGGCTAATATTACTAAATCATTTATGTTATTTTTCTTAGGATCATTCCAAACTTCAGATAATAATAAGTCTAATATCTCCCCTATTCTATTACCTTCTACTGCAAATTCATGGAATTTTAAATCATTTCCAGTTATTTTTAAATCACTTATAAATATTGGTTCGCGATTTAATATAATACTAGAAAACATATCTAAATTAACTTTTTTTAAAATTAATACCTTTTCACAATTATTAATACCAATTAAATTCATTAATTTTTTTAAAGCAATTTTATCATTGTATTTCTCAAAACCAATGTTATTTATAATCATTTTAATTGAATATTTTGTTTTTTTATCAATTGTTAAAAATTCTAGTAATTCTAAATTTTTAGGTATCCCAATTATACTTGCCAACCTAAGAACTAAATCAGAATCATCTATAAGATTATCAAACAATAAATTTTCAAATAAAGGAAAAATTTGAAGTTGATTAATATATTGTAAATACTCTCCACTTATTGTTTTTAAAAATTCTTGCGTGATACGTTCTTTTGAAATGTGTTTTAATAGATATTGATGTTTTTTAATTGCCTCCCAAGTTTTTTTATTAATATTGAAACCAAGTTGAACTGAAAAACGTACAGCTCTTAACATTCTTAATGCATCTTCTTTAAATCTCTTATTTGGATTACCAACAGTTTTTATTATTTTTTCTTTACAATGTTTTAAACCTTTATAATAATCAATAATTTTCAAATCATTTGTTTGTAACATGGCATTGATTGTAAAATCTCGTCTTTTTATATCTTGTTTAATATTTTTAATAAAGATAACAGAAGATGGTTTTCTGTAATTAATATATTTTTTTTCTTTTCTAAATGTGGTTACTTCATAATTTTTATTGTTTAAAATAACAGTTATTGTGCCATGTTCTATTCCAGTATCTAGTGTTTTTTTAAATAGCTTTTTTATTTGCATAGGTTTTGCACTAGTTGCTATGTCTATATCATTTATAGGTCTTTTAAGTACAAAATCTCTTACTGCCCCACCAACAATATATGATTCATATCCATTATTAATTAGGCTAGTAAGGACTTCATTATTAAGTAAGTAATCTTTTTGCTCCATTTTTTATACCAATTGCTCCAATAGGTGCTGTAATAATAATTGACAAAACTGCTATAGCCAAAATTAATTCCCCTGATGGAACACCCATAATTAATGGAATTGCTCCAATGGCAGCTTGAACAGTTGCTTTAGGAATAAAAGAAATAACACAGAATAATCTCTCTTTAACTGTGAAATCACTCTTCCATGTTGATAATAATACTCCTATTGAACGAAACAGTAAACCAACACTTATTATTGCCAACCCTAATAATCCTGAATCTAAAGCTACTAATATATTCACTTTAGCTCCAACAAGAACAAATAAAAGAATCTCTGCAAAAATCCACACTTTTCCAAGTTTATCACTAAGACCTTTAGCTGTATTAGGAAGTTTCTCTAATAGTAAGAAACCAATAGTCATTACTCCTAGTAATGCAGAAATTGGAACGATATTACTTACAAAACTTTCTAAAGTTGTCATAAATATAGCAATTCCAATAAGTAATAGTACTTTTTTTGTATTTCTAATTGATAATTTTTTAAACAAGAAAACAAGTAATAACCCAACTAATAATCCAAGAGTTATTCCTAAAACTATGGAAATACCAATATTGACAATTGATAACCAAAGACTAACTTTTGTAGCACTATATAATCCCATAAATCCACTGAATATTGTAATAGCAAAAATATCATCAACAGATGAACCAGCTAATATTAAAGTGGTAATACCCTTTTTATCACCAATTCCTCGATCTTTAAAATCAAGCATTGCAGGTACAACAACTGCAGGTGACACAGCTGCTATTATAAAACCTAGAAGTCCACCTTCAATAAATGAAAAATCAAATAACCATATTGCCATAAGTATAATTGCACTACCTTCTAGTAAACATGGAATAATACTTAATAATATGGCTGATTTTCCAACCTTTTTCAATGTTTCTTTGTTTAGCCCAATACCAGCTCTAAGTAATATCACAATTAATGCAATTTTTCGAAAATCATCTGAAATACGCAACAAATCATCTGATAACCAATTAAGTCCATAAGGACCAATTAGGATACCCAAAAGTAGCATACCAATCAAACCTGGTAATTTTATAAATTTGAATATTTTATTAAAAAGTAATCCTAATACAATAATTAGTGATAAACTAAAAGCCATTATATATCCTTACTGTTCAAAAGGATAAACATCGGGAGCTTGTTTATGAAGATAACCTATATATAAGCTATCATATGCAATAACAACTTCTTCATCAGTTGGTAAAACAAATACTTTCACTTCACTTCCATTATATGTTCCAGTTGCAAATTGTATTTCTTCGCCTCTTATTTTATTTTTTTCATCATCAATAACAAAATTAAATCCTTTAAGATATTCTAGTGTTTTTTGTCTTACATACCATTCGTTTTCCCCTACACCAGCCGTAAATATAATCGCATTACAACCATCTGATGTTGCCATGTAACTACCAATATATTTAGCAATACGATAAGCATAGATGTTTACTATGTTTTCAGAAAATTCATCACCTTCTAATGCTTTAGCTCTAATATCTTGCATAAGATTAGTCCCACCAATTGCTTTTAATCCACAATCCTTATTAAGCATATTCATAACTTTTTCATAAGCATCTCCAAGTTCCATATCTTCATCTTTTGCTATGTTTTTTGCCACATGCCCAATAATTGCAGGATCTAAATCACCACTTCTTGTTCCCATAATTACACCTTCAAGTGGAGTAAACCCCATAGATGTATCACAGCTTTTACCATTATTCACTTTTGCGATACTAGAACCATTACCTAAATGAGCCGTTATGCAGTTAAATTTATTATATGGAATATTAAGAATTTTAGCTGCTCTTCTTGAAACATAAAGATGACTAGTACCGTGGAAGCCATATCTTCTTACCATATAATCGTTATACCATTTATCAGGAATTGCATACCTAAATGCTGGTTGTTCTATATCGCCATGAAATGCTGTATCAAAAACTGCTATATTAGGTACTCCAGGTAATAATTTTTCAGCAACCAATATACCTTGTAAATTCACAGGATTATGTAGTGGTGCGACTGGAGATAATTCTTCAATAGTACTCTTTACATGTTCATCAATTAATATACTTTCTTTATATACTGAACCACCATGAACAACACGATGGCCAACTGCTACAATAGATTCCTTTTTCATATTATGATCTTCAAATATTTTAAACATATCTTTTAAAGCATCTTCATGATTTGCAAATGGCATCTCATACTTTTTCTTAGTTCCGTTTAATTCAAATTTCATCGTACTACGTTCAAGGTTACCAATTTCCTCTACAACTCCATTTATAACCGGTTCCACAGTATTATCATCATTAACCAAAAACAGGTTATACTTTAGCGATGAACTTCCGCAATTTAGTGATAGTATGGTTTTTTTCATTTCATTCTCCTTGTTTTTTTATTATTTAATAGAAACTTCACAGTTTGTTTTAGCGCTTTCATATATTGCATCCAAAATTTTCATTAAGTCTACTCCATCTTTCACAGGATTTATGCAAGTTGCATCATTTACTAAACAATCTATAAAATGATTAATTTCTTCTTGGAATATATCTGCAAAAAAACTTTTTTCTTTAGTATATTTTGGAGTAATATCAACGTTATAGCCATTAATATTTGAAATAATTTCAAATTCAGGTTCTATTGTAGCACCTGCTTTAGTTCCATATAACTCACAGTAAAGATAATCTTCTTTAATATGCATTGAAAAACTTACTTCAATTGATAAAACTGCTCCATTTTCAAAAGTGACCATGGCTTTTGCGAAATCTTCAACGTTTGAAAGTGTTCCTTTATCAACAGGTGAATATCGATTTACCATTTTTACATCTAATCTTGGACCTAAAGAATTATTTGTTACCCCAAATGCTTTTACAGCCATAGGTTTTCCCATTATATATCTACAAAGATCAATCATATGAACACCTAAGTCTATTAATGGGCCACCACCTGATTTAGTAATATCTGAAAACCATCCAGTTGGATTACCATTTCGTCTCAAACAACCTGTTTTGGCATAATAGATATCACCTAGAAATCCTTTATTTGCAAAATCTTTTAAAATTGAAGCATTTCGTCCAAATCGTCTAACAAAACCTACCATTAAAAGTTTATTATTAACTTTTGCTGCATTTTCCATAGCCATAGCTTCTTTAGTATTCATGGCAAGAGGTTTTTCACAAAGAACATGTTTTTTTGAATTTAATGCATCTATTGTAATTTCTGCATGAGAATTGTTCCAAGTACAAACACTAACTGCATCAACATCAATATTTTTTAATAAATCGTGATGATTATCATAATAATTTGGAACATCATATTTTTCGCTATATTTTTTTGCACGTTCATTGTTTATATCACAAACTGCAATAACTTTCACATTAGGATTATTCATATAACTTTTCATATGAACATTACTTATGTTTCCACAACCAATAATCCCAATATTAATCATTTTAACTAACTCCTTTTTTTTGCAAAATCAGAATATATTATATCATATTTTTTTATTTAAGGTTAATATATTCTAATATGTTTTTAATAGTATCTTGTAATATATTATTGCTATTTAAAACATATTCAGCTGTTCCTAAATATAGTTTTTCACGATTTTTAAATAATTCATATATTGCATCCTCATTATTTTTTAATAAAGGTCTATCAGAAAAATTAGTTGATTTAATAATATCATCTAATTGTCGACTTATATAAATAACCTTTGTTTTATCTTTAAGTAATAAACGATTGTCTTTATCAAGAATTATTCCACCACCTGTTGAAATAACACAATTGTCTTTTTTAATGGCCTCTTTAAGAACTTCAGTTTCTATTTTTCTAAACACATTTTCTCCTTTAGAGAAAATTTTATCAATGCTTCCATGTTTTTTAACAATTTCACTATCGATATCAATAAAGTCCATTTTCAATATTTTTGCAATAATATTTCCTACTGTAGTTTTCCCACATCCTGACATTCCAATTAATGATACTCTCATAATTTATTACTCATTTTTTCATATATATCATTAATTAATTTTGCACCATAAGTCTTTTCTAACCAAATTTCTTGTGATTTTATAGCTTGAGCAACTAACATAAATAGTCCATTTGCAGTTTCTAACCCATTGTTTCTTGCAATTTTAAGAAAAACAGTCTCTAAAGGATTATATATTAAATCAATTGCACAACTGAATTTTTTAATTGTTATTTCACTAACTACACAATTTCCAATGTTAGGATACATCCCTACGGGAGTTGTATTTACAAGTCCATAATATGCATTAGATGGTATTTTTAAAAGATCCTCATATGATATAAACATCTTATTTCTTTTGTTTCTAGATACAACCTTGATTTCATTAGCACCTTTATCTTGTAACGCTACTTTAACACTTTCATGTGATCCACCACTTCCTAATATAATCCAATTTTTATCTTTAATTTGTATTTTTTTTGTTTCAAGTGTTTTTAAGAATCCAAAGTAATCACTATTATCTCCATAGAACTTATTATTTTTGTAAGTAATTGTATTAATAGCACCAATTTTTTTTGCTTGACTTGATATAACATCAAGATAAGGAAACACTTCCTTTTTATATGGTATTGTTACATTTAAATTGTATATACCATTATTTTTACACATTTGTAAAAAATCACTTATACCTTCTTTAGAAGATACTTCATATAACTTATAGTTACCTTTTATACCTGTTATTTCATAAAAAAGATTATGAATAATTGCAGAATAACTATGGGAAAGTTTTTTTCCTAGTAAACCTTGATTCATGCTTCACTTCCTTTAATATCATAACATCCTAGTAATTTATAATATCCACAATTTAATTTAACAATTGCTAGTGCATCTTTAACTTTCTTCTCTTTAATATTTCCAACTATATCTAAGTAAAAATAATATTCAAATTTACGTTTAATATTAGGCCGTGATTCTATCCTTGTTATATTAATATTATATTCATAAAAAGTCTTTAATATTGCAAATAGTGCCCCTGGTTTATGTGAAGCTGTAAATACAAAACTTGTTTTAGAAGCCAATTTATTAACTTGTAAAATCTTTTTAACTACTATAAATCTTGTTGTATTAATTTTAATATCTTGAATGTTTTCTTGCAAAATTTCAAGATTATATAGTTTTGACGCTTTCTTTGAAGCAATTGCACCTTTTTGTACATCATCCCAAATGGATACATCTCTTGCTGCAACTGCAGTATTAGAATAAGGAGTTGCTAATACTTCGTTGTTTGATTTAAAATATTGTTCACATTGCATTAAGGCTTGAGGATGTGAATAAACAAAAACTAAATCGCTTATTTTACTACCTTTAACACCAAGTAAACAATGATTAATTATCACATCTATTTGAGATGTGATAAATAAGTTATATTCTCTTAACAAATCTAAAACATCATTTACGCTTCCAGTTGAAGTGTTTTCATAAGGTACAACACCTTCTTCTACCTCATCATTAGAAACTGCAATAAACAAATCTTCAAAATATTTATAATTACGTCTTACTATTTTTTCTTCATATAATTGGTCAACTGCACTATCACTAAAAGATCCAAATACTCCTTGGAACCCAACAGATTGTATTTGTTCATTTCCATTATCAACATAATGAATAGTTGATGGAATTAATTGTTTTTGATAATCTTTGCTTATTTCCATAATACTTTCAAAAAAGCTTTTAACATATTCAGTTAATTCAATATTTTCTACTTTATCAATAGCTCTTTTAACAACCTTCTCTTCTCTTATTTGGTCATATATCGGTTTATTAGTTGCAATTTTATCTCTAGCAACTTTAATTATAATTGCCATTCTCTTTTCAAACAGTTCAACTAATTGATTATCAATTTTATTTATTTCGTTTCTAATCTCTTCTAAATTACTCATTTACACTCTCCAATAATAAATCATACATGACAAGAGCACTTAAAGCTTCTACCACTGGTACTGCTCTTATTCCAATACAAGGGTCATGTCGACCGTTAATTTCAATTATAACATTCTCTTTAGTTTTTAAATTAATGGTATGTTGTTTTTTAGCAATAGAAGGTGTTGGCTTCATAACAATATTAAATGTTATTGGCATACCATTAGAAATACCACCTAATACCCCTCCCATATGGTTGGTCATTGTTTTGATTTCTTTATTTTCATTATAGTAAATATTATCGTTAGATTGACTTGCTTTCATTGTAGCCAATTCAAATCCTTCTCCAAAAGATATTCCTTTCATTCCAGGAATACAAAATAGGGTTTTTGATAATCGGCTTTCAATTGACTGATCAGAATGTTCCCCTAAACCAATTGGTAAATTATACACAACTGTTTCAATTTGGCTCCCTATTGAATCAAGTTGCTTTCTAATATCATCAATATATGGTAAAAGCCTAACTGATAATTCTTTATCTATAACTGGAAATAAATTTGTTGTTATTAATTTTTGTTCTTTTTTTTCATATAATAAATGATTTAATTTTAAATCAAACTTATCACCAATTGATAATAAATGAGAAACAATAAATATACCTTTTTTTTCTAATTCGTTTTTAGCTATAGAACCTGCAAAAACCATAGGTGCTGTTAAACGACCTGAGAATGGTCCTCCACCTTTCATGTCCATAGTCCCATTATACTTAAAAAACGCCGTCAAATCAGCGTGTGCAGGACGTGGGGTGTTAATAAGTTTCTGATAATCTTTTGATTTCTTATTAGTATTTTTAATTATAGCTTTAATGGGTAGTCCTGATGTAATATTTTTTAAAACTCCACTTTTAATATTAACTTCATCAGATTCATCTCGCAAAGTAGTAGCTCTACTTTTTCCTGGTCTTCTTCTATCCATCATTTCTTTAGTGTATTCATTATTTAAGGCTATCCCCTTTGGAAAACCTGTAATAATTACACCAATTTCTTCACCATGTGATTTACCAAATATATCAAGTGAAAAGTTGTTAAATTTGATATTCATCAATTTTTCCTCCAAGTGATTGTAAATCACGATAAAAATCAGGGTAAGATTTATTAATACATTCTGCATTCTTAATAACCAATTGTTCCATAACAACAGGTGCAAATGATGAAAATGCCATTGCTATTCTATGGTCATTATATGAGTGAACAACTCCATGCTTAATTTTGTGATTACCAATAATCTTAATTTCATTTTTTTTCTCAATCACATGAACTCTAAGTGATTGTAAATTTGTTGAAATTGCTTTTAATCTATCACTTTCTTTTTTACGTAATCGTTGTGCATTTATTAGAGTTGTCGTTCCTTTAGCTACAGCTGCATATACAGCTAGTGCAGGGGCAATATCTGGACACCCCGAAACATCAATGATTGTATTTTCTTCTTGTTTTATTTCATATAAATATTTTATTATATTTGAATCTGGTTGGAATGTTTTTAAATTTAAGCCTTTAACTGTTATATTACTACCTAACATATTCATCACATAAAAATACCCACAATTAGACCAATCTCCTTCAATGATTACATTAGTTGGTTTATAGGTTTGATTATCAATTATATATCCATCAATTGTTTGTTTTACTAAGACGCCAAATTGTCTCATAACATCAATTGTCATATCCACATATCCTTTTGACTCAAAATTACCAGTAACAATAATTTGATGTTTTCCTGGAATTAAAGGTAAAGCCATTAATAAACCTGAAATGTATTGACTTGAAACATCAGATTTAATACGGTATACGCCACCTTTTAATTCGCCATTAATGGTTAAAGGTAAATTGTATTCTAAATGTTTAAATTCTATTTTATCTTGTGTAAATATCTTGTATGTTTCATCTAACGGTCTCATAGGTAATTTACCTTCACCTATAAAGGTAGTTTGTCCACCTAATGCTGCAAACACCATTGTTAAAAATCGTAAAGTAGAACCACTTTCATGACAATTTATAATTCTTTTATCAGCTGTATTTCTTTTCCTAGTATCAACCGTTAATACATATCTACCTTCATAAGCACTTTTGGCAAGAGCTATTGTAGCTCCACTTTGTCTCATACCTTCAATTGTTGCAACAATATCTTGTGATAAAACTACATTATCAATAATACTAATACCTTCGGTTAAACATGCACATATAATTTTTCTATGAGCATCACTTTTTGAAGGTTGAGCTAAAATTTCACCTGATAATTTAGAATAAGAAATTTTCATATCCATTAAATTGTACCCAACATATCATAAAATCTAATAAGCTTAATTTTATGAATATATGCTTTCCCCATTTTTTTTAATAAAATCAAATGTAGTAATTGATTTACATTTTTTTTATCGTTACTTATATATTTAAACAACTCTAAAACGTTTCCAGTATATTCATATGGTAATTCATGCATTTTTAATAATTTAATTAATTGATTATATGTACCTTTTTCACTAAACCCATATTTTTCACTCATTTTTGTTATTAACGCCATTCCAATTGCGATTGCTTCACCATGAGAAATTTTTCCATAACCTTTTTTTGCTTCAATTGCGTGCCCAATTGTATGTCCAAAATTAAGTAACATACGTTCTCCAAAATCAAATTGATCATTTTGTACAACTATTCGCTTAATATCTATACATTGTTTAATATACTTTTCACTTACTAATTCTTTTCCCTCTAACAATTCTTGTATAAATACTTCATCCTTTATACAAGCAGTCTTAATCATTTCAGCTTTACCACACACAATTTCTCTATTTTTTAATGTGTCTAGAATCAATTTATTGATGTATACACCAGACGGTTGAAAAAAGGAACCAACTAAATTCTTACCTTCTGCTAAATTAACAGCAGTTTTCCCTCCTACACTACTATCAACCTGTGCTAGTAGTGTGGTAGGTACTTGATAATAATTAATACCTCTCATATAAATAGATGAACAAAATCCTGCAATATCACCACAGACACCACCACCAAATGATACAACTACATCACTTCTAGTTAAATTAACATCTGCCATTCTTTTTAAAATCTTTTCAACTTTATCTAAAGATTTATCTTTTTCACCGGATATAAACATCATATCAGCAGGTGCTTTATTCATTATTTTCAAAAATGCTTTTCCATGATTAATAAATGCATTATGATCAGCTATAATAAAGTAGTTATTTTTTTTATCTAATTCCTTTTTAAGCGCTAAATAACTATCATTACCTATTATAATTTTATATGACTTATCTTGTAACGACACCTTTAATATAGACATTATATTTTCCTTCCAATGGCTCCTGCTATAATTCTAAGTGAGTTCATTAAATTACTAAATGCATCTGGTGTAATAGATTGTTGACCATCACTAAGTGCTTTTTCAGGATTATTGTGAACTTCAACCATTAATCCGTCAGCTCCAACTGCTATTGCTCCTCTAGCCATGGACTCTACCATCCACCACATACCTGTGGCATGAGAAGGATCTACAACAATTGGTAAATGAGATAATCTTTTAATTGCAGGAACAGCACTTAAATCAAGAGTATTTCTTGTATAGTTTTCAAAAGTTCTTATTCCTCTTTCGCATAAAATAACTTTTTGATTTCCTTCTGCCATAATATATTCTGCTGACATTAACCACTCTTCAATTGTAGCCGATAATCCTCTTTTTAACAATATAGGTTTATCTATTTTTCCTAATTCTTTAAGTAAAACAAAATTTTGCATGTTTCTTGCTCCTACTTGAATTATATCAACTTGTTCTTCAAAAACATCAAGTAATTCTGTTGCTATTATTTCTGAAACAATTGGTAGTCCTGTTTCTTGTTTTGCAATTGCTAGCAAATCAAGTCCTTCATGTCCAAGACCTTGAAAAGAATATGGTGAACTTCTAGGTTTAAAAGCTCCACCTCTTAAAAAAGTTACTCCAGCTTTTTTAACTTTTCTAGCAATTTCTATAATTTGGTCTTCTGTTTCAACTGAACAAGGCCCAGCAATTGTTATTATTTTACCACCACCAATTTCAGCATCTCCTACTTTTACTATAGTTTTTTCAGGATGAAACATTTTATTAGCTCGCTTAAATGGTTCTTGAATTCTCATAGCCTTATGAACAATTTCATTCATTGTCATTTCGTCTATGTCTATTGAACCTGTATCTCCAATTAGACCTAAGATTGTTAAATCTCTTCCTATTACTTTTTGCACAGATACATTTCGCTTTTCAATGTTATCAACCAATTTGTTAATCTGCTCTTTTGTAGCATAAGGTTTTAATACAATAACCATGATTTCCTCCTAAAAATAAAAAAGAGACTCTGTTAGAGCCTCAAAATTTCTGTATTATAGCAACAGGCTCAATTACTGGTCCTTTTTAAAGAAAAAATAAAATGTAGTTGTTTTTGTATATAAGTTCATTTTTTTCTCCCATTGCTTTTAATAAATCATAAGCGAATAATTCATTCTTGTCAACATTAATCAGTAATAAGTTTTGCATGTATTACAGTCCTAGAATCCAAATACCAGTGACTACAAGTTGACAATGTAATTATATAATCATCAGGTTTAACTAAAACATCTGTTTCTATTAATGACAATTCACTGGCTTTATTTATATATTCCATAAATTCATTATTATTTTTAAATGTTGTCTGTAAATATTGGAAACCATCTACTTCCTCTATATATGCTGAAAATATTTCAAACTTCATATCTTTGTATAGAGAATTAAAAGTAATAATACTGTGTTCTTTAGAGAAATCATCTCTTGTACTATAACCAACATACAAATCTAAATTGGAAAACATATATCCATTACCCATGTTATGTCCATAAATAATTGTATTTTTATTCATATTAACTATATTATTTCTGTAATCCATAAATATTGATGCTGATAAAGTTTCATGCCCATAAATATTATGATTAATATAGTAATCATTACTATATCCTTTTAAAACAGGGTAATCGACAGTTGTACCATTAATTTTAATCCAACCAACTACATCAATATTAATTGCTAACAAATCATAAAAATTGTCATTTACTACTGGATTTATTGTTGGTATTGGATTTACTGTACTTGTTGGTTGTTCAGATATTATAGGTGTTGGTGTCTCCCTTTCAATTAAGTCTGATTCTATCGGCAACTCATTATCACTTTCTACAACGGTATTTATTGGTTCACTTGTGAAATCATAATATAACTCTTGTAATTGTAGTGATTCATTTTTTAGTTCAACTTCATCTAAATAGCTCATTAATGTCATATACATAAATATTACTGCTATTGAAAATGAAAATACTATTAGTAAATTTAAAAAAGTTTTATTTATTTTTTTCTTTTTCTTCTTTTTCATATATTTCACTCTAACATTAAAGTGCACCAAAGACAATCCTTGGTGCACTTATATGTTTATTTATTTGTATTGATTATTCTTCGTCATCTTCTCTTCTTTTTTTGAAAAGTGTGAATCCTAATCCTAATGATAGTAATGAAGTTAACCCCATTACTCCTAATGGAATTGCACCAGTTTCTGGATTTGGTCCAGGTGTTGGTTCTGGTGGAATAATTTCCTCTTCATATACTTCAACTAATGTAGTATCGTCATCATTTACGGTAACTAATTGTGGTGAAATACCTTCAACAAATACTTGTGTATTAAAGATTCCAACTACATCCATTAATCTAACAACAGTGTATGTTCTGCTTTGTGATACATATAAAGGTGTATCAAGTAGAATATTAAATCCAAGTGTAGGATTATCAACTGTAACATTATTAAGAGTTGTATTACCTGTATTTGTAACAACCATTGTAAATGTTACATCCGTACCAACTTCTACTAATGTTTGATCAGGATCTATTGTAACAGATATTGAAGGATTATAATTTGGTGGTGGAGGTGGTATTAATCTAGCTGTTACGCTTGCACTGTCTGTATCCTCTACCATTACTTCATCACTAATATATATCCAACCAGTTGCTGTTGCAGTATTTACAGTAGTACCAACTGATGTTGGTGTAAACGCGAGAGGTTCAATTACAGTATAACTTTCTCCTACTTCTAATACTTCAATTGTTTCATCTAAATATCCACCAAACATTGGATCTTCAATTCTAACATGATTTAGTGGAATATTTCCTGTGTTTGTCACAGTAATTGTGTAATAAGCTGTTGTCCCCACGTATACTAAACTGTTATCAACTGTTTTAACTATTGTGATTTCAGGTTCAGCGTAAGTCTCTACTGTTACAGTATCTTCATCATTTACTTCTATTGGTTCTTTATGTACATTGATGTATACCCCTGATGCTTTAGCAATATTTACAATTTCCATATCATAAACATCGTCTAATTCTATTGTATATGTTGGTGCTGGGCTTACTACATGTTCTGCACCTGCTGCAAGGTTAAATGGTCCATAAGATAAACCTAATGTATCGTCAACTACCATTACATCTATTAAGTCTACATTACCTGGATTTGTTACTGTTAATGTATATGTAATAACATCTCCAACGGTTCCACTTAAGATACTTGCTTCTTTTACTATTCTAATAATAGGTGTACCATCTGTAGTTACTATCCAATTGTCCTCATCAGAAATTTGGTCATCTTTGTATGTTCCTTTAGCTTTAGCGATATTTTCAAAGAAACCTTCTTGTAAGTCTTCTAACGTTAGAACATGACTACCAGCTCCTGTTATAACAATTGTTTGTCCAGGTGCTAAGTCAGCAATAGGAATATCTAAACTAAGTAGTTCATCAGTTAGATCAACGTTTGTTAAAGTTACATTTCCAGTGTTTGTAATTTTAAAGTCATATGTAACAGTATCGCCAACAACACCTACACTAATACTACCAGTTTTTATTAATTCAATTGAAGGACTTCCAAGAATAATAACTTCTTCATTATCTGAATCTTCGACATATTCTTCTCTTTGGCCACCCCAGCCACCAGCAGTAACTTCGTTATTTACTACTTCAGCTAAAACATCGGCATTTAAAACTAAGTATGTTGCATCTGGTGAAACTGTTACACTTGCTCCTGTTGCTAGCATACTAATATACCAATATGAATCTGTTAAATCATCAAATACTTCAACACCATATAGAGGAAGGTTACCTGTATTAATAACTACTATGGTATAAGTAATTGTATCACCTTCGTAATATTCTTCACCATCTGCTACTTTAGTAACTGATATTCCCGGTGTTCCATAAACTAGAACTGATTCACTATCATCAGCATGAACTGGTTGGTCCATATAAAGACCGTCTGCATAAGCTGTGTTTTCTACAGAACCATACCATAAATCTTCAATTTGAATTATATATGTAGGACTTGGGTCTAAAGTAACACTATCACCTACAGCCAAGTCTCCTACTTCTTCTAAAGTACCTGTTAATGGGTCTGTAACCCAAACATTAGTTAGTGGAACATTTCCTGAATTTTCAACAGTAAGAGTATATGTTATTGTATCTCCTACTTCTCCATCTTCAATATCTGCATCTTTCATGATTGAAATATCAGGACTTCCAATTATATCTACTAATGCTTCATCAAAATCTCCTACTGTTTCTTCTTGAGCAGGATAATAACCTGTTACACCGACTACATTAAGTACACTACCTACAATTAAATCAGCAGGAAGTACTGTGTAAGTTGCACTAGGTGTTACAAGCATGCTTGCACCAGGTGCTAATGTTCCTAAGTCAACATTTAACCCAAGTAATTCATCAACAACATTAACATGAATCAATTCTACATTCCCTGTATTTGTTACTTCAATAGTATATGTTATTAAATCACCCACAGCAGCAAACTCTTTATCTGCTACTTTTGTTATTTGAATTGCAGGTGAACCTATCACGTAAACTCTTTCACTATCTGAAACACTAATTGGTTCTTGATCATACATAACCTTTGCTGTTGCTGTATTGTCATAATAACCCATTTGTAAATCTTCTAAATTCAATGTATGTGTTAATGTAACTTCCTCAACTGTTTCACTTTCACCAATTAATAAATTAAATGGTCCATAATCTGTTATACCTAGATTAGGGTCTGATACATAAATATTTTCTAAATCAACATTACCATTATTTGTTACCACTATAGTATAGGTTGCAACATCTCCAACTTCTCCTATTTCAATATCTGCAACTTTTGTAATACTAATAGAAGGTTCTGCAGTAAAGATTGTAACTACAATAGTTTCTGTATCAACATCAGTAATTGTGGTTTCAAATATCTCTGGTAGACCATATGTTCCATAAGCTGTAGCTGTATTTTCAAACGATGGTGTATCATGCTCAAGTGGTATTGTATATGATGCATAAAACGTAAAACTATCGCCTGGAGCTAATGTAACCCATTCGATTTCAGGTGTTGTATAACCAATTGTAGAGTCAACTACATGAACATCGTATAAAGAATGTGCATCTAATGCTCCTAAGTTAGTTACAACAAATGAATAATCTACTGTATCACCTGGTAAATATGGTCCAGGACCATCTACAGCAGTTTTAACTATTTGAATTTCAGGATTAACTGAACCTTCTAATATCCAATAGTTATTTGTTCCAGCGCCTAAGTTCCCTTCTTGTCCAACCTTAATTCTAGGGTCTCTACTTGCAAGTGGATTAACAATATATGTGTCTCCATTTACTACAAATGCGGTAATCATTGGTAAATTCTCTGTTGCTTCATCAGCTAGTTTAAAACCACCAGCACCTGGAGCCATTTCAAATAAGCCTAAAGCTGAAGTCTGATCTCCAAATTCTGTTACAAGTTCTACAAAAACACC
>JAGLDS010000015.1 GCA_023145435.1 Clostridiales bacterium
GACATTATCATAAGTGGTTCACACATAATTTCTTTTTTACTAGGTTCCTCATTGACTAACTGGCTTGAATATGGTAAATTGTCAAGGAAATATTTGATATAAGGAGGCCATAATTATGTGGCTGCAAGCAATCATTGGAATATCTGTCGTTTTTCTAGCTTTAATAGCTTTATCTTTCTTTATTTTCCTATTTGGAAAAATTATGAACAAAGAAAAGAAAAATGGAGAAAAAAACTCTATAAAACTTAGTACTAATAAAAAAATCACTGTTGAAGTAGACGGTGATGATGAATTAATTGCTGTTATTACTGCAGCAGTTTCAGCATATCTGAATTCAAATGGCCTTTCACCTGAGTGTAAAATTAAAGTTACCTCATTTAATCGAGTAACATCTAAATCATCAATCTGGAACGAATCTAGTAAACGCGAGTTAGTAGAAAGTTTATAAAGAGGAATATATAATGAGTGAATTTTTAAACGGAATTGGACAATTATTAGCAAACTCAGGATTTGCCAATTTGCACTGGCAAGAATTTTTAATGCTCATATTAGCATGCTTTCTGCTATATTTAGGAATTGTAAAAAAATTCGAACCACTTTTATTGGTACCTATTGCATTTGGTATGTTGTTAACCAATTTACCTGGCGGAGAATTATTCCACACAGAATTATGGCAAAATCCTTTACAACAAGGTATGGCTGGATATTCTGTTAATTGGCATCCGGATTATGGTCAAGTTCTACAAACTGGTGGATTACTTGACATATTCTATATTGGTATAAAAACTGGCGTCTTCCCTCCATTAATTTTTATGGGAGTTGGAGCAATGACAGACTTTGGCCCATTACTTGCCAATCCAAAAAGTTTTTTATTAGGTGCAGCTGCACAAATTGGTATTTTTCTTACCTTTATTGGAGCCAATCTATTAGGTTTTCAAGCTGCTGAAGCAGGAGCTATTGCAATTATTGGTGGTGCCGATGGTCCTACCGCTATTTTTACAGCCAGTAGATTAGCTCCTAATCTATTAGGTCCAATTGCTATTGCAGCATATTCATATATGGCTTTAGTCCCATTTATTCAGCCACCAATTATGAGATTGTTGACTACTAAAAAAGAACGAAAAATCGTTATGAAACAATTGCGACCTGTTTCAAAAATAGAACGAATTATATTCCCAATAGTTGTTACTATCTTAGTTGTTATGCTTATTCCAGCTGCTGCTCCATTAGTTGGCATGTTAATGCTTGGTAATTTAGCTAGAGAATCTGGGGTTGTAGAACGGTTAAGCAAAACCATTCAAAATGAATTAATTAATATTGTTACAATTTTATTAGGTTTAGGTGTAGGTGCTACAGCTACAGCTACTAACTTCTTAAATCTTAATACGTTAATGATTTTAGGATTAGGATTACTAGCATTCGCGATTGGCACCTCTGGTGGAGTTCTATTTGCAAAACTTATGAATAAATTACCAGGTGACCAGATTAATCCATTAATTGGTTCAGCTGGCGTTTCTGCTGTTCCAATGGCTGCGAGAGTTTCTCAAAAAGTTGGACGTGAAGAAAATCCAAATAATTACTTACTTATGCATGCAATGGGACCAAACGTAGCTGGAGTTATAGGTTCAGCAGTCGCAGCTGGTATTTTAATTAGTTTATTAGGATAGTTATTATCCATATTTATAAATACAACCATCTATTATTTAAATAGGTGGTTTTTTTATGGATTTATTATTTATTTTACGGTAAACTTTAAAATATGGAGGGAATATAAATGACATATAAAATTGGAGTAATAATTGATTCGTTTAGGTTACCTATTCATGAAGGTATTAAAAAGGCTAAAGAGGTTGGAGCTGATGGCATTCAGATTTATGCTGTTAAAGGTTCTATGAATCCTGATAATCTATCTAAAAAAGATAGGTCTGAATTATTAGATTATATTACCAGTCACGGATTAGAAGTTAGTGCTCTATGTGGTGATTTAGGTGGTGGTTTTATGGATCAAGCTTTAAACAAGGATAAGATTACTTTATCAAAAAAAATCATTGATTTAGCCTTAGATTTAAATTGTGATGTTGTAACAACTCACATAGGTGTTGTACCTACTGATAAATCAAATAAAAGATATGATATTATGCAACAAGCTTGTGAAGAATTAGGAGAGTATGCTGATCAAGTTAACGCATCTTTTGCCATTGAAACAGGCCCAGAAGCGTCAGTTGTTTTACGTGGTTTTCTCGATTCATTAACTAGTTCTGGAGTTAGAGTTAACTTTGACCCTGCTAATTTAGTTATGGTTATTGGAGAAGACCCTGTACAAGCTGTTAAAAACTTAGCACCTTACATAGTTCATACTCATGCTAAAGATGGTAAGATGTTATTAAAATGTAACCCAGAAGACTTATACATGACACATGGTAAGACATGGGATGAAGCATTTATTGAAACACCATTAGGTGAAGGAAATGTTAACTTCCCTACTTATTTGAAAGCATTAGGTGAATCAGGATATAAAGGATTTTTAACCATTGAACGTGAAGTAGGAAAAACGCCTTATGAAGATATTAAAAAGGCTGTACAATTTTTAAGGAGGATATAATGAAATTAGGAATTAGCTCATATGCTTATAGTAAATTATTAAAAAGTAAAGAAATGGATTTATTTGATGTAATTAAGAAAACCAAAGAAATCGGATATGATGCCATTGAATTTTCAAACTTACCAGCAGAAGGTGATGAAAAATTGCAATTAGCTAAGTTAGTTAAAAAAGCTTGTGATCAAGAAGGTTTATCTATTGTAAATTACGCTACACCTGCTGATTTATTGACAGGTAGTGATGGTAATATACAAAATGAACTTAAACGAATAAAAAAAGAAGTTCACATTGCTAAAGCATTAGGTGTAGATAAAATGAGACACGATGCTACTTTTGGCTTTAATGCTTCAGATCCAACTGCTAGAAGTTTTTATTTTAATTTAGATAAATTAGCCTCTGCTTGTCATGATATAACAACATATGCCAATGAATTAGGAATTAAAACAATGGTTGAAAACCATGGTCTCTATTCTCAAGATAGTGACCGAATTGAATTATTGGTAAATGAAGTAGATCATGATAATTTTGGTGTACTTTTAGATGTAGGAAATTTCATGTGTGTTGATGAAGATCCTGTAAGAGCTATGGGTCGTTTAATAACTTATGCTTTTCATATCCATTTTAAAGATTTCCATGTTAAGTCAGGTAATTCTTTTAATCCAGGTGAAGGTTGGTTTGGTACACGATATGGAAATTATTTACGAGGTGCAATTATTGGTCATGGAGATGCTCCGTTGGCTCAGTGCATAAACATTATGAAAACATACAATTATCAAGGTACTCTTTCAATTGAATTTGAAGGGATGGAAGATACATTATTGGGTTGTACCTTAGGATATAAAAACTTAAAAAGATTAGTAAAAAAGGATGAATAAATATTCATCCTTTTTATGTATGACTTTTCAAATATTACTATTCAAAAATCAATTTAATTGCCATAATAACTTCATCAAAGTGTTCACTGCTGTTAGCAATACATATGATTGTTTCTCCATTTCCAGATACAGCATCAGTTACTAAAGAAATATCACTTACGTCAATTCCATATGGAATTCCATTTTGATAAACTAATCTATTTGAATTTAGTTCAATACCTAAATCAGCTAATATACTTTGAGATAACACCATTAGAGTAGCATCATCAATTAACAAATAATTAAACGCTTGTTTAGTAGTAATAAGCAAGTCACCTTCATTACTTTGTAACATTCCCCCTAAGGCTAGTCTCCCAGCATAATCTGCTTCTGCACTACTAGCATTAGCATCTAAGAATATTCGTGTTACTTCAACATTCTTAATTCCTAAATCTTCAATTTTATTTTCAAGAATTGTAGCTTCATCATTTATTGAATATCCACCAACAAAAGTTACAGCCAAATCAGGTGTTTTTGTAAATATTGATGGAAGTACTAATATTAAAACTACTGCTAAAATAATACCACCAATTATATAAAAAGGCATTGCTCCTGTCCTCTTGACTGCTTTTTCTCGTCTGCTTTTTTCATGTTCAGTTACAACTGGTTTAACATTTCCAGTTAGATGATCATATGCATCATTTATAGTTTGCATATCAATAGAGTCATCATGTCTTGCTCTAATTAATAATTTATTATATGCGTTATCAATAACATCTTTTTTTGCATCTTCACTAACACCTAATAAATCATAATATTTTTTATCCATTATAGACCTCCTTTGATCTAGTAATTATTCTTAATTACGGATTGATTGTACCATAGCCTAACATATGGTTACATATACTTTTCAAATATTCATCTTAATTGATCAATAATTTCAAAAAGTGCTTTAATATTTTCAAATGGAAATCCATCATCTATTTCTACATAATACCAACTTCCACCATTTTTTGTATCAAAATCTAAACTTACATCATATACCCATTTTTTCACATCATCTGGTGTCCCAAAATTCAATATATGTCCTCTAAAATGAAGTGAAGTGGCAATCTTATATTCTCGTAATTTTTTTGCTAATTTACTTGTATCATAAGCATTAAGTTGTGGCCAATATGAATCGATTTTTAAATCAGCCATATCTTCTAATAATTTTATATTGGCACCACAAGAGTGAAAATGAACTTTTTTACCAGCTTTATGAATTTTATCTATCATAATTTTATAGCGTGGTTTTAAAAATCTTCTAAATAATTTTGGTGAAATAATCAAATCCTCTTGAGTACCAAAATCATCTCCTATAAATATTGCATCAACATCGGCTTTGAGAAGATTATCAATTTCTATTAAATAATACTCAACAAACATGTCTGCAATTTCATTAATTTCTACTGTGTCCATATGCATATCCATTAGTACATCTTCAAATTTTCTTATTGCAGTCATTCTCTCAAAAAGAGTAATTTCTCCTTTTAAGCAATATGAGTTTTTTTTCTGTTCTCTTATGGAGTTTATAAATTCCATGTCACCATATTTGGGTGTTGGAAATTTGTATGTTTTTATATTATCTAAATCATCAAATGGTCTGTATTTAGGATGTCCCATTATTTCAAAGATTCTATGTGTCCATAAAATACCAAAATCATCTTCAATCTCATCATAATAATCTCCAAATTCATCATATGCATATTCAGGAATTATGGGAATTATTTCATTAGACACATCATCAAAGTCACCTTCATATTTTTAAAACAGTTCCCTTAGTGCTTCTCCATGTTCAAAATATCCTCTTAATGAAGGATGATACTGTAGTGGTACTTTATCAGGTTTATTAAATAAAAATGCAGCCTCTACTCTCTCTCTTTTTGTCATTACCGACTCCTTAATGTGATTATATTAGTATAATCAAAAATATATAATTTTTCAATTACTCTGCATAGGTTAATATTGCTGGTTTTTTAGTTCATTTTTTCACGTGATTGTGATATTATTTAGAAACTATGGAACAAAAAATAGGAAGCACTTCATTACTACGTAAAATATTAAAAATCGGGTTGCCAATTGCAATGCAAAACTTTGTTTTAACCTCACTTAATCTAGTAGATAACATTATGATTGGTTCACGAGGCGAAGTGGCATTAGCCGCAGTTTCTCTATCAAATCGACTATATTTCTTTTTTATTATTACTATATTTGGAGTACTAAGTGGTATGGGTATTTTTACTTCTCAATATTGGGGAGTTAAAGATAAAGAAAATATTATAAAAATAATAGGAATGGGTTTTTTAGTTTGTTTTTCTATTGCTGCTGTTTTTGCAATAATTGCCTTTACGTTTCCGTCACAAATATTATCATTATTTTCAAGTGATTTAGAATTATTAGCTAAAGGTACAACTTACCTTAAAATCGTTTGTTTTTCATATATTCCATTAGCTTTAAGTTATGTATATATTTATAACTCACGAAGTATTCACAGGACTAAATTACCTATGGTTGTTTCTATTATTGCTTTAAGTATTAACACATTACTAAACTATATATTAATAAACGGTAAATTAGGTTTTCCAGTTTTAGGTGTTAAAGGTGCTGCTATTGCAACTTTAATTGCAAGATGTATTGAAATGATTATTTTATTTACTATTATTTATAGAAGTAAAAATCATCCTCTAAGGGGAACACTTAATCAATATTTTTCTTTTTCTTCTACATTATTTAAAAAAGTAATGAAAAAAGCTATTCCTGTAATTTTAAATGAGGCTAGTTGGTCCCTTGGTATGGCAATATATTTTATTGCTTATGGTGCGTTAGGTGTAGCCGCTATTGCTTCGATTCAGGTAGCCTTGACTATCTCAGATCTATTTTGGGCATTTCTAATTGGTTTTGGTAATGCAATTTCAGTTATTGTAGGTAATCATTTAGGAGCTAGAGAAATTGATAAAGCTAAGCATATAGCAAAAGTTGCCATGTTATATAACTTTATTGGAACTTTAATATTAAGTGGAATTTATTTATTAACTGGACGCTTTGTGGCCTCTATCTTTAATTTTGATCAAAAAACTATACAAGATTCAATTAATACAATTATTGTTTCAGCAAGCTTTATGTGTGTGAGAAGTATGAATTTCTTATTAATAGTTGGTATACTTCGTAGTGGTGGTGATACAAAGTTTTGCCTTGTTATTGATTTTCTTTCAATCTACCTAATAGGTGTTCCTTTAGCCTTCTTTTCTGTACACGTACTAAAACTACCAGTACACTTATGCCTGGCAGTCGTTTATACAGAAGAAATTGTTAAATTTATAATTGTATATATCCGTTATAAATCTGATAAATGGATAAATGTTCTAATATAATTTATCCGAATTCTTTTCTCATTTGTTCACAATAATATTGTACATTTTCCCACTTTGCATCTGGTGCAATTCTATGGTCAGGGCATGGAATAAATCCACCTAAATCCACTAATGGTTTTAGTCGCTCTATTTCTTCATCAACAGCTTTATAATCTCTTGAGAAAACTACTTTATTCATTCCTCCAACACCACGTAGATCTTTACCATATTTTTCTCTCCATGGTGCAATAGATGCATCCCATGTTCCTACTTCTATTGGAAACATTATATTGACACCATTATTAATCCATGTGGGAATTAATGCATCAATTTTACCATCACAGTCAAGAGATAATAAATCAATATCATAAGAAAGCAATAACTCTTTAATTTTCTTATAGTGAGGTCCTACAAATTTATCAAAAGCGCTTGGACTAACTAAAGGACCATTTTTAAAGCAGATATCTTCCCAAATATGACCAAAATCAAAAGTTTGTCCAGATTCTAATGCTCTCTTTGCTACATCATATTGTAATTGTCCAACTGTATCGATTATTTCTTTATATAGTTCTTCATCATCTAATGCTAAATAGCTTAACCCAACAATACCAGCTATATTTCTTACAAAGCCATAGAAACTACCGACATGCAACCCAAGAGGTGCATCTCGCTCTTCAGGAGGCTTGTAAGCCATGATTTCGTTATAGTCAACTCTATTGCTAAAGTATTGTAAACGTGGTAAATAATGTTCTTCCCACGATTTGCGATCTTTTAACGTATGATCGATTTCAGCTGGTATAGACCCTGCTCCATCTTTTTCTAAAACAACTACTCCATCCCAGTTTAGTACTTTTCTCGCACCATCTCCTAATTCTTCTAAAACTTTTCTTTGAAAAGATGGTTGTAAAAATCTTTTCCCTCCATAGCAATTACTCCAATTAAAGTCAAAACCTAATTTATTAGAAATCATAGTGTCTATATCATTTGAATCTCTCCACTCTTTATCTAATCCTTTTTCGATATGACCTTCTTGCCCCCATTTTTCTAATGTTTCTCTCCAGTATCCAAAATGGACTAAAGGCATTTTATCATAATCTTGATATCTTAATATTGCTAAGGCCCTCTCACGATTGTTCATACAATATCCCCTTTTTAAATAATTTATCTTTTATACTACAAGTATTATACACTAAATTCAGTTGCCATTTTTTTTATATTTTCAAACATAGGTATAGGTGGTCTTCCACCTTTTTGTTCATTTGCTTTTTCCATTACATTAACCATTCTTTTTTCAAAAAACTTCATATTTTCTTTTCTAAATTCGCCACCAAAGCATTCAATTAAAGATGCATGTGAAAGTAATTCTTTAGACAATGAATCTTGTAGGTATTTCATATAGTTAGATTTATCACCACATGAAACAAATATACCTAATTTTTTCTTTAATAATTCTTTTTTATGTGTAAGGGCAAAGGTAGTAATAGACCGTTGTAACTGTCCAATTTTTACTGAACCACCAAAAATCACTTGATTATATTCAGATATATCTATTTCTTTTTGATTATCTGCATCTATAACTATTGTTTCACCTTTTAGCTGATCTGCTAATAGTTGTGTACAATCTTTTGTATAGCCATAACGTGAGGCATAAATAATTACAGTATTCATACTCCCCTCCTACTTAAATGTCACTTTATAGGTCTTAATTTCATAAGGCTTAATAACATCAGTGAATGTTGTTATCTTATGAGAAATTTCTTTTTCAATATTTTCTAATAAATCACAATCATATACTTTGTCAATTTTATTGGCTAAAGTGAACTTAATATTTGTTTTTTTATTATACGCTTCATATACTCTAATAATTAAATCACTATCATATTCACATTTTTTAACTGTTTCAATTATTACATTTTCTTTATCAATGGTGATAAATGAGTAATCTGATGGTAGCTTATTCTTCCCTTTTTCCACATAACAACTAATAAGCGGACAGTTTAACTGATATGCTTGATTTATTGTATCAGCTTGTCTAAACGTATCTTTATGAGGATAAATTGAATAGGTAAAGAAGTGTTCTTCTCTATCTGCATCTGGATTTGGTGAAGTTGGACTTTTTAGTAACGATAAACTCATTTGTTGATCTTTAATATCATATCCATATTTACTGTCATTTAGCAACGATACACCATAACCTTCATCTGATAAATCAGCCCATTTATGTGCACACACTTCAAAGCGTGCATAATCCCAGCTTGTATTATTATGTGTAGGTCGCTCAACATTACCAAATTGTATGTCATATGTTGCTTTAGAAGCATTTACATCAATTGGAAAAGTTACTTTAACAAATAGGTCATGTTGTTTCCAATCAATATATGTTTCTAGGTCAATCCTACCATTACTTTTATATAAGTAAATTTTTTGTTCTATTACAGATTGTAAGAAGCGTCTTCTAATTCTTAATCCAGATCTTATTGGACCTTGTTCAATAACTTCTACTTTTTCCACATCATTAACAAGCCAAAATTTATCTTTATAATATATATTTACATCCCAGGCATCCCAAGCATATGGTTTATCTTCGTAAACTATTAATTGATTACCAACTTGTCCATTTGGCAATACTTCACGATTATTAACTTTATCAAAAATAGAAGTCATATTCATATCATTATTAAAAGTAATTTTTAAGAAATCATTTTCCATAGTTTGTAAATCAACAAACATATCACCTTTTATTTCTTTTTCACTTGATAGTTCATAAACCTTATAACCCATTGAAGGTATGGTAGCATCAAAATAGAAAATATTACCATTATCCCCTTCTTTTAGCTGGCCTGCTATTTTTTTACCATCACTGTCAGTAGCATGTGTAAAATATTCATTGGTTTTAATTGCTACAATATCTGTTCTCTCAAAAGATAGTTGATTAAATACAACGCAACTTTTCTTTTTACTACCTGCTAATATGGCGATTTTGTCAATTGAATCATTAAGCATTTCATGCCCATTACTAAGTATTTCTTCATACTCAACTTTAGTTACATCATAAACTTCTTTAATAGATGAGCCAGGAAGAATATCATGGAATTGGTTAAGTAAAATCACTTTCCAATTATCATTTAAACGTTCTTTTGGATATTCTACTAATCCTAATTCACTAGCTATATAACTAAATAACTCTACATCACGATAGAGTAATTCGCTTTTTCTGTTATCTCGCTTATTCCTGGCCATAGTAGTATATGTTCCACGGTGATATTCAAGATATAATTCACCTACCCAACTTGGTAGACGTTTGTTATCTTTAACCCTATCATAGAGATTACTATAATATTCAGATGGCATTTGTATTTCAAATTTAGGTAATCCTTTGATTCCTTTTTTTAGTACTTTAGCTTGCTCTAACATCTCTCTTGTTGGGCCACCACCTCCATCACCCCATCCAAAGGATGTGTAAGTTTCATGGTTAATATCTTTATTCTTGTAGTTTTTCCAAGTGCCCATGATCTGCTCTGCACCTAATTCTCCGTTATATGTATAACCACCCCACATGAAATTTTGGTCAAGATAAGATGTAGTAATAAAGTGTGTGAAAACTTCAGATCCATCAATCCCTCTCCAATTAAATGTATCATATGGTAATGTGTTATATTCATTCCAAGAAATTTTAGTGGTCATAAAATGTTTAATTCCTGTTTTTTGTAAAATCTGTGGTAATGCTGCTGAATACCCAAATACATCTGGCAACCATAAAATTTTATTATCAACACCAAACTCATCTTTAAAAAATTGTTTACCAAATAATATTTGTCTTACAAAAGATTCTCCAGAAGCTAAATTACAATCAGCTTCCAGCCACATTCCACCTTCAGCCTCCCATCGGCCCTCTTTTATTCGTTTTTTTACTTCGTTGTATACTTCTTCGTTTTCTTCTTTTAAAAATTGATATAGTTGTGGTTGTGATGACATAAATTTATAGTCAGGATATAATTTCATTAATTGTAAAACAGTTGTAAAACTTCTAACCACTTTCTGTCTAGTTTCAGCCACAGGCCATAACCAAGCTACATCAATATGAGTATGGCCTATTCCTTTTACAATAACATTTTCGTGATTAGCTAATTCATTATCTAAAACATCATCAATGTATTTCTGTGTTTTTTTAACTGAATCATAATATAATTCAGAATAAGGTAATCTTAAATCTAGTAAATTTATAGCATTTTCTAAATGTTTTTGAATTTCTATTTTGGTAGTTTCATCTTCAATGAATCGCGATGCATCAAATGGAACTTTTATGTGATAGTAAAGCTTTTCTGTTTCATCATCTATAGTTTTTAAAAACATATACATTTCCAAAGGACCTTTTGCCATTCCAGGAAAACCTTCTAAAGCAATTGAATATTCTTCATTTTTAATTGCGAAACTTGATAGTGTTGCTTGTGTATGATATTTATCAATACCTTGATAAGCTTTTCCATTAACATAAAGTACAAACTGAGGATTTTTTCTACTATTCCATCCCACATCACTTTGTCTTCTTAATATATGGCCATCATTATATTGAGTGTCAAACCAAATCATCACATGTTTCCCATGCATGTTTTTAGGAATAGTAACTTTTGCTCTAAAAATACTATAATCTTTAGTTTCTCCCCATTTTTCACCCGCTTTATATGGAAGTAACTTTTCATCATTATAGTCTAGATTATATAGTCCTTTTACATCACCTGTTATAATCTTCATACTAGTTATTTCATGACTTGATGTAATTCGTTTACTACTTAAATCTTTTAAAATTCTATTAATATGTTTTTCTTGAAAATACATAATATCATCCTTACTATAAGATGCTTTCTAATAATTTTGTTACTTTTTTATTAATTACTTTTAATGTTTTTTTATAGAAAGCTAAATCATGTCCTTTTGGATCTTCAACATCCCAATTCTCATGCTTCAACGCATTTATCATAGGATATGATTGTGAATCACCTATTGTAATCATTATATCAAAATCCGATGGTACATCATCAATTTTTTTAGGATAATAATGATCCATTTTCATTCCTATTTCTGCCATAACCATAACAGCATTTTCATCTATTGAAAATGTTGGTGATAAGCCTGCACTAAAACATTTCACTTGTCCTTTAGCTAATTGAACAGTAATAGCTTCAGCCATAAGACTTCTACATGAATTATTTATGCAAATAAATAGAATTTTTTTCATACTTTACCTCCAAATAATCCTCTCTGTTAGCAAATCATTATCAGTATATGCTTGTTTTTTTTCATCTGGGTATCCAAATGATATCAAACATAATACTTTCTTATGTGCATCTATTGACAATAATTCTTTTACATAGTCTTGTGCACTTAATAGCTCATTATGTTCTCTTTTTCTAATTTGAATCCAACATGATCCAACACCTAAATCTTCAGCTACTAATTGCATAATAGTTGCCATTATTGAAGCATCTTCTATCCACACAGCACTTTTTTGTGGATTTGCTACTATTGCCATTACAAGTGGAGCATCTTTAATAAAAGCTGCTCCTGTTGGTTTAGCAGTAGATAATAAATTGATTTTTTCTTTGTTTTCAGTGACGTAAATTTCCCATGGTTTTGAGTTTTTTGATGAAGGAGCATATAAACCTGCCTTCATAATCTGGTTAATTTGCTCAATTTTTAATTTTTCTGGTAAATATTTTCTAATACTACGCCGTTTTTTTAACAACTTTTCCATGAATGTATCCATACCTTTCTTTTTCTTGGCCCATCAAACTCACAAAAATAAATACCTTGCCAAGTTCCTAACAAAAGTTTTTTATTTGCCACTGGTATAGTTAGTGTGCATCCCATCAAACTAGCTTTGATGTGAGCTTTGGAATTTCCTTCAAAATGAGCATAATCACTATCATTATCCACCAATTTACTTAGCTTCATAAGTATATCGTTTTTTACATCTTTATCTGCATTTTCGTTAATAGTAATTCCAGCTGTTGTATGAGGTATGGTTATATAAACAAAACCATTTTGTAAATTTTGGTTCTTAATATAAAGACTGATCTCATTGGTTATTTCAATGAAATCAGCCTGTTTAGTAGTAATAACAATTATTTCTTCCAATTTTTTGCACTTGTAAATTTGGTATAGTTAGTCACATTAATAGTAGGTTGAGAGATGGCCCATTTATATCCCATTTCAGAAGGTAATTTTTCTTGTTCATAGCATTTATCTAATATTTCGTTCATACCCTCAACATATAACAGTGTTTCACCTTTAATCTCTCCGCTTACTACAACATCTTTTGGAAATTGAGTAATTGGCACCTCTTCACTTACCGCATTAATAACCATTAACTGTGGAACTGCAGCATCTATTGGACAAGGAATTTCATCTTCGTTTCTTATTGTTTTAATACATGTAAATATTTTTTTCATTTCATCGTCAAATGGATTGCCATAAGCTTTAGTTGTTCCATCTTCTTTATGACCATATAAAATACTATCTTTTGAAAAGTCGAAAGTTACTTTTCCTTTTTCAAATACAAATTCAAATATAGGATTTAAGCTGTCTTTTACCGCATGACTTGCCAAAAACAGTAAGTCTACTCCATTTTTTGTTCTTATTTTACCTGCAAAAGTATCATAGTTTTCTATATCGTTTGCTCTATAAGTTTCTGCTGTAATAGTTTCTGGATATGAAGCTTTATCAATATCATCTCCAAGCAAAAATAGCATATTGTGTAAAAAATGAGCAGTTGCATTATTGGCTACACTGTCTAATACCCAATTGCCATAGTTATCCATGATTTTTCCAGCCCAGCTTGCTCTATTATAGTATCTAATAGTACGTGGCCATTCAACAACAGTTTTTGCACTAATAGCTTTTCCATACATACCATCAAGAATATCTTTTTTAAGTGATAAAATTGGTTCACAGAATGACCATTGAAATCCAACTGCAACAAATTTATTAGTTTCTTTTGAAACTCTTTCCATTTCTCTAGCATCTTGGATAGTCGCAGCTATTGGTTTTTCACATAATACATTTGAGCCATTTCTAAGTGATGTAATTGTTTGCTCTAAATGTAAATTGATTGGTGATGAAATAATCACTAAATCAGCATCATCATTTTCATAAAATTCATCTAACGAATCATACTGAGGAACATTATTATCAATAAGTTGTGAAGGAATAGGGCTTTTCCTTGATTTTGGATAAATAAATCCTACTACTTCAAATTGCTCATTTGGTTTGTTTAAGAACAAAGCTTCAATAAAAGCTTTAGCGTATCCGCTAACACCTATTATAACTAATTTCATATTATTTTATCCTCTCTAATACATTTTCTTTTGCTCTAATAACAGCACGTAATGGATGTAACTCTTCTTCTAGTGTAATTGGGAATTCTTTTCCATCTATGATTTTATCTAAGAAAAATTCAAAATAATCAACATTCTCATGAACTAAATCAAGTGCTCCCATATCTTTGTCATGTAAAACTAATCGGGTTTTTTGTACACCATCAACCGCTTCTACAAACCCTTTTGTCCCCCATATTCTTAATTGTTCATTTCCCCAAGGGCCAAATGTACGCTGATTAGCATAATTACAAATCATTGAACCAACAGCTCCATTATCTAAAGTCATCATTAAACTAGAAGCCATGGCTAAATCGCCACCTTTTACAGGATTTCCATAAGATGTTTCAACTGAATATACTTTATCAATTTTTAATCCAGTAGTATGTTCAATAAAACGAGTAGCATGTACTCCTATCCATCTAGTAATACCACCATCAGTAATATCATCTTGAGGACGTCTATCATGATAAGGGTAAGATTTTTGTGCAAATACTTGTATAATATCACCTAATACTCCTGATTTAACAACATCTTTCATCGTTAAGAATGGTTCTTCAAAGCAAGTACCTGCCATTTCATGAAATTCGCGATTATTCTCTTTAGCCACTCTTAATATTAAATCAAGTGATGTCTCTGATAATGCAGCTGGTTTCTCACTATAAACATGTTTTCCAGCTTTTAATGCCATTATAGCTTGTTTTTCTTGATCTAATCTAATTGGGGAACAAAGTGAAATAACATCAATATCATCATCATTAATCATTTCTTCAAAAGTATCATAAAACTTAATACTATCAAGGTCATACCCCTTAGGTAGTAAATCTTTATCAATCTTTGCAATAGCATGGCAATAAGCTCTATCATTATTTAACAATTGTTCATGGAGCTGATGCCCATTTATTCCATACATTCCTACGGCAATTTTTTTCATAATTTCCTCCTTACTAAAGTAATATTATAACAAGCCATGAAGTTATTTCAATACATACTTTGATATTTCTTTAACTAAATTTTCTCCCATTACCATGTGTCCATACGCAGATGGATGAAGCATGTCTGCACAAAGTAGTGAAAAATCAGGTAAAATACTCTTAGAATCAAGAAGTATCATGAATTCATCATCTCTTTTTTCTATATATTCCTTCATGGCTAAATTGTAACCATCAATAACTTTATTTACCTTCTTTTCATCTTCAAATGGAATATGTCTAATAGTCCAAAATACATCAATGGCAATAATAATTTTTTTTGGATGATGTTTTCTTGTTTCATCCATTAGGTATTTAAAACGTTCGCTAAATTCCTCTACTGAATATCTATTACGCATATTCCCACCAATTTCATAAAGAAAAAAGTCAACATTATTACATGCTACAATCATATCTGTTACTGCTTTTTCGCAAAAACAACTACCAGGCATTGATTTATTCATTACTTGATATCCAAGAGTTCTTGCTGCAACTTGTGGAAATGATAAGTATGATGATCCCCCTGAAGTCGCTCCAAAACTAATAGAAGAGCCGTACATTAAAAATGTTTTTGAAGGCAATTCTTCTTTCTTAGGTGGTCTGATTTGATTATTTGCAACGTCAATACCGTGAAATATAGCTGTAAATCTTTTTAGGAAAACTACTCGCCATACAGATTTATTATATCTAGTCTGTTTTCCCATTTCAGCGCTTTGATATAATCTTTCATTTACTCCAACTTCAATACAATTTATTTTTCCATGGCTTATGTCATAAGTTCCATAATAGTAATCACCTTGGTATATATTGATTTTCCCATCACGCTCCATGGCTGATAAATATATTTTAAATATTTTTCTTGGAGTAACAAATCGCATCTCACATTCATTTGAATAAGATGCTGCAAAAGGACCCATTCTTAGTTCATCGGTATCAAGTTTTTCAATTGTTTCTTTAAAATACCTTCTAAGAATTTTTCCTGACATTAATGAGTAATCACATAATTTTTCAACATTAAAGAATTCAATGTTTTGATAAATCATTTCTAATCTCCTTTAATTTTTTTATTTCATCTCTATATATAGCTGCTTTTTCAAAATTTAGTATATTAGCAGCTTGTCTCATCTGATTTTCCATGGTATTTATTTTCTCATCAATATTGTCTATATCCACATGTATCTTACCTTCAGTTTCCTCTTTTGTAATTGACTCAAGGGAATTTCTTATTGCTTTAATAATTGAAGTTGGTGTAATACCAAATTGTTTGTTATATGCTACTTGCTTTTCTCGTCTTCTATTAGTTTCAGATATAGCTAAATCCATTGATCTTGTTATTTTATCCGCATACATTATTACTTTACCTTCAACATTTCTAGCAGCTCTACCAATAATTTGAATCAATGAACGTGCACTTCGTAAGAAACCTTCCCTATCAGCATCTAAAATTGCTACTAATCCTACTTCTGGTAAGTCAAGACCTTCTCTTAAAAGATTAATACCAATTAGCACATCAAATTCGCCCATCCTTAACTGTTTTAATATCTTTGTTCTCTCCATGGTTTCAATATCTGAATGAAGGTATTTAACTCTCACATTTAAACTATCCATATAGTCTGTTAAATTTTCAGCCATTCTCTTAGTTAATGTAGTCACTAATACACGATGATTATTTGCAACCACTGTTCTAATTTCTGCCACTAAGTCATCTACTTGTCCTTCCACTTTCCTTACGTCAATTGGTGGATCTACTAGACCTGTTGGTCTTATAATCTGTTCAACTATCTGGATTGATTTTTCTTTTTCATAATCAGCAGGAGTTGCAGACACATAAACTACTTGATTTTGTCGCTTTTCAAATTCTTCAAAGCATAAAGGTCTATGATCATAAGCTGATGGTAATCTAAAACCAAAGTCAATTAAACTTTTTTTTCTAGACTTATCACCTTTATACATCCCCCTTACCTGTGGAACTGTAACATGCGATTCATCAATAAACATAAGATAATCATCTGGAAAATAATCTAATAAAACTTTAGGTGGTGTACCCTTTTCTCGATTGTTAATATGCCTTGAATAATTTTCAATGCCAGAGCAAAACCCAACATTAGTCATCATTTCAAGATCATACCGTGTTCGTTGCTCAATTCGTTCATACTCAAGTGGTTTACCTTGTTCTTTAAAGAATGCTAATTGTTCTTCTAACTCTTCCCCAATAGATATAATAGCTTTATCCATTTTTTTAGACGAAGTAGCAAAATGAGATGCTGGAAAAACTGCTAGATGTTGTCTTTTACCTAAAACCTCTCCTGTTACAGTATCTATTTGTGTGATTTTTTCAATTAAATCACCATAGAACTCAATTCTATACCCTGTATTAAACTCAGAGCTTGGAATAATTTCTAAAACATCTCCCCTTACTCTAAATGTCCCTCTTTTAAAATCATATTCATTTCTAGTATATTGAATGTCAATTAAATGACGTATTATAATATCTCGTTCTTTTTCCATACCCACTCTTATTGAAACCATTAACTCTTCATAATCTTTTGGATCACCTAACCCATAAATACAAGATACAGATGCTACAATTATCACATCTCGTCTTTCAAAAAGTGCTGCTGTAGCTGAATGGCGTAATTGATCAATTTCTTCATTTAATGAGGAATCTTTTTCAATATATGTATCTGTTGATGGTATATATGCTTCTGGCTGATAATAATCAAAATAACTAACAAAGTATTCAACACAGTTATTAGGAAAGAATTCTTTAAACTCGCTACAAAGTTGGGCGGCTAGAGTTTTATTGTGAGCTAAAACAATTGTTGGTTTTTGTACTTTTTCAATAATATTTGCCATGGTGAAAGTCTTACCAGAACCTGTAACTCCTAATAGTGTTTGATACCGATTACCTTCATTAATTCCTTTAACAAGTTTTTCAATAGCCTTAGGCTGATCACCACAAGGTTTATAATCGGCTTTAAGAATAAATTCTCCTTTTTTCATAGACATAATTATATCATATTTTTATTTTTATTAATGCTATTTTTATTGTATAATAGCATTTAGTTTGAAAGGATTTTATTATGTACTTATTAAAAAGTTTTATTAAATCTCTATATGATTTTAACTATTATAAAGAAATATATACCATGAAAAAATGGAAAGGTTTTTTATACCTTACAATTTTATCATTCTTACTAGGGTTAATTATATATCTTCCAATGGGATTCCAAAATGCACAATCTTATGAACAAGTTTATAAAGTTTTTGCTGACAATTGTCCTGATTTTATCATAGAAGATAACATACTTAAAGTTGATGCTACAAGCCCCTATACTATATATGATGAAGCTGACAAGGGCTTTTTAATAATGATTGATGACAGTAATACTATTAATGAAGCTAACTATAATGATTACCTATCATTAGTATTACTTGAAAAAGATCAGTTATATCTTAGAATGGATACCATTGATGTAACATACACTTATTCTGAACTTTCCGGATTTATTCCTGAAACTATTATAGATAAAAGTGTTCTAATTACTTATCTTTCCATATTAAAGTACACAAACGTTTTCACAGTTGCTCTTTTATTATTCTTTTTTATGCTACTCATTCAAGTTGGCGCATTAATTATTGGATTGTTTGGTAATTCCATAGCTAGATTTAGAAAAATTCCTAATCTTAAATTAAAAGATGGGTATATGATTGCATGTTTTGCATCCACGTTACCGCTTCTTATGATAACAATCATTTTATCTCTTGGTATGAATTTTGAATATCTTCAGTTAATTTATGTTTTAATTGGGGTACTTTATCATTACAATGGTATGAAACATGTTTTCCCAAAAGAAGAAATTTAAAAGATACTATAGTTTATTAATTCCCCTGTTGAATACACCTATAGATATTGTTCCTAAAAGTATATATGAAATTACTAAGCTAACAAAAATTCCTACCATTCCAAAAGGTTTTGATAGAAAATATGCAAGCGGAACATATACTGCAAGCATTTGTATTATATTTAATAATGCAGCTATAATAGGTTTTCGCAAAGCATTTAATGCACCATTAATAATCATTAAAACACCTTGGAACCCATAGGCCAATGGAACAATTCTTAAATATAATATTACATTTGAAATAACATCTTTTTCTTTTGAAAATAGCGAAGCTAATGGTCTTGCGAACAAGAATATAAGTATATAAATTACAACAGAATAGTATATAGTAAATTTTTTACTAACTAATATTGCCTCTTTAATTCTATCAATTCTTTTACCTCCAAAATTTTGCCCTACAAAAACGGGGATGACGGCTACTAAAGCAATAACAATAGCTAGAGAAAAAAATTCAATTTTAGTTCCTATTCCAAACGCTGCTACATATACATTTCCAAAACCTGAAATAATTTTAGTAATAACTCCAGCTCCTAAAGGAATAATTGCTCTAGCTATGGCATTTGGTAATCCAATAAATAAGATATCTTTCCAAGATGATAACATTTCTTTTATTTCTATTATTTTTACAACAATGACTTTTTCCCGAACAATTAATACATATAGTGATACTGCAAAAGTGATAAATCGAGCTATAGCAGTTGCAATTGCTGCACCTTGTACTCCTAATTCAGGAAATGGACCAAGCCCAAATATTAATAATGGATCCATAATTGTATTAACAATGGCTGCTATTAGCATTACTACGCTTGGAGTTTTTGTATCTCCCAAAGCTCTTATTGCATTATTTCCAATCATAGGAATAACAACTAAGGGAACTCCTGCATACCAGATTCTCATGTATTGCATGATATATACCATTGCTTGTTGATCTGCTCCTAGTGCTGTAAAAAGAGGTTTAATTGTAAGTTCTCCTACAATTGCAAGAATAACGGCAACAACAATACCTAAACTAATACTATCAGTTGATAGTCTTATAACTTTTTCTCTATCATTTTCACCAACTGCTTTAGAAATTACAGCCGCCGCTCCAATTCCTAATCCAAGATTTATACTATTAATAATTAGTACAACTGGAAATGTAAAAGTTAAAGCAGCTATTTGTAGTGTTCCTAATTTGCTCACAAAATATGTATCTACTAAATTAAAAATAACCATCCCAAAAATCCCAAGAATCATGGGAACAGTTAGTTTTCTTAATATTTCAGATACTTTACCTTTTGTTAGGTCCTTTATTTTAGATTGACTCAATTAAAACTTCCTTTATGAATATTGTATTGTATATAAATCGTAATAATATCCTTTTTTCTTCAATAATTCCTTATGTGTCCCTTGCTCTTTAATATGCCCCTTATGAATAAATAGGATTTCATCAGAATTAACGATAGTCGATAAACGATGAGCAACAGTAATCGAGGTACGTCCTTTCATCATGTGCTCCATACCTTCTTGAATTAATAATTCAGTTTTTGTATCTACACTTGATGTGGCTTCATCAAGGAGTAAAATCTTAGGATTATTAACCAACGCCCTAGCAAATGATAGTAATTGTCGTTGTCCTTCTGAAAATGTGGTTCCTCGATGATTAACATTTTCTTTATATTTATCTTCTAGTTGATTAATAAATTTAGAAGCATTAACAGTATTAGCAGCTTTTATAACATCTTCTATTGGTATGTCATTATATAGTTTTATATTTGTTTCAATATCACCTTTGAAAAGAAATACATCTTGTCTAACTGTTCCAATTTGTTTACGTAATTCTTGTAAGTCAATATCATTAATTGAAATACCATCAATTAAAATATCTCCTTTCTGATGACGATAAAATCCTAAAATTAGACTTATTATTGTTGTTTTTCCAGCTCCTGTTGTACCCACAATTGCTACTTTTTCCCCAGGTGACACACTAAATGATACATCTTTTAGAATCCAATTTTCATCATCATAGGCAAACCATACATTTTTAAATTCAATTTTCCATTTAGAATCATGTAAACTTTTTACTGTTACAGGCTTTTCTTCAGACAATGTATTTAATAGCACTTCAATTCTCTCACTTGAAACCAACGAAGCCTGCGTAGTGTTATACATTTCGGTTAAACTCATAATAGGATGGAAAAACTTTCTAGAGTAATTAATAAACATATAAACTACTCCAATACTAATTGTTGATGTTAATACATCATTTCCACCTACCCACATAATTAGTGCTAAAGCCAAAGCTGAAACCACATCCATAAATGGTCTAAATATTCCCCATATTTTAATTCTACTTTTATTTTCATTTTTATATTGTAAATTTATTTCATCAAATTCACTTTGCTTCACTTTTTGCATGTTAAATAGTTGTACTATTTTCATTCCTGAAATATGTTCAGATAAGAAAATATTTAAAGCTGATAATCGCGCTCTGATTGATGTGTGAATTTTTCTAGCTTTTTTCCTAAATAAAATTGCAGCAAAAGCCATTAGTGGAACTACAGATAACACTACAAGTGTCATCTTCACATCAAGCACAAACATTGTAATAATAACACCAATCATCATAAAAATATCTCTGAAAAAATTCACAAGTACATTAACATACATTTCATTAATGGCATTTGTATCATTACATATTCTAGTTACAACACTACCAATTGGAGTTTTATCAAAATATCTAAATGGTAACGACATAACATGAGTGAATACTTTACTTCGTAGAGCTTTAATAATTTTTGCTGATGTTATATTTAATATGATGGTATTAAAATATGCGATAATAAATTGTAAAAATGCCACTGAAATAAATATAACTCCCAATGATATAATATGTTCTTTATAGCTTGTAACTGCATCAGGATTTCTAATGGCTTTTGAAATGTCATCTATGGCTAAACCTAGCAAA
This sequence comes from Clostridiales bacterium, assembly GCA_023145435.1. Lineage (GTDB taxonomy): Bacteria > Bacillota > Clostridia > DUPQ01 > DUPQ01 > JAFGUQ01. The sequence goes on from JAGLDS010000015.1 coordinate 22,042, forward strand.
TAAGGTCGTAGTAATTCTGTTGCTGTTATTATGGTAACTAATAATAAAGCCAATAAAAACCATGGCCAATAAGGAATTGCATATTTTAATAGATTCTTCATTGAATCTTTTCCAATTTTTCTTTTTTCATCTTGAGAGATACTTCTTTTAGCACTGCTTCCCGTTCTAAAACCTTTATTCAAACCACTCATGATGCAGTCCCTCCATCTAGTTCATCCATTAATTGTAATCGATGCATTTTATTATACTCTCCATTTAACAATATTAACTCATCATGGGTACCTGACTCAATAATTTTACCATCACTTAATACAATGATTAAGTCTGAGTCTTTTATTGTTGAAATACGATGAGCTATAACAATACATGTTCGACCTTCACGTTCATCTCGTAAATTAGCTAATATTTCCTTTTCTGTTTCAACATCAACCGCTGATAAACAATCATCAAATATCATAATTGGTCGTTTTTGAATTAACGCTCTTGCAATACAAAGCCTTTGCTTTTGTCCTCCAGATAAATTAACACCTTTTTCTCCTAATAAGGTATCAAACTTATGAGGAAATTCCATAATATCCCCATAAACATTACTCTTTTTCAAAGCATCCTCTATTTCGTCTTTAGAATGCTGATTCTCAGTAAAACTAACATTATATGATATGGTATCAGAAAACAAGAAATTATCTTGTGGAACGTAACCTATGTTATCTCGTAGATAATGAAGTGGTAAATCTTTAATATCATACCCATCAATTGTAATTTGTCCTTGATTTTCTTCAAAGTCAAATACTCTAGTTAATAGGTTTACTAATGTTGTTTTTCCACTTCCTACCTCACCAACCACACCTAATGTCTGACCCTGCTTTAGATTAATGGATATATTGTCAAGTGCTTTAATCTTTTTTTCTTTATAAGAAAATGATAAATTGTTAATACAAATATCCCCTCGTAATTTATCTGATAATGTTTCTTCTTTTATTGTTTCATTAAATTTACCATCATATATGTCTGTTTGCTGATAAAGCAGTTCACTGATTCTACTAATAGAAACTTTTCCTCGTTGAAGAAAATTAATAATCATTCCAACAAAGGTAATAGGTCTAACTAACATTCCTAAAAATCCATTTACAACAATAAATTCCCCTAAAGAAATTTGCCCATCCATGGCAATCAATCCACCAACAATAAGTAAAATTAAATATGTAACATTTGATAGCAATGATAATGTGGGATGAAAAATTGCTCTAACTTTTGCCAATGAAACATTTGCTTGAAAGTTTTTTTCATTAAATTTTTCAAAATTAGCTATTTCATGTTCTTCTTGTACAAAAGATTTTACCACTCTGATCCCAGCAATTGATTCTTCAGTTTTACCAGTTAAATCTGCAAATGACTCTTGTACCTTTTTAAAACGCTTATGTATGAATTTACCAAATTGAGATATGATAATGATTAAAAATGGGAAGGGGAGAAAAACAGCTAGTGTTAATTTAAGATTTAAATTAATAGCTAAATAAGTAATACTAACTAATAATAAAATCATAGTGTTTATTAAATGCATGATACCCATACCCATAGCTCTTGTCACCGCATTTAAGTCATTGGTTGATAGGGCCATAACTTCACCTGTTGATTTTTTATTATAATAATTTATGGATAATTCTAATAACTTGCTAAACATTGCACTTCTTGTTCCATAATCTAATATATAGCTTGCACCTAAGACAAATAGCCTAGTAAAAAAATTAGCTAACATTTTTATTAAAGCTATTCCAATAAATAAGCTACATAATAGAAGTAGTCGTCTAGTTGTTAAGTTATCTAATCCATTAACAGTATCAACAATCCCATCTACAATTTTCCCAGATAATATTGGTGTGAAAATAGTGCAAATATCAGTTATTAGTATAGCTAATAAACCATAAACATATTTCATGTAGTTCTTTTTTAAAAATTCTTTTAGTAAGCTAAAACCCCTTTGAAGATTCTCATCACTCTTACTTGCATTTCTTTTAGTCATACTTCCCCCAAATTTTTTCTTTTAACGCTAGTAAACTAGCTATTGCTTGATCTAATTCTTCCTCTGTTACATCCTTTAGTATCTCATTTAAATGCTGTTGGTATTCTTCTAATAGTTGTTTTTTAATAATTATTCCTTTAGTAGTTAAGTTTAAATGTATTACACGCTTGTCATTTAAATCGCGACTTCTACTTACAATATTTTCTTTTTCAAGTGAATCAATTAATGTGGTCATATTACTCTTTTGAATTTGAACAATTTTTGATAATAGATTTATTGGTCTCTTTTTATTACCATTTAAATGTAAAATCAAGTTTATTTGTGAATGAGAATAATTTTCTGTATTCATTTTTTTAAATATTACTCGTTTTATTCCTCTAGAAGTCTGCCTAAGTAATCGCAGAAAAATCATATTTTTTTCATCAATCATAAAAATTGCCCCCTTAACTATTTATATAATATAACTATTATAATAGATAACCGAATACCTTGTGTCAATTAGTTCTTTTTATTGTATTATATATTTATGAGAAAAATTGTTTGCATCAGTTTATTTATAATCATTGTAATAGGAAATATATTATTACCTATTACAACTGTAAAAGCTAATATGTCTGTACCCCACTTTGTTCTTATTTATATGGATCATAATTATAATCAAAGTGATTTTCTTAAAATGAAAAGAAGTGGAATTACTGATTATATTATTGTCAGTTTAAATGATTTTGATCATTCTAAAGATAATTATATTACTAAATTAATTCCACGTACTTTCTATACTATGCTAAAAATTACACAAGAAGTTCCTGATGCAAATATATGGATTGCCACCCCAAACATGACTTCTATGACACATCCTTATTACTTTAGTACAGCACTAGAAAAAGTATATGATTATCTTCTAGAAATAAAAAGAAGTTTTCCAGTCATTTGGGAAAACAATATTAAAGGTATTTACTTAAACACAGAAGCTGTTATTGGTGAAGTTGATTACCAAAATATCTATGATAATTATTCGTTGTCATTTATGAATGATTTATCTTTTAGGGTTCATGAATACTTGGATAAGCAACTTATGTGGATTCCCTATTATGGTTATGGTGAAAATGCTGTTAATGTAATAAAAAAATTAGGCTTTGTAGCAAATACAACTCCTATTTTTGATATTATTCTCATTCAACCACATTATTATTTTGATAGCACTGTTAAGGGAAATTTTGATGCTATTTTTAATAGTATTTTACAACAAGAAATCTGTTACCGCGACTTGGTACCTGTTGTTAAGCGTACATCTAACGCAACTGCAACATTTGGGTTTTTAAATGAAATAAGCGCACAAGTTAATAGTGATCCAACTGGAATTTATGCTAAAAGATATCAATTGTATAAATTCTATTTTACTGGTCTTAGAAACTTATATCCTTCAGGTTACTACACCGGTGGTGCATATGATGTTCAATATGAAAAAATGTATCAATTCTATCTTGGTGGACGCGATATTGAAAAATTATTCGATTATTCTATTGACCATGAAATTAATTATTTGTTCTAACAAAATATTTTTTCTTAGGTTGTTTAATTATACTAATAATATGGTATAATTATTTAGTAAAAAAAAACAAGGGGGACATATAAATGAAAAAAACATTATCAATCATCTTATCATTGATGCTAGTTGTAGCATTATTGGCTGGATGTAGTGGTGGAAAAACAAGTGAAGAACCTACTGCTACTCCAACTCCAGAACCAACAGTTGAATTTGGTGATAACACTGACTTTAAAGTTGGTATGGTTACTGACGCTGGTACGATTGATGACAAATCATTTAATCAAGGAACATGGGAAGGTATTTTATTAGCCACAGACGATTTTGGTTTAGAGAATAAATATTTAAAACCTGATGGAACAACACAGGCTGAATACCTAACAGAAATTGGAAACCTTTTTGATGCTGGATACAAATTCATCATTACACCTGGTTTCAAATTTGAAACAACTATTTTCGAAGCACAAACAAAATATCCTGATGCTAAGTTTGTCTTAATAGATGGATATCCACATGTAGGCGACTGGGCTCCAGTTGTAGCTGAAAATACTGTATCAATCTTCTTTGCAGAGCATGAAGCTGGCTTCTATGCAGGTTTAGCTACTGCTTTACAATTAGATGATGGCGAAGTTGGATTTATTGGTGGAATGGAAATTCCCCCAGTTCAGAAATTCAACTGGGGATTCCAACAAGGAATCGCATATGCTAATGACACTTATAATACAACTATTGTTATGAATGCTGAAAACTTCATCTATGAAGGAAGCTTTGACAATGTTGCAGCAGGACAGCAGTTAGCTGCTGGTATGTTTGACAAAGGCGTTGACGCAATCTTCTGTGCAGCCGGTGGTGTTGGTGTTGGTGCTATTAACGAAGCTAAAACTCGTGCTGAAAGTGGCGAAGATGTTTGGATCATTGGTGTTGATGTTGACCAATATACAGATGGTATTTATGATGGAACTAATTCTATTATCTTAACTTCTGCTATGAAAGGTATTGACCAAGCTGCTTATGACATGATTTTAGCTGAAACTTATGGAACATTCCCAGGTGGCGAAATACTAATATTTGATTCTTCAAATAATGGTGTTGGACTTCCTAGCGAAAATCCTAACTTAAGTGATGATGTTCTAACAAAAGTATCAAAAGCTTTTGACGATGTGGTTGCTGGAACAATTACAGTTACTTCAGAACAAGGTAGCTTACTAAAATAAGTTAACCAAATTACAATTTGCAAAGGACGGAATTTTCCGTCCTTTGCTTTTTATATCAAAATGAGGTATTAAACATGAAAGATAACTTCGTTATAGAAATGCTCAATATCCGCAAAGAATTTCCCGGTGTCGTTGCAAATGACAATATAACTATCCAATTAAAGCAAGGAGAAATCCTAGCTTTGTTAGGTGAAAACGGTGCCGGAAAATCCACATTAATGAGTATTCTATTTGGCTTATTTCAGCTTGATCAGGGAATGATTAAAGTTCATGGAAAAGAAGTCAAAATTACAGATCCTAATATCGCCAATAAATTAGGAATTGGTATGGTTCACCAACATTTCCAATTAGTTCACAATTTCACTGTTACTGAAAATATCATTCTTGGTATGGAAGGTAGTATTGTTTTAAAAATTAAAGATGCTTCCAAGAAAATAAAAAATTTATCATTAAAATATGGATTAGATATTAATCCTAATGATAAAATCGAAGATATATCCGTTGGAATGCAACAACGTGTTGAAATATTAAAAATGCTCTATCGTGATGCTGAAGTTCTTATATTTGATGAACCAACAGCTGTATTAACTCCTCAAGAAATTCACGAGTTAATGAAAATCATGAAGAACCTAACAAACGAAGGAAAATCCATTGTTTTAATTACTCATAAACTAAAAGAAATTAAAAAGGTAGCTGACCGCTGTACTGTTATAAGACGTGGTAAAGTTATTGGAACAGTTGCTGTAAAAGATACATCAGAGTCTAAAATGGCTGAAATGATGGTTGGACGTGTTGTTACTTTTAAAGTGGATAAGCAAGATGCAAAACCAGGTAAAGTGATTTTAAAGATTGATAAGCTTTCAGCTTTAAATAACCAAAAAACTTTAGGATTAAAAGAATTTTCTTTAGAAGTAAGAGCTGGAGAAATTTTAGGACTAGCTGGAGTTGATGGTAATGGACAAACAGAATTAGTAGAAGCTCTTACAGGACTTAGAAAAATTGAATCAGGTAAAATTTTTATAAATGGTAAAAATCTCACAAAATCATCAATTAGAGAGCGAAATGAAGCTGGATTAGCACATATCCCAGAAGATAGACATAAGCATGGACTAGTTTTAGAATTTAGTCTTAGTGATAATATGATTTTAAAAGAATACTATCACCCACCTTACTCTAATTTTGGTTTTTTAAATTTTGCTCAAATAAAAAAACATGCAGATGATGTTATATCTCAATTTGATGTTCGCTCTGGTAAAGGTAATTCTTCAAAAGCAGGAACTCTATCAGGTGGTAATCAACAAAAAGCTATTGTTGGAAGAGAAATATCATCAAATCCAGATTTATTAATCGCTGTTCAACCTACTAGAGGATTAGATGTTGGCGCAATTGAATATATTCATAAACGCTTAATTGAACAAAGAGATAGTGGAAAAGCTGTTTTACTCATTTCTTTAGAGTTAGATGAAATATTAGATTTATCTGATGAAATTGCTGTTATCAATCATGGTGAATTGATTGATTTAGTTAGAGCTAATGATACTAACGAAAATGAAGTAGGTTTGATGATGGCCGGTATTAAGAGAGGTGAAGGTCAATGAAAAAAGAGCTAAATGACGTAACTAAATCACTTATTGCTACATTTTTAGGTTTATTGGCTGGTGCCTTACTAATGTTATCTATTGGAAGCAATCCAATAGAAGGATTCACTTACCTACTAAAAGGTGGCACGATGAGTATTGAGCGAATTGGAAATACTCTTTCAACTGCCACAACTTTAATCTTAACAGGATTATCAGTTGCATTTGCCTTTAGAACAGGATTATTTAATATTGGTGTTTCTGGTCAAATGCTTATTGGTGGGCTATGTGCTACTATTGTAGGTCTAACACTAGATTTTCCACGACCAGTATTATTATTTATAATGTTAATAGCAGCTATTATTGGTGGCTCAATATGGGGTATAATTCCTGGTTTTTTAAAAGCTAAATTCAATGTTCATGAAGTTGTTGCAACAATTATGATGAATTGGATTGCTTTATGGGTCGTATATTATACTGTACAAGCCTTTTTAATCGATGTACAAGAAACTCAATCAGCCGGTTTACCTGCTGTTGCACAATTAAAAGTACCATGGATAACTGAACTTTTTCAAGGTTCTTCTATTAACCTAGGGTTGGTAATTGCCTTGTTAGCTGTTATTTTCATAAAAATAGTCTTAGATAAAACTACTCTTGGTTTCGAACTAAAAGCAGTTGGCTTTAATCGTAACGCTGCCTTATGTAATGGTATAAAAGTAAACCGAAATATTATATTATCAATGATGATTGCCGGTGGTTTAGCTGGACTAGCTGGATTAACTTTTTATACAGGTTTTGCAGAAAATATGCAAATTGGTATTTTACCTGCACAAGGCTTTGATGGTATTGCTGTTGCTTTACTTGGTATTTCAACACCTTATGGCGTATTAATTGCTGCAATATTCTTTGGTATCTTACACACTGGAAAAGGGTTTATGAGTGCAATGACTGATATACCCCCTCAGATTGCCAATACAATTATTGCCATAATAATATATTTCACAGCCACTTCCCTATTAATACAGCGATTTTGGACAAAAATATTACGTAAGAAAAAAAAGAAAAAGAATACTAAAGGAGGTGTTGACTAATGTGGGATATTACTAAATTAGTTTTTCCTTATGCTATAGCTTATACTATTCCCCTAATGATTACAGCTTTAGGAGGATTATTCTCCGAACGAGGTGGAATTATAAACATTGGGTTAGAAGGACTTATGGTGGTAGGCTTTTTCGCTTCTGCTGTAACAATTACTTCTCTACAAATATTCTTACCTGATTTATCAGTATGGCTTGGTTTGTTAGCTGGAATGATAGCTGGAATGCTCTTTTCAATGTTACACGCCTTTGCTTCAATTAATTTAAATGCTAATCAAGTTATTTCAGGTACAGCTATTAATATGATTGCTGCTGCCATTACTGTATATTTAGCTAGAACATTAACAGGAAGTGGTAATATCACTATTCAAAGTGGCTTACCAAGATTTGACATCCCAATATTATCAAAAATCCCTTTTTTAGGTCCATTATTATTTTCTAATACATATGCCTCAACATGGCTTGTACTAGGAATATTATTCTTGTCATGGTTTATACTGTATAAGACATCCTTTGGTCTTCGTTTAAGAGCTTGTGGAGAGCATCCATATGCTGCTGCTTCTGCTGGTATTAATGTATATCGTATGCGATATATTGCTGTAATGATTTCAGGAGCGTTTGCAGGACTTGGTGGTTCTGTAATATTAGTAACATATTCAGGAGAATTTAACGGTTCTGTAGCTGGTCTTGGTTTCTTAGCTTTAGCTGCATTAATATTTGGGCAGTGGAAACCATTTGGTGTGCTAGGAGCTACATTCTTCTTTGGCTCAGCTGTAACCATTGCTAATATTTCACAAGTAATTCCAGAACTTGGAATAATACCTCCTCTACTATTAAAAATATTCCCATATGTTATTACTCTAGTTGCATTGATTGTATTTAGCAAATCATCTCAGGCACCAAAAGCTGAAGGTGAAGTATTTGACTTAGGAAGAAATTAGACATAAAGGGTCTGATTATCAAATATTATTGTTTAAAATTTATGTATTTATGGTAAAATTAATATAATTAGAAACTGGTAAATTAAGGAGTTAGAATGAATCAGACTGTTGAAATTATATTTGGGTTATTTGGTGGGTTGGCTATCTTTATTTTTGGTATGACTGAAATGAGTTCAGGACTAAAAAAACTAGCTGGCGATAAGATGAGAAAAATCTTAAAAGTATTAACTGGTAATCCAATTATTGGTATTTTATTTGGAGCACTAGTTACAGCATTAGTTCAAAGTTCTTCTGCTACAACAGTTATGGTAATTGGTTTTATTTCTGCTGGATTAATGACTTTACCACAAGCCATTGCTGTTATTCTAGGTGCTAATATTGGTACCACTGTCACCTCACAGTTAGTAGCCTTTAAAATTGGTCATTATGCCTTGCCCATTGCAGCCATTGGTTTTATTCTATACTTTTTCATAAAAAACAAGAAAGTAAAAAATGTTGGTCAAGTCATCTTTTCGTTTGGCTTGTTATTTGTTGGATTAAACACTATGAGTGCTGTTATGAAACCGCTAGCCTATAGTGAAGCTTTTCAAAATGTTATATTACAAATGCAATCTACGCCAATTTTAGGATTAATAGTTGGAACAGGTATGACTGCAATTGTTCAAAGTTCTTCAGCTTCTATTGCTGTTTTGCAAAATTTAGCTTCCACATCAAATCCTGATGGAACTTCATTAATGACTTTAACTGCAGCATTACCATTTTTATTTGGTAGTAATATAGGAACAACCATTACAGCCATATTTGCATCTATTGGATCAGGGATTAATGCGAAACGAGCTGCATTAGCTCATTCAGTATTCAACATTATTGGTTCTCTTGTATTTATGTTTTTTATCCCTGTATTAGCTTATGTGGTAATGAAAATCTCCCCGGTAAGCGAAGCTTCAGATGTATCTAGACAAATTGCTAACTCACATACAATTTTCAATATTATTAACACCCTATTATGGCTTCCCTTAATTGGTATCTTAGCTAAAGTAGTTAAAATTATTTTCCCAGGAGAAGACCATATTATTGAAAATCATCCTTTATATATAGATGACAAAGTATTAGGGACTCCATCAATTGCCATGGATTTAGCTACTAAAGAATTGGCAAGAATGGCGTTAATTACAGAAGAAATGATGGAAACTGCCGAAAAAGCATTTGTGGAAAATGATATGATTGCTGCTAAAAAAGTTCATGATATTGAAGATACTGTTGATAATTTACAAAATGAAATCGTAGAGTATTTATCCAAATTGCTTTCCACTGCAATGTTAACAGAAAATCAATCAAGACGTTTAACAGGATTAATGCATGTAGTAAATGATATTGAACGTATTGGTGATTATTGTGACAATATTGCTGAAAGTGCAGAAATAAAGAATAGTAAAAAATTACCATTCTCTGATACTGCTCTTAAAGAAATTAAAAGTGCATTTGTAGTTGTTACAGATATGGTAGATCAAACAATTGATGCTTTAAATAATTATGATGCTGCTCTTGCTAAAAAAGTACTTGCTAATGAATATATCATGGACGATTTAGAGCGTGATTTACGTGAAGCTCACATTGATCGCTTAAACAAAGGACTTTGCCATCCTCATTCAGCAATTACTTTTGTCGAATTAATTCACTCTCTTGAAAGAATTGGTGACCATTGTAACAATATAGCTGAAATGGTTTTAAGTGATGTCTATTCAGTAGCTAAAAATCTTAGCGATTAATAAATAAATAATAAAATTTTACAAAAAAAAGGCTGCAGATATGCAGCCTTTCTAATATAGTTTAATATTAATATGAACTTGCAGTTCCGTCACAACCAAGAACATTAACTAGTTTGTTTTTTACTAACTCTTTAATTTTATCTCTTCCTGGGCCTAAATATTTTCTTGGATCAAATTCATCTGGTTTTGTAGCAAATACTTCTCTTATTGCAGCTGTCATAGCTAAACGTAAATCAGAATCAATATTTACTTTACAAACAGCCATTTTAGCAGCTTCACGAAGCATTTCTTCTGGAACGCCTTTAGCACCTGGCATTTTCCCACCATATTTATTTATTGTTTCAACATAAGCTGGAATTACAGATGAAGCACCATGTAAAACTATTGGAAATTCTGGTAACCTTCTTTGTACTTCTTCTAATATGTCAAATCTCAATTGTGCTTTTCCAGCAAATTTGTATGCACCATGACTTGTTCCAATAGCGATTGCCAATGAATCAACTCCAGTTTTAGCAACAAATTCTTCTACTTCATCAGGTTTAGTATATGAAGCATCTTCATCTTTTACAGCAACTGCATCTTCAATACCGGCTAGTCTTCCTAATTCAGCTTCTACAACCACACCTTTTGCATGAGCATATTCAACTACTTGTTTAGTTAAAGCAATGTTATCTTCAAAAGAATGATGAGATCCATCAATCATTACAGAACTAAATCCGCCATCAATACATGCTTTACAAATTTCAAAGGTGTCTCCATGATCAAGATGAACAGCAATTGGTAATCCAGTATCTTCAATAGCCGCTTCAATTAATTTCATTAAATATCCATGTTTTGCATATTTTCTAGCTCCAGCTGAAACTTGTAGAATTAATGGAGCATCTACTTCTTTTGCAGCTTCTGTAATCCCTTGAATAATTTCCATATTGTTAACATTAAAAGCTCCGATGGCATAACCACCTGCATATGCTTTTTTAAACATTTCTTTTGTTGTAATAATAGCCATTAAAATATCTCCTTAATTTTTATTCACACTTATTTTATCAGAAAACAATAAATAAGCAAGATAAATAGCCTCACTTTCTTTATTTTTGTAATAGTCAATGTTACAATAAATTAAGGTAGGTGAATTGTATGAAAGCAGCTATTTTATATAAACCATATGAATTAAAAATTATTGATAACATGATACCAAGGCCAACATCTAGTGAAATGCTAATAAAAACAGCTTATTGTGGTGTTTGTGGTACTGATGTACATTTGTTTCATGGTGATAAGGGCAGTGTTCCAATGATTCCAATGACCATTCCTGGACATGAACTGTCTGGCAACCTAGTGAAAACTGGTGAAAGAGTTGTAGTTGACCCTAATTACTTCTGTGGAAAATGTAATGCTTGTCTTAATAATAACCCTCATTATTGTGAAAATATTAAAAATACGGGTGTAACTATTAATGGTGGTTTTGCTGAGTACTTAGTTGCAGAGACTTCACAGATTCACAAGCTACCTAAGAATGTTTCATTATTACAAGGAGCATTTGCAGAACCTCTCTCCTGTTGTCTCCACGGATTAACTAAAATATCAATATCATCAAATGATAATGTTTTAATAATTGGTGGCGGAACCATAGGATTACTTATGTTACAGTTATGTCGTTATTATGGTGCTAATAAAGTTTCATTAATAGATATATTCTTGCAAAAAAGAAAAACTGCTATTTTACTTGGTGCAGATTATACATATGAAAATATTAATGCGATTAATAGTGAAAAATATAATAAAGTAATTGAATGTGTAGGCAAAAGAAAAACTTGTCAAGATGCCATTGATATTTGTCAAGAAACAGGTACTGTATTACTGTTTGGATTAACCAAACCAAATGATGAAATAACTATAAAACCATTTGATTTATTTAAACGAGACCTAACAATTACATCTTCATATATTAATCCTAATACGATGAAAAAAGCTATTGATATTTTAGCAACAGGTGCTATTAATGTAGAAGAATTAATTGGTAAAATTATTTCTCTTGATGAATTACCTGATGTTTTAGCAAATGATTCGTTAAGAGTAGATGGAAAAGTCATTGTAAGTTATAAATAACTAAATTGATGGTTACAATTCAGTTAATATCATTGATTTTATTCATGTCATATGTTATATTTTTAACTGAAAAATTAAGCAATATACAAAATTTAGGAGGATATCATGGCAAAATTAACAGGTGCTGCCGTTTTTGGTCAATCAGGAGGTCCAACATCAGTAATTAATTCATCAGCTTCTGGTGTATTCCAGCAAGCCCTTAAAGAAGAACTTATTACAGAAGTATATGGAGCTGCACATGGAATAAAAGGAATTTTAGAAGAAAATTTTTATGATATGTCAAAAGAATCACAAGAAGAACTAGATTTATTAAAAACTACCCCTTCATCTGCCCTTGGTTCAGTTAGATATAAACTTGCTGACCCATCAGTTGATGATACAGATTATAAAAGAATATTAGAAGTGTTTAAAAAATATAATATTAGATACTTTTTCTATAATGGTGGTAACGATTCAATGGACACTACCAATAAGATTAGTAAATTCTTAGCCAAATCAGGATACGAATGTATTGTTATGGGTGTACCAAAAACAATAGATAATGATTTGTTTGGTACTGACCACTGTCCAGGCTACGCTTCTGCTGCACGTTATGTTGCTACAACAATTATGGAAGTCTATCAAGACGCTAGAGTATACGATACACCAATGATTACTGTTATCGAAATCATGGGTAGAAACGCAGGATGGCTAACAGCAGCTTCTGCACTTGCAGCTCATAAAGGTGCTGGTCCAGATTTAATATATTTACCAGAAGTTCCTTTCACAATCGATAAGTTTGTTAGTGATGTAAGAAAAGTATTTGATAAAACTGGTAAAGTAATTGTAGCTTTCTCTGAAGGTTGTAAAAACAATGAAGGTCAATATATTGCTGAAATGGGTTCTACCCTATCAACAGATGCATTTGGTCATGCACAACTAGGTGGAGCATCTTCAGTATTAGCTGATATCGTAAAAAATGAATTCAAGTGTAAAGTTAGAGGTATCGAATTTTCATTAATGCAACGTTGTGGAGCTCACATAGGGTCTAAAACTGATGTTGATGAAGCATTTATGGCAGGAAGCGAAGCTGTTAAAGCAGCCACTTCTGGTGTTACTGATCATATGGTAGCTTTTGAAAGAATCATGGTAGATGGTAAATACACTTGTAAACCTCAACTAGTTAATCTAAGTTATGCTGCAAATACCGAAAAAACGTTTCCAATGGAATGGTTAAATAAAGAAAAAAACTTCGTAACAAAAGAGTTTATTGAGTATGCATTACCTTTAATTCAAGGTGACTCTCACCCACCTTATGTAGATGGATTACCACGATTTGCTAAGTTGAACAAAGTTTTAGTACCTAAAAAATAAACACCATATATATTATCTAAAAGAGTTCCTTTTTAGGAGCTCTTTTAGATTGACTTTACAATTGGTAATGTTATAATTAAGAAAAACTGACTGACCGGTCAGTTCTCATTGAAAAGAGGAACATATGAACTTATCGAAATTTAGCGTAAAACGGCCTGTCGCAACACTCATGTTGATACTTATTATTATTTTACTTGGGTTTGTATCTTTTACTAATATACAGACAGATCTTTTTCCTAGTATTAATTTACCAATAGCCGCTGTTAGTATTAGATATACTGGAGCAAGTCCCGAAGAAGTTGAAAATATTGTAACAAAAAACGTAGAAAATTCTTTAGCTACTGTCAGTAATGTTGATGAAATTTCATCTACCTCTTCTGAAGGTAGTGCACTAATTATTATTGAATTTAATCAAGGCACAGATATGGATGCTGCAATGTTAGAAATGAATGAATCTCTTGATTTAATCATGAACTATTTACCTGACGATGTATCTAATCCATTAATTATACAATTTGATCCTAACATGCTACCAATTATGAGTTATTCCATAACCATGGAAGGTAAAGATATGTGGGAAGCAACCAATTGGATGGATGATGTATTTTCCACAAGAATTGAAAGCGTCGAAGGTGTTGCCAATGTAAATGTATCAGGTGGTATTATTAAAGAAATACAAATAACCCCTGATATGAAAAAAATGTCAGACTTAGGTATTACATCACAAATGTTATCACAAATTTTAATGGCTAATAATGTTAATCTTCCTGGAGGTTCTGTGTCAGAAGATACCATTGATTATTCTGTTAGAACACTAGGTTCAATCACATCTATTTCACAAATAAAAGAGGTAACCTTTGTATCACCTACTTTGCATATACCTGTTACTCTAGCTGATTTTGCAACTGTTGATTTTGTTAATACAAATACAAAATCATATAACAAGGTAAATGGTATAGATGCACTAACCATATCAATCCAAAAGCAAAGTGGTTATAACACCACTGAAGTTGCACATAAAGTTGAAGATGAAATTGCAAATATTTTAGAAGATTATCCAGAAGTAACAGTTTCAACAATTTTTGACCAATCAGATTATATTGACCAAATGGTTGGTAATGTATCATTAAGTGCGTTAATTGGTGCTGTGTTAGCTGTTCTTATATTATTTATTTTTCTAAAAGACATTAGACCAACATTCATTGTGGGGATTGCCATTCCAATAAGTGTAGTTGCTACCTTTGTATTATTATACTTTAGTAATATCACCTTAAATGTGGTATCTATGGGAGGATTAGCCCTTGGAATTGGGATGTTTGTAGATAACTCCATTGTAGTATTAGAAAATATTTATCGTTTACGTAGTGAGGGCATGAGTAAGAAAAAAGCTGCTATAATTGGTAGTAAAAATATAACAGGTGCAATTGTAGCTTCCACTTTAACAACAATTTCAGTTTTCTTACCTGTTGTCTTTTTACAAGGAATGACTGCAGATATCTTTAAAGATATGGCTTTAACAATTGCTTTTTCTTTATCAACTAGTTTACTTATTGCTTTAACATTTGTTCCAATGCTTTCTTCTAAAATCCTAAAAAAAGATACTTCTACTCATCATAAATTCTTAGATCGTATGAAAAAAGGATACACACGTATTTTAACATGGTCTCTTAGAAGAAGATTTGTTGTATTATTGTTAGCATTTCTTATATTTGCAGGTAGTGTGTATGGAGTAATGGACATGGGAACTGAATACTTCCCTGCCACTGATGAAGGTCAAATATCAATAAGTGTTCTTATGGAAAAAGGAACTTCATATACAAATACTGTTTCTGAAGTTCAACTTATTGAAAATACACTAAGTGGATATGATGATATTGATATTATTAACGCTACTGTTGGTAATTCAAATTTCTTTATGAATTTTGGGTCATCTTCATTCGATTCAGGTAGTATAACCATTAACCTAGTTTCTTCTGAAGAACGTGATATGACTACATTAGAATTTGCTGATATGTTGCGTTTTGACTTACAGTCACTAACACACGCTAAAATAATTGTTGATGTCGTTGAACAAAATGGCATGGCAATGATGACAGGTTCTGGGGTCTCTGTTGAGATTCTAGGTCCAGACTTATATACCCTTGAAATGATAGCAAATGACATTAAAAATCAAGCATTAACTATTTCAGGAGTTCAAGATGCCAAAACATCTCTTGAAAAAGGATCACCTGAATTAGTAGTTTTACCTGATAACCAAAAGGTAGCTATGAATGGCTTAACTACTTACCAAATTGCAAAACAAGTATCTACAGTTATACAAGGTTCCCGATTATCTTCAGTTATAATCAATAATGAAGATATAACCTTAAGACTTATGAATCCAGAAGAAATAACTAGAGAAACATTAGGGGATATTGAATTTACAACTCCATATGGATCTATAGTTACTTTAAGCGATTTGGCAGAAATAAGAGAACAAGTTGGTTACACTTCGATTTCTAGAAAAAGTCAAACAAGATTACTAAATGTTTTTACTACTATTGAAGAAGGGTTTGATACAGGAACCATTGGAGATGACATGAATGTTATTATTGATAATTATGACATTCCAGAAGGATATCAAATTAATTTAAGTGGTGAAGCCAAAGAAACAACAGATGCCTTTAAAGATTTATTATTTGCAATGATTATAGGTATCGTCTTAGTTTATATGATTATGGCAGCTCAGTTTGAGTCTCTTAAACATCCATTCATTATATTATTTGCTGTTCCACTAGCCTTTACTGGTGCCTTCTTAGCTTTATTAATTGTAGGTTCTCCATTAAGTGTCCCAGCATTTTTAGGAATGATTATGCTTACTGGAATTGTAGTTAACAACGGAATTATTCTAGTTGATTATATCAATCGTTTACGTCGTGAAGGAAATACTGTTAAAAGAGCAATACTTATTGCAGGACCAATCCGATTACGTCCTATCTTAATGACATCAACTACTACAATATTAGCGTTAATACCTCTGTCTCTTGGTATTGCAGAAGGAACTGAAATGTTAATTCCATTAGCCGTAAGCGTTATTGGTGGGCTTCTTTTCTCAACTACACTAACTCTTATTATAATCCCTGTCCTATATAGCTTATTTAACAAAGACAAAAAGAAAAGCGTTAAAAGGAAAAAGAAATGAAAAATAAAAAAGAATTAATTATGAAATCTGTTATGTCATTAGTAAAAGAAAATGGTATCAAAGGTTTAACAGTTTCTGTTATTGCCAAACATGCAGGAATTGGCAAAGGAACAATTTATGAATACTTTAGTTGCAAAGAAGATATCTTCTTTGCAGCAATGGAGTATGGCATTAGTAGCTGCGTTAAAGAAATATCTGAAAAAACTTTTATAAATCAACCTAATTATAAACAAGCCATTAATAACTTTATTAACATCTCATATGAAATTGTTAAATCAGGGGTATTTATTGCATTTACCACAAATCCAAAATTATTCACATTTGATTCATATAAATTCGATGAAATAAGAGAAATGATGACTAAACAGTTTGAACCTATAATAACAGTCAGCCATAAAATTAATAAAATTGGCATTGATGAAGATATTGTTAAAGAACCTATCAATCCATTAACTCATTTTATCTTTGTTAATATGATCTTATCAACAGTAATGCAAATAGTTCATGGAACAATAAAAAAAGGTAATGAAACCAATGACTTTTTATATCAAATGGCATTAAAGCTTTTTAATTAGATCCATCATATATATATAATCTTCAAGTGCTACTTCAGGTGGAATGGAATGATCACTGTGATAAATATATCCCCCATTTTTCATGGCAGGAATAATTTTTCTATAAATCTCAGCTTTTATAGCATCTTTTCCTTTTGCTAATTCTTGAACATCAATATTACCCATAAAACAAATATCTTTCCCATATTCTTTTGAAAGTTTTGCTACATCTTGATTAGCTTTTGATTCAATGGCTTGTAACACATCTAATCCCTCATCAATAAATAATGGAATGAGCTCTTTTACCATTCCACAACTATGCATGAAAAAATCAATATTTTGGCTATGTAAATAATCACCTAATTTTCTGTGTTGTTTATGTAAAGTCCTTTTATATACAGCTGGTGAAATTAATAATCCTCTTGTATGCCCTAAGTCTTCAACTAAAAAATATCCATCTATCTTCATTCCCATGGAAAGAGCTTTTTTCAAGGTTTCAATAATTAAATCAGTATGAGCAGAAAATATTTCTTCAATGAATTTTTCATCAAGTGCGCTATCCATTAATAATTGAGTAAACCCTCTATGACGCCAAGCGGCCTCAAAAGGACCATATGAATTAATAAATACATAATTATTATTATTATACAATTGATTTATTTCACTTATGGACTGTTCCCAAGTTTGATCTTTATCATAACGCATGAAATATGATTGTTTATTTACACGACTTAAATCATCAATATCAACTGATAATCTGCTTTTATGTTTATCCCATGAATCTTTACTTGTAGTTATATGATTATACATATGCATAGTTCGTGATTTACCAATGAATTTATCAGCTGTATATCCACAACGATCTTTTACCGTTATCATCCCCTTTTCACTTTTAATTAATTTTGTTGGTTGTCTAAGAGAATTATCAAGATAAATCATTGAAAAATCAAATCCAAAATGTTCTTGTAAAGACAAGTTAAGATCTAACTTGTCTTTATCATAAACTTTATTTTTATTTTGTAGTATATTTATTGCGCCCTGTTGCTCCCACAAAGTAAGAGTATCTTCCCAGAAACTATCATATAAAGGAATTTTTGTTGTTTTTTTTTTGTAATTACCTTCTTAACTAATTCTCTACTATTCATTATTTTGCCCATAGTATTTATTATTTCCATGTTTTCTTAGATAATGTTTATTAATCAAGAAATCATTTATTCCCTTAACATTGTCATTTAATACATAAGTGCGATATGCCATTTCAGCTATTGTTTCAAGGATTTTCGCATTTCTAACAGAAGAAAATGCATCTTCTCCCCAAGTAAATGGTCCATGATTTGCAACAAGAACTCCTGGAAATTCGCTTTCTTCTAAGTTATTAAACAATTCAACTATAATCTTTCCAGTATTTTTTTCATACTCCTTTTCGACTTCTTCATTAGTAAGGATGCGAGTACATGGGACTTCTCCTCTAAAATAATCAGCATGTGTTGTTCCTAAAGCCACAATTGGCCTTTTAGCTTGCGCAAAAGAAGTTGCCCATATTGAATGAGTATGTGTAATCCCACCAATTTTAGGGAAATTGTTATATAGGTATAGATGTGTTGGAGTATCACTTGAAGGATTAAGTTCTCCTTCAATTTTTTCTCCATCCAAAGACATAACAACTAATTGTTCAATTTTAAGTTCTTCATATGGTATACCACTTGGTTTAATAACCATAATCCCCTCTTCTCTATCAACTGCACTAACATTTCCCCAAGTGAAGGTTACTAAACCATATTTCTCTAATTGTTTATTTGCTTCAAGTACTTGTTTTTTTAGCGTATATAATAAAGCCATAATTTCTCCTATTATTTATTTGGTCTCTCTAATAAGTCGCTTTCTATTAGATTTCCATTTTTTATAACATATGTTTTTATTTCAAAACCATTAAACGTTATTGATTCATTTATTTTAAAAGGTTTAGATATAATTGTAGTTTCCTTTGATGTATCGGTACTGTTATATAGTCTTATTACATATTCATCACTATTTTCGCTAAGCTTCATTGCTTGCAATAAAATCGCTTCATTTGATAATGTAATAATAGGGTCTATAGTTTTACCTTCTCCTGCTGGATAAGCTGTTATTATATATGGTTTTTCATTATATGCTAAGGCTAACTTATCTACAGTTTCTTTTATTTTATTTTCTTCTCCAGCCATTAACATAAAGGAATATGTTCTTTCACCTTGATCAATACGAGGATAAATTCTATCATCAATCATCATAGGATTATTACCTTTTGGATGTCCTGAGTAGCCAGGAGATCTTACTAAGCTTAGATTAATAGTTCCTTTTTTATAGAATGAACCATATAAACAATCATCAATTATTACAAACGCTTTATTTTGCTTGCTATCAAATACACCACTCCATTTTTGTGATACACATTCTGTTCCATCTTCAAATAGCTGTTCAACTCCATTAGCAGTTTGCCCCATATATGATGCTTTTTTCATTGTAGTAGGGATAGATAAACGCAGCATTTTCTCTTTTTCATTCCAATAAACTCTTACCTTAACCTCTACATTAGTACCGTGTTTTGGAATCAAATAAGTTATTATGGCAGCTGAATCACCATACTTAAAGTAGGTATCAATAACTATCCTTGAATCACCATCTTCAATTACTCTAACAGGATCAAATTCTTTTCTAGTAATTTGTCCAAAATTTCTAGCTTCTTTTGTAGTCATTAATCTAAAGTAATCAAATAAATCGTTTATTTTTGGTGTTTCCATTGCCCATGCATCAGAAGTATCATTATAAATTGCTAATCTAAATGCTGATTTTTCTAAATAATTTTCTCCATTTACTTTATAAGTATCTACTAACCCAGTTATCTTAGAGATTTTTATGTCTAACTCGTCAGTTTTAATCGCTACATTTCCATTTTTTACATACTGTCTGAATTTATATGTAGTTTTTTTCTTAGTAATTGGTGTAAGTGTTAAATCAAAACGATTCATGGCTGATGGTTTTAATGTAGCTGTAAATACAACTTTTTTACGCCAATCAAGAGCATGTAATCCTGATGCTTCTCTCTCATTTTGAGAAGGAATTATTTTTCCATCTTGTTTAACTTCAGGTATAGAATATATTTTAGATGAAACAAATTCATTCATGAATTCACATTCAAAAACACCTTTCACTTCATAAGGATGATGATTGTAAGCAAATATTGGTAACACACCATTATCCCCAGCCTCTTCTCCTCTTAATAACATATAAAATGCTTTTGTTTTTAGTTTATTTGAAATTTCTAAACCATGATCTAATTGTCTTAGGGCATCTTCTTCTACTATTTGAATGGAAGAACCAGGTAAAATATCATGAAATTCACAAAACATTAAGTCTTTTAATGCTTCTGTAGCTTGTTTTCTATCATAATTCATAACTCCATTTGCACATGCAGCAGTCATCATTTTTTCTGTCATAAATAGTTCATTTTCTAATAATCTATGCTTTTGTTTCAACCTTATTTGTGAAGTATAACAACCGATAGCAAAAGGATTAAGTGATTTATCAAAACTTTTTAGTTGCTCAGTATCTTTTAAATCACTAAAATATGCTTCTGGTGTAGAGTGAATTATATCTATATCAGTGTTTTCTTTTCTAAATGCTTGAATAGCTTCTAAATCTTCTTTAGATGGTCCGCCACCATGATTACCAATTCCCCACAAAACCATACATTTTTCTTTTTCAGGATATTCACGTAAAAAGCTATTAATTTTATTAACAGATTTACCTTTTCCCGATAAATAATAATGAAATGCTCTAGAAGCAGTTACACTTTTATTATTAAAACCAACCCAAGTAAAATCTTCACTTGGAAGTTCTTTTAATGCTTTTGATGGTCGCGAGAATATATATGAATCATATCCTGCTTGGTTCATTATTTGTACCATTCCTTTTGAATGGCCAAATGAATCAAAGTTAATCGCAGTTTTTGGTTCAACACCAAATTTTTTCATAAAATAATTTTTACCATAAATCATTTGTCTAGCAAGTGATTCACCAGATGGCATTGTACAGTCAGGTTGTAAATACCAACCACCCATAATATGCCATTTACCTTGGGTAACTAGGTTTTGAATTTTTTTAAATAAATCAGGTTCAAATTCTTCAACCCACTCATATAAAACAGCTTCATTGTGATTAAAAACAAAGCCTTTGTAGTTTTCACAAAAATCAGCAGCAATCCTAAAAGTTGAAAGTGTTTCTCCCACACCTTCTTGGCGTTGCCATAACCATACTGGATCTAAATGTGCATTACATATTAAGTGCATTTTTTTCATTACTTTACCCCTTGTTTCCCCTATGATTTCTATATCAAATGCATTATACCACATTATTTTTTTATCATGGAACTTTTTTCTTATATAAACGTTTAATATTTATAAGCCTATTTTGTTCTGGTTTTTGACGTAGCAGAAAGAGTAAACTTTTGGTATAATAACCATATACTTTCAAAAATTTCAAGGAGTAATTTTATGAACAACAATCTAATATTTGAACTACTAAAGAACATCGATGTATCAGGAAAAGTTATTATTTATATCATATTAGGTGTCTTTGTAGCTGCCTTGATTATTAACATAATAATCAAATTAAAATACATGTCTATTCGTAAGCAACTTGCCAGTAGACAACAAAGACGAGCAGGTGTATTTAAAAATGAATTTTTAAATAAGATTGTACAAGAGTACAAAGCTGCTGCTAGTAGTAGTTATAGTGAAGTTAACACACAAGCAACTATTGAAAAAAGTTTTATAGACCATCTATATTATTATCAAATAGGTGAGAATTTTGTTGCTAAGAGTATCTCTACTTTAATTGTTCTTGGTTTATTAGGAACATTTATAGGATTAACAATTTCGGTTTCTGAACTTGTTGATTTATTAATGAGTGGTTCAACTACTGCATCTGGACTTGACTTAACTAACCTACTTTCAAACTTAGCAAAAGCTGCAAGTGGTATGGGCACTGCCTTTATCACAAGCTTATTTGGAATATTCTTTTCCATAGTTTTGAACATCTTACTTATAGTTGTAAACGGAACTGATGAAAAAGATCGATTAATGGTAAGTATTGAAGAATATTTAGATAATACTATTGCAATATTAATTGCAAAAGATAAAGAAACAGAATATACAATGTTAAATAGTATTTTACGAGACACTTTTATTGAGTTTGGTGAAAAAATTGAAAGTTCACTTAAGGACACTGTAAATGAATTTGGTAACAAATTAACTAATGTTGTAATGGATGTTTCTGTATC
>JAGLDS010000016.1 GCA_023145435.1 Clostridiales bacterium
AAAATTATCTGAAGTTTTAGAACACAGACCGTAACTTAGTAAATTATCAATATATAAAAGAGCATTAGTAGCACCTGAACTAAGCATAGTATCTTCATAACGATATGTCGTTGGATTATATGTAACAGAAGATATTAATCTATCACCATTGGAACTTTTATATGAAAAATTAAGATAAACCTCATATGCATTAAATACATCCATAAGCTCATATGCGTTTTTATAATGTAATCCATATGTATCGTTTTCACCATTTTGATCAGGGTCACCATATGTAAATTGATGTAATACATTCGCTAATTCTGATAAATTTGTTGGATAAGCTAAATCCAATGTATTCATATATGTATCATTTAGTATTCGTCCATAAATAATAGGTTTAATTGAATTTGGAATACCAAATACTTTGTTTCCCTCAGTATAAAGTTGACTATATATATTAGGTAAGTTTTTCCAAACATCATTATCTTGTAAAAACTCACCAATATCTGTTAGTAAATTATATTCCATAGCAAATCCAATAAATTCTTTATATCTATCAGATTCCACAAAAAACATTCCGCTATTTTTTTTAGATAATAAATCGAGTGAATACTCATACATATAGTTAAATTCATTATTAATAATAAAATTTATTGTAACCTTAATATCAAAAGTATTTAGTAAATAATCAGACCACTCAGCTATATATACATCATCTCTTTCATGTCCTCTACCTAGAACTGTCATTGGAATTTCTACCTGATTGTCAAACGAGACTACATGTGATGGTCGTTCTTCTGTTAATGTAATTCGCTCATCACCTTTAGTACATGCAAATAGTAATAAACAAATCAGTAATATTAAAAACAACTTATATGTTTTTTTTATCATAATTTTTTCTCTCTTCTTTATACGATTTCTTTAGAAAATTCAATATTAAAAGCTATTCCTAATAATGTTAACTGTCTGTGTTAGGATTTTTTGTAATTGAATTGCTTGTAAATTATGAAATTCATCTACTATTTAAAGTTCAATACTTGTTAAATGTTTTGTAAAAGTATTTTGCTTATATGTTTTGTTTAAAATTTTCTTAATAGTAACTGCTTGTTTCATTAACACACATGATATATCATCTTTACTCCAATTCCCGCTTACATATTATATCATAATCAATCAAATAAATTATAAAAGCAAAAACTTTTTACAACCTTTCTGATTCTGATATAATAAATTCATGGATAAACAATTAACTTATAAATTTATAGAACTAGAATTACTTTCTTTATTAGAAAAAGAAAATGATTATATTGCTTCCTTAGCAAATTGCACAGCATTACTTTATGAAAAACTTGAACAAGTAAATTGGGTGGGTTTTTACATAATAAAAAATAATGAATTAGTTCTTGGTCCTTTTCAAGGAAAAGTTGCTAGTACTAGAATAACAATAGGTAAAGGTGTATGTGGTACATGTGTAAAAGAGGGTAAAACAAAACTTATTAATGATGTTCATAAATTTAAAGGGCATATTGCATGTGATTCTTCATCAAATTCAGAAATTGTTATTCCTATATTTAAAAATAATGAAGTAATAGCAGTTTTAGATATTGATTCACCAATATTAAATAAGTTTAATCAAGATGATCAATTTCACTTAGAAAAGGTAAGTAAAATATTAGAAAACAGTAGAATATTCATTTAAGCTATATTTTTTTATATAAATAATTTTTTTAAAGTATCCATTAGCTCATTACTTGGTGGGGATATGTTTGATAATAGATATTCTTTAGATAAACTTTCATATTTAGAAATACCAATTTGATGGTAAGGAAGTAATTCTACTTTTTTTATATTCTTAAGAGGTTTTAAAAATTGTGCAATATCACTAATTGACTTTAAATCTGCATTTATTGTAGGTATAACAGGTATCCTTATATATATATTCTTATGTATTTTATCAAGTTTAATTAGATTTTCTAAAATCAATTTATTACTAGCCCCTGTGTATTTTTTATGCTTTACTTCATCAATCATTTTTATATCATATAAGAATAAATCTGTATACTCTATTACTTCTAAGAAATTACTAAAAGGAACATTTCCTGCACTATCTACAGCAGTATGAAATCCACTTTCTTTACATTTTATTAGTATATCTCTTGAAAAGGTGCTTTGTAATAGTGGTTCACCACCTGATAGTGTAATACCACCTTTAGAATTTTTAATAAAAGCTTCATCTTGTTTTATTTTGATCATTATTTCTTCTACTTTGATTTCTTCACCTGCTACTACAATGGCATCTGCATAACAATTATCTGCACACTTTTCGCAAGTAACACATAAATTTCTATTATATGTTTTCACATTATTTAGTAATGTGTGAGCTCCTTTTTCACACACTTTAATACAATTCATACACCCAATACATTTATGGGGGAATATTTGTATCTCATGGTTTTTAGATATTGATTCAGGATTATGACACCATATACAAGCTAATGAACAACCTTTTAAAAATATGGTAGTTCTAATCCCAGGGCCATCATGAGTAGAAAATTTTTGTATATCAAAAATTGTTCCATTCATTTAAAGACCTTCAACAATTCTATCAACTACTAATTGTCTAAACTCTTTTGATAGTGATGCAAAGTATGCTGAAAAACCTGTTACTCTAACAATTAAATTTGGATGTTTACTAGGATCATCGTGTGCTTCTAATATTTGTTCTTTATTTAAAATATTAATATTTAGTAATGTTCCACCCATCTCACAAAATGTTTCTATAAAACTACTAACTAACTCAATTCCCTTATCATCATCAGCCATTCTAGGATCAAATTCTAATTGTAATGGAGAGGCGTTACCATAACCACATTGGTTATTTATAACAGCATTAGCCATTGCAGTTGGCGTACCGTCTTTTACAAATCCAGCAGCTGGATTAGCCCCATGTGAAATAGGTTCACTAGCTTTTCTACCATTTGGTGTAGCACCAATAGTTTTTCCAAATCCAATTGTATTTGCCCAAGAAAATAATCCTGGAATCATTGGATACCCTGCAGGTGTAGGTTTTTCTTTAACTAACTTTGTAAACAATTTAGTAATTTTACTAGCATACTCATCTGCAATAGAATTACCAGTTCCATATTTTGGAACACTTTTAAGTAATAATCTTGTCACTTCACTATTTTCATAGTTATTTGATAAGACTTCATTTAATTCATCCCATGTAAGTTTTTCATCAATTTCAATACGTTGCTTCATAGCTGAAAAGCTATCTGCTACAGTAGCTAAGGCAGCACCGTCAATACATAAGTTATAATATTTGGCTCCACCATTACTAATATCTAATCCACTTTCAATTGGTCCATGACAAAGAAGATTAAGTACTAATTCTGGAAGCACTTTATACATGTTATCTAATTGAAAATCCATTCCTTTTGCAATAGTTCTAACTGCAATTTTTAAATGTTTTTCAAATGAGTGCCATATTTTTTCAACTGTTGGGTTATTATTAATGACCTCTTTATACGCCACATCAAAAATAGCTAAAAAATTAATTTTCACAATATCATTTAATGTATATTCAAGTCCTGGTAACGAACACCAATGACACCCTGTTTTTGCACGTACCCTGGCTAATTCGACTGAATAACCATTTTTCATAAATCCTTCTGTCATTCCTTTATGGCCTACAAAACTTGGAGTCCCTAATTTATCTTTAAATAAATATTTTACTGATAAAGTAAGTAAGTCTCTGTTCATGTTTTCATGAACTCTCACACATATACTTGTGGGAATTTTTAATCTATGAGCCGCTTCTACCATAAAAAACGATAAATCATTACATCTATCTGTTCCATCAGCATAGGTTCCACCTATTTCATAATATTGATTATCTTTCATTAAGAGACAAGCTAATAAATAAATAGCTCGCTCATCATCAATGGTTTTATTTTTTTTCTCGCTTTCATAATATGGATAAAGATACCCATCAATGGCACCACCTGCTCCTGAGTTGTTATACATTGTAGCAAATATAACATACCAAGCAGTGAATTGAACCGCTTCATGAAAACTTTCTGCAGGGCGTTTAAGTAACGCTTCATTAACATTTGCCATTTCAATAAGATTTTGTTTAATAACTAAATCGTCTTCTTTTTTAGCCATCTCTCGCGCTTGATTAACATGTCTTGTAATCATGTTAAACATTCCAATGACCACATCTTTTTCAGCTGTATAAAAATCGCTATGTTTTTTATTATCTTGTTTTTCATATATAAGAATTTTCTTTAAGATTCCTGTAAAGCCTAAACGAAGACCTAATTCATAATCAACATTAAAATGCTGTGCTCCACCTATCCCATGTATTAAATCATATTTTTTTTGTAATTCATGTAAATGTTCATATTTAATATCTGGATTCCATTTAACTACCCTAACATCCATAAACTGATGCATCCACCCTCCTGCTAAAGCACTTGCTTTATTTATATATACAGGATGAGTTTCTAGTAAATTACGATAGTTTTTCCCACTTAATAAAAACCCATAAAAATCACCATTTTTATGATTAGACTCAGGTACATAATTAAACCAATCCGGTTTAGGGACAATACCCTTATCGTCAATGTCCCAATATCCGTTTGTTCCATCAACACGTTGTTTTTCTAAAGTTTGAAGTTGCTTAGTTAATCTTAATTGATCAATACGTTTTTTATAAGATAATGATTTTTTCATGTTTTCCTCACATTATAAATTAGTAATTATATATCGCATTATACCACTTAATATACTTAAACAATATGAGAATTGTTATGGTAAAATAGAATTAATGAATTACTAGTATACTTATGTCTATAGATAGGAGATATATCATGAATAAATTACTAATTGGAGTCCTTGGAGTTTCAGGTCATTTTCTAAAAAGAATTGTACTACCACTTTCTCATTCTAAGCATGTTAAAATCACAGCTATTGCATCTAGAAATATAGAAAAAGCTAAAAGTACTGCCTCTAGATATTTTATTGAAAAATACTATGGATCTTATGAAGAGCTATTAGATGATCCAAATATAGATGCCATATTTATTCCTTTACCTAATCATATGCACTTAGAGTGGATAAAAAAATGTATTAATGCAAAAAAACATGTGCTTTGTGAAAAGCCACTAACTATGAACTATGAAGAAATAATTGAATTACGCTCTTTTATGAAAGGTAAAGAACATCAACTAATGGAAGCATTCATGTATCGTTTTCATCCAAAATGGATAGAAGCTAAAAAACTAATTGATAATCACTATATAGGTGATATTATATCTATTCATACTATATTTTCATATAATAATCACGATGCATCTAATATTAGAAATATAAAAGAATATGGTGGAGGTGCATTAATGGATATTGGTTGTTATGCCATTAACACAGCAAGATTTATAATTGGTAAATCACCAATACGAGTTAGTTCTCTTATTACTACTCATAAAGTTTTTAAAACAGATATTATTACTTCAGCTATATTAGATTTTGGTGATAGTAGAGCATTATTTACTGTTTCAACTACAAGTTTTCCCAAACAGGAAGTTAAAGTTTTTGGTACAGAAGGAACTTTGACTATAACTATTCCATTTAATGATATATCTGAAATAGAAGGAAAACTACTATTTGAAAATAATGAAAGCAAGGAAACAATAAAATTCCCAAAAGCAAATCATTATTTAATTATGTTTGATGAATTTGCAAAAGCAATTAAACAAAATACCAAAATGCCTATTTCACTTGAAGATAGTGCAATAAATATGAAAGTTATTGATGCCATTATTACTTCAGCTGAAAAAAATTCTTGGATTAATATTGATTAGATAGTTCTTTTAAACGTAATAATATACTTAGAAAAGTTCTTTGCTTACATGCACTAAGCCAAAGCCCTTCATGATTTTTTTCTTGTTCTATATAACCAGTTAGAATTGCACGTAAAGTGGTAAAGTCTGCAATCTTAATTAATTTACAATAGTTATTATGATAACTCTCATAAAACGCTAGGGTTTCTAAATAATTTTCTATTAATAATCCCGATTGATAAACATCATGAATAAACTTCTCGAAAAATTTATCATACTCATAATATGAGTTATTTACTAAATGTCCTATTGGCTGCTTGTTTTTCACAAAGTATGGTAAGTATGTTAGCAGCAATTGTATTGATTTTTTATACTGCTCCATTTTTGGTCTCCTATTAACCAGTTGTTATTCTATTCTTCCCGCTTTTTTTACTCGTTAAAAGAAGCTTATCCGCTCTTTTTAAAGCATCTTTAACAGTATCATTTTTTTTAATCATTGTAGCACCAATTGATATTGTGATACTTATTCGCTTATTATCTTTTAATATATATGATTTTTCTACTAGCATACGTATTTTTTCTGCAATAATATTTAATATATCTTGCTTTACGCCACAAAATACTCCTATGAATTCTTCTCCTCCAAAGCGTCCTATAAGATCTGTACTTCTAACTGTATTAGTAAATACCTTTGCTATCATCTCTAAAACTTCATCTCCTACATCATGACCGTATAAATCATTTATATCTTTAAAATTATCAATATCTATAAATAAAATACCAATTGGAATATTTAAAAGCAATTGTTCATTTTTTCTAGAACGTAGAAAATTATTAGTATAACGTCTATTAGGTAAATTAGTTAATTGGTCATATAATGATAACTCACGAAGAACTTCCATATCCTTTACTATGGTACTATCCTTTTTACTTTCATCTCTAAATACTTCTACTGCACCAATAATTTTATTATTCTCTTCAATTGGTATTGTTTGAATTGTAACTGGAACTCGATGACCATTTTTATGACTAAGATAAACAAAAGCTTTCCTTATTTTTTTATCTTCAATTGTTGCATGTAGTGGACACCCATTTAAACAAAGCTCGTTTCCACTAACATCGACATGATTTAATATATTATCAAAACAAAACGAATTAGTTACATCTTTAGCTAAATATCCAGTTATTCTCTCTGCCCCTTTGTTCCAATACAGTATCTTTCGTTTTTTATCAACAAAATATACTCCTTCAAAAACATTATCCAAAATATTTTTATATACACTTGAATTAATCACTTATATCTCCTTAATCAACTGTTATTTATATACAAATTTTACCCTATTAATTATGTAATATCAAATTTTAGAGATCATCTTCAATAATACTAGATTTTGTATATGCAGAAGGTTTAGCTTCAAAAAAATCTGTTTTAATCTGATTAGGGTCAGCATACTGACTTACCCATTTCATTGAATCAGGTTCTTCTTTATAGCCCTCATACAATTCTCCAAATCCTAAATCATTGCTTCTTTGGTTACCCAAGTACTTAATATAGTTTGTTACCATGCTCTTATTTAGCCCTGAAATTTCATTTCCTATTACATAATGGCCCCAAGAAATTTCTTCTTCCACTCCTCTTAAAAGCATTTCTTTATATTCTTTAATCTTTTCAGATGTAAATAATTCGGGTTGTTCTCTTTTTAGTTCAAGTATAATTGACCTAAACAACCAAAGGTGTGTGTTTTCATCACGATTAATATACCGTATTTCTTGCATGCTACCAGGCATTTTACCATTTCTGCCTAGTGCATAGAAAAACATGAAACCCGAATAAAAGTATATACCTTCTAAAATATAGTTTGCTATCATTGTTTTTAATAAAGTATCTGCATCTTTTTTATCTTGGAAATCATTATATGAATCACCAATGAATTTATTTCTAGATAATAAGTGTTTATCTTCTTTCCATTGATATAAAATATCATTTCGTTCTTCTGGTGAGCAAATAGTATCTAGCATATAACCATAGCTTTGTGAATGCACAGCTTCTTGAAAAGTATGTATTGTTAAACATAAATTAATCTCATTTGCTGTTATATATTCACCTACATAAGGTAAATTTGCAGTTTGAATACTGTCTAAAAATATCAAAAAAGACAAAATCTTATCATAAGCTGACCGTTCTGCTTTTGTTAGAATATGATAATCTTTTACATCTTGTGATAAATTAATTTCCTCTGGAATCCAAAAATTATTCATAGCTTGTCTATACCATTCTGAAGTCCAAGGATATCTAAGATTATTAAAGTCATTTAAGTTTGTTGTATTACCATTAATCATTCGTCTTTTTGAAACTTCAATATCTCCATTTTCATTAAACAAAGCTTTTTTATGTAGTTGTCCCATTTTTATTCCTTTCTATGCTGAACAAGAGTCACAGTCTACTACTTCTAACGATTTGCTTCGTACATAGTATATTGATTTAACTCCTAGCTCATTTGCTTGAATATATAAATTCATAATTTGTCTCATTGTAAAATCAGGAGTAATAAATAAATTAACTGATTGAGCTTGATCTATGTGTCGTTGCCTAATGGCAGCTGCTTTTATAATCCACTCTTGATAAATATCATGAGCATTTTTATATATCATAAAATTACTTAAACATAAATCAGGAGCTACTCTTGGTGTTATTGAACCTTTTTTTTCTTCTAAAAAATACTTGCTCATAACAGGATCAATTGAAGCTGTTGTCCCTGCAATTATTGAAGTAGAACCAGTTGGTGCAATTGCCATTAAATAACCATTTCGTAAACCATTTTCATTAACAGATTTTCTAAGTTCATTCCATTTAGCTGAATCATACTGTCTTTTTTCAAAATAAGCACCACTTTCCCAGTCAGAGCCTGGAAATAATTCATATTTTCCTTTTTCAACTGCAAGTTCATTACTTGCTTTAATGGCAAAATAGTTGATTCGTTCATATAACTTATCCATATATTCAAGGTGTCTTTTGGTTTCCCAAGCAATACATTTTTTTGCCAAAAGATGATGATATCCACTTGTCCCAAGACCAATCGCTCTATATTTTTGATTTGTTATCTCTGCATATTTCACTGGATAGTAGTTTAAATCAATAACATTATCAATTGTTCTAATTACAGTACTTATTACTTCTTCTAGTTCATTGTCATCATCTACTTCTATATTCCCAAGTACTAGTGAAGCTAAATTACAAACCACAAAATCACCTGTTTTTGTTTTTGTAACTACAATTTTCTCACCATCTTCATTAATTACATCAATTGATACACTTTGTATTTCACTCATGTTTTGTGCAATCTCAGTACATAAATTTGAACAATATATAATTCCTTCATGTTTATTTGGATTCATTTCATTAACGGCATCTCTATTAAAGGTAAAAGGTGTTCCTGTCTCTGTCATGGATTTTATAATTAATCTAACTAAATCTTTTACAGATATAGTTCTCTTTTCAATTCTCTCATCATCTATACATTCTTGGTATTTTCTCTCCCATTCGCTACCATAGCTATCTTCAAGGGCATAACCCTTAACTCTTAATATTTCATGAGGGCACATTAAATACCATGTATCATCGATGTTATTTTTAGCCATTTTCCAAAAAAGGTCTGGATAGCATATACCAGGAAACACATCATGTGCTTTCATTCTATCATCACCATTATTTGTTTTTAATTGTAAAAATTCAGGAATATCTTTATGCCATACATCTAAATATACAGCGACAGACCCTTGTCTTACTCCCAATTGA
This sequence comes from Clostridiales bacterium, assembly GCA_023145435.1. Classification (GTDB taxonomy): domain Bacteria; phylum Bacillota; class Clostridia; order DUPQ01; family DUPQ01; genus JAFGUQ01. The sequence goes on from JAGLDS010000016.1 coordinate 9,622, forward strand.
TCTACTGCAACAGCTGTATCATTTGCAAGTTTAATCCAACGAAGAACTCCACCTGCTACTCCTTTAAAGTTTCTTATATCAGAACCAATAGCTCTAATTTTTCCAAAGTACATACCCATTCCGCCACCATGTTTTGATACTTGTGCAAAATTATCAATGGACCTATAAATACCATCAAGTGAATCAGGTACTGTATCAACAAAACATGAAGATAATTGATGATAAGGTTTTCTAGCATTGGATGTTGTAGGTGTAGCTAAGGTAACTTTTAAAGTAGATATTAAATCATATATTTTTTTTGCCCATTCGATTTTTTTATCACCTTCTGGAATAGCTAAATGCATGGCAATTCCCATAAACATTTCTTGTGGCTTTTCTAGTACTATATTATCTTGGTTTTTTATTAGATATCTTTTATTTATTAAGTCAAGACCACTATATGTGAATAATTCACTACGTTCTTCTTTTATATATTGCGATAATTCGCTTATGTCTAATTCACTATAATTTTCTAGCATATATTTGCCATATAAATTATTTTCATTAAAAAAGCTAGTTTTTTGAATAAAGTTATTAACTCCTTTATTTTCCATAAAAGTATCAATATCCGTATTTATTTTTTTAAGTAATAACCTAGCAGCTATAAATTCCCAGTCAGGTGTTTCTATAGCTGTTAGCTCATTTGCAGCTTTAATCAACATATTCAATTGTTGTTCACTTGTCATATTATCAATTAAAAAGGATTCGAATTTTCTATATAATATTTCAAGAGAATACACACTTTGGTCAAATGCTTTTTGAATATCTTTTAAAACACTAATTAATGATGAGTCATGTAGTATTATTAAGAATTTATTAATTATTTCTCTGTTTTTATTATGTAGTTCCCTATAAAGAATATAACTTTTAACTACTTTATAATAGTTTAATTCTACTAAACGTTGTTCTACCATATCTTGAATATCTTCTACAGTTATTTTATCACTATCTTCATAGTTAGCTGTTATTATTGCTAATATATCATTGACAATACCTATAATTTGTTCATCTGTAATCTCTTTTTTTACACTATCAAATGCAGCCTCGATTGCATTTGATATTTTTTCTCTTGAAAAAGACTGTATTGTCCCATTTCTTTTAATGATTTCCACTTACTACTCCCCTCAATATCATGTGTTTATCTTTACATTCATTATATTATACCACTATATATTGTGTTTCTAAACAAAAAAAGATGTTAATTTTTTAACACCTTCCTTTTATTGTACTTTATGGTATTTATTTATAAAGCTTTTCTATGAATATCACGATTTATTCTTATATTTAAACTACTTAGAAAATCTTATAACCTAGAGTTATCTATATTTGCATTTCCTGCGATCAATTGCCATTTTGATAATGCTTTAACTAAATAACGACTTGTAATTCCCACAAATATTCCAGTTAGAACTCCTGATAATAATAAAATTGGTAAGTAATATAAAATATTTATCGATTGTACAATTAATGAAGCTACTAATATTTGACCTACATTATGAAATACCGCTCCAAGAGAACTAATACCAATAATACCAAGTTTTGGTTTATCTGTTTTATATAATGTCACCATGGCTAAAATACTTAAAATACCCCCAATAAGAGAATATAGTAAACTAACACCATTCCCAAATAATAAACCTGATAAAAGAATTCTTCCAATCTGAACAAAAATAGCAGACACGGGTCCTAAAACATAAATAGCAGTGACAGCTACAATATTAGCTAATCCAAGTTTAACTCCTGGTATCCCAAAATTAACGGGTATAAATCGCTCTAAAAAGCTAAGCACTATAGCTTGTGCAATCATTAAACCTGTTAATGTTATCTTTTTTACCAAGATTTTCTCCTTTATTCTGATAACGAATCTATGCTATTTTCAGTTATGCTTATTATTTCAATAACTACTTTATTTGGTAAACATATAATCTGTTCATTGTCTTTACTAATGGGAGGATGCTTAACACATACCTGGTCACGACAATTAGCATTAGTAACATTTACTTTTCCATTAATGATTTCTATAACATTATCTATATCTTCAGTATGGATTTGAATTATTTGATCTTCATTTAATTTGTAATTTCCATATAGTTGATTATTGACCATAACACGAACATAATCACCTGTTTGTTCAAATTGTCCACATTGAGTAGTTAATAATAAAATCCCTCCAATTAACAAAAGGGTAAAAATTAATATTATGTCATTTCGCTTTCTAATTGCTTTTACCATTAAATATATTTTACCTTCTATCTAGTATTACTTTTCTCTATGGTTTATCCCACTAGATATATCTATTGTACGTATATTATGGTAAATCTACAAGGATATCTGTTTTACAAGTTAGCATACTATGTCTATAATATAAGTATTATGAAAAGATTAATTAGCTATTTATTGTTCTTAATAATATTATTAACTGGATGTCAATCTAGTACATCACCTGAACCTGTTTCTAAAAACTTAATTGCACTAGGAACAATTATTAACATAACTATATATGATGATAATTATGATGAATCACTAATTGAATTGTGCTTTGATGAAGTAAAAAGACTTGAAACCCTATTATCTGTTAACATTAAAGATAGTGAAGTTAGTATGATTAATCAAAAAGCTGGGATAAGTGAAATTAGAGTATCATCAGATACCATGGAAGTTATAAAAAGAGGAATCTATTATGGTAAACTTTCCAATGGTAATTTTGATATCACCATTGGACCACTTGTTAATTTATGGGCTATTGGTAGTGATCATGCTTCTGTTCCAACTAATGATGAAATACATAAAACCTTTCCCCTTATGTCATATAAAATGTTAATGATAAATGAAGATAATAATACAGTATTTTTACCTTTTAAAGATATGGCCATAGATTTAGGTGGTATTGCCAAAGGATATATTGCAGATAGATTAATTTATATACTAAGTGGTAATGGCTGTAATAGTGCCATTGTCAACGTGGGAGGAAATGTAATGACCCTTGGGCAAAAACCATCTGGTGAACTTTGGAAAATAGGTGTTCAAGATCCAAATGAATCTCATGGGACCTACAAAGCGGTTGCTTCTATAGAAGGTTCAAAATCAGTTGTTACATCTGGAATATATGAACGTTTCTTTATTGAAGATGGGATTTACTATCATCACATCCTAAGTCCTTTTACTGGATTTCCCTACAAAAATAATATTGCAGGGGTCACAATCTTTTCTGACTATTCAATTGATGGAGACGCCCTATCAACTACTTGTTTTTCATTAGGACTAGAACAAGCTCTTAACTTAGTCGAATCACTAGAAAATATAGAAGCTGTATTTATTGATAATGTTGGGCAAATCCATAAATCATCTGGTATAGGTTCTACAATTATCTTTGAAATAAACTAATTTCTTTTTGATAAATATGATGCATCTATTAAAAATCCTTCAAAAACCGAGAAAATTAAAGTTGTTATTGTTAATATAACAACAAATTTTACATCAAAGAAAGAAACAAGCATTGGTATCAATGTAAGTTTAATTCCTCTAGAATATAAAAACGTACCAATTGGTCCCTTTGATAATCCTTTTTCATTAAGATCCTTTAAAAATGGATACCATGCATAAATTGGTCCATGACTTATCGTCCCTAAAATACTCATTAAAATATACTTTAAAAGTTTTGGAGCCTTTTCTATTGTTTGTTTTAATTTCTTTTCATCTAATAATGAGAAAAGCACCATAATTACATAAACTATAAGTAGGATAGGAAGAATTTCTAGTACAATCCCTATAACATAATTAAGAGCTGCTACTGTTTTTATTGAGTCAATAAAATATAATCCTATATATGTTAGTACCATAACACCTAAAAATATTAAAGGTATTTTAGAATTTTTTTTCTTTTTTTGTCCCTTTTGTCCTTTTTGATTGTTTTGTTTTGATATGTTTTTATTTTCCATTATATTAACCCCCACAATGTAACTGTAATAAGTGACACGGCCATTGCAAGAACTGCACTTAAAGCATTTCGTCTAACTGCAAATGATATACCAAATATTTTAGCTTCTATTGGTGCTTGAAATAATCCAACAGTTACCCATGATATTAAAAATGCAGTTATTGCATATAAGGATATACCAGCTGTTTGTAGTTCTCTAGCAATTATATAACTATTCATACTATTCCCTGCAAAAACACTCCCAACCACTGAGCCTATTCCTGTATCTATTATTGTGTTTGAAGTAAATAATGTTGCTACTTTATCAAAAGTAATAAACTCTTTTACAATCCCTAGTAGCAAAATAATACTAAGCATAATTGGTAAATTTTTAACCAAGGATTTTGCTATTTTTAATAATTTTTTCTTCATAATTACCTTTCTTTTTATATATTATTATATAGTATAGTACTATATAAGTTATATTTCAATTGTAGCAAGTGTGATTCTTTGATAAGGACGTTCTTCACCATTTTCATAAACACACAATGCTTTATCATCGTTATTAATTGCTAAATCAGAATAAGCAGCAGCATTCTTATGGAGTACAAGAGATTCTTTCCAGCTTACACCAAAATCATCACTAATCTTAACTGTCATATTCTCTCGCTCTGTGCTATCTGGATTAGAAAATATTAGTAGATTATTATAATCTATAATACTTGCCTGGCAAACTGGACAAACTAAATTTGGATCAATATAAAACTCATCTATAGTTTCTCCCTCATCATTACTTTTAATTATTCCTCGTACATTTCCTCTGTCATGTGTTCTCATATTAACAAGCAATTGATTATTAGGTAATTTAACACTACAGCACTCATTTGTTTTACCAACCGCTTTAGCTCCTATATGCCAATTTATACCATGGTCATCACTGTAAATTATATGAGAATGAGTATCACCTGTAGTTAATTTATCTTCAATATTTTCTTCATTATGGTTACAAGTCATAATTAATCTACCACTATCCATTTGAACACCATGATTAGGGCCTGTTGCATACCATCGCCAGTCATGATGTTTTACTTGCTTAGTAATATTAGTAGGTTCTGACCATGTTACTCCTTCATCATCAGAGTATAAAGCGTATATATCTCTAGTTGCACCTTTTGTTCTAATAATATGCTCTCCTAAATGGCCATAGTTAAAGCAATGAAGTAATACAATCCGATTATTTTGTTTGTCATATATTGGTGCTGGATTTCCTAAGGTATCTTTACCATTTGAAAGTAATGTTTTAATTTCTCCAAAGGTTTTTCCACCATCTTCACTTCGCTTATAAACAATATCTATTTGTCCTGCATCACCTTGATCTATGTGTCTAGCTTCAGCAAAAACCATAACCACATTGTTTTTTGTACAAATAATTGTTGGAATCCTATATGTGTGAACTCCCTTTTCTCCTTCATCAAATAATAATTGTTTCGAAATAACTTTCATTTACTTCTCCTTTTATATTTACTGTCTAGAATATAAAACTTTTAGTTCTTAAAAAAATCTGCCTACCATTTTAAAATCATCAAAATGATAGACAGACTATATTATACTTATTTTTTTTCTATTTTAGTAGTTTTTTTTCTTTTCTACTAAATAGTAACCTATCAAATAATATGATAATTGGTGGTAATACTATAAAGGTACTAAATAAAGCTAATGAAATATTTACAACGGTCATCAGGCCAAAGTCTCTAAGAATAATAAACTCTGAAGCCATTAACACTGAAAATCCACCAACTGTAGTTAAACCTGATGCCACAATTGCTTTTCCAATCCTTGTAACTGTGATAATCATAGCATCTACTTTATTCTTACCTTTCTTACGCTCTTCTAAGTATCGTTCAAGTAACATAACAGTCATTTCAGTACCCATACCAAGTACTAATGCACCTAGAGTCGCTGTAATAGGTGTGAATTTTATATCTAACAAATACATTATTCCACTTGACATACCTATTATTAACCCTACAGGGATTATAGGTATTAACGCTTTAAAGATATTTCTATATATAAGTAGTAATGCTAAAAATACTAGTATTAATCCTATAATGGTCATTTCAACTCTTCCTGATGTTAATCCATTGACCATTTCTACATCTAATGCACTTTTCCCAGTAATCATAACTTCCATATTTGTGTCTTCTGTGTCCTTGGTTAGTAATGTAATAAATTCTTGCATATCGTCAGTAGATAGATGCTTAATATTTACTATTATTATTGATTGCGTTCTATCTTCGTTTACAAACATTGCTACTTGATTTTCTGGTAGTGAGCCAATAATGTTTATATATTGTTCATAAGTTAAATCTTCATCTGTTGAAAAATTACTAACAAGTGTATCAATTGATTTTACACCTACTACCATGTCTGGATAATCATTTTCTATACTTTCTGTTTTTAATTGAATCCAACTTGCATTTTCATCTGTTAAAACATCATTATCTTTTATGTATACAACTATTTGATCTGTAGATCCAACAGTATCTCTAATAGTATGGATATCTGTTAGCGCTTCCATATCTTGAGGCATAAACGTTTCTATATCTGTTTCAACCCCAACATCGCTATCAACTAAGAATCCTGCTACTGCTAAACCAATAACAATAATTAATATTGGAATTGCTAATTTTATTACTATTCTAGTAGAAAATTTAAGCATTTTATCTAATGCATTTTCTTTTATTACTTGTTTCTTTTTAGTTTTTATCTTTTTGTTATTTTTATCTCTAAAATGCAATATTGGTAAAAGTAAAAACATACTGCCTATAAAACTAATAATTACACCTATTGTTAACATTTTACCAAAATCTTGAATCATTGGAACAGGTGAAGCGTATAAAGATATAAATCCTAATACAGTAGCAAAAACCGCTATTGCAATTGCTTTACCAATTTGGGATATTGTCTTTTTAACTGACTTTTCTTCTTCATATCTATTATGAAATTGTATTGAATAATCAATTCCTAACCCAATTAATATGGGAAATACTGCCATTGATACCATAGTGATTGGTACACTCAAAATTCCCATGAATCCCAATGTTGCAACAACCGATACCATGATAATACCTAAACTTAACATTTTCCATTTGACTTTGAATACTATTGAAAGAACTAAAAACATAATTAGTACAGCTAATCCAACCATCATCATCATATTAGTTTGCATTTCATCTCGTAGTGATGAATCTAGTACGGGTTTTCCTGATATAATATATGAAACACTTTTAAATTCTTCATTCTCTAAAGCGATTGTTAAATCTTTTGAAATCTGATCTTTATATTCATCTTCTAAATTACCTTGTAATTTAACTACCATTAAATTGTTATAGTCATCTATAATCACATCACTAAAAACTGGTCGAAGTTCATTATTTTCATCATATAATATTAAATCTAATTCAGATTGTTCTCCTGGAATATTTGCTATCATCATACTACTTTTACTATGAAACACTTCTAGACCACTAGCTATATCTCCAAGGTTTTCTCCCATGGCAATAAAGCCTGTAGCCATTTCTTTTAATTCCTCTGGAGCTATTCCACCTGATAGTCCATCTTGCATTGTTGAAGTCTGATTTGTTAAATTACTGCTAATATTTGTTAGCGCAGTAGATGTATTTTCAGTTCCCTCTATGAAATTTGTGCTCTTTTCACCCATGGTTTTAATACCAAGTGAACTTTTTTTAATATTTCCTGATATAGCATTTAATTTAGCTATTAATTCTTGATTGCCACCTGCTAAATTAGTGAGCGCTTTTATTTGATTAGAGGCTTCCCCTAATCCATTTGCTGTTACTAATAATCCATCTTTTAATTGTTCTAATCCCATGGTTAAATTGTCTTGAGCATTAATAAGATTATTAAATGCTTCTGTTGAATTAGATAATCCATTTAACATCTCTTCAATTTTTTGTGGGTCCATTAATTCTTTTTTAGTAAGCTCATTACCAATATCTATTAGCTTAGAACTCATGTTTTCTAAACCTTCACTTATTAATAATAATTGTTTTCTAATTTCAATGCTTTGTTGCTCTGTTATTTGATGAACTATACTAGCTACACTCATAAACGAAAAAATATTTTCTTCATATTGAAAACGTTGTTCTAATTCCCACATTTTTTCTATGTTTTCAAGTGATAGTAAATCGCCTTTAGTATCATCTGTGAAAAGGATTAAAATTGAATCTCCACCAAAAGTATCTTCCATTTGTTCATTTGAAATATATATTTCATTATCACTTTGAACTAAAGTCTCATTTCCTGTTGCAAGCTTTATGCTTGTTACACCAGTAATTAGTATTGCAAACAATACTATAGTAACTAATAGAATTTTAACCGGTTTATTGGCTACTAGTTTTCCAATCCCTTTAAATAATTTTTTCATGTAATTTTTTCCTTTTTTTTATTTATTATTCTCTTGTATTATAAGAGAAACAACCTTATCAACATAATTTTTTATGGTTTCTTCATTTTTTTCTGGCATATATAAAAATGATAACATTGACCCCATTATTAACCTTATGGTGAAGTCTTTGTTATTAATATCTACACCTATTTGAGTTAACATTGTTTTTAATATTTCTATAATTCTATTTGTAAAATTACCATTTCCTAACTCGGATAAAAGAGAGGTCTCTGTAAGAATCAATTTAACAACCTGATAATTTTTTGATATCACACTAATTCTTTCATATAATAAGTACTCTAATTTTTCTTTTGCACTTAACTTATTTAATGTGGTTATATTCTCTTTTAAAGTACTTAATAAAATAGGTTCAATCCCTTGTAAAAACATTTCCTTTTTAGATGAAAAATATCTAAATAAAGTCACCTCAGATATATCAGCTTTTTTCGCTATTTCTAAAGTTGTACTACCTTTAAAACCTTTATCAACAAATACCTTCATAGCTGCATCCAATATTTGCTTTCTACGATCTTCTTTATTCATTCTTATAACGGTTTTTCTTGTATCCATTTTTCCTCCTTATGTTAGTAATTACTTACATACATTACATTACTCAATTCATATTGTCAATACTATTTCAAATTTAACTTTTTATATCAGCTAGAGCAATTTTAACTAAAAAATGATAAACTTTATATTAGTAAAGTATAACTGAAAAATGAGGAAATTATGAAAACTTCAATTATTGACAAAATCCCAGTTAATATTAGTAAAGATAATCAAGTAAGTAGTATCGCTACAAAAAAACTAACACCTGGAAGCATAAAAGCTAATGGATGGTTAAAGACGCAACTTTCATTAATGGTAGAAGGTGTTACAGGTAGATTATATGAATATGGTAAATATTTTAGTAAAGAAAAAAACGGATGGTTTTATGGCAATGATAATGGATGGGAAGAAATCCCATATTGGCTACGTGGGGCCTATCCATTAGCAGTACTAACAAGTGATAAACGTTTATTAACCGTTACAAGAGATTATATACATAAAATATTAAGCTCACAAAATGAAACAGGATTTTTTGGCCCTTCTGGATTACAAGATATACTTGGAAAGAATGGAAAAGTAACTACAGATTTATGGCCAGCAATGTTATTACTAGAACCTATTATTCAATATTATGAATATGAAAAAGATGATTTGGTTCTTCCTTTTTTACATAAGTTTTTTAAATACTGTAAAAATATGCCTGATAAACAATTTATTCTAGAAGATACTAAGGGTAATTATGGTTGGGGTGGTGGTACTTTTGGATCTTTCTCTCCATTTTTACAGTATTCAAGAGCTGGAGATATGTTACCGCATATATGGTGGTTATATCAAAAAACTAATGAAGAATATTTATTAAAACTAGCAAAACGGTTTTATGATAAAATTCGTCCACCTATGGATGAGTGGTTAGATCATCATGCTGTTAATTTTGCACAACGCTTTGCCTATGATGGTCTATATTCTGTTTTTTCTAAGGAAAAACAACATATAAAGAATAGCGAATATTGGTATAACATGCATATGGCTACCTGGGGACAAATGCCAAAAGGAATATTTGCAGCTGATGAGCGAATCCGACCTGGCTGCACAGATCCTAGACAAGGATTTGAAACATGCGGAATGATTGAATTTGCTAGAAATTTTACTTTACTTAGTGAAATTACAGGAGACCCTATCTATGCACAACGTACTGAAGATATTATGCTAAATCATTTTCCAGCTGCACATACTCCTGATTATAAGGCATTACATTATATAACTGCAGCTAATATGCCTAAACTAAGTGGATATCATCATCATCCCATTAGAAATGGATTTTTGCGTTCTAACACATCCTATTTAGCATATACACCATACAATAGATGTTGCGGGCATAATGATGGTATTGGTTGGACTGGGTATACAAATAATTTATGGCAACATAGCATAGATAATGGTCTTGTATGTCTGTTATATGCTTCATGCACTATAAATACAACTACTGGTAATGAAAAAACTCCTATTAAACTAATTGTTGATACAAACTATCCTTTTGATGAAACAATATCAGTTTCTATGTCTTTAAAAAACCCTACAACCTTTCCTTTATATTTTAGAATTCCAGATTGGTGTAGTGAATATAAGGTCATATATAATAATAATGAAATATTATCTACAAATAAAAATAGTTGCTTTGTACAGTTAATTAATGAGTTTTCACATAATGATAAAATTAATATTATTATGAAAGCAATAACCTCATTAACCACATGGCCAAATAAGTCAGTTACTGTAAATAGAGGACCGTTAAGTTATTCACTTAAAATTGAAGAAAATTGGTTTAAATTAAAAAATGCAGGAGCGTATCAAGAAGAATCGGTTGAAAAATGGCCTAGTTTTGAAGTCCATCCTAATTCTCCTTGGAATTATGGTTTGCTTTTAAATGATAACAATCAATTACCACAAGTTACAATTAATAAAAAAAGCAATTATAAAGGTCAACCCTTTACATTTGATAATGCCCCAATTGAAATAACTCTCAAAGCTAAAAAAATACCAAATTGGACACTACAAGATGATACCGCTTCTAAAATACAACCTTCTCCTGTATATTCTGATCAACCAACTGAAGATGTAACTCTAATTCCCCTTGGATGTGCACATTTAAGAATGGCTTGTTTACCCATTGTCACAGATGATAAAAAATCATATCACTGGCAAAAAGTTCCTTCACATATTGAATTTTCTAAACGACCAAAGAATAAATTCGATGAACTTGAACCAAAGATTGAAGAAGAGAATAAAGATGTTTAATCTTCATTTATATAGTCTACTACTTCCATAAATCCTTCATGAATTTCAGGTAGCACCTCTGGTGCAACTACAAAGGCATGAAACATACCAACATATTCTGAAACTTTTAATTCAAAGTTTTGATTTTTTGCCATTTGCTTAAAAAGACGACAATCGTGAATTAACAACTCCTTAGTACCCACAGTTATTAGGGTCTTAGGTAACCCTTTTAGATTCCCAAATATAGGTGATACCAATGGATCTTTAGTACTTGTATTCCCAGAATAAGCCTTACCTGCTTCTATTAAACCTGGAACTCCCAACATTACATCATGTTTTCCAACTTGTTTATTAATTTTTTCATTTGACATTGATACATCTAACCATGGTGAAATTAGTACATTCTTATATGGCTGTGCGTAATTATATTTTTTTAAATATAAGCAAAAAGATAACGCTAAACCTCCTCCAGCCGAATCACCTATCAAAGTAATCTTTTGATTTGGGTTTTTCTTTAAAATATATTGGTAAATTGTCATAACATCTTTTAATGCATCTTTATATGTGAATTCAGGAGCCTTTCTATACTTAACAATATAAGTAGGTATAAAAGTTTTTGCTACTATCTTTTTTATAAATCTAACTTGATATTTAATTGGTCCACTAACATAGGCTCCCCCATGTAGATAAATTATAACTTCATTTTCCTTAATATCTTTTTTAGGAGTAATAAATGAAACAACAACATTACTAATATTTAAATTGTTAGCTTCAACTAGTTTATCACCTTTAATCTCTGAAATTTTTACATCAGCAGTTCTAATAAAATTCAATTTTAATCCATGCTCAAACGAAGTTTTTGAATATAATTTAAGCAAGTTCTCTATTGTTTTTCTTCTTATTCCAGGTATGTTTTTTCTAATATTCATAATTTTTACAATATATTTTTATTATTTTCATAATACATAATATACTTATTACACCCATTGTTGCAAGGGTTATAATAGCCTGTGATGTATAAAGTTGTAGTGAATTGTTTTGGCTAAATGGATATATAAGATAAGGAAGCCCTTGTATAAAATACATAATTGGAATAACTAACCAATATGTTATGGTTTGTGAAGAATTATAGTCTCTCCCTTTTTTTTGTATAAGCAAGTAAAATATTTGAAATATTAAATATGTTGTTATAAACCATCCAAGAAAGTTCATAAGAGGAATACCAAAGTATGCCCCCGTTTTTTCCCATATCCAGTTTTCTTGTACAACCGACATTATAGGTTCAAAACAAAAATCCCAAATAACCATTAATAGTGAAGCTATAAATGGAATTAAAATAACAGTATATTTTCTTTTTTCTTTTAGGTTTTTCTTTAAAAAAATGATAGCCATCTGTAATGCTAAATACCCATTAAAAAAATAGGCTAACATAATCTTAAAAGGAACTTGTCCAAATTTTTCGCCTAGTTTATCTGTATAATAGTAATGTCCAAAAGGTTGTCCAGTTTTGATACTAAAACTTTCGATTGCATAAGAAACAACAAATGCTATGAAACAAAGTAGTAATAATTTCACCATTCCATACTCTATAAATCCATGAAGAATAACAAACAAGCCTAGTGTAATAGCACCTAATAAACGAGCAGTTACAAAAAAGGTTGTTGTTGTATCACTTATTCCCATAGCTATTGAAAATATTAGTGCACTTACTAATGTTATAGTTAAATAGTAATTAATATATTTAATTGGGTATCTATCTATCAATACTCTCACCTTTTACTTTAATATGTAACCATAATAACAGATATCCAAGTATAATAAAAAAAGCAACCATTACAAATAATACAATCAATACATTCCCATATGATCCTATCCCATCAGGATACATTTTTGTTGGATTAAGAAACCAATAGGGATAAACTTTAAAAATTGCACCTCTAATTAATGAAACAATACCATAAAGCAGCGGATATGAAATAAAGAAAAACGATAATGATTTTTTTATTTTTATTTTACTTTTACTTATGAAAAAATATAGTAACATCAATAATGGTGTTAAATAATGAAGTAAGATATTTGAAATTATTTTTATACCTACTGGTTGGTAAATAGCAGATAGTAAAAATATAAACCCAAGGCATGTTGCCAATAGCCAACTAGTCGATGCTATTGTAAATAGGGAAATAATCTTAGGTATTTCCTTTTTGTGTATTCGGTAATATATTCTAATACCAACTAATATAACAACTATTAAACTAGATTGATTAGTATAATATGAAAATGAACTTAGTGCATCATCAACAGCCGGTGCTTTTATAAAATTAATTATTAGACCTAATATCCCTGCTAATAAAATTACCCATTCAAGTAATATCATACTCAAAGTTTGTAGTTTTTCTTTTCTCATCAATTCATTACCTCAAATCAGGAAACTTTTCTTTTAGCTTTTTTATATACTGGAAATTTGTTCTGTTGATTTGAATTGGAGTTATGGAAATATAACCATTTTCATAAGCATAAACATCAGTGCTTTCTTTATTATCAATAACACCCCATGTTCCCCTAGCCCAATACACATCACCTTCAAGTTCAAACTTATGTAAAAACGGACGAAGTCCTTGTTCAGTTACTTTTATACCTTTTGATTTTATAAATTCACTTTTAGGAAAATTCACATTAATAACGCTATTCTTACTTAATACACTTTCATCAATTACTTTATCAAGAACACTTTCGATTTCATCTTCAACTATTTTAAAAGAATCAAAATCAGTTGAAAATGCAATTGCTGGTACATTACAAATAATAGCTTCAGACGCCCCCGCTAATGTACCTGAATACATAATATCTGTTCCCAAATTAGGTCCATCATTAACTCCTGATACCACTAAATCAATTGATAAATTTAATCCATATAACGCAAACTTTACACAATCAGCAGGTTTACCTTCTAAACTCCAAGCCTCAACACCTTCTAAAAAATCTGATTGTATATGTAATTTCATAGAATCGTGTATTGTTATTCCATGACCAATTGCACTTTGTTCTGTATGTGGTGCTACCACATATACATGACCATATTTCATCAACTTTTTAGCTAATAATTTAATACCATAAGCATTGATACTATCATCATTTACAACCAATATATTCATTAAACAATTCTCTTTCTAATACGTCCTGAAATCTGATCAATAATCGTTACGGTAATTACCAAAACAATGATAATTACTCCTGCTCGTGACCACGACCTTGTTCTAATAGCAAAGATTAAAGGAGCTCCAATTCCACCCGCTCCTACTAACCCTAAGGTTGATGCAGCTCTCATATTAATCTCAAAACGATATAATGTATAACTCATTAGTTCCGGACTAACCTGCGGCAGCACTGCTCTAAATAACACTTCAAAGTAGTTGCCTCCACAAGATTCTAATGCTTCTTTTACTCCTAAATCCATACTTTCAATGGATTCTGAGAATAATTTTGCAAGCATTCCAATGGAATGAATTCCTAAAGCCAGAATACCAGCAGGTGCTCCAGGTCCTACAACACTAATAAAAATCAATGCTAATATTAACTCTGGAAAAGTTCTAATCATGGTAACAATCAATTTACCAACCTTTGATACTTTTGGTCCCACAATATTCTGACTAGCTAATAATGCAAATGGAATAGAAATAATAGCAGACACAAATGTACCACTTATGGCAATAGCTATAGTTTCTAAAATTGCATAAGGAAGACCATCAATTGTATTATTAGTAGCATAAGCCATATCAGGATTTAAAAACCCTCTTATTAATGCATTAATAGAACCTGATGCAGATTGCATAATCCCTTTATATTCAATACCCTTAAATCCCCAAAAAATCAATCCAAATACAACAATATAGTAAAAAGTACGTAAAGCTATGTGTAAATAATTAATTTCTTTTTTTACTGAAATATTTTCCATTACACCAACCTCTTCCTAATACTACTACTAATCAAGTCAATAATAAGAACAATGAAAAATGAGAAAATAATAATAGTACCCACTCTGTCAAAATTTCTCCACGCTAGATTAAATTCAAATGTTTGCCCAATACCACCAGCTCCCACGTATCCTAATACGGCAGCTGCTCTTATATTAACTTCAAATCCATATAAAGTATATGACATATATTGTGGTAATATTTGTGGCATTATAGCATACCTAAGTATATTCATCTTATTTGCGCCAAGTGACATTAATGCTTCAACCTGCCCATAGTCAATGGCTTCAATGGTTTCATATGTTAATTTTGATACTAATCCAAAAGTAAATATTGATAAAGCTACAACTCCTGAAAATGGTCCAGTACCAAATACAGCAACAAATAGTGACGCTAATACTAATGCAGGAATAGTTCTAAAAATATTTAATATAATTCTAAGTGGCCCATGTAAAAGCTTACTCTTTATAAAATTATTAGCAACTAATACAGCAACTGGTAATGCCAGTGTAGCTCCTATAAATGTTCCAACAATTGCCATTCTAATTGTCTCAATCATTGGGTCAACTATATTAGGTAAATAACTTAAATCAGGAGGAAAAAACATTCTACCAAGTAAACGACTACCCTTGTTAAGGTTTATCATTACTTCAATAACATTAAAACCTGCAAACCAAGCACTACCTACAATAAGAAATAGAATTGTAAGAACAATTAAATTGCGCTTGAATTTTTTAGGTTTTGAAACTGTTATTTTGTCCATTATTCATCCCCTAAAACTTCATCACGATGTATAGGTCTACCATATACTAATTCAAGATCTGTATAAAACTTTTCTTTACTTATATCAGCCATTTGAACATCGTATACAAGTTTGCCCTCTTTTATTCCAACAACTCTTGTAGCATACTTTAAAGCTAAATCTACATGATGTAAATTAGCTATTGTAGTGATTCCATCTTCAACATTAATTTTTTTTAAATAATCCATTACCTGAACAGTTGTAATTGGGTCAAGTGAAGCAACAGGTTCATCCGCTAGCATAATCTTTGGTTCTTGAGCCAGCGCTCTAGCTATAGCCACACGTTGTTGTTGTCCACCTGAAAGGTCGCTAGCTCTGTTATGAACCTTTTCTAATATGTCCACTCTTTTTAATGCTCTATAAGCAATTTGTTTATCTTCTTCTGGGAAAAGACCTAAAATAGTTTTCCATGTTGGGTTATAAGCAACTCTCCCCGATAGAACATTAGAAAGAACTGACATTCTCTTAACAATATTAAACCCTTGAAATATCATACCAATTTGTCTTCTAATATTAATTAAATCTCGCCCAGTGGCGGTAGTAACAGAATTCCCATCAAATATAACTTCTCCATTGGTTGATTCAATTAATTTATTTATTAGTCGTAAAAGAGTAGATTTACCAGCACCTGATAAACCAATAATGGCTACAAACTCACCTTCATTAATTGCTAAATTTATATTTTTTAATGCTTTTACACCATTATCGTAGGTTTTGCTAACATTTTTAAACTCTATCACCTTTTGTCTCCTTATCTTATGTAGAATAATATGGCTGCTCTGTAATTAAAACAGAAACAGCCATATCATAATCAATTATAAATTATTCTACAAAGTTTCTTTTTATTCGAAACTCCATTCTTTTTGTCTTTCAAGATATGTTCTAACTCCATCATAATCTGAATCTTTTGCAGGTGCATATCCTTCATGATTATAAATTGCTCTTATGATTTCTAAACCAGCTTCTGAAGCAGCGATATTTAAGAATGCCTGTTTAACAGCTTCTTTTAAATCTTCATCTAAGTTAGGAATAACTGAAATAGTATCATTTGGTATTAATGATGTATTCATAATAAATACAACTTTTGAAGTTAAGTCTGAATAGAAGTCTTCATCTTCAAATAATGTACGTGCGTCTTTAAAAGTAAAAGCTGCATCTGCATCGCCATTGAAAACTGCTAATACAGCATTATCATGACCACCAGCATTTAACCATTCAACATCGTTTTCAGGATCTATACCACTGTCAGCTAATAAGTTTGCAGGCCATACAAATCCAGAAGTAGAAGTGAAAGATGATATTGCAATCTTTTTGCCTTTTAAATCTGCAACTGATGTAATTCCACTATCAGCGGAAACTATTAATTGTGAACTATAACCACTTACCAAAGGTTGATCTTTTAGTTTGTTTCCATCATCATCAACATCATAACGAAGTGATTTTAAGATAGCTTCTGCTGCGCCTTCATCAGCTGCTAATACATAAGCGGTTGTTGCTAGCAATCCTACCTGGATTTGTTCTGAAGCCATACCTTCAATTAATGCGTTATAATCTGTTGCTATTGTTACATTAACATCCATACCTAATTCAGCTTCTAATAAATCTTGTAATGGTTTTCTTTGTGCATCTAGTACTGAAGCATCTCTTGAAGGAATTAATTGTACTTCAAGAACCTCTGGATCAATACTTCCACTTGTTGAACAACCTGCGAACAGAACACTCATCATAGCAAGTACTAATACGATTGTGATAATTTTTTTCATTTTCTCTCCCCTTATATTAATTAGTAGTTTTTTCTACATATAGTATTATATCAAATGAATTTACCCTCGTAAACACTATATTTGGTATGTTTGTAATTTTTATGATTTTTCTTTTACTAAGTCATTTGTATTAATAGAATTTTTAAAAACAATAAATCTAACAAATATAAATTCACTAATAAAATTAACAATCATTGTTCCTCCAATTATTAAATATTCATTCACACCCATAATCGCAAATTGATTTCCCCACCATGTAGATAGCGGTGTAAATATACAGTAAAATCCAAACACTTTTAACATTGCAATCGGAATATTTGAAGCAGACTTAAATGTAAATCTACGGTTAACTGTAAAATTGTATAAAACAGATAACGTTAAAGCTATTAAATAGCTAGGCCAATATTTAAAAGTTGTTAATTCATTTAGTAGTGTAAAACTACTAATTTCAATAATCCCTGCTGATGCAGAAAATAAGCTAAATTTAATAAATTGTATAAAGTTTTCTTTTGGTGTTAATTGAACTTTTTGATTTATTTCCATTATTAACTTTCTTTGATTCTATTTATCTCAAATCAATATGTGATCGATTCTCACCTAACTCAATTTGCCTTTTAATTTCTTCTTTTGCTTTTAAGACTTTTTGAAGCCCTTCTTCTATTGAATCAAGTGAAACCAATACTGGAACAAAATGTTTTTTTACTCGTTTTATATTTGGCCCAAATACTTTTGTTAATCCAACTGTTACATTTTTTTCAACTAGTAAGCCAACTATCCCCTTTGCCTTTTTTGGGTCAGCATGTGTTTCTTCTTCACCTGTAGTGTTTGTTATCCTATCAATATAATGAAATTCATCATCAATTAATTCATAAATTTCATAATAATTAGCATCACCAAAGTGTCTATTTACAAAATTTATACCATCATCTGTTGCACATGAAATAATCATTTTTTTCCTCCTAGGCAATAAGCCTGTCAATATATTCTCACTTTCTGATATAGTTGGCAATACATATTTAGAAAATATATGGATTAATTGATTATTTCATATATTTTATTTGCTAATTCTACTCTTTTTATAATATTCTGTTTTAATAGATTATACTTTTCGTCAGTAATTTGATTTAGCTTTTTAAAAACTATTGGCCTCCAAATCGCTATATGAATTTCATTAGCAACACAACTTATATAAACTTTCTTTTTTGGATATTGTCGCTTAATATAGTCAAATACATCATAGTATTTTTTTTTAATTGATGCATTTTCAAATTTTTTGATATATTCTTTTATATCTTGTCTTGTTTTAACTTTTTCAAAACGCATTCCTTTTAATTTAGGACTACCATTGGAGCGTAATTGAAAAGCATTATCTTCACTATGCTCTAAAACATAGTAATCTCCATCGAAATGAACAACTGTTGTTTTTCCTGTATGTGTAACTATGTTTGAATCATAAATTGTAATTTGACCATTATTTTTATTGTTATATGAAATTCTATATCTTGTTTTATAGGTTGCAATTTCTGTGAATAACCCGTTTTTTCTCGAATATTCATTTCCTTTTATTGGTGACTCATATTCCAATTGTATCTTTAGTGTTTTACTAACATCTTCAGTAATGGCTTTGTAAAAATATTGATAAAATAGTTTTTTATTAGAATAATGTTGTAAAACAATAAAATAGGTTAAGGTTACAAGTATAAATAATCCTATAATAATAATAAATATTGGAGAAAAAATATTTTCGCCACTATAGAGTATTCCAAAACCTACAAAAATTACTAATAAAACAAATCCAACAAATTTAAATATTCTTAAGATTTTTGATTTTGCTTCAGATAATAATTTCTCATATTCGTCTCTAATTATATCAATATTATTTTCCATAACGAACTCCTTTTTTTACGATATTTTCTTGGTAAAGCCCCTATTTACACAACAATATATATCTACTAAAGACATTAATAATCATAAAGGGAACATTTTCAAAGTGATCCCTTTATGATACTATCTCTTTATATTATTTAGTTTACGACATAAGTCGCTTTTCACCTTCAAGTTCAGTAATAGGTTTAATATTTTGTGTAACTTCTAATGTTCCTAAAAATTTACCTTCGCTGTTTCTAACAGCAAAATATCTAATATATACAAACATATTACCCATTTTTATCCAAAAATCTTCATTATCTTTTTTTCCTGTTCTAAAGTCATCTACAATTTTTTCTACAATATGAACACTTTTTGGGGGATGGCAATATTTTACTTCTCGTCCTATGATTGTTAGTGGTCTTTCAAAAACTCGCTCTTTTCCTTGAGTAAAATATTTTACATGATTATTAGCATCAACAAAAGTCATATCAAGAGGTACTGTATTAAAAATTGAATTAATTTCTTCAGCAGATAGACTTCCACCATCAAATTTTATATCACCACTATCCTTTTGATAATTTGAAGTAGTTTCATTTTGTTTTGGTTCAATCACATTAGCTATTACAGCAGGCATCCATCTAGTTACGTTATTTATTATTGTAAAACCAATCTCTTCACTAGCTTTTTCTATATCAATCCACTCTTGTTGTGTAAAAGTATCTTCAATCATAGGAAACATTATGCTTTCTTCTTTAAAAATCATTTCATTTGTTTTATTAACTAAAGCACTAACAGATTCATTTAAAGTTGGTAATACACTCTTTTCTTCATTTAATAAACTTATGACCCCTTTAATTTCATCTCTTATTTCATCATGAATTCCCCACATTACTTGTGGTGGAGCTGTAATATTATATTTTTCCATAATTGGAAATATTATATTTTCTTTTCTACTATAATGTTTGTCTATCGTTTTTAATTTTTTAATTGATTCAAGTAGTCTTTTTTTGCTAGTTGATGTTTGTTTATCACTATAATCACTAAGATCTTTAATTATAATATTATTTAATAAGATTTCGATTTCTTTGTTTTCCTTTTTTAAAGTATCTATTGGATGTCCCTCATTACTAACTGGAACATCAACCTTTGTGACATCATCTTTATGAATATCTTCTATAGAACCTTTAAATACAGCTGCGTGCACATCACATAATCTTTGAATATCAGTAACAGGCATTCCTTCCATAACTAATGCTTGTTCCATTTTAGCTATTTCAGCTGGTGTTACTCCAACGATTAGTTTATCAAATTCTTCTTGTACATCTTCAGGTTTTACTCCATCGTGAAGTCTCTTAATTAATTCTTTTAATTTCTTTTGTTTTTCATCTCTATTTATTATTAGTTCACTCATTTTTTCTCCTATCATTAAAACAATTATAATTATTTTATATCGCTCATTTCTATATACCCACAATTATATTTTAATGACATGTTTTTATAATTTTTCTACCAATAAATCCCATAAAGGTAGTTATAGCTATAAATAATAAAATAAATAACAAAAAAAAGACTATATCAAATGTATAGCCTTGAATATAAAAGATTTTAGCAGAGCAGTGTTTCCAGGTAAAGAATAAAAATCTATATACATATAAAAATAAAATAAATACTCAGTCTTTTTTTCTTTTATTTATTTGGTTTGCAAATATACCAATTTGCCCTAACATCAACTTGAATTATATGAACTTCTGAAAAACAAGCTTTCATATCTAAAAGACAATTTTTCATCTCAGGTTCAACATTTTTAATGAAGTTAAAATAATCCCCACCTTCTAGCCATTCGATAATGGAGGTTATTAATTCTCTTTTACCATTATAATCGTGTATTATAACCCACTTTTTCGCAACTCTACTCATATTTGCATACATTAGTTTTCGTTCATTTGCCTTTAGGCCATGTGCTACAAAAGATGCAATGGCAATATCAAAACTTTTTTCACTAAATGGTAACCCTTTAAGAACATCAGCTTGAATAAAGTTGATATTCTTATTTTCAATTTTATCCATACCAATTTTTAACATTCTCTTAGCAGGCTCAACACCAGTCACTTCCAATCCCTTATCTTTTAGAACAGAGCACAATGCCCCAGTTCCACATCCAATGTCGATAATCGTTTCAAAGGATGATATATCCAATTGTTTCTGGATTTCGCCTATAATCTCAGCGTATTTCTTCTTTTGACTTTTGTAAAAATGCCCATAAATAGGTGCTATCATATTAAATAAAAAGTTACTGTTTTTTTCTCTCATGAATATATTCCTCCTTTGCTTAAATTTTTATTTTCTTATTTGCATATAATTATTGAAAAAAGATAGAACTTCCTTATCATTTCCTTTAAAAATAATTTTTTTAATATTATTTTTTAATTGGTAATTATACATTGGATCATAATACTCTTTTAAAAGTATTTCTACCCAAACTTTATGAGAATTATTTTGACTTGATCTAATCTGCTTTTCATTTGCATCTAAAAATAGTCCCATAATATGCTTATATCCTTCTCCACCAAGACGCTTTTTAATCTTTTCTATGCTATTTTCTATATACTCACTCCACTTTAATAAACCTGTATTCTCTCCATACATATTTTTATAGATTATTTGTGATTGTGTTACATATTCATCAAAAGTTATATTAACTCTTTTTTCAAAAGATTCTTCTAATACAACTAAGTCACCTTGACTAAAATATGAAGATAAGGCTAAAGGTAGAAAACGTCTACCCACATTTTTTCCTTCATCTTCAAGTACCATATATGAGTAATCTTTTTTTCTATGTCTAATGATTTCATAAGCTAAATTATTTTCAAAATTAATTTGAGTTGGTTGGGAAGTAATCTGATTACCAAAAGATGAACCTCTATGATTTGCAATACCCTCTAGATCAATACTATTCTCAAGTTTTTTTAATAGAATAGTTTTTCCCGAGCCAGTGCAACCTCCTAAAATAATAGGTTTACTTAATTGTTTAGAAGGCTCTAATTCCTCTAACAGATAATTTCTAAACGCTTTATAACCGCCTTCTAATCTTACTATATCTATATTAAGGTACTCTTTTATCCAAGTTTGGCTTATTCTAGAACGACTACCACCTCTAAAACAATACAAAATGCTATTAGGATATTTATTGATTTGTGTTTTCCAATTATTAATTCTCTCTTCTTTTATTTTTCCAGATACTAATTTATAACCTAAGTTTAATGCTTCTTCACTACCTTTTTCTTTATAACATATACCAACTATGCGTCTCTGCTCATCATCCATTAAAGGTAAATTAACTGTATTTTCAAAAGCACCTTTTTCAAACTCAATCGGTGCTCTTACATCAATTAAGGGTGTTCTTTCTATTATTATTTTTTCATAATCTTTAGTCATGTTCATTTTCATATTACCTTAATTAATTTCTCTCTCTTTTTACAAGTATATCCAATTGACAAAAGTTCTAACCCCTCTTCTTTTGTGGCTTTTAGAAACTCGCTTACACCTTCTTTTCTAACGATTGCTAAAAGGCCTCCTGATGTTTGTGCATCACATAAAATATGTTTTTGCTCGGTAGTCATTTTTTCTATTGTATGCCCATAACTTTTGAAATTATTTATGGTTCCACCTGCTATACATCCAAGATCTAGATATTTTTTAGTATTTGGTAATATTGGTATTTTTTTAAACTCTATAATTGCGGATACATTACTTCCTTCACAAATTTCACCTAAATGTCCTAATAAACCAAAACCTGTAACATCTGTTAGAGCAACCACACTTTTAAATTGTGAAATTTTTTCACCAATTTTATTTAGTGTAGTCATCGCTTTTATTGCAACATCAATATGTTTTTTTTCTATTAATTTTCTTTTCTGTGCAGTTGCTAAAATACCAATTCCAAGTGGTTTTGTAAGAAATATTTCGCAATCTTTTTCTGCTTTATTATTATGTTTTAACCGTGAATTTTCTACTATCCCAGTAACAGCTAATCCAAAAATAGGTTCTGGAGTATCAATTGAATGACCACCTGCAAGTGGAATCCCTGCTTGTTTGCATATTTCTCTTCCACCTTCAATAACTTTTCTTGCAACCTCAGGTGAAAGCACATCTACAGGCCATCCAAGTATAGCAATAGCCATAAGAGGCTTTCCTCCCATAGCATATATATCACTTATTGCATTGGTGGCAGCAATTTCCCCAAAGGTGTATGGATCATCTACAATGGGCATAAAAAAATCTGTAGTACTTAGCACTGATGTACCATTACCTAAGTCATATACAGCAGCATCATCACGGCTACTATTACCAACTAATAAGTTAGGATAAATCCTTGATGCATCCTCTGTTGTTTTTAAAATTACATCTAAATCCTCTGGTGATATTTTACAACCACACCCTGCACCATGACTATACTCTGTTAATTTTATATTTTCCATTTTCAATAACCTTTACTAATATTTATACTCATCTTGTATTAAACAATTTATAAAAATTTTATGATATTTTATAATAGTTTCTCGCGTAAGCAGATATTATATATCTTTTAAATGTAATGTACTTTCAATTGCTTTATACCTTTTAAAAGTTTTATTAGGTATAATTACTGCCTCTGTCGGACAATAGCTAAGGCACCTCATACATAATTGGCAATTTTCTCCCCACACAGGATATTCATCCATCTTAATATTTTTTGTTGGACAAAGTTTAACACATAATTCGCATTTTATACATTTTTCTTTATCAACTGTTATCTTTTTACCATATGTCTTATTTATTATATTCAAAACAAAGTCATTTACGCATAACTTATAAAGTCCATCAGAAAGCAATGGTATTCTTCTCCATATAGTGTTTCCTTCAATAAGTTGATTTGCATATAATTTGGCATTTTTAATTCCTTTTGTTATGATTTTTTCATTTTTTTCTTTATTTATATTTTTATTAAATAAATTACTTGGCATGACTATTTCATTTGCGCCAATACAATCATATCCTTTTTCTGTTAGAACCTTTTTTAATGGGCCAACAATTGCACCTGAAAAAGCTTGCATGGTATCAACCATAAAAATTGGAGTACCATTTGATTTTGGTAACCTCTTAAAAAAATCCCAAACAAACTTATATGTAGATTGAAATGCAACTGGAAAAGCCAAACCTATTGGTATGTCTAGATTTATGTCGCTTACGTCTGTTTTCTCAATTCTGTACGTTTTTACTTCAATTTGGTTATTAGTAAAAACTTCAACCATTGCTTTAACTATTAAATATGTGTTTCCTGTACCTGAATTATAAAAAATCTGAATATTGTTACTAAGCATTTTATTCCTATCACTTATTATTATTTATACTATTATAAACATATAAATGTTACTTTTTCAATTATATCCCGATAAACTGACTATAATGTTTTTATTGAATGAAGATATAACAAAAGCACATGTTATTTTTTTGCTATTGCCTCTTAAAATACTTTTGTTATAGGATTTTGCACCTCTATTTTCTGTCTACCAAAGTAACTATCTCTACATATGTAAAATATAGGTTTTATACAGTTTTGCACTGTAAATTTACATAGATAGTAAGTTTTAAGGTTTTTATTCCTGTTAATATCCTCTTCTAACATAATTTATAAAAAATTCAAAATTTTTCAATGGTATATCCGGTGGTACAGTATGATCTAGCATTGGTATATACCCTTTATTTTCTAACATAAAAGGCACTTTACTATCTACTTCATTCATTATCGCTTCTTCGTCTATTGCTAAAGTTTTTTTATCAATTCCTCCAATAATCACAAAAGAATCTCCATACTGTTTTTTTAATTCAACAATCTCCATCCCAGCTTGGACTTCAAATGGATAGAACCCATTTGCTCCACAATCTAAATAAATTGGAATCATTGAATTACAATTACCATCTGTATCAACTATCCTACCTTTAATCCCGATTTTTTTTACTAAATCAAGTATTTTTGTTAAATAAGGACTCATAAACTCTTTAAAATGCATAGGTGAAATAAGTGGTCCCATGTTATAGCTTATGTCCTCCCATACCATAACAAAATCTGGAAGTATATCTTTTGTAACACGTGGTATAAATCCTAAATAAAAATTCATCCAATCATTCATTATTTGATGTACAAAATCAGGTTCATCAAACAATAAGTACATTAGGTTTTCATCTCCAAGTAAATTTCGTAAATACCCAAACGGTCCTATAATAAACATACCTAATGGATAGGTACTTTCTTTGTAATTAGTTATAAGACTTCTCCAATTTTTAGGAAATCTCTCATCACTATTATAATCCATCCTAAATTTAATTTTTTTCTCGTAATCATTTTTATTTTTAACAGGAAACTCTAAAAACTGTGGCATTGAAGTTTCTCTGTCATATTTCCGTTCTTTTTTTGTAATACCATCTTTAGTAACATGAATAATATTAACATCGTCATCATTAATTAATTTTGTGCCAAACATAGGTGAATAAGGATTCCCAGTCCACCCTCCTTTAAATGGTAACCAAATAGGTGCTTCCATATCAAAATGCTCAAAGAATCCTCTTCCAGTAATATTTTTATCATATCCTTCTGCTATCCATCTTTTTCTAGTGGCACCCCAAATACCAGGAGTTTCCCACTTTATAGGTCTTGGTAATTCTTTAAAATCAAAAGTATCTCTAAATAATTGTTTAGCTTTCATATTCCTATTCCCATCTTTCGTTTGTAGTTTATAGCGTTATATTCATAACTATAAACCTCACTAATTTACAAATACTATATCATACTTATTCCATTCATAATAGTTTGTTTCTTTAATACATTTGGAAATTCGCAATTAGCAATTATGTTTTTATTTTTTTAACCTATATCTACTAAATTTTCTTTTTAAATATCTAATATACTTCTTTTTACCCTGTATGGCTTTTACTTTTATATATTTAATATTATGTAAAATATTTTATTTTATTAGTGCTTTTAGGATAAGAGCTAGTTTGCATTATCTATATGCATTATCTTTATAATGATTTCTTTGACAATTTCATCAGATTTTAACATTCCATTTATAATTAAATCACAATTTTGTTTAACATTATCTTCAACGATCTTATATAAATCTCTAATGCCACTTAAATATTGAGATATATACTTGCGAATTTGATCTAGTGTTACATCTGGATTTATAATATCTTTTTGTAACCATTCATTTAGTCTACGTGCTAACGCTATTTCGCTAGGCACATTAATAGCGATAACATAGTCAATTATTTCATCCATTCCTTCTCTTCCTCTTCCAAAAGGTTCTTCAACAAATATATATTTTATAGGTTTTAAAATCTCTAAGTTGTTTGGTAAATTAGTATTGTCTCCATTCACAAGTTTTCTTAGGTCTTCAATAAAGTTATCATTTTTTACTTCTTTTGGATTTGCACCCTGGCTCACCCACCGATAAGAATCGTTAGGGAAATGATGTGTTGCTGCATAATCATCAAAATGAATTGATACTGATGATTTAAATTCAATCTTTAATTTGTCAATAATTGTGCTTTTCCCAGAACCTGACGGGCCACTAATAACAATAACTAATGGACGTTCTTCTTTTTTCATAAGTTTCCTCTTTCATAATCTTATTTTTAAAAGAATTATATTATTTCAAAGCTTTAACCATCCAGGGTACTACCAGATCTGCCTTAAAAAAGTGTTTTTCAACATTTACATTGGCATATTTAAAGTATTCTAGC
This sequence comes from Clostridiales bacterium, assembly GCA_023145435.1. Classification (GTDB taxonomy): domain Bacteria; phylum Bacillota; class Clostridia; order DUPQ01; family DUPQ01; genus JAFGUQ01. Next base: position 37,058 of record JAGLDS010000016.1, read on the forward strand.
ATTTCAATGTTTTCAGGTATTTTCTTAAAATCATATTTTCTGTCTTTTTCATCCTGGAAATCAGGGTAGTAATATATACTTAAATTATCCTTTGCTCCACTTATTTCATATGCCTTGCGTATTTTTAATAAATCTTCAGTAATACCTCCTTCGGATACAATTAATTTGTTTGGTGCAAACCCTGCAAGCAAATCCGGAAAGGAAAACCATTCATGCATGCTTGGCACAATATGCCAATGAGCATTGTATAAAAAATCCGCTGGAGGATAACATGATATAATTCTTTGATTGTTGTTTGCTACAAAATCATTATGAATTACAGCTTTTACATCCTTGTCAAACAGGGCTAGAAACATAGTAGTTTCCGTACCTAGTGAATGACCAGCCAACCCTATTCTTTTTCTGTCTACATATTCCTGTTTTTTTACCCAGTTTAATATAGCCTGTCTGTACATTACAGCCAGACCTACGTAATTTCTACCTTTCATTATTAATTTAAGTGCAATGTTGTTTCTTTCGTATGAACCAGCCAGTTCGCCAGTTCCAACATTATCAGTTGCAATCGCTACCATTCCTTGTTCAACAAAATGCTTTGCTTGTGCATTGGCAAATGGAAATTTCCATCTTCCTGCTGCAGTATCATATTCAAAATCCCGAAAGTCTTCTGCGCACAATGATTCCTTAGGAGTCGCAGAACCAGGACAGCACATTACAGCTGGAACCTTATTATTCTTATTTGCCTTGTCCGGAATTAGTATTAAGAAAGGAATCCATAAATCAGGTTCCGGGTTTATTTCATATTTTTCAATTCTATATCCCAAACGTTGTTTTGAAAAAATAAAATTTACAACAGGATTTTTATACATATCGTCTGGATATTGCATTAATTCTAAAGCCTTATTTGTTAATTCCTTCTTCCAGCTTTTAAATTCCTGCGTAGTCATTGTTGGATCAAATTCTAGTTTTGGCTTTGTGTTTTTGTACAAATTTTGTGCAAAAATATCTGACCTGTATTTTTTTATATACTTCATTCTTTTCTCCTTGTATCCCTATCTTTAACCTTCAATAATTTAGCTTCATAATTAATTATATATCAATATTAACTGAGCTATTACAACACTTTTGCTTATACCTAATTTTACAACATTTTCTAGTTACCTTCAATCAAATCCTCCTAAATTTAATTTGATAAATATTAAACCTTTTCATTTTAAAAATTAATATATTCTATAGTTTATTTTTTTCATATTCCAGATACTAAGTGAGTTCAATAGTGTATCTCGACCTTTTGACATTATTGAGATTCCTATACTTTCAGGGTTTTTGGGATATACTCTTATACTTGCGCATTCTTTATTATTAACAAAAACCTCTATAATGCTTCTATCAATAAAGATATGAAGATTAAGAGGTTCTGTTTCCTTTGTTTCAAATTGCATAGATTCAGTAGGTCTTGTTAAAATATTAGAAGAAATACTAGAGCGTGATGAATCAATTTCTAAAACACTATTAATATTGTAAACGTCTTTATTTCGATAGGACTTATTATATCCACGCATATGGTAATATTTAATTTTAGTTACTTCATTATCAGATTGAAGTACATTAAATTCAATAAGATTTGTTTCTTTTACATCTATATTTGCAATAATTTCAACAGTATTTCCACAAATATTATTAAAAGAAGTTTCTTTATCTGCTTTTAAGAGGGTTTTTTGTATACTTCGGTGATTATATCTAAGTGATTGATAATCACCAGCAGGTTCAATGGCTAGTATATTATCTTCAAGTGTTAAACGTCTTGGAAGAGTCATTACACTTTTCATAACACCAGTTTTATTTCCTGTATTCACATTATAGATAACTATAACTCCTCCATTTTTATCAGGAGTTGCTGAGGGTGCATGTACTCCGCCATTATATAGAACTCCGTGATTTGCTTTAAAATGAGATGTTGCAATAAATTTATTAAGTTTTTTATCATAATCACCAATTAACGCTTGTCCTGCGCTCATATGACTAAAAAATAAAAGTATATATTTATTCCCTATAGGCCAAAAATATGGGCAAGCACCATCATCTCCTGTTAATGTAAATACATCATTTTCGACGAATGGATGCATATATTCCCAGGTAATTAAATCATAAGATCTAAATAAAAACTCTGCAGCTTTATATTCTTTAGAATCACCATATGGTAGATAACCACCAGATAATGAATAGTAACAGTCATCTTTTTTCCATATACAAGGATCAAATACTTGGTACTCCAAACCATGAGGATCTATATCAATTACCGCACCATTGTTTATTTTTTCCCAATTTATTAAAAGATCATCATCAGATACTGCAATCATGTTTCCAAGAGTAGTTCCATGGTACATTGCAAGAACTCGATTTTTTTCAACTAAAGTTGCTCCAGAAAAACAAGCTTTTTCTGGGCCTGGATACAAGGCATAAGGTAAATCTTTCCAATTGATTAAATCATCACTAACAACATGTCCCCAATGTTGTAACGGATATTCAGGAGGATATGCTTGATAAAACAAATGCCATTTATTCTTATAAAAACACAATCCATTTGCATCATGCATCGCACATTCTGGAGAAGTTACATGATAATAAGGTCTATGAGGATTTTTTTCAAGAATTTCCCTTGATTTTTTAAAACGTTTTAAAAGCGGTGAGTTTTTAAGCTGTACCAATTGTGACTTATAGTCTTTTTTGTATTTTTCTTTTGGAACAGTTGATTGATTTTTCATGCTACTCCTAAAATAAAACTAATCTGTTTTTAAAACCCATTTTTCATCATATATTGCCATATCTAAATCACTAGTTATTGGGCGAACTGCTCTGTAATGAGATATTGCATGAATAATACGTCCATCTTTTAATTGTATCATTTCATGATTACTTAATTGATTTTTTCCACACTCTGTGGCTATGACTTTATCTTTTGACCAAGTTATGCCACCATCTGTTGATATTGTGGCAACAATCGGATATCTTGGGTGTTGAGTTTCTGAACAAACATTATTACGAGTTACTAATATATTACCACTATTAAGTTTTATCATTCGTGTCATTGATTCTGGTGCAGTTAAAGGGGATGGAACAGATTCACTCCAGGTCTCACCTCCATCGCAAGATGTTGTTTGATATACATAACCAGATTTAGTTCGAAAAAGCGCGAAAATTTTATTTGGTTCTGTTTCAACCATTTGCAATTCCATCACTCCACGTTGTGTATTTGATGTGATTTCTTGGCTACGGCGCCATGTTTTACCATCATCATCTGATATAAGACAAACACCTGTATAGTGCTGTGAAATCAAATCATTATTTTTCCCAATACGATCAGGGTCCATAAATGTATATACTGCAACAATTCTTCCACTTTCAAGTTTAAAGGCAATACTGATACTACCGTAAAAACCAACATTTGCTAATTTTTTATTTCCTGATATAAGAAGATAGGGTATTTCCTCTGGTAAACCAAAAGTGTTTCCTCCATCATCAGAATGACGTAAATATGTCCTTGTACTAGCATTAAAGTAATTACTAGATTTAGTAACTTTTTTATTTTTTTCATCAACTTCAAGATTGTGACGAGTAGCACACCCAAAGGCGAGTGCTTTATTTGTGTTTTTTAAATGCACAATTTCTTTTTCAGGAGTACCCTTTAGAAAGTTAACAACTTGTGGGTCACTCCAAGTCAACCCTAAATCAACTGAGTTACAATATAAAGAAGCTGTGTCACTTGAACATTCCTGTATGTCATAAGCTCCCCATTTTAGTTGCAACGTACCATCACTAAATTGATAAAAAGAAGGCCCTTGGTGGCAATCAGCCCCAACACCACCTCTTATAAATTGGAAGTAGTTAAGTTCACCTTGTTTATATGACATTGGTGTAATTGATGCTATTTTCATATTTTTCCGTCGAGTAGACAGCTCACTACTCATTCCTTTCTCAATATTAAATTATTAAGCGAAGAGTAGCTGCTGCCCCTCACAGAACCGTACGTGCGATTTTCCCGCATACGGCTCTTCAAACCTGCTTCAATTTCCAGTTCCATATATCAACTTTTAATCGTGGTTTATCTATATAATAATTCCAAATTCTCAGAAACTTATCATACTTCATGCTTCTCTTTTGGCTCCTTCTATTAAGCATCCTATAACACAAATACTTAACATATTTATAGAACTTTTGAATTGCACGAAAATTCCCACTAATACCGTAATAATTGTAATGCCCTCTCAATGCCATATTTACTATCTCCATAGTTCTTGCAATTGGTTTAGTTAATCTAGTCCTTGCCCATGCCTTCACTACTTCTTTCTTGGCTTTAAGTTTCTTCTTGCTTGTTCTTACTCCTAAACGATATTTTCCTTTTCTAGTCTTTGTGTTGAAGAATGTGAATCCTAAAAAGTCAAAGTCGTCTTTGGTTCCTTTAAATCGTCCTATTGGTATTATGCGTGTCTTTTCCTCTGCTACTTCAAGACCAAATTTCTCTAGCCTCTGTCTTAGCATACTTAATACATGTTTTGCATCGTCCTCATATTGGAACATCCACAATTCATCATCTGCATACCTCACATAATATATTTCTCCCTTAACTTCCTTCTTTAATTTCTTCTCACTCCACAAATCAAGTACATAATGAAGATAAACATTGGCCAGTACTGGTGATATTAATCCACCCTGTGGTGTTCCTTTATCACTTTTCTTCCTCATTCCTTCTTCCATTACTCCTGCTATTAGAAATCTCTTTATATACCTAAGAAAATTCTTGTCTTGTATATCATTTTCTAGAAATTTCATTAGCCAGTTGTGGTTTACATTGTCAAAGAATCCTTTAATATCAGTTTCTAGTACATAGCTTACTTTCTTTGTCATTATTGTGCTATTTATATACTTAACTACATCATGTGCACTTCTACCTGGTCTGTATCCATATGAACATTCTAAAAATCTCTCTTCATACACCTCATTTAATAGTCCTGCCATAACACCTTGTACTAATTTATCCTCATATGCAGGTATTCCCAGTGCTCTTTGCTTTCCATTTCCCTTCGGGATGTATACTCGTCTCACTGGTAATGGTTTGTAACTAAATTTCTTCATGTTACTTATTAATTCTTTCACATTCTTATCTAGTTTCTCCCCATAATCTTCTTTTCCTACTCCGTCCACTCCTGTTGCTTTCTTCTTCACTTGTTTACGATGTTCTTCCTTTATCGTTTCCTCATTTACATGATTCATCAATGTTTGAACCTTCGTATACGTTCTGGACTGATAACCTATGTCCTTCAATTCTTTTTCCATGCGTTTACAAACCTCCTGTGTTTTACATGTTTCCTCTTGGAACTCGCAAAATTTGTTATCCCCTTCGCTCCATAAACTTTCACCTACTTCATCACTACTATGAGATAATCCGACTTCTGACAAACCATTAGTCTCACTCCATTTACAAGACTTCGTTTAACCTTACTATCAATTTCCTCCAATAGAGTTTGTCAGACCTCCCAGGTATCCATATATTACCTTTACATACTCGCCACGCTCTAGGACCCCGGTGGAACCTAAATAATCTAGCTTTAAATCATTTATTTCTGCCTACGGTATAAGGAAATACATCGGCTTCCACTCTATATAACTTACGGGGCTGAATCACTTCACGCTTTCGCATTGCGGCTCTTATGCTCCCATGCCTACGCTTAAACCTAACCTCACGGCTTCGGCTCCAAGGCTTGGTACTGACTGCTTGCTAGGCTTTATCAGGTCAGGTCTCTCACCCAACTATATTATACACACCGAACTGGCGCACTCC
>JAGLDS010000017.1 GCA_023145435.1 Clostridiales bacterium
ATATTTTTAAATAAAGGTATTAAGAGAATTAAGAAGACAAATATGAAATTATGTATTAACCAATCAGAATTAAAAATAAAGGTACCTTTAATTGAATAAAATATAGAGTCTAATATCGATAATTTTAAATTAATTACATCTCCCCTAACTGAGTTACCAGGTGCTAAATAACTTAATAGTAATCCAATTAAACTAATAGCTGTAATACCTAATATATAGAGTTTATTATTAGATCTATAAATAAACATAATTATAGTTAATGATAATAAAATAATAAAAGTGAAAAATGATGTAGTGAAATTACTACCACTTATCATTAATGCTAATAAAATTGCAATGATATAATTTGTAATTCTTATTTTTTTATTTATATGTTTTAAAAACAAAATAATACTTGAAAATAGTATTAATGATAAACAGTATGAAAAAGTATAATACCAAGCTCCATTATACCAATAAATACCTTCTACTAAAGATGGAATAAATGAAAATGAAAGAAAAATTATTATTGGAGAAATTATAAAAGCATAAATAATTTTCGAATTAAATAAAAATTTAATTGAAACAAATATAAATAATAAAACAGATAAAATGAAAATTAGTATTAGTAAAATTGGTGCGATTTTATATAAACTTATAGAAAAAGCATTAGGTGATATTGACATTAGAAAAGTACCAAAATAAGTACCTTGCCAAGATGAATAAGATTTTATTGTTTTATTTAAACCAGCTTTTATCGTAAGAAATATAGATTCACTTTGATCATATTCTAATTTAGCACTATTTGAATAAGTATAATCATCTGCACTAGGATTTGTATATTTAGCATATCTAAACATTGGAATTAAACTAGATATTAAAAGAGCCCAACAAATAATTGCTATTATTGTATATTTTTTTGTATTCATAAAAACCTCCCACTTAAAAACCTAATAATAATTTTGCAATAGATAGATATATTAAAACAGTTACAGCATCTAATATAGTAGTAATTAATGGTGCTGCCATTAATGCTGGATCAATTTTTAAAATTTTAGCTAATAATGGTAAAGAGCCTCCTGCTAATTTAGCCACAAGAATTGTACAGATAAGACTTAATGAAACTGTTAAAGAAACCTCAAATGAAATGTTCTCAATTAAATACAATTTAATAAAATTAACAATTGCCAATACTAATCCTGATAATAATGCAACTCTAGCTTCTTTAAAAATAATAACTAAGAAATCACTTAATTCAATTTCATTTAAAGCAATACCTCTTATAATAAGTGTACTAGCTTGACTTCCTGCATTACCACCAGCACCCATTAACATTGGAATAAATGCAGTTAAAACAACAAATTGTGATAAAAAGTTTTCATTATTTTTTAAAATAGCTTGAGAAATTGTTGCTGTAATCATTAAAAGCAACAACCAAACCATTCTTTTTTTTGCTAAAGAAAAAACAGAAGCTTTCATATATGACTCGTCTAATGGCATAATAGCCGCCATTTTTTCAATATCTTCACTAGTTTCTTCTTCAATTACATCGATAATATCATCAATAGTTATAATTCCAACAAGACGGCTTTCGTTATCAACTACTGGCATACTTAAAACATCATATTTTTTAAACATATAAGCAATATCTGCAATGTCTTCTGAAGTATGTACACTAAGTACATCTTCTTCCATAATTTTACTAATTAAAAAACTATTATCGCTTAATACAATATCTTTAAGTGTTACTACGCCTTCTAATCGTCTGCTTTTACTTATTACATAGCACTCATTTACAGTTTCTTTGTTAACACCAATTTTTTTTATACGATCTATTGATTGGGCAACACTCATTTCTTTTTTTAAATCAAGAAATTCGATTGTCATAATGCTACCAGCACTATCTTCTGGATATATTAAAAATTGATTTATAATCTTACGTTTTTCTTGACTTATGTTTTTTAGAACTATTTTTACAATATTTGCTGGTAATTCTTCAATTAAATCAACAGTATCATCAATAAATAATTTATCAATTATATATTTTATTTCAGAGTCTGTAATTGAATTAATTATATATGATTGCATGTCAGAATCAACCTCAGAGAAAACTTCAGTTGCCAAATCTTTAGGTAATAAACGAAATAATAACAACATATTCGCTTCATCAATATCATTTAATATTTCTGCAATATCAAAAACGTTACTTTCAATAAGTAAATTTTTAATTTCATTATATTTTTTTTCTTCTAATAAGATTATTATAGTTTCTTCTAAATTCATTACTGCCTCCTCCCCTACTGGATGCAGTGTTTTAAAATAAAAGTTGCAACCAATATTTGTTTGATTTCATATAATATCGCTCATACGGGTTATCCACAACTTTCACTCCTTTTTAAATTTATTTCTTATATAATATATATTATTTTAGTCAATATGACAAGTTTAATATATTTTACTGTGTTTTTAAAGTTACTACAGTTACTCCATTTTCCCCTTCTCCGAATACACCAATTCTAAAAGATTTAGTATGGGAATTTTTACGTAATAAAGCGTGAACTCCTTTTCTTAATGCTCCAGTTCCCTTACCATGTATAATTTGTACTTCGATTAATCCTGCAATGAAACAATCGTCTAAATATTTTTCGATTTCAATATCAGCGTCCATAATATTCATACCTCTAATATCAAGTTCGAGCTTTATGGCTGCAGCCTTTTGGAAACCAAATGTATTTACATTACTTGATTTCTCAATAGCTATTTTTTTTAAATTACTAAGTGGAACACTTATTTTCATAATACCAGCTTGAACTAAAACATCACCATTTTTATCAGCAATTTGTAAAACTGATGCTTTTTTATTTAATGTTGTAATAAATACTTCATCACCAACTTTAACTTTTATATTTGATTTTAATGTTTTATCAGTTTTAATTAAAGTGTTTTTTAAACGTGGTTGACTTTGTTTAAGCAAATTTTTTAAATTAGCTTCCTCTTTAGCATTAATTATAATTTTCCCATCTTTTTTTAATTTATTTAGTTGATTGATAATTTCATCTGAGTTTTTGATTGCATCATTTATAATTTTTTCAGCTTTTTCTTCAGCTTTTTTAATTACTTTACTTTTTTCATGTTCAATTTCTCTTAATTTTTTTTGGAGTGAATTCTCTAACTGTTCAATTTCTTTTCTTTTTGAAACAGATTTAATAGCTTCTTTTTCGATTTTTTGTCTACTTTTTTCCAATGATAATATAACATTTTCATAATCTGTATTTTCATTGTTAATAAATTTCTTAGCATTTTCAATTACATTATGGTTTAATCCTAACCTTCTAGAAATATATAATGCATTACTTTTACCAGGAATTCCAATTAATAACTTAAAAGTTGGTGATAATGTCTTAACATCAAATTCACATGAAGCATTTTCAATACCATCATTAACAGATGCATAAATTTTTATATCATTATAATGAGTAGTAGCAATTGTTGTACATTTTTTATCTTGTAAATATTCAATTATAGACAAAGCCAGCGCTGCACCTTCAGTTGGATCAGTTCCAGCACCTAATTCATCTAATAAAACAAGTGAGTTTTCATCTACATTCTTTAATATGTTAATAATATTTGTCATATGTGATGAAAAAGTACTTAAACTTTGCTCAATACTTTGTTCATCTCCAATATCTGCAAATATTTTAGTAAATATAGTGACTTGTGTTCCCTCCTTAGCTGGAACAGGTATTCCCGTTTGTGCTAATAGGGTGATAATCCCTACGGTCTTAAGAGAAACTGTTTTCCCGCCGGTATTGGGACCTGTAATTACAAGTGTGTTAAATGATTCGCCTATATGAAAATCAATTGGTACAACCACTTCTTGACTTATTAATGGATGACGCCCTTGTATAATACGAACTTTTTTATCATCATTAATTTTTGGAATCATACACTTATATTCTAAAGCAAATTTTGCTTTTGCATATAAAATATCAAGTTCAAGTAATACTTCATAATTATTAACAATTTCATTAATATATTCTGCAGATTGTAATGATAAATCTTTTAGAATTACTAATATTTCTTTTTTTTCTTCAATATATAACTCTTTTATTTTGTTATTTATTTTCACAATAGCAGCTGGTTCAACAAATAATGTAGCACCACTTGATGAGACATCGTGAACCATGCCTTTGATCTCCGATTGATATTCTCTTTTTACAGGAATAACATATCTGTCATCTCTCATTGTGATTATAGAATCTTGTATGAATTTTTTATACTTTTCACTTTTAATATAATTATTTAATTGATCTTTAACCTGACCTTTTAAATTAAGTATACTTCGTCTAATCTTAAATAAAGTTTGTGAAGCATCATCAGCTATTTCATCAGAAGATATAATACAACGTCTAATTTCATTTTCAAGTCTATGATTTACAAATAATTGTCTAAATATATTTTTTATTTCTTCTTCTTTATTATCATTGTTTAGATTTTTTTCTTTAATATATTCTTTAGCTAATCGCGATAAATATAGATTGTCTCTTATTATTAGTAATTCAGTATTATTAAGCATTGCTTCAATATTAAGACGTTTTTCTATTAGTTTTATAGATTTTATTCCAGCAAAGTTAGGACTACCTTTTCTAAGTAAAAGTGAAATAGCATCACTTGATTTTTTAAGAAGATAAACAATTTCATTTTTCTTAAATATAGGTTTAAGTTTCTTTATTTCTTCTATTGCGGAATTAGATTGTGCAAAAGAAGCTACAATTTTAATTATTTTATCAAATTCAAGAGTTTTTAAGTATTTGCTATTCATTTAATAAATCCTTTAAAGTTTTACTATCTTTTATATATTGATTAATATCATTATCTTTAATAAACTCTAGTAAATAATACCTGTTGCTATTACATAATATTGATAAATATTTTTCCCAAGCTTTTATACCTTCTTGTAAGGATAAACGTTTTCTTATATCCCAGTGAAATACATGAACATTAGTAATATTACCTATTAATTTATTTATATCATCACAATTTTCATTTATAGTTTTACCCACTGAAGGTTGCCAGTAAGTATATATATTTTTACGGTTAATTGATTTTAATATTTTTTTTGTATCACTTGCATTATCAGTTAAAGTATTACTATGATATTCAAAAGATATAGTCAAATTAACTTCACTTGCTAAATCACAAAGTTTTTGACACTCCATAACAACTTTATTAAAATACACATTATTAGAATCTTTTGTTCCTTTAATTCCTGCCCAGATTCTAATTGTATTTGAATGTAATTCTAAAGCGCAATTTATTACTTTTTTAAATTCTTCCATTGGATTTTCATATGTCCCTACTTTGTAATATGAACCATATGAAGGACAAACTATATTATGTTCTTTACATTTCTTGTATACATCTTTTGCAATGGATATATTCCCGTGAGGAACATGAATATCTCCTCCCCATTCTATTGCAGCCAATTTAGACTTATTTACTAATTTAATAACTTCATCAGTTGTTAAATCTCTAAATGATATGGAAACCAAGCCACCTTGTAACATTAAACTCTCCGTTTCATAATTTTTTCAACATATAAATCCATTGCAATGCTATATAAATAATCATATAAGAAAAATACTAATAAAGCCATAAAAAAGATTATATAAATTTTTATTTCATTAACTATATTTGGTAAAAATGATCTAGCTAGAAAATAATTAAAATAAGATACAATAAAAAAATAGAATGTTTTTAATATGTATTGTAAAAAAATATTAGTAAATTTTTCTAAATAGTATTTTATATAACCATAAATTCCAAAAAAAGTATAATAAAGTAATAACGATAATTTATTTACAGGATATATAAAAGTTAACAAAATTGAAGCTATATAAAAAATCAATGCATATTTAGGACTTGTTTCAATTAAAACTATACCCAGTATAAATGAAACTAACATAAGTATGGTTAATTTATTTGTAGGTAATATTGTATGAAAGTATAAAAGCGCCATAGTTATAGCAAGTAAAATACCTGTTATAGTTAGTTTTCTAGTATTAGCAGCAGGCAATTAAATCACCACCACAGCATTCACAGCAGCAGTCAGAGCAAATTAAACAACTACATACATCACATGCAGAAGCACCACTTGCTGGTTGATAATTGGTCTGTCTATATGGATTTTGTCTTTGCTGGTTCTGATAAGTTTGATTGTTATTATTATTATAATTATTTTGTCCTGAAGCACGTTGTTTAATAATATCATCATAAGCCACATTAACTTCAGCTAGTTTTTCTTCTGCTACCTCTTTTAAATCAGTTTCTTGATATTTATCAGGATGATATTTTTTTACCATATTTCTATATGCTGTTTTTATTTGTTCATCTGTTGAATTTGTTGAAACACCTAAAACAGTATAAGGATTATTTGCCATAGTTGCATTTCCCTTCAATAATTGTATTTGTTGTATTATATATTCCTTCTAATAAAATATTAAATATTAATGGAGAGTATCCGTTTTCACTAGCTAATTCATATGCTGCTACAGCTTTATCAACTGTCATATATAACTGTTTTCGTACTTTTTCTTTAATAGAATATTTAAATTCATTTATATCTTGATTTGTATATTTATATTCTAACAAATAAGGATTATATGCTCCACTTTTAAAATCTTTTTCTAAATCATCAAATGCATCAATTAAATACACCCATTTTCCTATATTATACCCTATATGATAAGAAATTTTTACTAAACTTTTATTAGATATAAATTTTTCTCTACATATATCTCCTACAACGTTTCCATAAAAATTTGCAATTTCATTTGAATCAGAACAACTAGAATTTTCTAGTTTATATAGTTCATTTAAGTTATTATCAATTTTTATTGCTAAATCACCTAATCTTTTACCAGCTTTCTTTCCTGATCTAGTTAAAAGTAGAGAACCAATAAAAGAAACAAATTTATGTTCATCTTTAACATCATCTTTTAACTTCTTATATGTTAAATATATATTAATATCTGAGGTAAAATCAGTAGCATTATTTACAACTCTTACTTTTTTCTTCAAAGGACTATAAGCACATCTAAATGATTTAGCTTCAGGATGTGTATCATTAAGTGCATCTAATATTAATGAAATAAACACACAATCAAAATTTAGTGTCATATTTTTAAACAAACCATAATTTTTTTTTAATGATTTGCAAATACCACAATAATAGGCCTCATAAGTTGTTAAGTCTTTTACTTTAAGTTCTGGTTTAAATGTTTTTATATAACCTATCATATTTAATTGCTTTCAATTAATTCTAATTTATGTTTTTGATAATTAATAATGTACATAATTAGTGAAAAAATCATTGTAACAATGGAAATAATCATTAAAATATCAATAACTAGCTGTGGTAATGAAAATAGTATTATTGTAGCTATTACTATATTTATAAAGAAAGATGAGGCTTTACCATACCATTTAGCAGGAACAATAACTTTTTTTTTGTAAACAATAACCCCTCCAAGTATTAATAATATTTCTTTTAGTATTAATATTAATATAAATATAAGTCGTAATCTTCCAATAAGACACAATACTATTACAGCACTTAATTGCAATGCCTTATCAGCAAGAGGATCTACTATTTTGCCATAATTAGAAATTACCTTAAATTTTCTTGCTAAATAACCATCTAAAATATCAGACCATGAAGCTATTGCAAAAATAAGAAAAGCTATAATGGCCATCTCTTTTAGTAAATAATAAATAAAAAAAGGAACTAATATTAATCTAAATGTTGTAATATAATTTGGTATATTTTTCATTTTACTCCTAAATTGATAATATTTTTGCGACTTCTAACATTTCTTTATCAATTGTTTTTGTCATTTTTAATGCTTCATCAATATCTTGTGCGACTAATTGATTATTTTTTAGTGAAATAATTTTATTTAAATTATTTTGATTTATAGTTTTTATAGCTAGATCTCCCATTCTACTTGCCATTACCCTATCATAAGCTGATGGACTTCCACCACGTTGAACATAACCTAGTATTGTATATCTAGATATTATTCCTGTATTTTCTTCAATTAAGGCACAGATATCTTGAGCGTTTTTTACGCCTTCTGCTACTATTATTGTAAAATCATCTTTTCCACGATTTCTACCTTCAATAATTATTTTAATAACGTCGTTAATATTAAATGGTTCTTCTGGAATTAAAATAGCATCAGCTCCACCGGCTATTCCATTATTTAAAGCTATATATCCAGCATTTCGTCCCATTACTTCTATTACATAACAACGTTCATGGGAATATGCAGTATCTCTTATTTTATCAATTGCATCTTGAACTGTATTTAAAGCAGTATCAAAGCCTATAGTATAATCTGTACAACCAATATCATTATCTATTGTTCCAGGTATACATACAACAGGTAAACCCTCATTCGCTAAGGCAAGAGCTCCACGATATGAACCATCTCCCCCTATCACAACAACCACATCAATACCAAATACTTTACACATTGATCTAGCTATATCTCTTGTATCTTTCTCTAAAAATGCAGGACACCTTGATGTTTTCAATTTTGTACCACCTTTTTGCAAAATTCCTGAAACATCCCTAGCTTCAAGTTTTTCAATTTCACCTGAAACTAATCCATCATAACCATGATATATTCCATACATTTCATAACCGTAATGAATACCCGTTCTTACAACTGATCTAATTGCAGCATTCATTCCTGGAGCATCGCCACCACTAGTTAAAATTCCAATTTTCTTAATTTTTTTCATGATTCCCCTTATGTTTTAATTAATCTAAAAATATTTACTATTCTCCTGATATTATAGAACCCTCAGAAGTTGTAATACTAGCTTTTCCTTTTATTTTAATTGCTGAAGTAAATTCTGTAAATTGACAAATAAGTACTTCGCCTTTATCCATTTTTTCAATATGATGAAATTTGGTGTTTTCACCTCTAGTTAATCCAATAATACTAACACCATTTTCTAGTGCTTTAATAATAATATTATCAGTACCATAGTTTATCTCTTTCATAAGTCATCCTTTCTATATGAATATATTATATAAAGCTATAAAAATCAATAATTTTTAATAATCACATTTTCATTACCAAATTCATTTATTATTAGTTTTGCAGTCTCTTCATTTAAATGAAAATTCATCCGACTGGGTACTGATTGTGTGATTTTTTTACCAGAAATCGTTTTTCTAATATAAACAAGTGTCTGTCCATTAAAATATTGAAGAAAATTATACAATTTATTTTCATCAATTTTATCACCATTAATATATATTTTTTTATTTTTAAAGTCACTTAAACTAACTGAATGTTTATCTAATGGAGATATGTTTTGACAAATAATCTTAATCTCTTCTTCTTCTCTTAGGCTTAATTTACCTTCTATAATAACTTTATTTTCCTCTTTAATTAATAACACGTTATTTTCAAGAGTTTTTGGAAAAATTATTACTTCAAGGGACCCATACAAATCATCAATTTCAATAAAAGCCATCATTGCATTATTTCTTGTAAGCTTTTTACTTATTGATGAAATTATACCTGCAACTATTACACTTTTACCATCATAATAGCGATTATGGTCAAATTCTTCTTCTGTCATTTTTTCATTACTGTTAAATGTAACCTTCTTTTCAATTATATCTTTATATTCTTGTAATGGATTACCTGTAACATATAACCCTAACATATCTTTTTCCATATTTAATAGCATATTAACATCAAATTCATCCATTTTTGGGAAAGTGTAAGTTGTGTAATTTTTATTTCCAGTTTCGAATAGAGAAACTTGTCCTTTTATGTTCCTTTTTTCTTGGCTATTAATTGAATCAAGTATTTTTTCAAAGGAAGCTACTAATTGTCGTTTGTTTTCTTTGAAATTTATAAAACATCCAGATTTTATCATGCTTTCAACACATTTTTTATTAACATCTAATTTTGAAGCTCGTTCACAAAAATCAATAAAATCAATATAATCCCCATTAAGTATTCGTTCAGAATATATTGCTTTTGCAGCTTTGGAACCTACGTTTTTAATGGCGGACAAACCAAAACGAATATTACTACCTTCAACTGAGAAACGTGAAGAACTTGTATTTACATCAGGTGGTAATACTTTAATAGCCATTTTTTCACATTCTCTTATATATATTGATACTTTTTCTTTATGATTAACAAAACTATTTAATGAAGAAGCCATAAATAGTACTGGGTAGTAATGTTTTAAAAATGCTGTTTGATATGCAATAACTGCATATGCTGCTGCATGACTCTTATTAAAAGCATAACTTGCAAAATCCATCATTTCATCAAAGATAATATTAGATATTTTTTCACTTATACCTTTTTCTAATGCACCTTTAATAAATATTTTACGTTCAGCGTCCATAACTTTTGTTTTTTTCTTTGACATAGCTCTTCTAACAATATCTGCATGAGCCATAGTATAACCAGCCAAATCTCTTACAATACGAATAACTTGTTCTTGATATACCATACATCCATAAGTTACATCTAAAATTGGTTTAAGTGACTCATGGTGATATTCGATATTATCAGTTGTAATTTTATTTTTTAAATATCTTGGAATTTGATCCATTGGTCCAGGTCTATATAAAGAAATACCAGCGATTATATCTTCTAGATTTGTTGGAGAAAGATCTTTCATAAATGATGTCATACCAGCGCTTTCAAGTTGAAATACACCAGTTGTTTCCCCTCTTGAAATAAGAGAATAGACATTTTTGTCATCAAATTCCATATTATACAAATCAATATCTTTATTAAATATATCTTTTACTAACCTTACACAATCACGCATAACAGTTAATGTACGTAATCCTAAAAAGTCCATTTTTAAAATTCCAAGTTTTTCTAAAGTTTCCATTGGAAATTGTGTAACAATATTTTCATCATTTAACTGTACAGGAACATATTCGTTAACACTTTTCTTTGTAATAACTACTCCAGCTGCATGAGTCGATGAATGTCTTGAAATACCTTCTAGTAATCGTGAAGTATCAATTAGGTTACTAATTCTTTCATCATTATCATACATGTTTTGAAGTTCTCTATTTATATCTAAAGCTTCTTCAATATTAATACCTAATGTGAAAGGAATCATTTTAGCAATTTGATCTGTTTCAGCATAAGATAAATCTAATGCTCTACCCACATCTCTAATAGCTCCTCTTGCTCCCATGGTTCCAAATGTAATGATTTGGCAAACTTTATCATCTCCGTATTTATTAATTACATAATCAATTACACGTTGTCTATTTTCATAACAAAAATCAATGTCTATATCAGGCATTGACACTCTTTCTTTATTTAAGAAACGTTCAAAAAGTAAATCATATTTTATTGGGTCAATATTTGTGATTCCCAAAGAATAAGAAACTATACTTCCAGCTGCTGAGCCACGTCCAGGTCCTACCATAATATCATTTTCTTTAGCATAGCGAATGAAATCATGAACTATAAGAAAATAATCTGTATAACCTAAGTTACTAATTGTTTTTAGTTCTTCTTTAGCTCTATTTTTATGAGTGTCAGTAATTTTATCTTTATATTTATCTTTTAAACCTTCATTTACTAATTTTAATAAATATGCTTTATGATCATTCACACCTTTTATTATAAATTCAGGTAACTGTAATTGATCAAATTCAAATGTTACATTACACATATCAGAAATTTTACCAGTGTTTTCCATAGCTTCTTTAGCATTTGGGAAGGCTTTACTCATTTCTTCTTCTGTTTTAACGTAAAATTCTGAAGAAGGAAAAGACATTCTATCTTCATCATTTACTTTTTTCCCAGTTTGAATACATAATAAAACATCGTGAACAGTTGCATCTTTTTTATCCAAATAATGTGCATCGTTTGTTATTACTAAAGGAATGTTTGTTTCTTTAGATAATTTAATTAATTGTTGATTAATTAAATTTTGTTCCTTTACTCCATTATTTTGCATTTCTAAATAAAAATGATCTTTACCATATATATTATTCAGTTTAATAGCAATTTTTTTTGCACCTTCATAATCGTTGTTCATTAAGTGTGTGGGTATATCTCCAGAAAGACAAGCGCTTAAACAAATAATACCCTCTGAATATTTTTCCAACAAATCATAATCAACTCTTGGTTTATAGTAGAAACCTTCTGTAAAGGCATATGATACAACTTTAACTAAGTTATGATATCCAATATTGTTTTTAGCTAATAAAACTAAATGGCCTGAATCAGCGTCAAGTCTTGTTTCTTTATCAAAGCGTGTTCGTTTAGCAGTATAAACTTCACAACCAATAATTGGTTTAATATTATTTTTTATAGCTTCATTATAAAAATCAATAACCCCATACATAACACCATGGTCAGTAATTGCCACTGCTTTCATACCTGCATTTTTAACTTTTTCCATTAATTTTTCGATTCTAATTGCGCCATCTAATAAACTAAATTCAGTATGAAGATGTAGGTGTACAAAATTACTCATAAAAGAATTATACCATAATTTTCTTATATTATTTCAATTGAAGAAATAGTTTGTTTATGATACTATTTATTAGAAAAAGAGGTTGTTGATGCAGTTAGACTTTAGAACTCATAAAAAAAGTAAATCTTTCCCTTTTCCATTATTTGGATGGCTTTATCTATTATCTTTTATAGGTGTTTTTATTTATTTAACAATTAATAATGTTAATTTACAAAGTATATTACTTCAATCTAGTGATATCCTTTATTTAAATGTCTTTTATTTTACATCGATTATATTACATACACTGTTTTTTATTTTTTCAATTGGAATTATTAAGCAACTTCGATCCAATTTAAAGTACTTATTATATATTACATTATTTATCTTTTTTTTATGTGGTATTCTTTCTGGTTATTTTTATAATACCACCGCAATTTTTATATTACATAAATATTGTTATATCTCATCATTATTATATTTTATTATTTTCTTAATGACATTTTTATTTCAAAACACATCTTTTTCAATATATGTTAATAAAATAATATTTATTTTTTCTATATTACCGATTATTCCATTATTATTAATGAATTATCTTATTTTTACAGGAAGTTTATTTACAGATATTAGTTTTATCAATGCTAATTATATTTATTTTGCATCGTTATTACTTTATGTAGGTAGTAATTCTTTTTATCTTACAGCAATTACAAGAAGGGTATAAATTTATGAAATCAACAAATGACTGTATATATTGTTATTTAAAACAAGCAATAAATTGTATGGAACACGGGAAAATTGAACAAGAAAAACAAAAGTTCGTATTATATGAATTAATGGATTTAATTAAAACTTTTGATGTTAATCAGTCTCCAAGTTATAATTCAACAATTAGTATTTTAAAAACTTATGAATTGATTAATAATGATGATCCATTTTTTCAAGAAAAAGTATATTCGAATATACAAGCTAAAAAATATTTACCATTAATACATAATGCTTTATTAGAGAGCAATGATAAATTACGTACAGCTTTACATGCTTCAAGTGCTGGAAATATGATTGATATGGGTATCTTCAAAAATTATGATATTGAAAAAATATTAATTGACACATTAGAAAACGATTTTTCAGTTGATTATTATCCTTTATTTAGTAAAAAGTTAATTAAGGCAAAAAAGATTTTAATTTTAGGTGATAATTGTGGTGAAATTATATTTGATGAACCTATTTCGAAAATACTATCTCAAATGGATAAACAAGTATTTTATTCAGTTAAATCGGGCCCTATTTTAAATGATGCTCTTTATAATGATGCAATTGAAGCCAACATTGATAAAAGTGCTACTATTATAGAAACAGGTTCTAATGATCTTGGTGTGAATTTAAATAATGCAAGTGATGAATTTAAAAAAATATTTGATGAAAGTGATTTGATTATAGCTAAAGGTCAAGCTAATTTTGAATCACTTGATGAATATGAAAAGGGATTCGAAAAGATTTTTTTCTTGTTGAAAATTAAGTGTGATAAAGTAGCAGATGTAATTCCAGGTTCATCTTTAGGAGATGCTGTGTTCTACACTAGAATGAGAGAAAATTAATGTCATTGTTTTGGTTATTTACTTTATTCTCAATTGGTTTAGTATTTATAATATTTGGTAGTGATTTGTTTGTAGATGCTACTATTTGGGTTGCTAAAGTTTTAAGGATTCCTGATATTATAATAGGAGCTACTCTTGTAAGTTTGTGTACAACTTTACCTGAATTACTAGTTTCATCTGGTGCAGCTATTTCAGGTGATACGTCAATGGCTATTGGAAATGCAATAGGTTCTGTGGCATGTAACACTTCATTAATACTTGGAATAGCAGTTGTCGCTAGCACTCCGTTACTTGTTCATAAAAAAACATTACTATTTAAATCAATTACTATCTCATCATTATTAATTATAGCGTATACTCTTGGATTAATTACAGGATTTGTACCAAAATGGATGGGAATTGTTTTATTATTATTAACAATTGTCTTTGTATATTACAATTATATAGAAGCAAAAAAACATAGAAAGTTAACTAAAAAAGATAATTCTATTGATCACAGTAAAAAAGCATGGATGAAAAATGTTCCACTTTTCCTATTGGGTTTAGCTGCTACAATAATTGGAGCAAGAATGATGGTTAATTATGGATTACAAATCGCATATCGTCTTGAAGTTCCTTCAATTATAATTGGAGTAACAATGACCGCTTTAGGAACATCGCTACCTGAATTAGTTACAAGTATTACAGCTCTAAGAAAAAAAGCAACTGCATTGTCAATTGGAAATATTTTTGGAGCAAACATATTAAATTTAACATTGGTATTAGGTACTACTACTCTTATTAAACCAATATCAATGACCAGTGATATTATTACAATTCACTTACCCATTATTATTGGGATAACACTAATTGCTACCTTTTTTACTATTTTTAGTAAAAAAAGATACCCACGAATTATGGGTATCATCTTATTAGCTAGTTATATAGGTTATATGGTTTTATCTGCAATTATAGCTTCTTAACAATTTTTACAGGGCAACCAACAGCTATACAATCGCTTGGTAAATCTTTTAAAACCAATGAATCTGCTCCAATAACAACATTATCACCAATAGTAATATTCCCTAACACTTTTGAACCTGCATAAATCATTACATTATTTCCAAGTGTAGGATGCCTCTTACCAATTTCAGTACCTTTACCTCCTAAGGTAGTTCCATGATACATTAAGCAATCATCACCAATTATTGAAGTCTCTCCAATCACTACACCCATCCCATGATCAATTACAAGGCGTTTTCCAATAGTAGCACCTGGGTGAATTTCAATTCCAGTCCAGAAACGTATATGTGTCGAAATAATTCTAGCTAATAATTTAGCTTTAATTTTCACATGTAAATAATGTGCAAATCGATGCCACATAACTGCATGAAATCCAGGGTAACATAAAAATATTTCTAAATTATTTCTAGCAGCGGGATCATTTAACTTATATGCTTTAATATCTTCTTTAAAATGTGTTATAAATTTCATAAAATATTATCCTCATAAATTCCTACTGACAAATATCTTTCACCTGTATCAGGAACAATAAATACTATATTTTTGTTTTTAAAAAATTTGTCAATTTCAAGTACTGCACTTAAAGCTGCACCTGCAGAAAGTCCTGCAATAACTCCTTCTTCTTTAGAAAGTAATTGAGTCATTTCATATGCTTGTTTTGTTTTTACTTTAATTATTTTATCAATAAGTTTAACATCAAGAATCTCTGGTATAAATCCAGCGCCTATACCTTGAATGCCATGCTCTCCTTTTTTCATTCCTGAGAGCACAGCTGACTCTAGTGGCTCAACTGCTACAATTGTAGTCTTATAGTCTTGTTCTTTAAAATATTTACCACAACCTGTTATAGTTCCACCTGAACCTACTGCAGAAACAAAACAATCCACTTTCCCGTCTAAATCGATAAGTATTTCTTTAGCAGTAGTTTTGTAATGAGCTAATGAATTATTTTCATTGTAAAATTGATTAATATATATACTGTTTTTTATTGATTTATTCAATTGTTTAGCTTTTTTTATAGCACCTTCAATACCAGCTTCTTTTTTAGTTAAGATTAGTGTTGCTCCTAAAGCTTTTAGTAATACAATTCGTTCTTTTGATAGATTTTCAGGTAAAACAATTAGTAATTTATATTCATATTTTTTACATGCAATTGCCAAACCAATTCCAGTATTACCACTTGTTGCTTCAATAACAGTCCCACCTTTTTCAAGTTTTGCATTTTTAATCATAAATAAAGCCGCTCTGTCTTTTATAGAAGAACCAGGATTTGAATATTCTAATTTAGCGAATATATTATTATTTAAATTTAGTATTTTTTCAATGTGATGTAATTGTAATAATGGTGTATTACCAATCATTTCAGTTATATTATGTAATAACATTGTATAACCTCTTTTCTGTTAACAAATAATCAACTTTTACATCATGTGATTCATCAACTAATTTATCAACTATTTGCCAATCATAACAACATCCTATTTTTATTCCAACATAATCTTTTAAAAATTTGTCATAATAACCTTTACCATATCCTACACGATTTCCACTCATATCAAAAGCAATTCCTGGAACTAATATGATTTCTAATAGTTTTTTTTCTAGAATTTTTAATGTTTTTGGGACAAATACTCCATATTTACCTACTTTTAGTTCACCATAAACACAAGGAAAAATTTCATCATTATCCAAAATAACAGGAATTGTAACTTTTTTTTTCATTTGATTAATTAGAAAAGGGTCAATCTCAAAATCATGACTTACGTAACTCATTAGTGTAGCATAATTCACAAATTTGCTTTGTATAAAGTTATTATATAAGGCATTTTTAGCCTCATTAACAAACTCTATAGACAAATTTTTTCTTTTTAATAAAAACTCTTTTCTAATAAATTGCTTCATTCAAACATCATACATTCAATATATTGATCTGTAAAAGATGGGTCTGAACTTAATTCTATATATTCAATTTCTTTACTTATCTTTTCGATTTTTTTCATTTTAGAAGAAGATAACATACATAAAATAGCACCTGTGCCAGCAGTGTTACCAGAAGGAATAACTTTTTTGCGTAATTCTTTAGGTATCAAACCAATGGTAACTGCACTATCAACATCAATGTAATTACCAAATCCACCTGCTAAGTATAAAAAGTCTATATCATCTATTGAAATTTCATATCTTTTAATTAATGTTAATACTCCTGCTGCAAAGGATGCTTTTGCATTTTGTATTTCTCTAATATCTTTTTGAGTTATATAAATTCCTTTGCAAACTTCAAAAGCAACCATATTGTCAAATGTAGTTATCTTACTTGCTAAATTAGGATGAACATCAAGTTCATCTTCATCATAAAAACGCCCCGTTTCATCAACAATATCATTTTTTAATAAAGCTGCAAGAATCATTACAATACCAGAACCACAAATACCAATTGGAGCTTTATTATCAATAGTTGTCATTACAAGTTCATTATTTACTATGTCAAAAGTATCAATTGCTCCTGAAATGCCCCCAGTACCAAATCTTATATTAGCACCTTCAAATGCAGGACCTGCAGCTGTTGAACATGAAATCATTCTCTTTTTATTACCTAAAACTATTTCACCATTAGTACCAATATCTAATAGTAATGAAATCTTATTTTTATGTATCATGTTTGTTGCAATAATACCTGCTGTTATGTCAGAACCTATGTAACTTGCTACACTAGGTAATACAGCTATATAACCATATTTATTAATTATAATCCCTAATTCAGAAGCTTTTATTTTGTGTAATGCAGTTGTTATTGGAATAAATGGTGCACGTCCTATGTTTTCTGGATCTAATTTTAATAAGAAATGTAACATTGTTGTATTTCCTACTGCACTTATATAAAAAATCTCATCACACGTAATTGCATTACGATCACAAAGTTGAACAATTAAATTATTTATTTGTTTAATTATAGTTTTATGTAAATTAGCTAATCCGTCTTCAGTTGAATATGAAAATTCAATTCTAGAGATTACATCAGCTCCATACTTTTTCTGAGCATTCAATTGTGAAATAACAGCAACTTTATTTCCTGTATTTAACTGATATAAATAAGCAGCAACTGTTGTTGTTCCAATATCAATTGCTATTCCATATGGTGTTTTGTAATTTTTCTGACATATTCCTACTATCCTGTCATCAAGCGTAATTAAAGTAGGGTTATAATCTGTTTTTCTCACACATTGACTAATTGATTTCACTAACTCTAAATCATTATGATCAAAATTTTCATTAATTGAT
Source organism: Clostridiales bacterium (assembly GCA_023145435.1). Lineage (GTDB taxonomy): Bacteria > Bacillota > Clostridia > DUPQ01 > DUPQ01 > JAFGUQ01. Next base: position 18,399 of record JAGLDS010000017.1, read on the forward strand.
TCAATATCTGAAAATTGGTTATGCAAATCAGGTTTTTTTATCTTTTTTTGTGCAACTGTAATATCTGATTTTACAGTCTTTAATGATACGTTAGAGCTAATCATTATTTGTGTTTTTTTAGCTTTATCTGGTATTTTGATTTCCATATTATCAAAAGGTTTAATATAGCATGCTAAACGATACCCTTTTTCATAATTAGAACCTAAAGCTTTTTTTTCTTCATACTTTGGTTCATCAATTGGTGTAATAACCTTAATAAGACATTTTCCACATGTCTTGTTTCCACCGCAAGGTGCTGTGAAATCTACATCTAATTCATTAATTGCTTGTAAAACTGTTTTTTCATTAGTTATGTTTTTTAATATTAATTTCATTTTTCTATCCTTCGTTATGTATTTTATAAGGAATTACATTTGAATCTTCAAATGTTCCCATATTGCAATAAGTAGTATATGCTAAATCAATAATTCCCATAATCATTGATGCCCCAGTTCCCTCTCCTAACCTCATTTCCATCTGTAATACAGGTTTTAATCCTAATTGTTCAAACACATATTTAGTTCCTGGTTCATAACTACCATGAGAAGGAATCATAAAATCTTTACATGCTGGACATAATTTATATGCTAACAATGCTGCGATTGAAGAAATATACCCATCTATTATTATAGGTAAGCCATAAATAGCTCCACCAATAAATAACCCACACATACCCGCAATGTCATATCCACCAACTTTTGCCAAAACATCTAACGGGTCATTTTTATCTGGTTGGTTTATTTTAATAGCCTTTCTAATTGCTAATATTTTGCGTTCTAGTCCTTTTTTAGATAATCCAGCACCATAACCTGTAATTTTTTCTAGATTTTCATCTAAAAAAACATGTAAAATAGCTGTACTAGTAGTTGTATTGCCAATACCCATTTCGCCAGTTCCAACTATTGAATAACCTGATTTCTTTAGGAGTTTTACTTGTTCTATCCCAACATTAATTGCAGCTAAAGCCTGTTTCTTTGTCATTGCAGGTCCTTTAACCATGTTATTTGTTCCATTTGAAATCTTATAATTTTTAATTAATTGATTGTCTGTGGTATCTTTCATACCAATATCTATTATATTTATTTCTTGATTAAAATAATTTGAAAAATGATTAACTGCTGTAATGTTTTTTGTGAAGTTATTTGCAACAATAGACGTTACTTCACATCCTACTTGACTAACACCTTCATCAACGACTCCATTGTCAGCACACATTATTGTTATGGTCTTTTTACTTAAATCGGGATGATCTGTTCCTAATATACCACAAATTTGTATAATTACATCTTCAAGCCATCCAAGACTATTAAGTGGTTTCGAAAGATTATCTAGCCTTTTTTTGGCTGTAATCATTGCTTGCTTATTTAATTCTTTTATATGTTTTTCAAACATGTTAACTCCACTTTGGATTATTATATATTTTAATCATATAGATAGCAATATATAATCTGTTTTTTATTTTATTTCTCTTTTCTTTATTCAACCATCTAAATTGATTATTAATAAATAATATCTTTCTTTGTTCCTGAAATTCGAAATATTGGTCTTAAATGTTTAGCCTTTATATCTTAAGAAAACTAGTAAATACAATTAGTCTTTACTAGTCCTTTTCTATTATTATCCTCCTAATAATCCTCAAATAACACATTACTTTCCATATTAAAATTTTATAATAAATTGACAACATAAACATGTCACGTATATGATTCAAATACATAATTGTTGCTTCATCAGGTTTCTCATTTGCAACAATAATCAATTTTTTAGCATTCCTATTATTTTTAGATACAACTCCTCCCTTCCTAAATTTACTTTTTAATAGTTAATGTGGTTTGCTTATGAACTGTTAAATATTAACTTATTATCATACTTTAATAAATACAATCATTTCAGTAACAATCTCACTAATTCTTTCTGTATTTTGATATTTTTTTTCTTCTTTGTTTGAATAGTTGAAATAAATTAGAGGCTATAAATATAAAATATAGAATTGCTTCTACTGAATTTCCTCTATGCAAATAACAATGATTTAATGCAGCTTCACATTTCAAATTATTAATAGAAATCCAAATATAACTGGTAGCATAACATTACCGGTTTTATAACTTGGATTAACTCTTCCATCTTTTAAATTTTTCTTCTATATGATAGACGTTTTTATTTAGTTATAAAAATAATTATTTCTAAAATTAAAATAAATCAGAATGTGATCCAGTTCTAGTTAATATCAATATATCACCTTCTATTAGATATACTAGTAACCAATTGGGTTCAATATGACACTCCCTAAAGCCCATATAGTTCCCATTCAATTCATGTTCTTTGTTTTTAACAGAGCGTAATTCTCCTCTTGATAACAGTTCTATTATTTCGTTTAGCTTGATTATTTTTTTACCTCGTTTTTTTTGCCAATTTATAATCTTTTTTTAACTGATTAGTATATTTGACTTTATACATCATGAATCAAGTTCTTTAAACAAATCACTTGTATTAGTAAAACCATTTTCTATTTTGCTAATTTCTCTTGCTTCTTTCATTGCCATTTCAGTTTCATAATTGTAATTAGGTATTTTAATATCAAATGGTATTCCACCTGTCATCACAACTTGTTTTAAAAATATATTTATTGCATCCGTAGTTGATATTCCTAATTTTGATAATGTACTCTCAACATCTATTTTCACTTCTGGTTCAACTCTTATATGTAATACAGTTGTTTTAGCCATATTAACACCTCCATACTCAATTACATGTAATGTATCACGTTTTATATACATTTCACATACATTTTATATACTTTATGCTAATTCAATAAAAAAAGGTGTAGAAAGGATTATTGTCGAAAGTTTAGATGATCACTTTTATTATACTTCAGATTATTTTGATAAATTATCCCTATATAAACGATTCCAATTTATACGCAATGAATATTATGTTTACGATTAAGATTCTAAACTTAGTAAACCTATATTAAATAGAATGGTTGCATTACTTTATTCATGGGCAAAGAAATATAAAGGATAAAATATGGTAATGAACTATCAGAAAATAGTCTCCCTCAAATACTTGTGGAAGACTATTTTTAAAAATTTATATGTATATGTCTAAGTGTCAACTTCACACCTTAGAGGAAACAGTTTCTAATCAATTATGTTAAAAAACTATACCATGAGATTTCATTGCTAATGCAACTTTTATAAATCCTGCAATATTAGCACCAGCAACAAGATCGTTCTCTTTACCATACTCTTTTGCAGCTTTAGAAGCATTTCTGTATATGTCTATCATAATATCTTTTAATTTTTCATCTACTTCTTCAAAAGACCATGAATATCTCATTGAGTTTTGTGTCATTTCTAGACCAGAAGTAGCAACACCACCAGCATTTGCTGCTTTTCCAGGGGCAAATAAAACATCATTTCCTTGGAAAACATCAACAGCTTCAGGAGTAGTTGGCATATTCGCTCCTTCTCCTACAGCGAAACAACCATTTTTGACTAAAATTTTAGCAGCTTTTACATCTAATTCATTCTGTGTTGCACATGGTAACGCTATATCACATTTAACATTCCATATTTTAGTGCTACCTTCTGTATATACAGCATCACTATGAGTCTTGACATATTCACTAATTCTTTTTCTTTCTACTTCTTTTAATTTTTTTATAAGATCTAAATCAATACCACTTTCATGATAGATATAACCGTTTGAATCACTTAAAGCAACCACTTTACCACCTAATTGAGTTGCTTTTTCACATGCATATATTGCTACGTTTCCTGAACCTGAGATAACCACAGTTGTATCTTTAAAAGATTTCTTTTTAATGTCCTTAATCGCTTCTTCCATAAAATAGCATAATCCATAACCTGTTGCTTCAGTTCTTACTAGAGAACCACCATATGATAATCCTTTACCAGTAAGTACACCTGAAGTATCATCTTTTAGCTTTTTATACATTCCATACATATATCCGATTTCACGACCACCAACTCCAATATCACCTGCTGGTACATCTTTATTAGAACCAATGTGTCTTGATAATTCAAACATAAAGCTTTGGCAAAATCTCATGATTTCCATTTCTGATTTTCCTTTTGGATTAAAATCACTTCCACCTTTACCACCACCCATTGGTAAACCAGTTAAAGAATTTTTAAATATTTGTTCGAATCCAAGAAACTTAATAATTCCTAGATTAACAGATGGATGGAATCTTAATCCACCTTTATATGGTCCAATAGCGCTATTAAACTGTACTCTAAATCCTCTGTTAACTTGAACTTTATTATTATCATCTACCCAAGGTACTCTAAAGATAATTTGTCTTTCAGGCTCAACTATTCTCTTAAATATTCCTACATCGTGAAACTCAGGATATTTTTCTGCTACTACTTCTAAAGAAATAAATACTTCTTTAACTGCTTGTATAAACTCTAGTTCATTTGCGTTTTTTTCTACAACGTTATCCATAACATTACTTAGCTTACTCATACTAACACCTTTACCCTCATCTTTTTTACCCAAAATCATATTTTCATTAGTAACACTTGCATAATTCGAGGTTATTGTTCATTATTATAGTAAAAACTACTTGTTTTTGCAATATGTTATTAAAATAATTGCAAAATTTATTATAACAGTAATATTTTCTTTATTAAACTTAGATATATGTACAACTATTTATTTTTCACTGTAATTTGGTTAAACTAAATATATAATATGAGATAAATTCAATTTACTTTAGAAACCTTATAAAAATTTCATATTCTCAAATATATTAATTATTATTATTGAGTTGTTTCATTTGACTAACATATTCATTCTCTTTATAATTTAACTAATAAAGAATTATTAATAGGAGTTAAGCATGACAAAAGAAGTAAGAACAAGGTTTGCCCCAAGTCCAACTGGTACAATGCATATAGGTAACTTAAGAACAGCTATTTATACATATTTAATCGCTAAAAAAGATAATGGTAAATTTGTGTTACGTATTGAAGATACAGATCAAGAGCGATTGGTTGAGGGTGCTACAAAAATTATTTACGATACATTAAAAATGTTTAATTTAGTACATGATGAAGGACCTGATGTAGGTGGTCCATATAAACCATATATTCAATCAGAAAGAAAAGACACCTATCTTCCCTATGCAAAGCAACTTATAGAGGAAGGTCATGCATATTATTGTTTTTGCAGTAAAGAACGCATAGATAATCTACGTACTAAAGCTGAAGAGAATAAAGTTCAATTTAAATATGATAGACATTGTTTAAATTTAACAAAAGAAGAAATTACAAAAAAAATTGAAAATGAACCTTATGTAATAAGGCAATTAATGCCAGATACTGGTGAGTTAAAATATCAAGATGATGTTTTTGGTACACTGTCCTTTGATAATACAATTTTAGAAGATCAAGTTTTAATTAAATCTGATGGTTTTCCTACATATAATTTTGCAAATGTAATTGATGATCATTTAATGGATATTACACATATTGTTAGAGGAAGTGAATATTTGTCATCAACACCTAAGTATATTCATCTGTATAATGCCTTTAAATGGGACGTCCCAACTTTTGTTCATCTTCCACTAATTGTTTTAGAAGGTGGTAAAAAAATATCTAAACGAACTGGTGACGGAATTGTTAGTATATTGATTAATAATGGATATCTTCCTGAAGCTATTTTAAACGCTTTAGCCTTATTGGGATGGAGCCATGGTGATGAAAAAGAATTTTTCACATTAGATGAATTAATTAAAGAATTTGGTATTAAAGGAATTAGTAAATCACCTTCCCTTTTTGATGAAGCAAAATTACGTTGGATTAATAGTGAATATATTAAAAATATGACAGATGAACAATTCCATACTATTGTAAATGAGCGTTTAAAAAATGTATTAACTCAAAAACTTGATACAAAAAAAATTGCTAAGATTTTACATAAAAGAACTGAAGTGTTAACTGACATTGAAAATAATGTTGACTTTTTAAATGAAGTTTTAGAATATGATAAAGAATTATATTTCCATAAAAAAATGAAATGTGATTATGAGGTAGCTGTTATTGTGCTTCCACAGGTGATTAGTATTTTTGAAAAGCTTACATCTTGGGATCACGATGCAATATATCAAAGCCTTGTTAATTTAGCTAACAACTTAGAATATAAGAATGGTAAGGTTATGTGGCCTGTAAGAGTTGCCTTAACTGGTAAATCTATTACACCTGGTGGAGCTATAGATATTGCTGACATTTTAGGAAAAGACATAACCATTAAGCGACTAAAAGACGCTATGGATAAATTGGAGAAAAATTAATGGAAAATATAACAACAAATTTTTTACACGATATAATCGATAAAGATTTAGAAAAAAAGCCAAATTTAGCAATACAAACAAGGTTCCCACCTGAACCAAATGGATATCTACATATTGGACATGCAAAAGCTATATTAATTAACTATTTAATCGCAAAAAAATATAATGGTACTTTTAACTTGAGAATGGATGATACAAATCCTACTAAAGAGGATATTGAATATGTGAAGTCAATAAAAAAAGATGTTGAATGGATAATTGGGGAAAGTCTAGATGACCATTTATACTATGCTTCTGATTACTTTGATAAGTGCTATGAGTATGCTTTAAAATTAATTAGAGATGGTCATGCCTTTGTTTGCGATTTATCTGCAGATCAATTAAGAAATTATAGAGGTACTTTAACAGAGGTTGGAAAAGATAGTCCTTATAAAAATAGAACTGTTGATGAAAACATGAAATTATTTGTTGGTATGATGAATGGAGAATTTCTAGATGGTAGTAAAACATTAAGAGCAAAAATTAATATGGAATCTCCTAATATTGTTTTAAGAGATCCAGTTTTATATCGTATCATGAGAGCAACTCATCATAATACAGGAGATAAATGGTGTATTTATCCAATGTACGATTATGCACACCCTATTCAAGATGCTCTAGAAGGTGTTTCCCACTCTCTTTGTTCTCTAGAATTTAAAAATAACCGTCCTTTATATGAATGGGTTCTTAACAAGCTAGGTTATGGTGAATTTCCCAAACAACGTGAATTTGCAAGGTTGAATATTTCATATACTCTTACTAGTAAACGTAAATTACTTAAACTAGTTGAAAAAAAGATTGTAGATGGTTGGGATGATCCTAGAATGACTACTTTAAGTGGAATGAGACGACGTGGCTATACTGCATCTTCTATTTTATCCTTTATTGAAGAAATAGGAGTTGCGAAATCCCATAGTGTAGTTGATATAGCACAATTTGAACATTCCATAAGAAATGAACTTAATTTTGAAGCGAATCGAATAATGACAGTACTTGATCCTTTAAAAGTTGTTATTACTAATTATCCAGATGATAAAGAAGAATTCTTTGACGTTTTGTTAAATCCTAATCATCCAGATAGAGGAACAAGAATATTACCATTTTCTAAAGAAATATATATTGAACGTAGTGACTTTATGATAGAACCTGCTAGAAAATATTTTAGGTTATTTCCTGGTAACGAAGTTAGACTAATTAAAGCATATTTTATTAAATGTCACGATTATAAAGTTGATAGTAATGGAAAAGTTACTGAAGTTCATTGTACATATGACGATGCTTCAAAAGGTGGCCAATCCCCTGATGGTCGTAAAGTAAAAGGAACTATACATTGGGTTAGTATAAAACATGCACATACATGTCAAGTTAACTTATATGATAGATTATTTACAAAAGAGAACCCTTCTGCAATAGATGAAGGTGAAACAATACTTGATAATGTAAATAGCGATTCACTTATTATATTAAGCAACGCTAAAGTAGAGCCTTATTTAAAAGAAGCTTTACCAAATGATAGGTTCCAATTTATGCGTAATGGATATTTTATATGTGATCAAGAATCTAAACCTGGCAAACCTGTATTTAATAGGATTGTAGCTTTAAGAGATTCATGGGCAAAAAAATCAAAAGGATAAAATATGGCAATTAACTATGACGAGCTACCAAGTGTAGCTCGTGACTTTTTAGCTTATATGGAAACTATTAGAAATAAATCTAAAAATACGATTTCTGAATATTATTATGATTTGAGAATTTATTTTACTTACATACTAAAAAATGTTTATAAATTAAATAAACCTATTAATACTCTTACTCCTAAACAATTAGAAGATGTTAGCCTATCTGACTTATATTCATTTATGACATATTTATCTAGAGAACGCAAATCTTCTCCTCGTACACGAGCTAGAAAAGTTGCAACATTAAAATCTTTTTATAAATTTATGCAAACAAAAGCTAAATTAATAAGTAAAAACAATGTATCTGAACTTGATTCTCCAAAAATAATTAAAGATTTACCAAAATATCTTGATTTAGAAGAAAGTAAACACTTATTACAGGTAATTAGTGGTAAGAACCATGAACGTGATTATGCAATTATAACTTTATTTTTAAATTGTGGCTTGCGTATTTCTGAATTAGTAAATATTGATATGGATAGAATAAGAAATGATACTGTTACAATTATTGGAAAAGGTAATAAAGAACGTACAATTTATCTTAATAAAGCTGCTTTATATGCAATTAATAATTATAAACTAGTTCGCCCTAATGATGGATTAAAAGATCCTAAAGCTTTATTTATTAGCAATTTAAAACAACGTATTAGTCGTAAGACTGTACATATTATAGTTAAAAAGAATTTAGAGAAAGCAGGTCTAGATACAACTAAATACTCCGCACATAAATTAAGACACACTGCTGCAACCTTAATGTATCGTTATGGACAAGTTGATATTAGAACATTACAAAAAATATTAGGACATGAAAGTATAGCAACTACTGAAATATATACACATGTAGATAATATGCAATTAAGAGAAGCGACTAATAAAAATCCATTAGCAAACATTACTAAAGAAGAAAAAACAAACTTTACAGACGACAATTAATTGTTTATTATATATAAAGGAACTTTTTAGTTGTATTTTCAGTCTAAAAAGAAAGACATAATTGGAGGACCTAAATGGGAATTAAAAAATTTATTTCAGTATTCACAGTGATTATATTCATTTTTCTTTGTATATCAGGATTTGTCCTTATATCATATATTAATTCACAAGAAGCAAAAGCTATTGTAGAAGTTAATAATCCAGATGCAACTCCAAATCCAAATGCTACACCTACTCCATCAGGTATATTAAATGAATGGATTGATTATCCAGATGCATTTAATATGTTGATATTAGTTAAGGATGTTAAGGGTTATAACACTGATGCTATGATGATTGTTAATTATGATCCAGCAAATAAACAAATTCATACCCTTTCTATCCCACGTGATATCATTTATGATTATTACTATAGTACTGATAATGAGACTGGTGATTATATCTATGTAAATGGTGAACGTGTAAAAATTCCTATTAGAATTAGTGATATTTATATACCAGAAATAGATAAAAGTATTGTAGCTGCTTTAGACGCTACTACTATTCCAGAAGATGCTACACAAAAAGAAATTAATGAACTCAATCAACAAGCAAGAATTCAAGGAAAAACTATTGGAGCTTTAAATGCTATTTCTCTTTTTGAAAATCATTTTAACATTAATATAAAATATTATGTAACTATTGATTTATCAATATTTAGAGAAATTATCAATCAACTCGGTGGAGTTGACTATAATATACCTGTAAAACTTGATTATGATGATGCTTTTCAAGATTTACACATTCATTTTAATCCTGGAATGCAACATCTTGATGGTCAAGCAGCAGAAGAATTGTTGCGCTTTAGACGTCCTAATAATTATGAGTATACAGAGGAATTAAATAAATATTATCCTACATTGGGATCTGACATTGATAGAATTAATGTACAACAGGAATTTTTCCAAGAATTAATAAGACAAAAAGCAAATTTCCTTTATGCTTCTAAAATTTCAAGTATTTTATATGTAGTATATGATAATATCCAAACAAATATTGATATGCCAGCCATAATTGATTTACTAAAATATATTCCTGAATTTGATATGAATAATATAATGTGGAAAACTATTCCAGGCGAAATAGATGGAGACTATTATTTAATGGATTATATTCAAACAAGAGAATTAATTAAAAAATATTTCATAGGAAGTAGTAAATAATTTATTTTTCGCAATTTAAAAGGATGGTAAAACCATCCTTTTTTTATTTGAATTTATATAAATCTAGTTTTGTAAAAAAACCTTAAATGCTAAATAGGTCATGAAAATGTCTACTTTACTTGCAATCTCTAAAGGTGCATGCATATTTAATAGTGGAATTCCCACATCAACAACTTCAATACCAAGTTTAGCTGCAAATTTAGCAATGGTTCCTCCCCCGCCTTGATCAACTTTACCTAATTCACCTACTTGCCAAACAATATTATTTTCATCTAATAATTTTGTTACTTTATACATTAATTTACTGCTAGCATCAGAAGCTCCACCTTTTCCTCTTGAACCTGTATATTTCATAATTCCAACACCACGTCCTAGATAAGTTGAATTATTAGCTTCATATGCATTTTTAAAGTTAGGATCAAAGGCAGCATTAACATCTGCAGAAAGCATAATTGAATTATATAATACATCTTTAACATTAATATCTTTATTATCTTTAGATGTTAAAGTTGTTAAGATAGAAACAAAATATTCTAAGAAATCAGATTGAGCTCCTGTGTTCCCTACACTCCCTATCTCCTCTTTATCAGATAAATAGAGTATAGATGTCTTATTGGGTATTCCTGCGTCTAGAATAGCTTGAAGCCCCATATAGGAACATACACGGTCATCATGTGCATAGGCACCTATTAATCCTCTATCAATACCAACATCTCTAGCTTTACCAGCTGGTACAATTTCAATCTCTGCATTAATAAAATCTTTTTCTTTAATACCATATTTTTCATTTAATAATTTCATAACTGTTAATTTTACTTTATCATTTGAATCATCATCACTAATTGGTACTGAACCAATAATAACATTAAGATTTTCTCCAGTGATTGCTTCTCCAATTTTTTTTGCATATTGATCTTTAGCTAAATGAGGTAAAATATCTGATATTACAAATATAGGATCTTTTTCATTTTCTCCAATAACTATCTCAATTTTCTCACCATTTTCTTTATAGATTACACCATGTATTGCTAAAGGTGTTGCTACCCATTGGTATTTTTTTACGCCACCATAATAATGGGTTTTTAACATTGCAATATCACTTTCTTCATATAAAGGTAATGGTTTTAAATCTAGTCTAGGTGAATCAATATGAGCACCTAGCATATTTATTCCATTACTTAAGGGCTGTTTTCCGATTGTTGCTAAAGCTATAGTTTTTTCGTTGCTTTCTAAATAAACCTTATCACCAATTTGAAGCGGTTGTTTATTTAAATACACATCTTTTAATGAAACATATCCATTTTTTTTAATTAACTCAATTGTGTTAAAAACAAATTCTCTTTCAGTTTTAGATTTATCTAGAAACTTCTTATAACCATCATTGAGTTTTTTTGATTCTTCAATTTGCTTATCTGTTAGTTTGTCCCAAGCCTTTGTTCTCTCGTAAAACAAGCTTTTCTTTAATTCTTTTACTTCTGACATTATTGTTCTCCTTTTTCAATAATTCCCCCACCAACAACGTATTTTTTTGTATAAAAGACAATTGATTGCCCCAACGTGATTGCACGTTGACTTTCACTGAATACTACAATCATTTTATCTTGTTCTTGATGTATTGTTACTGATGCTTTTTTAGCACTGTATCTAATTTTAGCATATATTTGCTCATTCTTGGGTACTACTCCATTAATTAATGTAATGTTTGTAATAATAGCTTTAATCCCATAAAGATTTTTTTCACTTGTAATTACAACATCACCACTTTTATAATCAATATTTTTTACATAGGCTGGTTTTCCAATAGCCAAATTCATTCCTTTTCTCTGACCAATAGTATAATTAACAATGCCATCATGTGGTTTTATTATTGTACCATCTTCATATATAAAATTACCCATCTTGTTCTTAGCATTATTTCTTTTTAAGAATATTTTATAATCATCTTTTATAAAACAAATTTCTTGGCTTTCTTTACTTTCTCTTGGTAACAGTTTATTTTTAGCACAAATATCTCTAGCTTGCTCTTTTGAAAGTTTTCCCAAAGGAAAAAGAATATGTTTAAGTTGCTCTTCTAATAAAACATGTAGAAAATATGTTTGATCTTTCTTAATATCAAGTGAACTTTGTAAATAGAATCTATCTTTAATTTTTAAAATAATAGCATAATGTCCTGTTGATACATAATCATATCCATTTTTAATTGCATAATCATAAATCATTCCAAATTTAATAGCTTTATTACAATTAATGCATGGATTAGGTGTTATACCTTTTTCATAATCATTAATAAACTTTAATATTACACTTTTATTAAATTCTTTTGTAATATTTAAAGTAATATGATTAATATTTAATCTATTACAAATCTTAAGTGCCTTTTTATTTGCATCATTAGTAACTTTATCAATTTGAAAGGTTAAACCAGTTACATCATAACCTTGTTCTATTAATAGTACAGCTGCGGCTGTGGAATCAATTCCACCGCTCATTCCTAAAAGAACTTTCTTTTTCATTAATCCCTACAACAATCATCACACTGGTTATGAGTTTCTATAATAATACCTTGTTTTTTCTTGTAATCTGCTATAGCTTCTTTAACAGCTTCTTCTGCCAAAACAGAACAGTGAATTTTTGCAGGTGGTAAGCCATCTAGTGCTTCAATTACTGCTTTATTTGTAAGTTCCAATGCAACATCAACATGTTTATTCTTAATCAATTCAGTTGCGATACTACTAGTAGCAATGGCTGCACCACAACCAAAAGTTTTAAAACTTACATCTTTTATAATATCATCTTCAATTTTAAGATAGATTCTCATGATATCACCACAGGCTGCATTACCTACTTCACCAACGGCATCATAGTCTTTTAATTCTCCTACATTTCTCGGGTTTGAAAAATGATCCATAACTTTTTCTGTATACATTATTTTCTCCTATTTGTCATATAAAGGTGACATATCGCGTAATCTTTTAACAATTTCTTTTAATTCATTTACTACTATATAAACATCCTCTTCACTATTATCCCAACCATATGTTAAACGAAGAGAGCCATGTGCTATTTCATGTGGCAATCCTATGGCTAAAAGAACATGTGAAGGATCTAAAGAACCTGAAGTGCAAGCTGATCCAGAAGATGCGAAAATTTTATTAATATCTAAGAAAAGTAATAATCCTTCACCTTCAATATATCTAAAAGCAAAATTAATGTTTCCAGGTAGTCTATTATTCATATCTCCGTTAATAATAGTTTCTGGAATTTGCTCAATTACTAATTTTGCAGTTAAATCACGAAGTTTTTTAATATGTTTGTTATATTTTTCAATATTATTTACAGCTATTTTCAAAGCCATTGCCAAACCAACAATATTAGCAATATTTTCAGTAGCTGCACGTCTGGTTTTTTCTTGAGCTCCACCATGTAACAAATTATCTATTCTAATTCCCCTTCTTACAAATAAGGCACCTACACCTTTTGGACCATAAAATTTATGAGCAGATATAGATAATAAATCAACATTTAAATCATCAACATCAATGTTTATCGTTCCTGCAGCTTGAATAGCATCTGTGTGAAATAGAATATCAAATTCTTTTGATAATTTACCAATTTCTTTAATTGGTTGAATTGTACCAATCTCATTATTTGCATACATAACAGTTATTAAAATTGTATCTTTTCTTATGGCTTTTTTAATTTTTTCAACTGATACTATACCATTTTTTTCAACAGGAACATATGTGACTAAAAATCCTTGTTTTTCAAGGTACTTCAATGTATGTAAAATTGAATGATGTTCAATATTTGTTGTTATTATATGGTTTCCTTTTTTCTTATAAGCATTACAAATACCTTTTAATGCCCAATTATTACTTTCTGTACCACAACTTGTAAAATATATTTCACTTTCTTTACTATTTAAAGCGTTAGCAACAATTAGTCTTGAATTTTCAATTACTTCTTTTGATTTTCTACCCAAAGAATAAATTGATGATGGATTACCATAATTGTTTGAAAACCATGGAATCATTTCTTTTAGTACTTCATCATTTACCTTAGTTGTTGCACCATGATCTAAATATATATTTTTACTATTCATCTGTTGTATTCTCTTTCTTGGTTATTTCGTCCTCATTTTGTTCTTTTTTTGATTTATTAAAAAATAAAAAATAAACCAGTATTAATACATATATACCCATTGATATTTCACTATAAAACTGAAATACAGTAATATTTACAATAAGTAACACAAATAATACCAATAATATAAGTGCTCCTATTCTTTTATAGAGTTTTTTCTTTCTATCATCCATTTTGAAACTTTCCTTTCATAACCGTTATTAGTTGGTTCATAATATTTAACGTTTTTAATTTGATTTGGTAAAAATTGTTGATTTATATAATTACCTTCATAGTTATGTGCGTATTTATATCCAACACTATAACCATGCGCTTTCATACCATTAGCAGGAGCGTTACGTAGCCACATTGGAATTTCTCCTACATTCTTGTTTTTTATATCAGCAAGTGCACTTTCAATTGCTACATAGGTTGCATTAGATTTTGGACTAACTGCAATATAATTAGCAGCTTCTGATAGTATAATTCGTGCCTCTGGCATACCAATCATTCTAACTGCTTCAAATGCAGCTTGTGCTACTAATAAAGCTGTAGGATTTGCTAATCCCACATCTTCTGCAGCACAAATGACTATTCGTCTTGCCAAAAATTTAATATCTTCTCCTGCATAAAGAGCTCTAGCTAAGTAAAATGTAGCGCCATCAGGTGACGAACCTCTCATTGATTTTATAAAAGCACTAATATTATCATAATGCTCATCTGCATTTTTATCAAATCTTATTGTTTTAGTTTGAATGCAATTTTTAATTGTTGGTAAATCGATATTAATGATTCCTTGTTTATCAAGGTTTGTAGTTAATACTGCCAATTCAAGAGCGTTAAGTGCGATTCTAGCATCACCTTGGCTAACAACAGATATATATAATAAGGCCTTTTTATCAACTTTTATTTTATAATTTCCTAAACCATATTCACTATCATTTATGGCCATATTTAAAATAGTAAATATATTTTCTTCACTTAAACTTGTAAGCATAAATACATTTGAACGTGAAATAAGTGCTTTATTAACTTCAAAATATGGATTTTCAGTTGTTGCTCCTATTAGTACAATTGTTCCATCTTCGACTGATGGTAATAATGCATCTTGTTGTGCTTTATTAAAGCGATGAATTTCATCAATAAATAATATTGTTCTTCCAGCTTGATTTAAAAGTGAACTTTTCGTTTCATTAATAATTCTCTTTATATCAGCAACTCCAGAAGTAACTGCATTAATTTGCTCAAAATGACTTCTTGTTGTTTTTGCTATTATTCTTGCTAAAGAAGTTTTCCCTGTCCCAGGAGGCCCAAATAAAATAATCGAGCGTAATCTATCGGCTTCAATCATTCTTCTTAAAAGTTGATTTTCTCCAATAATATTTTCCTGTCCTATAAATTGGGAAAGATTTTTAGGAGTCATTCTATAAGCTAATGGTTTTTTTTCATTATTCATTTTTAGTATAAAGGATACCTTCCCACTAATTTGGCAACTTTTCTAATTACTTTTTCATGATTACTTTCAAAATCATTAATAGTTAGAGAAATTAAATTAGCAATTTCTAACATATCTTTTTCAACCATTCCTCTGCTTGTTACAGCAGGTGTTCCTAATCTGATTCCACTTGTTAAAGTAGGTTTTTTTGTGTCAAATGGAATTCCATTTTTATTACAAGTAATATTAACTTCATCTAAAAGTCTTTGCGCTTTTTTACCTGACATTTTCTTATTTGTTAAATCAACTAGTAATAGATGGGTATCTGTACCACCAGCTACTAAGTCAAATCCATTACTAATTAATCCTTTTTCTAAGGCTTTTGCATTTTTTATTATTTGTTTTTGATAAGTTTTAAATTCATCACTTAATGCTTCTTTAAAACTTACAGCTTTTGCAGCAATTATATGCATTAATGGACCACCTTGTGTTCCTGGAAAAACTGCAGAATTTATTTTTTTTGCATGTTCTTCTTTACACATTATCATTCCACCTCTTGGCCCTCTTAATGTTTTATGTGTTGTTGTTGTCACAAAATCTGCATAAGGGATTGGTGATGGATGTAACCCAGTTGCAACTAAACCTGCAATATGAGCAATGTCCACCATTAAATATGCACCACATTCTTTCGCAATATTTGAGAACTTTTCAAAATCAATTGTTCTAGAATAAGCACTAGCACCAGCAATAATCATCTTTGGACGGTGTAATAACGCTTTTTCCCTAACTTCATCATAATCAATTGTATGATCATCTTTTTTTACGCTATATGAAACAACATTAAAATATTTACCAGAAATATTTTTAAACATACCGTGTGATAAATGTCCCCCACAAGATAGGTCCATACCCATAACAGTATCACCTGGATCTAATACAGCAAAAAACACAGCTAAATTTGCAGAAGCGCCCGAATGAGGTTGTACATTTACATGATCAGCTTTAAATAGTTCTTTTGCTCTATCAATAGCTAACTGTTCTACAATATCAACATATTGACATCCACCATAATAACGTTTTGCTGGATAACCTTCAGCGTACTTATTAGTTAGTGGTGTTCCCATTGCATCTAAAACAGCTTCTGAAACAAAATTTTCACTTGCAATCAATTCAATATTATTTCGTTGTCTATTGACTTCTAATTCAATAGCTTTAGCTACCTCTTGATCAATTGCTTTAATTTTATCTAGTCTGTACATCTCTTGTTCTCCTATTCTTTAATTAACTTTTGTATCTCTTTTTTCATGTTTGGTAATTCATCAATTAATAATAATGCTTCCTTTTTACTAATACCTCTTTTAATTAATAAGTCGATTCTTTTTATAAATGTTTCTTTTAAACTTTGTGTTAATTGATAATCATTAATTAATTTATGATTTCCTGATAAAAGTATTTTTGGAACAATCATTCCTTCATAATTTTCAGGTCGTGTATATTGTTCATATTCTAATAATCCATTATAGTGTGATTCATTTTCATAAGCTTCTTTATCTAAGACACCTTCTTTTAATCTAATTAAAGAGTCAATAAGTACCATAGCAGGTATTTCACCACCAGATAATACATAATCACCAATTGAAATTTCTTCATTCACATATTCATCTATAATACGTTGATCAATTCCCTCGTAGCGACCACAAATAATTGTTATATTCTTTAACTTATTAAGTTTTATTATCTTTTCTTGTGTAAGATTATTACCCTTTGGAGACACATAAATTACATGACCACTATTTTCCAATGAGCTTAAGGCATCGATAACTGGTTGACATGTCATAATCATTCCTTTACCTCCGCCATAGGGATAATCATCAGTGTTTTTATGTTTGTTATTTGCAAAATCTCTAATATTTACAATTGAAAGGTTAATTAATCCTTTTTCCATTGCAATATTAGTAATTCCATAGTTTAAAGCACTAAAAATATCAGGAAATATTGTTAAAACATTAATATTACTCATCTTCTAATAGCCCTTCTGGTAATTTTACTATTATTTCTTTATTAGCAATATCTACTTTTAATATAACTGTTTTTAAAGCTGGTATAAGTATTTCATTTTCCTTATCTCTTACAATATATACATCATTACTTCCAGTATGTACTATATCAACTATTGTTCCTAGATGTCTATTGTCTTCTAGTACTTTACAACCCATTAAATCATTTAAGTAATATTCATTAGTACTTAATTGATGTCCATCTTTTCTATGAATATATACTATTTTATTAATATGTTTTTCAGCTTGACTTCGATTTATTATATCTTCAAATTGAACTAATACCATTTTTTTATGTATTCTAGCATTAGAAATTTTCATTTCCTTTTTATCAATAATTAAATAGGATAATGATTCAAAAACTTCAACATAATCTGTATAAGGATAAATTTTAACTTCACCCTTAATTCCATGAACATTAACTATTTTACCTATATCAAAATATTCAATCATTTCATACCTTTATACAGCAAAAAGGCATATTGCCTTTTTACTGTACAATTTCTACAATAATTCTTTTATTTTCTTTAATTGCCTGTGCTTTCATAATTGCTCTAATTGCTTTAGCTATTCTTCCATGCTTACCAATAACTTTTCCCATATCTTCATTGGCAACTGATAATTCAAGTAAAATTTCATTGCCTTTGTCTGTTTCTTTAACCGAAACAGTTTCAGGATAATCAACTAATGCTTTTGCGATAATTTCTAGTAATTCTTTCATTAATACACCTACTAACTTAATATATCATTTTTTTTAAGTAGTCTTTTTACTGTATCAGTAGGTTGGGCACCTTTACTCATCCAGTCTTTCACTTTTTCTGCATCTACAGAAAATCTGTTTTCTTTAAGTAATGGCGCATATGTTCCAATTTCTTCAATAAATTTACCATCTCTTGGAGATCTTGAATCTGCTACAACCACTCTATAATATGGTTTCTTTTTTGCTCCCACTCTTTTTAGTCTAATTTTTACCATTGTTTTACCTCTTTCATTATTTATTATTTAAAATGGCAATTTCATTTTATTATATGATTTGCCTTTTTTCCCTTTTCCACCAGTTAACTTTTTCATCATTAATTTCATATTTGAAAAATCTTTTAATAACTTATTAACCGCTTGAACAGAAGTCCCACTTCCTTTTGCTATTCTTTTTCTTCTACTAGCATCTAATACTTTAGGGTAAGTTCGTTCTTTTAAAGTCATAGATTGAATAATTGCTTTAGTTCTACCCATTTGTTTATCGTCAATAGACACACCTTTTAATGCTTTTTGATTAACTCCTGGCATCATTTCTAGCAAATTTTCTAGTGGTCCCATATTGTTAATCTGATCAATTTGATCCATGAAATCATCTAAAGTAAATGAAGAATTCCTAATTTTTTTTTCCATTTCTTGTGCTTTTTCTATGTCTACATTTTCTTGTGCTTTTTCTATTAACGTCATGACATCACCCATACCAAGTATCCTAGAGGCCATTCGTTCTGGGTAAAACACTTCTATATCATTTAGCTTTTCACCTGTTGTAATGAATTTTATTGGTTTATTTGTAATTTTTTTAACAGATAATGCGGCTCCACCACGAGTGTCTCCATCCATTTTTGATAGAATTACACCAGTTATTTCTAAAAGTTCATTAAAACTATTTGCTACTGTTACTGCATCTTGTCCTGTCATAGCATCTACTATTAAAAGTATTTCAGTTGGAGAAGTTGCTTTTTTTACTTCACTTAATTCCCCCATTAAATCTTTATCAATATGTAATCTACCCGCAGTATCTAAAATAACAATATCAATAAGATTTTTTTTAGCATATGATAATGCATTTTTTGCTATTTTCACAACATCTTTATTATCTTTTTCATGATACACATCAATTGCTAATTGTTTACCTAAAGTTACTAATTGATCAATAGCAGCAGGACGATATACATCTAAAGCACATAATAATACTTTTTTTTCTTTTTTTCTCATTAATGAAGCAACTTTTGCACAAGTTGTAGTTTTTCCTGTTCCTTGTAATCCACATAGCATGTAAACAGTTGGAGCTTTAGGCGCAATTGTTAACTCTTCATTATTACCACCTAGTAATTCAATAAGCTGTTCATTTACAATCTTAATTATCTGTTGTCCAGGTGTTAGGCTTTTTATAACTTCATCACCAAGAGCTAGAACTTGTATATTGTTAATAAATTCCTTTACTACTTTATAGTTCACATCAGCTTCTAATAATGCTAGCTTTATTTCACGAGTAATTTCTTTTATGTCACTTTCAGTGACCCTACCTTTACTACGTAATTTTTTTATAATTCCTCCTAATTTAGAGGATAAACCTTCAAATGCTGCCATTTCTTACCTTTCAACGATTTCATTGACTACATTAATAATCTTTTCATATTTTTGTTGTTCAATTAATTGTATAATTTCAATTGTTTTACTCTGGTTATCTAAATATTTTTTATATAAATTTAATTTTTTTTCATATTCTTCAAGTATATTAACTGCTCTTTTTATATTGTCATATACACCTTGCCTACTAATATTTTTAATTACTGCTATTTCACTAAACGAATAATCATTACTTACATATTGCTCAAGTAATGCTAATTGATGTGTTGTTAACAAACTTCCATAGAAATCCATTAATATATTAGTTCGTACAATTTCTTTCATAATTCTCCTGTAAAGTATTATTGCTTTACACATTGTATAGAATCAAATGATATTTGTCAATAAAAAAAGAACCTGCTTAACACAGATTCTTTTATGATACTAATATTTGTTTAATCAGATGACCCAGATGGTGTTGGTGTAGTATTTAAGAATGGTATTTTTAGCTTTTGTCCAACAAATATACTATTTGCATCTGATAAATTATCATTATATGAAACAATATCATCAATATAATCTGCTGAGTTAAAAAACATTGTACTTATCTTCCACAAACTATCACCATCTTTAACAATATAATCTCTGTAAAGGTCTTGAACAGGTGTTGGTGTTGGAGAAGGTGTAGGTGTAGGTGTAGCAGTTGGTGTAGGTGAAGGTACAACAATTGATTCTACAGGTGGAATTGAAGGTGTTGGTGTTACTTCTATTTTATTATTAGAAAATATTAAAGTAAATAATTTAAACATTCCAAACCCAATTCCTGCAAGTAAAAGTATAACAACCACAATACTAATTAATCTCTTAATATAAATATTCATTCTCTTTTTCATCCTACCTGGATTTTGAATTTTAATACTAGTGAATTCGTTGTAAGTAGCATGTTCTTCAGTAGGTTCTTCAGTAGGTTCTTCCTCTATTATCTCTTCTTTTTCTTCTATAACTTCCTCATCTATCTCATCGTCAACTGGTTCATTTTTAAAGAATCCAGAAAATTTCGAAGCTTTTTCAGGTTTTGCAATAGATTTTACTACATTTACAACTGTTATAATCATAATAATTATTTCATCTGTAATGTCTTTACTTGAAACTTCGTTAATTATTTCCCATGCAAGTTCTTCTCCGGAAATTCGATCATTATATAATGACTCCATTATTTCATTACTTAATTTTGAATTAATATTTTGTGTGGCTATTACAAATAAATCACCATCTTGTAATTCATTTAAATTTTTGTTTTTCATAATACCACTAGAAGGAGAAAACTCCCCCTCTTCTTCATTGTTTCCTTCACTTTCAGTAAGAACTTCTTCTGAAGAAAAACAATTAGTTATTACATTATTGCTAATGTAATAACATGAATTATAGTTAGTTGTTATGATTTTTGCTTGATCATCTTTTAAAACCAAACCTGTAAATAATTTGTTTTTTGAAAACTCAATTTCATTATCTCCATCTACTCCATAAATAAAATCATATGTGCTTTTTACACTACTCTCAAATCCATTTGAAATTTCTGAAAAATGTTCATCTATTAATTTTTTTTGATATGTTTTGATTTCCCTCATTGCAGAAATTGGTGTATTAGAATTTTCAATAACTGTTTCCATATTTTCACTGATTGCAAACATTGCGATATTATCTGAAAAATCACTTGAAACAAGAATATTATCTATTTTATCGGTATTACTTATCTTTCCGTTAATATAAAAATTTAATTTTTTACTCTTTTCTTTATCAAAAGTAATTGTTGTGACCTTAAGTTTTATTTCGGACATTTTTATACCCCCTTTTTCTATTAATATAGTAACATAATAATATTTTTAGTACAATAAATCAATCAATTTACCTAGTTCTTTTACTGATAGATTATCAGTTTCAATTACTTCGTCAGCTAATTGATGATATTTTTTAGAAGATAACTGAATTGATAGCATTTTCAAAAGCTGTGAAGGCGAATATTTTTTACGGTCTTCTAATCTTTTTTTCTGAGTTTTTACAGAACAGGTTGTACATATTATTACATCACATCGATCTAAAAATCCTTCTCTTACAGGAATCGGACCTTCGATAACAACTTTTTTTTCTTTTTTAATAATCTTATCTAGCTCATTTATAACATATTTATGTGTAATTGAATTTAAGGTTATAATATTTTTCTCATTTAACTTAGATAATATCTTTTTTGTTGAAATTTTATTCTCTACTATAATTTTTTGTCCAAAATATGATATAAGCTCATCTTTCATTTTTTTATTATTTTCTAACAATTCATGATAAATAGCATCTGCATCAAATAAATAGAATCCTTTATCTTTAAAGAATTTAGCAACTGATGATTTTCCAGAAGCTATGCTACCTGTTACTCCGATAATTTTCATTTATTTAGCCTCATATAGTGACTTCCCCTCACTTATATCAATTGTCAACGGTACTTTTAATGAAAAACCGTTTGTCATATGTTTTTTAAGTATATCTTCAACAATATTTACCTCTTCAATATGTGTTTCTATTACTAGTTCATCATGAATTTGTAAAATCAATCTGGATTTGAGTTTATCTTTTTTAAATTGATTATATACTTTTATCATAGCTATTTTCATAACGTCCGCTGCGGCTCCTTGTATAGGAGTATTAAGAGCAATTCGCTTACCAAATTCTCGTTGCATATAATTTGGTGACTGTAATTCTTTTATATGTCTTTTTCTATTAAATAT
The DNA here is from genome assembly GCA_023145435.1 of Clostridiales bacterium. Lineage (GTDB taxonomy): Bacteria > Bacillota > Clostridia > DUPQ01 > DUPQ01 > JAFGUQ01. The sequence goes on from JAGLDS010000017.1 coordinate 41,329, forward strand.
TGTTGATACATAACCATTTTTTTCTGCAAATTTAACAGTATCATCCATATATATTTTTACCATTTTATATTCTTGTAAATATTGTTTAATATATTGTTTAGCCAATACTACAGAAATATTTAAATCCCTAGATAAGCCAAAATCAGAAATTCCGTATACTATACCAAAATTAACAGCTTTTGCTGTTCTTCTCATATTGGTTGTAACCATACGTTCATCGACACCAAATACTTTTGCTGCTGTTTTAGTATGAATATCTTCATTTTTACTAAAAGCTTCTACTAAAGTTAAATCATTTGATATATGCGCTAATATTCGTAATTCAATTTGTGAATAGTCAGCTCCTAATAAAATATATTGATCATTTTCACATATAAATGCTTTTCTAATTTCTCTTCCTAGTTCACTTCTAATTGGTAGATTCTGTAAATTAGGTTCAGTACTTGATATACGTCCAGTTGCTGTAACAGTTTGTTTGAAATTCGAATGAATTCGACCATCATCTGCAATACGTTTTAATAGTCCTTCTACATATGTAGATTGTAATTTTTTTAATTGTCTGTACTTAATTATTTTATTAGCAATATCATGGTCAATTGCTAATTTTTCTAATACTTTTATTGATGTACTATAACCTGTTTTATTTTTTTTGCCATGTGGTAAATTTAAATCTTCAAATAAAACTTTTCCTAGTTGTTTTGGCGAATTAAGATTAAATTCGCAACCAGCTATTTTGTAAATATCCTGTTCTATAATATTTAAAT
>JAGLDS010000018.1 GCA_023145435.1 Clostridiales bacterium
TCTTATTTGCTAGTTTTTATTATGAATATTAGTTGACGGCTTATCTTTAATATTATATAATGCAATCTGCAAATAATAGCAAATAACCCTTATAGGGTCCCGATAAATGTATCAGCAGAAGGGGGGGACTATATACAATGGCAGAAATAAGAGTAAAAGAAAACGAAAGTTTAGAAAACGCACTTAAAAGATTTAAAAGACAATGCGCCAAAGCAGGTGTTCTTGCTGAGGTAAGAAAAAGAGAGCATTATGAAAAGCCCAGCGTAAAAAGAAAACGCAAATCAGAGGCGGCTAGAAAAAGAAAAAAATAAGACTAAAAACAACCCAGAATCATAAAGATTCTGGGTTTTCTTAATATCTATGAAATTATAAATTACTAAATATTACTCATTTCACATTACTATTAATGCTTCTCTCTTAGGACCAACAGACACATAAGAAACTTTCACACCACATAATTGCTCAATCTTGATGATATAGTCACGTGCATTTTTGGGTAGATCACTAAATTTTCTAGCTTTTGTAATGTCTTCTTTCCATCCAGGTACAGTAATATATACTGGTTTAGCTTTATTTAATGTACAGTTAATAGGGAAGTGTTTAGTTATTTCTCCATCAATATCATATCCTGTACATATCTTAAGTTCGCTTTGTCCACTTAATACATCAAGACATGTTACAGTCATTTCAGTAGCACCTTGCAATCTACATCCATACTTGGTAGCAACTGCATCAAAATAACCAATTCTTCTTGGTCTACCAGTTTTAGCACCATACTCATGACCAATTTCACGAATTTCATGGGCAATATCACCAAATAGTTCAGTAGTAAAAGGACCTTCACCAACACAGGTGGAATATGCCTTAGTTATACCTACTATTTTTTCTATTGAATGAGGTGGAATTGGTATTGAACTACATGCATGACCTGATAAAGTAGAAGATGATGTAGTATATGGATAAATACCATGAGTGATATCTCTAAGCGCTCCTAACTGAGCTTCAACAATAATATTTTTACCTGCATCTAATAATTCATCTACCATAGCTTTTGTGTTAACAATATATGGCTTAAGCTTTTTACCTGTTTCAATTAGATAGTTATATATTTCGTCTGCATTAATTGGATCTGCGTTATAGCCCCCTTCAATTAATAAGTTTGCATATTCAACAATATCATTAACATGTTCTTTTAAATATTCAGGATAAAATAGTTCGCCAGCTTGAATACCTTTTTTTAAGTATTTATAACCATAAGTTGGAGCTATTCCACTCATAGTTGAACCATACTTTTTATCTTTCATTCGTTCTTCTTCTAATTTTTCTAATACTTTTGCATAAGGCATAATGAAAATTGCTCTATCTGAAATAAATATATTTTTTACTTTTAATCCATTTTTTTCAACATCTTCTAATTCATATAAAAATGAATCAGGAGCAACAACAGATCCACTAGCAATAATGTTAATAACATTTTTATAACATACACCAGATGGTAAGTTGTGAAAAGCGAATTTACCCATGTCATTTACAACTGTATGACCTGCATTATCTCCACCTTGATAGCGGATAACGCAATCTGACTGTTTCGCAAAATAGTCAACCATTCTTCCTTTTCCTTCGTCGCCCCAATTTAGACCTACGACAGATGTAACCATAGTAATATCCTCCTTGATATGTTTTTACCTTTATATTATAATGCCAATGGTAATATAAATAAAATTAATATTACTAATAGAACATATAAGAAGGGCTAATATGAGCATAAACTTAGAATGGTATAAAGTTTTTTATCATGTGGTACAAACAGGGAGCTTTTCAAAAGCTGCTAAAACTTTATATGTGTCACAATCTGCTATTAGTCAAACAATAAAACAATTAGAACATGAATTAAATCAACAATTGTTAATCAGGCTACCAAGAGGAATTAAGTTGAGTCCTAGTGGTGAAGTTTTGTTTTCTCATATTGAACCTGCTTTTAATTTAATTTTATCAGGTGAAAAACAATTATCACTTCTTTTGAATTTACAAAAAGGTTCAATAACTATTAGTGCTTCTGATACAATTTGTATGTACTATTTACCAACATATATTAAAAAATTTATTAGTACTTATCCAAATATAAATATTAGCATTAGTAATAAAACAACAGATGAAACAATTGAATTATTAAAAAAAGGTATTGTAGAAATTGGTTTAATTAATAGTAGAGATAAATTAGATTCTAAAATTAAATTGGTTAAAGAAGATCCTCTTGAAGAAGGTTTTTTTGTATCTAAACAATCAAGTATTAATTTACAAACAAATTACTCATTTACTGAAATTAGTAAATTACCCTTAATGTTGCTTGAAAAAGGGACAAGTACAAGAGATCATATTGATAAAGTGTTTGCAAATAGTGATATTGTTTTACAGCCAATAATGGAACTTGGATCTGTAGATTTATTAATTAGATATGCTATTTTACAAATGGGAGTTATTTGTGTTTCTAAAGAATTTGTAGAACAAAGTCCATATTATAATCAACTAGCTCAATTAAAGATTAAAAAGATTATTCCTAAAAGAGCAATTGGTATTGTTATAGCTAATAATGTACCTTTGTCTAAGGCATCAAAGGCTTTTCTTGAACTAATTGCAGATTATAAGGTATAATAAGAAAAAAATTAGGTGGGAAAAATGAAGATTTATAAAGCAGAACATGATATAACCGCTGTTAAAAAAGAACAGTACCCAGTAGACGTTAGACCAGAAATAGCATTTGTAGGTCGTTCTAACGTGGGAAAATCTTCCATGATTAATGCGATTTGTAATAGAAAAGGTATTGCGCGAGTGGGACAAACTCCTGGGAAAACACGAGTCATTAATTTTTATACAGTAAATGATGAAATATATTTAGTCGATTTACCAGGATATGGTTATGCTAAAGCTTCTAGAAGTCTTCAAAGAGTGTGGAACAAATTTACTGATGATTACTTAAATAACAGAGAGCAGTTATGCTTAATAGTTTCGCTAATTGACATTCGTCATACTCCAACTGAATCAGATATTAAAATGGTAAGATGGCTACAAGAGGGGGAGATTCCTTTTGCGATTTGCGCAGTAAAAAGTGATAAATTAAATCGCAAAAAACAATTTGAATCTGCACAAAATATTGTACAAACATTAAAGTTAGCTCCTGAAACTCCATTTGTAATTTTTTCAGCTCCTAAGAGACAGGGAATAGATGAGTTGTGGGAAGCTATTGAGTTTTATATTTCCGATCAAGAAATAGATTAATAACAATGCCAGATAGAATGAAAAATGATCCAATTAATGCAATAATAGTGGGTACTTCTCTTATGAAGAAAAATACCCATATGGGATTAAATAATGGTTCTAGCAAACCGATAAGTGAAACATCTAAAGGGGAAATAAATTTTAATGCCTTTATGTAGAATAAATACCCAACTGCAATTTGGATACTACCTAATAATATTAGACCAATAATATCAGTTGTTCGTAAATTTAAAGTTATCTGAATAATGTTCTTTGCAAATGGAATAGCTAAAAGAAAAGTGGCTAAGTTACATAAAGAGATTAAAGAAGCACCTTTTGTTCCGTGGTCTTTTGAACTAAAATAGGCTACACCTGCAAAAGCTATTGAACTTGACAGAGCAATTATGTTTCCAAGAGCATTTGAACCGGCTCTTCCTTCAAATAGAAAAAGAATTATTCCAATCACTACTAATAATATGGGAAAAACTTTTCTCTTATTTATTTGTTTTTTAATAAGAAAGTAAAATAAAAACAACCAGACTGGAGCAGTATATTGTAACATTATTGCATTAGCTGCCGTAGTTAGTTTTGTAGCTACTACAAAACTAATTAGAGTATATGAATAAGAGATAAGAAGAAAAAATAAATTTTTTGTCCATCTAATTTCTCTTAATCTTAGAAATGGCAAGAAAGTAAGAAAGGCAATAAGTGATCGAACCATGGCAATATAAAAGGCAGGTGCATCAACTAACTTTATAAAAACGCCACCGGTGGACCATATAATGGCAGCAACGACAGCGTAAAAAATTCCTTTATTTATTTTCAAATTAAACCTTTACACTCCAACCAAATTTATCTTCAATAACACCAAACTGTAAATCTGTTAAATAATTATATAACATTAATGAAATTTCACCAGTTTTATTATTATTGATTGAATAAGTAACATCTTTATATAATAATTCACCAACAGGAGAAATAGCAGCAGCTGTACCTGCTCCAAAACATTCTTCAAGTTGATTGTTTTTTGCAGCGTTAATAACTTCTTCAATGGATATCTTACGAACTTCAATTGGAATATTTTTTGATTTTAGGATATCAATAACTGATTTTCTAGTTATTCCATTTAGTATGCTACCACTTAGTTCAGGTGTTATTACGGTACCATTAATTTTAAAGAACACATTCATAGCACCTACTTCTTCAACATATTTTCTATTAACACCATCAAGCCATAATACTTGCAAACATCCTTTTTCTTCTGCTCGTTGCTGCGCATACATTGATGCTGCGTAATTACCCATTGTTTTAGCTGTTCCTGTACCACCTACAACTGCTCTAACATATTTATCTTCTACGAAAATTTTTACAGGATTAATTCCTGTGGAATAATAAGCACCAACTGGTGATAAGATAATCATAAATAGATAAGTTGCTGCAGGATGAACACCTAAGAAGGGATCTGTTGCAATAACAAAAGGTCTAATATATAGAGATGTTCCTTTTTTAGTAGGAATCCAATCGCTTTCCATATTTACTAATGTCTTAATTGCTTCCATAACCATGTCTTCTGGTAACTTAGGAATACACATTCGCTCACAAGATTGATTTAATCGTTTGACATTTTCATCAGGTCTAAATAGTAAGACTTCACCATCTTTGCCATGATAAGCTTTTAATCCTTCAAAAACCCCTTGTCCATAATGTAGAACACAAGTAGAAGGATCAAGTGGAATCGCGCCATAAGGGACGATTTTAGGATCATACCAGCCTTTTTCTTCACAGTAATCCATCATAAACATATGGTCTGTAAAATCTCTGCCAAATCGTAATTGACTGTTATCAGGTTTGTTTTTCAATTGTTTTGCTCTGGTTATTTTAATAGTCATTTTTAACACTCCCTTATAGTATTATCAAGTAAGATATATTATACTAAAATAGAAAGTTTTTTTCAAAGAAATTTTAATTGAGGTGACAATGAATTACTATATACCTGATTATATAACCAAAAACATATTTACACTTGACTATGAGAAATTAATAAAAAGTGGAATTAAAGGTATTTTAATTGATATTGATAATACTTTAGTACCTATGCATACAATTCATCCTACAAAGCAATCAATAGAATGGGTTAGTAGAATGCATAAACTAGGATTTAAGGTGTGTATTTTATCTAATGCTAAACATGAACGTGCAGACTTATTTAAAAGTGAATTAGGTGTAAAAGGAGTAGGTTTTGCTTTTAAGCCTAGTAAAAAAGGGTATGTAAAAGCTATGGAGTTAATACAACTACCAGTTACTGCTTGTGTAATGATAGGAGATCAGTTACTTACTGATATTAAAGGTGGTAATAAGATTAAAATGATGACTATTCTTTCAGAAGTCCTTGACAAAAAAGAACACTGGTTTGTCCGTTTAAAAAGAGTTATTGAAAAATTAGTAGTAGGTTCATCATTAGAAAAGGTAAAAAGAATATGATTAAATTTGGATCAGGTGGAAATCCTAAAGCATTTTATGACCAAGGTTATAAGTCGACATTTGAAATAATGAAATGGCTTGAAGATAAAGGTTTATCAGCTTATGAATATCAATGTGGCAGAGGTGTTCTTATTAAAGAAGATACAGCTAGAAAAATTGGAGAACATGCAAAAGAGCATAATATTGTGTTATCATTACATGCGCCATACTTTATAAATTTAGCAGGTAAGGATGCAGAAAAATTAGTAAAAAGTAAAATACACATTGAAAAAAGCATACAAGCTGCAAAATGGATGGGAGCAACAAGAGTTGTTATACACCCTGGATCGCTAATGAAAGATACAAGAGAAAATGCCATGGCACGAGCTTTGGTTGTTTTTAAAGAAGTATGTGATGTAACTGATGATGAAGTGACATTATGTCCTGAGTTAATGGGAAAACATGGACAAATTGGTAACTTAGAAGAAATTATACAACTATCTAATGTGGACGAGAGAGTCATTCCAACTATTGATTTTGGTCATCTAAATGCTAGACGACTAGGTACACTTAAGACTAGCGATGATTTTGATGAAGTAATAAGTGAATTAATAAATGGGATTGGATTAGAGAGAACAAGAAAAATACATGTTCACTTTAGTCGTATTGAATTTACTGGAAAAGGGGAAAAACGACACTGGACCTTTGAAGATGTACAGTTTGGCCCTGATTTTACTCAATTGGTTCCAATATTACACAAATACAATATGGAACCAACTATAATATGTGAGTCTGATGGAACCATGGCAAAGGATGCTTTAATAATGAAGGAGTTATACAATGAAGGTAATGGTCATTAATGGCCCCAATTTAAATAAGTTGGGAAAGCGAGATGAAAAGCATTATGGTAAAGGAACTTATGACGAATTAAAGAATTTAATTGTTGATTCTTTTATTATGTCTGGTCATACAGTGTTAATTAACCAAAGTAACAGTGAGGGTAAAATTATTGACTTTATACAAGATGCAGATGAGACTTGTAAAGGTATTGTAATTAACCCAGGTGCTTATTCACATTATAGTTATGCGATTATGGATGCAATTAATGATTGTGAAATACCCGTTATCGAAGTTCATATATCAGATGTGACTAATAGAGATGATTTTAGAAAACAGTTGATTACAGGACAAGTTTGTGACAAAATCATATCCGGAAAAGGTTTTAATGGTTATATTGAAGCTATTAGTGAAATTCTAGGAGATTAACATGATAATTAATGCATTTGATAAAAGAGTACGTCTTACTGGAAATGTGGGGAAAAATGTATTTAAGCGATTACCAGATGAAGTAACAACGAAGTTACCACATTTATTTGATGTAGCAAATAATACAGCTGGTATTAGATTATCCTTTTATACAGATGCTACTGCTTTTACTATTAAAGCGATTATGGGAAATATAACATTTTACAAACATATTTGCGCTATTGTTTATAAGGGCTTTGATGTATTTATAAATAAGGAATTATATGGATGTGAAGCTTTAGAAGAAGGAGAAGAAAATTTAACATATGAAGTTTCTTTACCTTTATCTAATGAATTAAAATTAATAGATATATATTTTCCACTTTATGGAGATGTTAAAGAATTTAAAATTATTATTGATGATTTAGCTCATGTTAGCCCAAATAAAGTAAGTCGATATGATAAACCAATTGTTTTTTATGGTTCTTCAATAACACAAGGAGCGTGTGCTTCTAGAAATTCACTAAGTTATACTAATATGTTGTCTATGATGTTAGATACTACTATATATAATTTAGGATTTTCAGGAAAGGCTAAAGGAGAACGTGAAATAGCTGAATATATTGCAACACTAGATATGGCAGCATTTATTCTAGATTATGATCACAATACTCCAAGTGTAGAGCAGTTAGCAATGACTCATGAACCATTTTTAAAGAGAATCCGTGAAAAACAACCTAATTTACCGATTATTTTAGCAAGCAGAAGTGACATAGATGATGATTTGATAGATAGTGATAATAGACGTCGTATAATTATGCAGACTTATGTAGAAGCACTTAATCAAGGTGATAAAAATATTTATTTTGTAGATGGTAAAGAAATGTTTAAAGATTACAATAGAGATATGTGCACAGTGGACAACACTCATCCAAATACACTAGGGTTTTATAGGATGGCAATCACTTTTAAAAAAACAATACTACAAGCATTGGAGGACAAACAATGAATAAAAGGATTAATCAATTAAGAAAAGTATTAACAGATAAAAAATTAGATGGTGTATTAATTACTTCTCGACCAAATACACTATATTTATCAGGATTTCCAGGAAGTGCATCCACTATTTTTATATCACATAAACGAGCTATATTTTTAACAGATTTTCGCTATATAGAATTTTCTAAAAAACGTTGTGGTAATGATTATGAAGTTATGTTATATGAAAAAAACCCTCTAGTATTTTTATTAGAGCAAATTAAAAATGATAAAATTAGTAAAATAGGGTTTGAAGATCAAATAGTTAGTTATGCGTCATATTTAGAAATTAGTGAACAATTAGATGGCATAGAACTAATTGGCTTAAAAGACGAAATAACCAAATTGCGATTAGTTAAAGAGAATGGAGAAATTAAAACTCTACAAAAAGCTGTTGATATTGCAGATCAAGCGTTTACACATATATTAAAATATATTAAAGTGGGAATATCTGAAATTGATATTGCAGCTGAGATTGAACATTTTATGAGGAAAAATGGGGCAGAGAAACAGTCGTTTGACAGTATAGTTGCCTCAGGAAAGCGTTCGAGTTTACCACATGGCCATGCTACAGATAAACTAATAGAACCAGGAGACGGTATTACAATGGATTTTGGAGCAATATATAATGGTTATTGTTCAGATATGACTAGAACAGTTTTTATTGGCAAACCTGAACAGAAAATATTAGATATTTATGCAACTGTATTTAAGGCGCAAACTATAGCAGAAGATGCTGTTCATAGTGGGAAAACTGGTATGGAAATTGATAAGATTGCCAGAGATATTATATATGATGCAGGGTATGAAGGTATGTTTGGTCACGGATTAGGTCATGGTGTGGGAATTGAAGTACATGAAGAACCCAGGTTGTCAACAACAGGAAATATAGTTCTAGAAAATGGAATGGTTGTAACTGTTGAACCTGGAATTTATGCTCCTAATTATGGTGGAGTACGAATTGAAGATATGGTAGTAGTAAATGATGATTTACCAAAGGTATTAACGTCATCAAAAAAAGAACTAATCATTTTATAAATTATAGGAGGAAAATATGATTATAATGTTAGTAGTAGGAATAGTAGGCGCTATAGCAGCAATGGTGTTGCTTGGCAAAGAGAAAAAAATAAATGGGCTCAATGTCACAGTAGCTGTAGTTATTTTAGCAATTAGTATAACAGCAAGTTGTGTAAGAATTGTAAATGCTGGTGAAGTTGGAATTAAATATGACCCATTCAGAGGTGGAGTTCAAGAAGAAACACTGGGACAGGGAATACAATTTACACATCCATTTGTAACAGTATATAAATTGAAAACCACACATAATCTAATTAAATTTCAAGAGTTTTCAGTTCAGACATTAGATTCTGAGTATGCAACATTTATTGTTGAATTAAAGTATAATATGACAATAGAAAATGCATATAAAGTATTTAACGCATATAAAGGTATGCCAACTGACTCAATGTTACAGATGGATATTCAAAGTGCAATTAAAGCTAAAGCACCTGGTTATAATATCTATGATGTTTTAGGTGGTCAGTTTGAGCAATTACGTATTGAAGTAGAAGGTTATTTATCAGAAACTATGCTTGAAAATGGATTAAATCTTGTGGCAATGAACTTTATTGATATTGACGCAGGTGACTTGATTGAAAATGCTATTATAACAAAAGGTATTTTAAAACAAGAAAAAGAACAAGCAACCCAAAGAATTGCAATTGCAGAAGAAGATCAAAAATCAAAAACAATCACAGCTGAAACAGCTAAAAAAGTATTGATTTTAGAGGCAGAAGCAAAAGCGGAAGCAAAATTATTGGATGCAACAGCACAAGCAGAAGCTATGAGTCTTATTCAAGAACAATTGGCTAAATCACCTGAATATGTAGATTATATTAAATGGTCAGCATGGGATGGAAAATTACCAGAGGTTGTATCAGGAGAAGCGGGAACTGTTATCCTAGACATGAGAGATGACTCCTCTGACGATATAGCTGTACCAGCTGATGATGGTGGAGCTGAAAACTAAAGTTATTTTATTAAAGCATAAAAAAAGCACTTCATTTTTTGAAGTGCTTTTTACTTGTTTATAATATTTTACAATCTGTCACTTATTACTCTAGCTACATGAATTCCACTAGCAGAAGCTTGTGAAAGACCACGTGTTATACCAGCACCATCACCAATGGCGAACATATTTTCAATCTCAGTTTCAAATTTTTCACTTAGTTTTAATCTAGATGAGTAGAATTTAACTTCAACACCATATAATAAGGTGTCCATATTTGCGGTTCCAGGAGCAATTTTATCTAAAGCATAAATCATTTCAATAATATTATCTAAATGTCTCTTGGTTAATACTAAGCTTAAATCACCTGGAGTTGCACTAAATGTGGGAGTCATAAAACTTTGTTCCATACGATGTTCAGTAGTTCTCCTACCATGAATTAAATCGCCAAAACGTTGTACTAAAACACCGCCACCTAACATATTAGAAAGGGATGCAATTCGTTTACCATATTGATATGGTTGATCAAATGGATAGGTGAATCTATTACTAACTAGTAAAGCAAAATTTGTATTTTTGCTTCGTAATTTTTCATCTGAATAACTATGTCCGTTAACAGTAACAATACCATCAACATTTTCTGCAACAACATGACCAAACGGATTCATACAAAAGGTTCTAACAATATCACCATATTGTTTTGTGCGATAAAGTAATTTCGCTTCATAAACTGCATTTGTAATATGCTCAAATACTCTAGCAGGGAGTTCAATACGAACACCTATATCAACTTGATTATTAATCATACCTAAATTTAGATTCAAACATTTTTCTTTAAACCATTCAGCACCTGAACGTCCAGGAGCAACAATTAAATATTTAGATTTAATTGCTTTTTTCCCGTTAATTGAAATAATAAAACCATCATCAGTTTTTTCTATATTTTCGACATGTGTATTACATCGAAGGTCAATTTTTTCTTTTATATATTCAAATTGTTTAGTTAAAATTTCTAAGTTATGTTCTGTTCCTAAGTGTTTAACTTGAGCTTTTAATAAATGTAAATCATTTTCCAATGCTTTTTTTTCTAAAAGAAGGGCTGCATCATTTTCTGTGGAGTAACGTTTTTTAGTAGCTCCAAATGAAACGTTAATTGAATCTACATATTCAATTAATTCCATGATTTTTTTATCAGATAAAAATTCATTTAACCAACCACCAAATTTAGTTGTGAAATTAAATTTACCATCAGAAAAAGCGCCTGCGCCACCGAAACCATGCATTATTGAACAGGGTTTACAATTAACACAGTGATCTACTTTTTTATCAATAATCGGACAAGTTCTATTTTGGATTTTTTTACCTTCCTCTAATAAAACTATTGATACATCAGGTTGTAGGTTACTTAGTTCGTATGCTGAAAATATCCCAGATGGACCAGCACCAATAATGGCTACGTCAAATTTTTCCATAATTTTCCTCCATATAATATTATATAGTTTGTCATGAATGAATACAACAAGGGGAAAGAAAAAAGCATTAAATTTATTTATGAGTATGTCTATTGATTTAATAGTGATTTTTAGATAAAATATTTTATAGTAATTAGAGTAGGTGCAAAATGAAATTATTACAAGAAAGAATAATAAAAGATGGAACTGTTTTACCTGGTAATATTCTAAAGGTTGATAGCTTTTTAAATCATCAAATTGATGTAAAACTATTAATTGAAATCGGAAACGAGTTTAAAAAACGTTTTACTGAAAAGAGGATCACTAAAGTGTTAACAGTAGAATCTTCAGGAATAGCTGTTGCAACAGTCACTGCTATAAATTTCAAAGTACCAGTGGTTTTTGCCAAAAAAGGACATTCTCATAACCAAGATGAAAAGCTATATGAAAGTGAAGCATATTCGTTTACAAAAAAACAACCATATGTTATGAAAGTTTCAAAAAAGTATATTACTAGTATGGATACAGTTCTTATTGTCGATGATTTTCTAGCTAATGGGGAAGCGCTAAAAGCATTAATAGATATTTGCCATCAGGCAAAATGTAAAATAGCAGGTGTTGGAATTGTAATAGAAAAGTCATTTCAACCTGGTAGAGAAAAAATTGAAAAATTTGGTTTAAAAATTGAATCATTAGCTAGAATTAGTAAAATGAAAAATGGGAAAGTGTTTTTTATTGTTTAGAAAATTAAACTTGGTTTGGTTTGACTATTTAATTAGATTTTATTATAATTTATTTATATATTTGGGAGGTTATTTTATGATTTCAGCTGGAGAATTTAGAAATGGTGTAACTTTTGAAGATAACAATCAATTATTTCAGATAATTGAATTTCAACATGTAAAGCCAGGCAAAGGTGCAGCTTTTGTTAGAACAAAAGTAAGGAATGTTATTACAGGGGCTACTATTGAAAAAACATTTAATCCTAATGAGAAATTCAAAAAAGCATATATTGAAAGAAAAGATATGCAGTATTTATATAAAGATGGCGATTTATATTATTTTATGGATGAAGAAACTTATGAACAGATGCCACTTAATAAAGAACAATTTGGAGATGCATTACGCTTTGTAAAAGAGACAGAATCAGTTCAAATGTTATCGCATAATGACAGAGTGTTTGGAGTAGAACCACCTAATTTTGTCATCTTAGAAGTTGTCGAAACTGAACCTGGATTTAAAGGTGATACAGCTCAAGGAGCTACAAAACTTGCTAAACTTGAAACGGGTACTAGTGTAAAAGTTCCTCTATTTATAAATATTGGAGATAAAATTAGAATTGATACTCGTTCAGGTGAGTATATGGAGCGAGCTTAATGGATTATTTTACCACTAGAGTGGCTTTACTCAAACAGTTGTCAGCTGATAACATTAATAAGGAGTTTATAGATAAACTCCTGTTATTACTTGAAGATATGGCAGTCATGCTAGATGACTGTGTAGATTCAGTAGATGATATAGATGATAGATTAACAGGTATTGAGCAAACTGGAGAATAAGTTGTTTAAACATAATATGAAGGCCACCAGAGAGCATTTCGATTTATGGTGGAAAAGAACTAACAAATTACCGATTCTTAGTATAAATTATCCTTTTACAAAATTTTCATATGAGAATATTGATGACTTCACAAATGCTGATTTAAATATTAAGTATTTTACTGATGAACACTCTAAAAAAACATTTAACTCCGATTGTTTTCCAGATATATCTTCTTATCTTGGACCAGGAAGTTTAGCAACATTTTTAGGGGCAACACCTGTATATGGTGATAATGTGATTTGGTATGATGGGGATATTACAAGTAGTGAACAGATCATAAATGCAATAAAAAATCCAACTAAGTGGTATCAATGGAGTATTGAGACTACAAAAAAATATGTAAATAATATAACTGACTATAGAGTGAGTATGCCAGATTTACAACAAAACTTAGATATTTTATCAGCGCTTTATACACCTGAAGAACTTCTAATGAAACTTATTGATGATGAAGTAGAAGTATTTGAATTGTTAGAACTTTTATATGAATTCTGGGATAAGTGTTTCTTTAAACATGCTAATCTAGTAATGGATGATAAAGGATATACATCTTTTGGACATTATAATATTTTAGGTAAAGGGTATACATCGACACTTCAAAGTGATATTTCAATAATGTTATCTGAGGATATGTTTGATAGTTTTGAAATGCCTTATTTAATTAGACAATGTGAACGACTAGATAATGTACTTTATCATTTAGATGGGCCTGGTGCAATTAGACATTTGGATAGTTTATTGTCAATTGATAAAATTGCAGCAATTCAGTGGGTGCCAGGTGCTGGACAACCAGATAATTTTGATAAGCATTGGTATCAATTGTATGATAAAATATTAAAAAATGGGAAAGGTATTCATGTATACTTAGCTAAAGAGAATGTGGTACCATTTCTTAAGAGATTTGGAAGTCAAGGGGTTTATATTACTACAATGGTTAGAAGTGAAGAGGATGAAATAAAGCTACTTGAAGCTGTTGATAAAATTATTTAGGAGAACGATATGAGTATTAATGTAACTGTATGGAATGAGTTTAGGCATGAAGTTGAAATGGAAAATGTAAAGACCATTTATCCTAATGGTATACACATGACTATAAAATCTTTTTTAGAAAAAGAAGAAGATTTAGTTGTTAAAACTGCTACCTTGGATGAAGAAGATCATGGATTAACTGATGATATATTAAATAATACAGATGTATTACTTTGGTGGGGACATGCTCACCATGGTGATGTTAGAGATGATATAGTCGAAAAGGTTTGTCAACGAGTTAGAGGCGGTATGGGAATTATTATATTGCACTCAGGGCATTTTTCAAAAGTATTTAAGCGATTAACAGGTTCAAATTGTGGTTTAAAATGGAGAGATGTTGGAGAAAAATGTCGTGTTTGGACAGTTAGTCCTAGACATCCCATTGCAAAAGGCATAGGCGAAGGATTTGAATTAGAACATGAAGAGATGTATGGAGAACCCTTTGGTATTCCTACTCCTGATGAACTTGTGTTCCTTTCTTGGTTTAAAGGTGGAGAAGTATTTCGTTCAGGTTGTGTTTTTAATGTTGAAAGAGGTAAAATGTTCTATTTCCAACCAGGCCATGAAGCTTATCCAATATATCATAGTAAAATGATACAAAAAGTTATTACTAATGCAACAAAATATGTTGCACCAACATGTGAAATAATTGATACAAATGTGGGTGAATGGATTAAAAAACCTTTGGAGGAAGTATAGATGAGTATATATCGGTATGGATGTATTGGTGCTGGTAGTATTGCCATTAATAAGCATCTAAAAGGCTATGATGCTTTAGATAATGTATCTCTTGTAGCTATTTGTGATGTAAGTGATCAAGCGCTTATAAATGTGAAAGAGAAATATCCAGATATTCATACATATGAAAACCATAAAGAAATGTTTGAAAATGAAAACTTAGATATTGTAAGTGTATGTACACCTAATAAGTTTCATAAACAATATACTATTGACGCACTAGAAGCTGGAATTAATGTACATTGTGAAAAACCAATTGCTATGAATGAAAAAGAAGCTATTGAAATGGTTAATGCAAAGAATAGAACAGGCAAAAAACTAATGCTTGGACTAAATAATCGTTTTACTAATGAAGCTTCCTTTATTAGACAATATGTAAAAGATGGAAATCTTGGTAATATTTATTATGTTAGGTGTGGCTGGAGACGACGAAGATTTATTCCTAAAATTGGAGGATGGTTTACTAAAAAAGAATTATCAGGTGGTGGTCCATTAATTGATTTAGGTGTTCATTTTATTGATTTAACCCTACATTTTATGGATTATCCAAGTCCAATTAGCGTATCAGCTTCTACATATAAAAAATTTGCAAATAGTCACTGTAAGAATTTAAATATTTCAAAAGGAATTGGTGAGTATGATTATGATATTGAAGACTTAGCAACTGGTTTTATTAGGTTAGACAATGATGCAACAATTAGTTTTGAATTTTCTTTTGCAATGAATAATGAAAAAGAAGAATATTTTTATGAACTTTTTGGTGATAAAGGTGGAGTTAGTTTTATAAATGGTCAACTTAAAATTTTTACTGAAATCAATGACACTATAGTTGATGTAATACCAAACACAAAATACCCAAATGATGATTTAAATGAATTCGCACATTTTATAGATGTAATTGAAGGGAAAGTACCTTGCTTATCAATGGCAGAAGATGGTATTAAGATGATGAGGATTATTGATGCTACCTATGAATCTGCAACAAAGAAAAAAGAGGTAACATTTTAATAAGGTTATAAAAAGTAAAAAACTATTATGTTCAACTTATTGATTAGTTATACAGTAAACGATATAATGCAGTTAATAGGAGTGAAACCATGAGCGAACTAGGTATGACCACATTAAATCAAGAAGAAAACTTAGGTAAATTAAAGGTAAATGATGAAGTTATTGCAATTATTGCAGGATTAGCTGCGGTTGAAGTAGATGGCGTTTATTCAATGAGTGGTGGTTTAACAGGTGGAATCGCAGAAGTATTAGGTATTAAGAATTTATCAAAAGGTATTAAAGTTGATGTTAAAGGTGAAAAAGTAGAGGTTAATATATATATAATTGCCAACTTTGGTGCTAGAATTCCTGATGTTGCTTGGAATATTCAAGAAACTGTAAAAAAAGTAGTAGAAAAAATGACCGGAATGAATATAATTGAGGTTAATATACATGTTCAAGGAATAAATATTCCTAAATAAGTGAGGTGTAAAATGAGTAAATTAAGAGGACTAATAAAAGTAGTAAATATAATATTTATAGTGATTTTATCACTGACTTTACTATATTTGTTTATTGATGTTAAAGCTTTTAGTACATTAGTGCTAAAAATAACTAGTGTGGGAATTTTTAGTACCATTAGAATAGTTCCAGTAATTTTCTGGATTCTAATGATCTTTTTAAATATCGTGTTAGTTTTAAATTTTGCAAAGAGAGATAAATCAAAAGGAGCTATACAATTTACTAATGAAACTGGAATTGTTAGCATTTCAGCTCAATCTATTGAAAGTCTTGCCAAGTTAGAAGCTAAGCTTATGGATGAGGTGTCAGATATTAGAACACAAATATTTAGTTCTGATAATAACGCAGATTTAGAAGTGTTTGCTAAAGTACCGCCAACCGTTTCGATACCAGAGGTGTCACTAAGACTTCAAAACAATATTAAACGTAAAATACAAGATACCACAGGTGTAGAGTTAAAAAGCATTAAAATTATCATTGATGGTATTTTAGATCCAGTTAATTAATCGGAGGAAACATGAGTAGAAAAAAATCCAGAGAATCAGCATTTAAATTGGTTTATCAATGCGAAATAAATAAGGATAATGTTTTGGATCAGTTAAAACAATATTATACAGAAAAGGCAACTGATAAGAAATCAAAAGAATATATCAGCCATGTTGTTCTTGGCGTTCATACTAATAAAAAGGAAATTGATTTAGAGTTAACCAAGTACTTAGCAGAAAAATGGACAATTAACCGTTTATCCAAAGTGGATTTAGCTATATTACGATTAGCATATTATGAAATTAAAAATGTTGATGATGTTCCTAAAGGTGTTGCTATTAATGAAGCTATTGAATTAGCAAAAATGTATTCTGATGATAAAGCAAGTAAATTTATTAATGGAATTCTAGCTAATATATCTTAATGCTATGAATCAAAAAATTACTGTTACCCAACTAAATACAACTATCTCTCAACTGATTTCAAATCATGAGCCATTGGCTCATGTTCTAGTTGAAGGTGAATTATCAAATTTTAAACGACATAGTTCTGGACATTTATATTTTTCTTTAAAAGACGAACGCTCACTTGTAAGATGTGTAATGTTTAGAGGACAAACAGGTAGAGTGAATTTTAATCCAATTGATGGAAATAAAGTAATTATAAAAGGGCATGTTGGTGTATATGAAAAAAATGGTTCTTATCAATTATATGTAAGCGAAATGACTCTTCATGGAGCAGGAGACTTATATTTGAAATTCGAACAATTAAAAAAGAGACTAGCTTTAGAAGGATTGTTTGAAATAGAGCGAAAAAGAAAAATCCCTTATTTACCCTCAACCATTGGTATAATTACTTCTCCTACTGGTGCAGTTATAAAAGATATTACTAATGTTCTTGATAGACGATTTCCAAATTATAATGCAATTTTGTATCCTTCAAAAGTTCAAGGGGTAGATGCTCATAAAACAATTATTAGTGGAATAAAATATTTTAATAATTTTAGAAATGTTGATGTAATTATCATTGCAAGAGGTGGAGGCTCAATAGAAGATTTATGGCCTTTTAATGAAGAAAATTTAGCATATGAGATTGCTTCTTCATCAATACCAATTATATCGGCTATTGGACATGAGACGGATTTTACAATTGCTGATTTTGTCGCAGACTTAAGAGCACCAACTCCTTCAGCTGCTGCGGAATTAGTTTTACCAAATCTAGATGATATAAAAATCTATATAAAAGAGAAAAAAATACGTTTGATTACAAGTATGAAAAATTTATTAGTTAAGAAAAAACAGCTTTTAGCATATTACGCAGATCGTCCTGTAATGAAGCGACCTGATGAATATGTAAATAAGCTACATCAACGAATTGACCAACTTGATGATAAACTAAAGTTTCATATGAAAACTAAAATTAATTCCATTGAAAAAGACTTTGTTGTTCTTCTAGGAAAAATGCAATCACTAAGCCCTCTAGATACGATTAAAAGAGGGTACGCAGTTATCGAAACTGAAGAAAAAAAACTTATTACTTCAGTGAAGGACGTATCAAAAGATGATATTATTATTGCAAAGATGAGCGATGGAATAATTATTAGTAAAGTATTAGATAAGGAGAAAGCCAAATGAAAGAGAATACATTTGAACAATTAATGGAGTTATTGTCAAAAAGCGTTTCTTTATTAGAAGGTGGCGAACTGCAATTAGAAAAAGCTATGGAAGAATATCAAAAAGGACTAAAAATCATTAAAATACTTAATGAAAGATTAGAAACAGCAAAACAACAGTTAGAAGTTGTGGATCCTAATGAATAATAGCTTATTAATTCAGTTTGAAAACCATATGATAAAAACACTAAAAGATTTTAAAGGTATAAACCACGAGTTGTTATCTTCAATGATGTATAGTATAGAAGCTGGTGGGAAAAGAATTCGTCCACTATTATTATTAAACACAGCCCTAGCTTTACGTGGAGAAAACAATGAATCTGACTTTGTTTTTGCATGTGCCATTGAAATGATTCATACATATTCACTAATACATGATGATTTACCTTCAATG
The DNA here is from genome assembly GCA_023145435.1 of Clostridiales bacterium. Lineage (GTDB taxonomy): Bacteria > Bacillota > Clostridia > DUPQ01 > DUPQ01 > JAFGUQ01. The sequence goes on from JAGLDS010000018.1 coordinate 18,888, forward strand.
GATGATGATGATTTGCGCCGAAATATACCAACTAATCACATAAAATATGGGGAAGCAATTGCAATTTTAGCAGGTGATGGTCTATTAAATACAGCCATGGAGTTGTTAATATCTCAAATAAGTAATGAATCTACAAAAAATGCTGCAATGGTTATCGCAAGAGCTTCTGGAGCTAATGGGATGATTAGTGGACAAGCATATGATGTTAAAACAGTGGAATCTAAAGAACAATTATTAATGATGCATCAGCTAAAAACTGCTGAATTATTAAAAAGTGCTATTATGGCAGGAGCATATCTTGCAAAAGCAGATGAACAGTTAATAAATAAACTGGAAGTATTTGGAGAAAAGTTAGGTATAGCTTTTCAAATAAGTGATGATTTATTGGATGTTGAAGGTGAGGAATCACTAATTGGAAAACCACTTAATTCTGATAAAAAAAACAATAAAAGTACATATGTAAGCTTTTATGGGTTAAACCAGTCAAAACAATTATTAAATGATACTGTGAAACAAGCACTTGACAGTATAGAAGATCTTGGGCTAGTATATCTTGAGACGTTAGCAAAGTTTATGCTTGAAAGGAAATACTAATTATGGCGTTTAAAATGTTTATTTTGGAATATAAGTTTTTCTTTGTTCCTTTTATATCTTGGTGGGCAGCACAATTATTAAAGTTTACAATTACTATTATTACAAAGAAGAGAGTGGATTTTACGCGGTTGACAGGATCTGGAGGTATGCCAAGTTCTCATACTTCAGCTACAGTTGCACTTGCTGTTTTAATTGCTATTGAATTAGGACTTGCTTCAGTGGAATTTGCTTTAGCGCTTGCTTTTGCTTTAGTTGTTATGTATGACGCAGCAGGGGTAAGACAGTCAACTGGGAAACAAGCAAAAATTCTTAATCGTTTATTATATCATCGAAAAGGAGAAATCCGTTTAGATGAAGAATTAAAAGAATTGATTGGACACACACCATTTGAAGTAATTGGAGGAGCAGCACTAGGGTTTACTGTTGCTTTTTTAATTTACTTATAAGTTTTTAATATTTTTTGAAAAGAAAAATTGAGTAGATAACAACTATATTTAATTTAGTATTTAAATTAATTGTTTTTTTGTTAACTACATTAATTGACTTTGAAACTAGAGTGCAGATAATATTGGTAGATTCATAGGAGAATTAATACTATCTTTGTTTTTTATTTTGATATATTTGTATTAATTAGTGAATATGATATAATATTGCTCTATTGAAACTTGATTTTTTAATATAAGTGGCGCAGTATTCTAGTCAGTACTGTTAGTACCAAGGACGGGCCTAAAAATCCGTTAAAGAGCGTATCGATGAAGTTCCTGGTTTTGGCTTGTTACGCCCAGTTTCGGGCTGACTCCGGGAGATAAGGTTTAGGGGCACTTTACAATGGCATGTAAGGCTCGACCCCTTTTCCGTGGAGATTCTCAGCAATGAGAAGACACCCTGTTTTGCTTAATGGCAATTCAGCGTAGCTTGCCTTGAGTGAGGATGGCGGATTATAGACAGACTTGAAGGTAGTAGCTAATACTTGATAGTTATTGCTAGATGAAACCATTGCTTGCAAAAGAGGATAGGTATTAATAAGGCTGTAGAGGAAATCTCCTAGACTGTTCCTATGGAAACATTAGAAGCATTGCAGTGTGGACTAAGTGGTAATCAGGCACAGTAACTGGTAACATTATTGCAAAAGATTTAAAGGGAAACCGCTATTATGGTGACAGGTAGTATCTTTTGGGGAAATCCAGCCTGACCTAAAGCCGCAAAATTTACTTTTTTTGTTGCCACTTATATTTTATTAATCTGGAGGAGACATTGGAAAGCGAGAAAATCAACATAAAGAACAGTAAAAAAACAGCTAAAAAAGCAAATGGATATAGCTGGATTTTTTATGTAACCATTATTTCATTTATTCTTTCAGCTATTTTGATTTATTCAACTTCGAAAATTTTAACAGATGTTAGTGTAATTACTGCATTTATCATATTATTAATAATAATTTTTGTTGGTATTATTTTTGATACCATTGGGATATCAGTTGCTAGTGCTAATGTTGCAACTTTTCATTCAATGGCTGCAAAAAGGTTATATGGTGCAAAAAAGGCTATTTGGCTAGTAAATAATGCAGATAAAGTTTCTAGTTTTTGTAATGATGTCATAGGTGATATATGTGGTGTTATATCAGGAGCTGCTAGTGCACTAATTGTTATTGTATTGATTGTAGATATTAATCAAAGTGGAACATCGTGGCCAAATCTCATAATGGGAGGAACTGTTGCGGCAATTACTGTTGGTGGAAAAGCTATAGGTAAGAAAATTGCTTTATCAAAAGGAACAAATATAGTTTATCAAACTGGTGCGTTTCTTCAACTATTTTCAAGAAGGAAAGAACATAAGAATGGATAAAATTAAAATAGATTACGACAATATTTATAAAAACATTAAACAATTTGGCGATGAAGAACTTAATGTGTTACGTTATGATATTAGAAATATATTAATGGACACTATTTCAAAAAATGGTGGTCATTTAGCATCAAACCTAGGTGTTGTAGAATTAACTATAGCTTTACATAGATGTTTTAATTTTGAGGTTGATAAGGTTATCTTTGATGTGGGACATCAATCATATACTCATAAACTATTAACAAATAGAAAAGAGCAATTTTCAACTATCAGAGAGTTCAATGGTTTATCTGGCTATCCAAAAATAACTGAGAGTAAATATGATTTTTTTAATACAGGTCACAGTTCTACTTCAATATCTGCAGCTCTTGGATATGCTAGAGCTGCTAAAGTAAATAAGGAAAACATATATTCTATTGCAGTTATAGGCGATGGTGCGTTAACTGGAGGGATGGCTTTTGAAGCATTAAATGATGCTGGAATATCAGATGAAAAAATTATTGTTATTCTTAATGATAATGAAATGTCAATTACAAAAAATGTTGGAGGCTTTTCTCGCCATTTAGCAAATATACGTTCGAAAAAAATATATTTTACAACTAATGATCGTGTTAAACGAATTGCAGAAAGTATTCCATTTATTGGGAAAGTTATTTATAAGATGATTCATAGAATGAAAACATCTATGAAATACTTATTGACTCAAGGAGTATTTTTTGAAGAATTAGGTTTTAATTATATTGGACCGGTAGATGGGCATGATATTTCTAAAGTAAGTAGAATGCTTGAAGATGCTAAAAAAATTAATGGACCAGTATTATTACATGTTGTAACAAAAAAGGGAAAAGGGTATAAAAAAGCACAGGAATTGCCACAATTTTATCATGGTGTTAGTCAATTTGACCTTGAAGAAGGTATAGTTTTAAACAATAAAACTACATCTTCAAAAGTAGTGGGTGATTACTTAGTAACACTAGCTAAAGATGATGAAAAAATACAAGTTATATGTCCTGCTACAACAGTAGGGAATGGTTTATATACATTTTATAATACATATAAAGATAGATATTTTGATGTGGGGATTGCAGAACAACATGCAGTCACACTAGCAGCTGGAATGGCACTTGGAAAATCTAAGCCCATTGTAGTAATGTATGCTACATTTTTACAGCGAGCGTATGATCAGATGTTACATGATATTTGCTTAATGAAATTACCAGTCTTATTTTTAATTGATAGGGCAGGTATTGTTGGAGCAGATGGAGAAACACATCAAGGAATTTATGATGTAGCATTATTAAGTCATATGCCATATGTTGAAATATTAGCACCTTCTAGAGAAGTTGATATACAAAAGATGATTGATTATGGTTTGGAACAAAGAAGTCATCCAGTTGTAATTAGATATGCTAAAGGAGAATGCCTAAATTATGATATAAAAGAAGAACTTGAACCATTAGGTTCATGTTATATTCAAAAAGGAACTGATGTTGTTTTATTATCATATAATAAAACATTAACACAATTAATTAGTGCTGCTAAGCAATTAGTTGGAAAAGGGATTTCTTGTTCAATAATTGATATTAGGAGACTTAAGCCATTAAATATCGAGATAATAAAAAAAGTGATAGATCAGCATCAATTTACATTATTTGTTGAAGAATGTGTAACTGATGGAACAATGTATCATCACTTTATTAACAAACCTAATGTTCATGGATTAAATCTAGATGGGAAACCATGTCCTCAGGGTAATTATTTACAGGTATTAAGGCATTGTAAACTTGATGAGTTGAGTATTGTTTCCTATGTTTTAGAGCATTATCAAAAAAAGGATTAGTAAATTAACTTTTTATTGAATAGAAAATACGATATAATATTTAAATATATGTGGGGGTTTTATGAGTAAAAAACGAAAAATTCAAAAAAAATTCAATAAACTACTATTACCAATTATGGCTATTCCATTAGTGTCATTAATCATGTATGCATATCAAATTGTTTATACTGAAGAATTTATGGCACTAAATATTTCTGATGGCTTAGGGTATTTTGATATTTTTGCATTTTGGAAAATGGTAGCCATTTGTGTTTTAGCAGTATATATGCTTATTAGTATAGTATTACGAATTGATAGTTTTACAATTTTTCGCGAAAAAGTATATAAAAAAATCTATATTGCTTTAGGACTTTATTTATTCTTTATTGTTTTATCAATTATATTTTCAGAATTTACTAATTTTTCACTAATTGGGATGTTTGAACGGTTTGAAGGTGGATTAGTTTTTATATCATATTTAATATATGTATATTTTACTTCACAAGTGATTAATGATGAAGATGATCTTAAGTACATTGCATATTCAATATTGACAGGTTCAACAATTATTGTAACTATTGCTTTTTTTCAAGCATTAAAGTTAGATGTTATGACAACTCATTTTTTCTATAATCTTATTGGTCTTAGTCAAGCTGAGAATATTAGTTCTAATTTTTCTGCAGGTTGGGCATATAGTACACTCTATAATCCTAACTATCTTGGACAATATTTATCACTGTTAATTCCTGTATTTGCAGGAATTCTTGTCTTTTTTAATGAAAAGAAAATTCGTATATTTACAGGAACGCTTATTGTTATAAGTATAGTATCGTTATATGCATCCCATACCAATTCGGCCATACTTGGACTCTTACTTGGTATAGTGTTTTTTGCATTAATGAATTTACCATTTGTATTTAGACATAAATTACTTAAAATTTCATTTATTGCTTTAGTAGTAGCTGGCGTGCTTTTGATAACTGGAGCTTTCTTAGGTGTACTAGGAAGCAGAATAGAACAGTTTATGCTTGATCAAGTGGGGATTAGTACTGGCAATAAAGAAGTTGATGATTATGTGCTTGATATTCAAGTAGAAAAAAATAAAGTTGAAATTGAAACCAACTTATATACATTAAAGATGTTTGTTTATAATGCAGAAGAACCTGATCAATTTTACATATTTTTTAGAGATGAAAATGATGAACCATTAAACTATAATATTAATGACTTTATTATTAGATTTGTAGATAAAAATAAAGACAAGAGGTTTATTATTAGAATTCAAAATGATAATACCATTGATTTCATAATGAAAAATAAATTTGGCAATTTTAGTAATTTTATTAGATTTGCATATAGTTTTGATGAAGGTTTTTTAGGAGTAATTGGACCTAATGATACAATTATAAAAGAAGTGAAACCAAATAATATGCCAAAAAATTTAATTGGGTATGAAAAATTATTTTCAAGAAGGTTATATATTTGGGCAGTAACAGTCAAAAATTTAAATGACAATATAATTGTGGGAGATGGACCAGATACTTTTAGAGTTACATTCGATCAATTTGATGTATTAGGAAAAGTAAATATGGAACATCAACCATTTATAGTAGTTGATAAACCACATAATATGTTTTTGCAAATAGCACAAGGTACTGGAGTTCTCTCGCTAATTGCATTTCTTGCCATGTTAGGACTTTATATTGTATGGTCAATAAAATTGTATTGGAATATTGATTATAAAAGAGATGTTAAAATATTTGGATTATCTATTACATCAGGTATAGTTGCATTTCTTGGCTCATCTTTGTTTATTGATAGTAATGTGTCAGTTTCACCACAGTTTTATATGCTTCTTGGTGTTGGACTGGCAATCAACCTAATGATTAATAAAAAAAACTGGTAAGTTATTGACAGTCATATGCATTTAATTTATAATCAAGAAAGCGCCTAGGGGAGTAGTTCAATTGGCAGAGCAACGGTCTCCAAAACCGTAAGTTGAAGGTTCGAATCCTTTCTCCCCTGCCAAATATAAAAAAGCCATAAGGCTTTTTTTAGTTTTAAAATGAGTACAGTAGGATATCAGCCAAATCCTATTAAAAATTATTATTAAAAATAAAACAAGAAATACATTTATTCACTCATCATCTTTTTCTTTGCATTTTATAATTAGAATATGTTACTATATGTAATGCATGCCGAAGTGGTGGAACTGGCAGACGCGCTGGATTCAAAATCCAGTGGGCTAGCGCTCGTGAGGGTTCGAGTCCCTCCTTCGGTACCAAATAGACAACTCTAAGTGGGTTGTTTATTTTTAAAAAAATAATTAATTAAAACATTTGAAACCATTGTACCTATAATATAAAATAGATATAAGATTGTATTAGGAGGAAACAAAATGGCAAAGTATTCAATTGGAATGGATTATGGAACTTTATCGGGTAGAGCCTTATTGGTTAATGTAGCAAATGGTGAAGAAATAGCTACTAGTGTTCTTGAGTACCCACATGGTGTGATGGATGAATATTTACCTAATGGAACAAAATTACCTATTGACTGGGCATTAGAACATCCAAAGGACTATTTAGATGTACTTAAAATAACAATTCCTGAAGTAATAAAAAAAAGTGGGGTTAATCCAAAAGATATTATAGGGCTAGGTGTTGATTTTACTGCATGTACAGTTATGCCTGTAACAAAAGAAGGTACACCACTTTGTTTTTTAGATGAATATAAAAATGAACCTCATGCATATATCAAATTATGGAAACATCACGCCGCACAAGATAAAGCTAATAAATTAAATGATATAGCTACTTTAATGGGGGAAAAATGGTTAGCTCGATATGGTGGTAAAATTTCTTCAGAATGGTTAGTACCTAAATTATGGCAATTATTAGATGAAAAACCTGATATCTATGATTCTATGGATTATTTTATTGAAGCAGCTGACTGGGTGATTTGGCAACTAACAGGTAATCAAACAAGAAATTCTTGTACTGCAGGGTATAAAGCCATTTGGCATAAACAAGAGGGATATCCATCTAAGGACTTTTATAAGGCTTTAGATAAACGTCTTGAAAATGTAGTTGATACAAAACTTAATTGTAAAGTTTTACCACTTGGTACAACTGCAGGAGGCATAACAAAAGAAATGGCTGCTATTACAGGTCTTATTGAAGGGACTAAAGTAGCCGTTGCCAATGTAGATGCTCATGTATGTATGCCAGCTGTTAAAATTGATGGACCTGGAAAAATGTTAGCTATAATGGGGACATCAAGTTGTCATATGATTTTAGGTGAGCAAGAAAAAATGGTACCAGGTATTTGTGGATATGTTGAAGATGGTATTATGCCAGGATACTTTGGCTATGAAGCGGGTCAATCATGTGTAGGTGATCATTTTGCATGGTTTGTAAATAATTATATTAATGATGAATATCATCAATTGGCTAAAGAAAAAAATCAGAATATTTTTGTTTATTTAGAAGAAAAAATGATGGAATATAAACCGGGAGAAACAGGTCTTATAGCTCTTGATTGGTGGAATGGTAATAGATCAGTATTAGTTGATGTGGATTTAACAGGTATGATGCTTGGTATGACATTAACTACAAAACCTGAAGAAATATATAAAGCGTTAATTGAAGCTACTGCATTTGGAACAAGAAAAATCATAAAATCATTTGAAGAAAATGGAATACCAGTTAATGAGTTTTATGCTGCAGGTGGTATTGCTGAAAAAAGTCCTGCTACAATGCAAATATATGCAGATATAATAAAGAAACCAATAAAAATTTCAGGTAGTGCACAAGGGCCTGCTTTAGGCTCAGCCATATTTGGAGCTGTTGCTGGTGGTGCTTATGAAGATGTATATAAAGCTGCTATGAAAATGGGCAAACTAAAAGATGTAGAGTATCTACCTAATAAGAAAGCATCACTAATTTATGACCAGTTATATAAAGAGTATGAAATATTACATGATTATTTTGGTAAAGGTGAAAATGATGTGATGAAACGATTAAAAAAATTAAAAAAGACAATATAGTTTTAGGAGAAATAAATGAGTAATAAATATGAATTCTGGTTTGTAGTTGGGTCACAACATTTATATGGACCAAAAGTATTAAAAGAGGTAGCTAATCATAGTAAAATAATGGCAGATGAATTTAACAAGTCATTATCTATACCTTATCATTTTTATTTTAAAGGAGTAGTTACTTCAACTGAAGAAATAACTAGTTTATTATTAAAAGCAAATAACACTTCAAATTGTGCAGGAGTTATTACTTGGATGCATACTTTTTCACCAAGTAAAATGTGGATAAGAGGATTAGATCTTCTAACAAAACCATATCTACATATAACTACTCAATTTAACAGAAAAATCCCATATGATTCAATTGACATGAATTTTATGAATACTAATCAATCTGCACATGGAGATAGAGAGCATGGATTCCTTTCAGCAAGGTTGCGTAAAAAAAGAAAAATAATAAGTGGTTACTGGGAAGATGACTCAATGCGCTTAAGAATTGGGGACTGGATGAGAAGTGCCATTGGAGCGGTATTTAGTAAACAAGTTAAAGTTATGCGGCTTGGCGATAATATGCGATATGTAGCTGTAACCGAAGGAGATAAGATACAAGCTGAAAAAGATTTAGGTTGGTCAGTAAATAGTTACGGTGTTGGTGGATTTGCTAATGTGGTAAAAAAAGTATCAATAGATAAACTTGAAAGTAAAATGGAAGAATATAAAGAAAAGTATTTATTTGATACAACTAATATAAAATCTATTGAATATCAAGCTAAATTAGAAATAGCCCTTGAAGAAATGATTAATGAAGGCGGATTTCATGCTTATACAAATAGTTTTGAAGATTTATATGAACTAGAACAATTACCAGGATTAGCTTCACAGAACATCATGAGTAAAGGATATGGATTTGGAGCAGAAGGCGACTGGAAAACAGCGGCTTTAGAAGCTATCATGGGTGAAATGTCTAAAGGGTTAAAAAAAGGATTATCATTTATAGAAGATTACACTTATCATTTTGAAAAAGACAATGAAGCTATACTTGGTGCACATATGTTGGAGGTTTCTCCAGCAATTGCTGTTGATAAACCTAAAATACAAGTACATGATTTGGGTATTGGAGGTAAAAATGCTCCTGCTAGACTTGTTTTTAAAGCAAAAACTGGAAGTGCTATTTTAGTAACAATAATAGATATGGGTGGACGCTTTAGAATGATTGTACATGATGTAATGGCTATAGAACCAAAACATGACATGCCAAACTTACCAGTTGCTTGTGCCATGTGGAAGCCTATGCCTGATATAAATACAGGTAATGAAGCGTGGATTCGTTGTGGTGGTACTCACCATAGTGTTATATCATATGATTTAACAGCACAACATATGAAGGATTTTGCTGAAATCATGGGTATTGAATGTATTCATATTAATAAGCAAACTACAATTGACGAATTAAAGAGAATTTTAGCAATAGGTGATTTGATTTATAAGTAACCAAGGAAAGGGAATATTTTGAAAGTAATATTTGTTAGACATGGCAATACTGATTATACTAAGGTTGATGGACGAAATTTTGTGGGTTTAGGATTTGATTTTGTTCCTTTAAGTGAAAAAGGAGCAATAAAAATTCATGAAATGAAAAATGATCAACGTTTATTAGGAGCTGATTTGTTATTATCCTCACCTTTTACAAGAACACTACAAACTGCAGCTATTATCGGTAATGAAATCAATAAAGATATTACAGTAGAGATGGATTTACACGAATGGTTACCTGATAGAACTTTTTCATATAAAAGTTCAGAAGAAGGGATAGAATTTTACTATGATTTTTTAAATACTAAAGGAATTCACCCATTAGATAGGTCTGTAAATTGGGAATCTTTTACGAATGTGAGAAAAAGAGTTTTAACAGTACTAGATAAGTATTCCCATTTAAATAAGATTATAGTGATAAGCCATTGTATTGCTATGTCATCAATTCTTGATGGGAAAGATCCGAATTTTTCAAAAACTATTAAAAATGGTGCAATAGTTGAATATGAATACAAAGGAGCTTAAGTGGAAAAATTAAAGAAAATATTAATTGATGAATCAATTATTCTAATAACGTTTGGAAAACCATTTAACAAAGATGAAAAAAAAAGCAAATTAAAGATTTCTCCAATTACTATAAAAGATTCTTTAATGTATCAAGTAGCATATATTGTTAATAATCAATCATTTCAAGAAAATATTAAAGAAAAAGCTTTAACGAAATATGTTACTAACCAACTGCATAGTTGTTTTAAGAATTCTAATATATTTACAACTAATCATGATTATCAGGTTTTTGTAAATAAATCAGAAAAGGTATCAATTATTAAGAACAATCCAACTAAAAAAATGCCAGATAAACTTGTACATAATAAGAAAAAGAAATATTTAATTGATAAAGAAGATAGACCCGATTTTTTAATTAAACTTGGTATCATGGATAATAACTATATAGTTATTCCAAAATCATACGCAAAATTTAGACAAATAAATAGATTTGTTGAAATCATAAATGATGAAATTGAAATTTTTAATGATAAAATCAGAGTTGTTGATTTTTGTTGTGGAAAAGGTTATATGACATTGGCAACTTGGTTTTATTTGAAACATTTAAAGAAAAAACAAGTAGATATTATCGGTATGGATTTAAAAGGTGACATGATTGATTATCTAAAAACACTATCTTATAAGGATATGAATTTTTATGAACAAGATATTACAACCTATAACCATGGACCAATTGATTTAGCTATTGCTCTTCACGCTTGTGATGTGGCTACAGATATTAGTATTATTCAAGCAATAAAACATAAAGCAAAAGTAATTTTAATGGTTCCTTGCTGTCAGCATGAATTATTTACACAAATAACATATGAACCACTAGAACCATTATTAAAACATGGTATATTAAAAGATAAAATGACAGAGTTACTTACTAACACCCTAAGAGGATTAGCTTTAGAGGCTATGGGGTACCAAGTGAAAATGGTGGAGTTTACTTCATTGGAACATACCATGAAAAATATCATGATTAAAGCTGTTTATACAGGAAAGAAAAATAAGGATGCTCTTAAACAGTATAAGGAGATTGAAAGAGACTTTAATGTAAACTGTTATATAAATAAGCTTTTTACCATTGACAATAAAAGTTCAGATTAATATAATATAAAATAATGCAAGTCAAAGTGATTTTGCTGTAATTGAAGGAAAGTAGCATGGAAGGAAATCAAGGACACTTTTAACTGGTTAATTCTATTAACCAATTATGATTCTTATATTTCACTAAGTACAATTCATGCATTTTGAGGTAACAATGATCTTTAATAAAGAAATCGAGTGTATGTCGCGAAAAAACATGGAACAACTACAATTAAAAAGATTGCAAAATATAGTTTATTATTGTTATGAAAAAGTTCCTTTTTATAAGGCTAAATTTGATGCAGTAAATCTAAAACCTAAAGATATTAAAGAATTAAAAGATATTGAAAAGATACCATTTACAACAAAAGAGGATTTACGAGATAATTATCCTTTTGATATGTTTGCAGTTCCCATGAAAGAAATTGTTGAAACTCATGCATCGAGTGGGACAACTGGAAAACCAGTTGTAGTTGGTTATACGAAAAATGATTTAGAAACCTGGTCAGAAGCTGTTGCAAGATTAGCAGCAGCAGCTGGTGTCACTAGTGAAGATGTTGCACAGGTTGCATTTGGATATGGTATGTTTACTGGTGGATTTGGCCTTCATTATGGGTTGCAAAAATTAGGTGCAACAGTTATTCCGGCTTCTGCTGGAAATTCTGAACGCCAATTAATGTATATGCAAGATTTTAAAACTACTGTACTAATATCAACACCGTCTTATGCTCTTTATTTATCAGAGATTTGTGAAGACATGGGAATTGACCCTAAGAGTTTATCACTAAAAATCGGATTGTTTGGTGGTGAAGGTCATTCTGATGAATTAACAAAAGAAGTAGAGAAGCGATGGGGAATTATTGATACTGAAAATTATGGTATGACAGAAATAACAGGACCTGGTGTGTCTGGAGAATGTACACATAAAACAGGTATGCATATTTGTGAAGACCTATTTTATCCTGAAATTATTGATTCAACTACAGAAAAGCAATTACCAATAGGTGAAAAAGGAGAAATGGTTTTAACTACTTTAGTAAAAGAAGGTATTCCAATGCTTCGTTTTAGAACTAAAGATATTACAATATTAGATGATAAACCATGTCAATGTGGGCGAACATCAATAAGAATGCATAAAATATTTGGGCGATCTGATGATATGTTAATTATTAAAGGAGTTAACGTATTTCCATCACAGATTGAGTCTGTCCTAATGAAATTTGATAAAATAGCTCCACACTATCAGATACTATTAAAAAGCCATGGATTTATGGATACTATTGAAGTGTTAGTAGAGGTTGAAAATGGAGATATATTAGATAGCTATAGAAAGCTTGAACAGTTGGAAAAAGATATACGTCATGAAATAAGGACAGTATTACAAATTGATGCTACAATAAAATTAGTTGAACCTAAGACTTTAGAGCGAACAGAAGGTAAGTCTAAGAGAGTGGTTGATATGAGAAATAAAAAACAATACTAAGGAGTAATATAAATGAAAAAATTAATGTTGGGGAATGAAGCTGTAGCTAGGGGAGTCTATGAAGCAGGTACAACTGTAGTTTCATCTTATCCAGGAACACCAAGTACAGAAATTACTGAAAATATTGCTATGTACAAAGAAATCTTTTCAGAATGGGCTCCAAATGAAAAAGTAGCCCTTGAAGTATCTTCTGGTGCTTCCATAGCCGGAGCGCGAGCTTTTTCTGCTATGAAACATGTTGGAGTTAATGTTGCAGCAGATCCATTATTTACTATGTCATATATCGGTTGTAATGGGGGATTAGTTATTGCAGTTGCAGATGACCCTGGAATGCATTCGTCACAAAACGAACAAGACTCTAGGCATTATGCTAGAGCTGCCAAAGTTATGATGGTTGAACCATCTGATTCTCAAGAAGCTAAGGATTTTACTATTAAAGCTTTTGAACTAAGTGAGCAATTCGATACACCTGTGTTTGTTAGATTATCAACTAGAATTAGCCATTCACAAAGTTTAGTAACTATTGGAAAGAGATTGGATGTCCCTTTAAAAGATTATGTTAAAGATGTGGCTAAAAATGTGATGATGCCAGCAATGGGTAGAAAGAAACATATTGTTGTTGAAAAACGTACAATAAAGCAAATTGCTTACGCTGAAACTAGTGATTTAAACGAAATGGTTATTAACGATAGTAAAATTGGATTTATTAGTAGTGGAATAGCTTTTCAATATGCAAGAGAAGTACTTCCTGAAGCATCATACTTGAAATTAGGAATAACTTGGCCAATGCCAATTGAACTAATTAAGGAATTTGCAAGTAATGTTGATACTATTTATGTTATTGAGGAATTAGAACCTATTATTGAAGAACATTGTAAAATAAATGGAATTACTGTTATCGGAAAAGATATTTTACCAGTAACTGGTGAATATAGTGCTGATTTATTAAGAAAAGCTATATTAAATGAAAGTAGCGAATTAGTTGAATTAAGTGAAGAAAACCTACCTGTTAGACCACCTGTTCTTTGCCCTGGATGCCCACATCGAGGCTTGTATTATGCAATGAGTAAGTTAAATATTGTTTTAACAGGTGATATTGGTTGTTATACATTAGGTGCATTACCACCATTAAATGCACTGGATACTTGTGTTTGTATGGGTGGTGGAATAAGCGTAGCTCATGGATTTGAAAAAGCCAGAGGAAAAGATTTTGATAAAAAAGTGGTGGGAATTGTGGGAGACTCCACATTTACTCATTCAGGGATTACTGGACTAATTGATATTGTTTATAACAAAGGTGTTAGCACAGTCATTGTAGCTGATAACTCAATTACGGGAATGACAGGCCATCAAAATAATCCTGTTAACGGTATGACAATAAGTGGTGAACCAACACAAGCTGTTGATTTAATAAAGCTTGCAGATGCTATTGGGATTAAACGTGTAACAGTGGTTGATCCATTTGATATGAAAAAAATGACTAAAGTTTTAAAAGAAGAAATATCAGTAGATGAGCCATCCTTGATTATATCTCAACGTCCTTGTGCACTATTAAAACATGTGAACTATAAAGGCATTGCACATGTTGATGAAGACAAATGTAGAGGTTGTAAAATGTGTATGAATCTTGGGTGTCCTGCTATTACATTTAGTAATGGGAAGGCACATATTAATGATACCTTATGTGTAGGTTGTGGTATGTGTATTAGTGTATGTCCATTTGATGCAATTAGTAAGGAGGGGAACTAATATGTCTAATAAAGAAATTATGATTGTAGGAGTAGGTGGACAGGGAACCTTATTGGCAAGTAGAATTATTGGAAATGTTGCAATAAATATGGGTTATGACGTAAAAATGTCAGAAGTTCATGGAATGGCTCAACGTGGGGGAAGTGTTGTAACTTATGTAAAGTATGGCAAGAAGATTCATTCACCTATTATTGAAGTGAAAAGTGCAGATGTTATTTTAGCATTTGAAGAATTAGAAGCTGCTAGATGGATGAAATATCTTAAACAAGATGGAAAGATGATTCTTAATGCACAAAGAATTGATCCTATGCCTGTTATTACAGGTGCTACAACTTACCCAGAAGATATACCGAATAAGATTGAAAAAAAAGCAAATCAATTAATTTCATTAGATGCTTTATCTTTAGCTAAAAAAGCGGGAACAATAAAAGCTGTTAATGTTGTGCTAATTGGTGTCATGGCAAAAAATTCTGATATTTCAAAAGAAAAATGGATTAAAGCTTTAGAAAATACAATTCCTACAAAATATTTAGAAATGAACTTAGTAGCATTTGACTTAGGTTATAATAGCTAATTGAAAAAAATATATATAATTACTAAGATAAAATAATGAGTAGACTATAAAAACGTCTACTCATTATTATAAGTTAGTGTAAAGAGTTTTGGGGAA
>JAGLDS010000019.1 GCA_023145435.1 Clostridiales bacterium
TATGATGTGAAAAAAATAATATTTTTCTGTAAATTTTGCTTTGTTTACTATTGATTTACTAGCCTTGCCCTCTTCTATTACAATTTCCTTGACGGCATTTACCTAGTCCCCTTCCATTACAGTAAACATTAATGGAACCGCATTTTGGGCACTTATAACTACCTTGCTTCATTTGAGCAAAGTTTTCAAAACTATCTTCAAAAGTATGTCCACAATCACGACATATTGCAGTACAAACATTTCTAGTAAATTTTCCTCCACCAATTCTAATAGCTTTTCCATTAATAATACTATCAGCAATTTTACTTCTAGCTGAGATTAAAATACGTTGGAAAGTAGCCCTAGATACTTCCATTTTTTCTGCACAAAAAACTTGATCTAACCCTTCTAAATCTTTTAATCTAATTGCTTCAATCTCTTCTAATTTTAAGAGATTTTCTAAGTATTGTGTATAATCATTTGGAACGAAATATTTAGATGTAGGTACATATTCAATCTTTCGCCATTTTGTTGGTCTTGCCATAATTACCTCATTTATATAGTAGCAGTATTAATTTTTTATGTCAATTTATATGAGAAAAGCAGGTTACCCTGCTTTTCTCTGTAGGAAAATATTACTCATCAAAACCAGAATATCTGGCTTTAGTGGTCTTTAATTGCGTCTCTAGATAATCAATTTCATCTTTTAGAGACTCTTTTGTTGGCTGTGGATTATTATAAGGAACTTGATTCCCAAAAAATGGACGTCTTCCCATTCCAAATCCTGATCCGAATCCTGATCTCCTAAATCCTCTGCCTCCCATTCCAAATCCTGGTTGATTGTTACCTGAACAATAACCCATTTGTCTTCCTGTCATACTTCCAGCTCCATTTGGACCTGTTCTATCTCCTCTTGGCATTTTATTACCTCCTTAGTGAGTATGATCATTTTCATCATGATCGCATTCTTCTTTATCGATTCCGTAACCTTTGCCTCCTCCAGGAGCACAAATACTGTCTCCACTTTTTAAGACTCCAGTAAGGTAATCACCTATTACATTTTCTACTAATCCATTAACACCTGATATAACTCCAATTTTATATTGTTCAAATAGTTCTATTGCTCTGCCTCCTATACCACCGGTAATAAGAACAGTTACATGATGTTGCTTTAAAAACTCTGGAATAACTCCTGGTGCATGACCTGGATTATCCAATATCTTTTTTTCTTTTATTTGGTGTTTGTCAATTTCAACCACCGTATAAGATGGACACCTTCCAAAATGAGGTGCAACCATTAATTTATCTGTGGCAATTGCTATTTTCATTATTTACGTCTCCTTTATTAACTGATTCCAAAGAGAAATAATTTCGCTCTTTATGTGTCCTAGTTTGTCATCATCCATTGGGGTTTTAAATTGTTGTAATGCCTTTACAATTAGAGGCTCAAAAGGAATTTTCCCAATAACGCTAACATTTTTATTTTTACAATATTCTTCAATCTTTTTAGTAACATCTATGTTCAAATCATATTTATTGATACAAACAAACGATTTAATACCAAAGTGATCTGCTACTTGTTGTACACGCTGTAAATCGCTTAATCCTGATTTTGTTGCCTCAGTAACGATGACACAAGCATCTGCTCCTGTTATAGATGCAATTACTACACATCCAATACCAGGTGAACCATCAATTAGTAAGTAATCTTCCTCTTTTACTAATTCTTTTACTTTCTTTTTCACTTCAGCTACTAATTTACCCGAACCTTCAGCACCAACAGCTAATAATGCATGAGTAAAGTGTTCTTCATTAATTTTTGACTGGTACACATGTCCTGTTAGTTCATCATGTAGTGTAATAGCATTTTCTGGACAAACCAGTAGACATGCGCCACAACCTTCACATTTAAGTGGATTAATTATATCGTCTTTGCTAATAGCATCAAATCGACAAACTTCATAACCTTTATGACAGTTTGTACACTTGCTTTGATCTATTTTTGCAATCTTGGCTCCTTTAAATGGAATTTTTTCAACCACTTCATGGTCAAGTAAAATGTGTAAATTCGGAGCGTCTACGTCAACATCGGCTAGTGCTTTATTATTAACATACTTTGCAAGTGAAGCAACTACGGTACTTTTTCCTGTTCCACCTTTTCCACTAATAAATACAAATTGTTTCATTATGATGTCCTCTCTTTAATAGTGGCTAGCAATTTTATAAACTCGTCTTTATAGTGGTTACTATATTGGACAGGTAAAATTCCTTTTGAATAATTTTTTGCAATTTCTTTTGAATAAGGAAGTTCCATTAGAACATCAATATTTTGTTCTTTGCAAAACACTTGAATACTTGTATCTGAATCCATCGCTTTGTTAACTACTACTCCAAATGGTAATTTTAACTGTTTTACCAAATCAATAGCAATTTTCAAATCATGTAATCCAAATGGTGTTGGCTCTGTGACTAAAACACAATAATCACAATCCTCAATGGTTGATACAACCGTACATGATGCACCTGGTGCACTATCAATTATTACATGATTGTACTTATTCATTTTCTTTCTCAGTTGCAAAATAACTGGAATTGTAAGTGGCTCATTTAGATTAAGTTTCCCATGCATAAAAGTATGAGATGAATTAGATTCGATTATACCTACTTCACGAGGAACTTCGCTAATCGCCCCTGTA
Organism: Clostridiales bacterium; assembly: GCA_023145435.1. Taxonomy (GTDB): domain Bacteria; phylum Bacillota; class Clostridia; order DUPQ01; family DUPQ01; genus JAFGUQ01. Next base: position 2,676 of record JAGLDS010000019.1, read on the forward strand.
GGACAAGCAATTTTACAAGCACCACAACTATGGCATATATTATCAAAGATCATTACTTTTTTATTAATTACCGCAATAGCATTAAACTGGCACGCTTGTTGACAAGCTCCACATCCTGTACATAAATCATCATTAACAACAGGATTTAGTACCATTACTGCTTCTTTTTCTGTTAAAGAAGCTTTTAAAAAAATGTTTCCATTAGGTTCTTCTACATCGCAATCAACATATTGTGAATTGTGAAGTGAATAAGCTAAGGATGCAGAAACAGTAGTTTTCCCTGTTCCGCCTTTTCCACTTAATACCGCTATTTTCATTATTTCATCCCAAAGTGTGAAGCAACGGCTGTATTTATCTGTTGTAATTTTTTCTGTTTAAAGAGGCTAATATTTGCTTCTACCGAAACACTTTCTCCTCTATAAATAGCAATATTTCCACTTGTTAAAACTTTCATGGCATTAGGACCAACGTTTCCAGTAATAAGCGCTGTTGCTTTTTCCTCTATTATGGTTTGACCCGCTTGTATACCAGCTCCTCCTGCTTCCATGGCTGCTTTATTGTCAATTACTTTATACTCACTGTTTTCTGTGTCAGCAATTATAAAAAATTCCGCTCTTCCAAATTTTTTTTCTAATAAATCTGTTATTTCTTTTCCTGTTGATGTTATAGCAATTTTCATTTTCCTACTCCTTTATATTGGGCATATGCCCATCTACATACTACAATCATTATGGGCATATGTCAATAATAACTTTTAATTTTTCTATGAAAATAGACATATATATATTATATTTGGTATAGTATAGATTATGATAGCAAAAACATTACAAATTATTTATCTAGAAGATACAAATTACGAGGATATTCTTCTATTACAACGTGAATTACGAGATAAAAGAATTGCAGGAGAAATTAATGATTGCTTACTTTTAGTTTCTCATAAACCTGTTTTCACTCTTGGTAAAAGAGGGAAATATGACAATTTACTAGTCTCCATTGAACAATTAAAACAAGCTAATATTCCTATATACGAGGTAGAACGTGGAGGAGATATTACCTACCATGGACCTGGTCAACTTGTCATCTATCCCATCATAGACCTTAAAAACTATAAACGTGATTTACGAGGATTTGTTGACAAACTTCAAAATTCTATTATTACTTTATTAGATGAACATTATAATATATCTGCCCATAAAGAAGATGGTAAACACACTGGTGTATGGGTAAAGAAAGAAAAGATAGCAGCCATTGGATTATCTCTTAGAAAATGGGTAACAATGCACGGTATGGCTTTTAATATAAATACAGATTTAAGCTATTTTGATATGATTGTCCCCTGTGGTTTAGTTGACAGAGGTGTTACGTCCATAAAACAGTTAAAAGGAAATGAAGTTAATTTTACCACTATATTAGAAATATTTGCTAAAAACTTCTGTCTTCAACTTGGTTGTGATGGAAAATTTATTGCTTTGGAGAATATTAAATGATAAGAAAACCCGAATGGTTAAAAGTGAAAATTGCATCTGGAGATCGTAGTAAAAAAGTACGTGGTATTTTAAAAAAATATCATTTAAATACTGTTTGCGATGAAGCATTATGTCCTAATCGCGGCGAATGTTTTGATTCACTAACTGCAACTTTTATGATTTTAGGAAAAAATTGTACAAGAAATTGTACTTTTTGTAATGTTACAAAAGGAATTCCAGAAACAGTTGATAATGAAGAACCTGCTAATGTAGCTCTAGCAACACAAGCACTTGGTTTAAAATATGTAGTAATTACCTCAGTTACAAGAGATGATTTACCCGATTATGGTAGTAATCAATTTGTTAAAGTTATAAGAGAAATTAGAAAGATTTGCCCAAACACAAAAATAGAAGTTCTTATTCCTGATTTTAAAGGTGATATGAATGCATTACAAAACGTAATAAATGAAAAGCCTGATGTAATAAGTCATAACGTGGAAACAATACCTTCTTTATATAACACTGTTAGACCCATGGCAGATTATAAGCAATCTATTCAAGTATTATCTAATATAAAAACATTAAGTCAAGGTATCTATAGTAAATCAGGAATAATGGTTGGATTAGGTGAAACACCAAATGAAGTACTTGCTGTATTTGATGACTTACGACAAGTTGGATGTGACTTTTTAACAATTGGACAATATTTAGCGCCAAGCAAAGCCCATATTGCTGTCAAAGAATATATAACACCAGAACAATTCCTCTGGTATAAAGAAAAAGCTTATGATGCTTTATTTGCCTATGTTGCTTCTTCTCCATTAGTAAGAAGTTCATATATGGCTCACGAAGCTATTAACCATATTAGGAGAAAATCATGACTAATAAAAAAAGGAAATCAAGTGGATGCCTTACCATATTTTTAGTTGTAACAATTATATTATTAGCTGCTATAATATTCTTTTTACTATTTCCAAAATTATTTATTAATTTTAGTGGTAAAGAATTATTAGATACTGTTAAAATTAATAAAATACACGAATTAAATAATCAAATTCCCAGTGAAGGTAATTTTTTCGTGTCAGCTCACTATACAGATATTGAATTAACCAAAATAATAACAGACCAATTAAATGATGAGTACCCCGTTGAAGATATCGCGATATCATTTAATGATGATCAAACCATTGATCTAGCCCTATTGACCAATGATTTTCAACTATTATTCGATAGTAATAGTGTTCCATTGTTTTTATTAGGTATGGTTAATCATAAAAATATTTATGCCAATCTTTCTATTGTTCATATAGCTAACAACGATATTGAAGTCATCCTCAATGAAGCTTTTGTAGAAGAGTTATCAATTCCAACTGGTTTGTTTGATACTATAATGAATGAGGTATCTGACAAACTCGAAAATACTCTTAATCAAGTAGATAACCTTTCTCTTACTTCAATAAATATAGACAATCATTTGTTGAAAATTGATGGAGTAATTAGAAATCATTAATAGTATTTGACAATAATATGCAACCTATGTATAATTCTGAGTAGATAAAAAAATGAAAGGAGGTCAATGAAATGAATAGAACTAGATATTTTGGGTTAGTAATCAGCTTGAATAGGCCTCCGGTTTTTATTATATAATTAGCAATATTCGTTAATTGTAGCCGCAGGTTTATGAAATGCCTGTGGCTTTTTTATTGTCGTATTAGGGAGCTTCTAGGCACTGCACTTATTGGTAATATGGAGGAGTTTAGATGAAACGCAAGAAACTTAAATTACTACTGTCTTTTATAAAAGGCAACAAAAAAAACTATATAATAGCTATTTTCTTTATGATATTAGCAACCATAACTTCATTAATCAACCCATTGATTATTAAACTAGCTGTTGATTCTGTTATTGATGAACAACCTGTCTCCTTAACTGGTGTCTTTTTAGTTATGTTCAACAATGTTGGTGGACGCGAGGTATTACTAAGCAACTTGTGGATTTTAGGTTGTATATTAATTTTAATCTCAGCTATTAACGGAATATTTAACTTTTTATCAAAAAAACATATAGCTATTGTTTCTGAACGAACTGCTAAAAATATGAGAAACAAATTATACGACCATATTCAATACTTATCCTATAGCTACCATATAAAAGTAGATACAGGTGATTTGATTCAGAGATGTACTTCAGATCTAGATAAAATTAGAACCTTTATTTCTCAACAGTTAATGGAGATCATTAGGGCCATAACCTTAATCACTACAGCTTTAGCTATTATGATGTCTTTGAATGTTAAACTATCTATTGTGTCATTTGTTGTAACCCCAATTATTGTTATTATAGCTTTTAAGTTTTTCAAATATATAAAAGCCAAATTTAAAGAAACAGATGAGGCAGAAAGCAAAATGACTACTGTATTACAAGAAAATTTAAATAGTATGCGTATTGTTAGAGCTTTTGCAAAACAAGATTATGAAATGGATAAATTTAATAATGCCTCTAAAACCTTTAAAGAAACAGACTTTATAGTATCAAAACTAATGGCATGGTACTGGGGAATAACTGATTTTATTTGTGATATACAATTAGGTGCTATCTTAATCCTAGGAACATTCTGGGCAGCTAATGGGTTATTAACCATTGGTACATTATTAGCCTTTATGGCTTATTCTCACAATATGATTTGGCCTATTAGAAACTTAGGACGTGTATTAGCAGATATGGGAAAAGCCAGTGTGTCTCTTAATCGTATCAGTGAAATATTTGATGAAACAGGAGAAGATATTGATTTAGAATCTGGATTAACTCCAGAAATAAAAGGTGACATTTCCTTTGAGAATGTGTCATTTGAATATGAAAAGGATAAACCTGTTTTAAGTGATGTAACTTTTCATATTAATAAAGGACAAACAATAGCAATTTTAGGTGGAACAGGAGCTGGAAAAACTACCCTAGTCAATCTACTTGTTAGATTGTTTGATGTGAAATCAGGTGCAGTTACCATAGATGGGATAAACGTTAAAGATATAAATCGTAAATGGTTACGTAAAAAAATCGGCATTGTCCTACAAGAACCTTTTCTATTCTCACGAACTATAAAGGAAAATATTGCATTTTCAAATTATTATGCTACTGAAGAGCAAATAAAAAGTGCTTGTAAGGTAGCATCCATCTATAAAGTTATTCGTCACTTTGATAAAGGGTTTGACACTATTGTTGGAGAAAAAGGTGTGACGCTATCAGGTGGACAAAAACAACGCGTAGCAATTGCTAGGACTCTTCTTAACAATCACAGTATATTGATATTTGATGATTCTCTAAGTGCTGTTGATGTTGAAACAGATGCCTACATAAGAGATCAGTTAAAGAAGAACTTGCATGATACTACAACAATAATTATTTCCCATAGAATAAGCACTTTAAAGCAAGCTGATAAAATTTTAGTAATAGAAAAAGGAACAATTACACAACAAGGTACTCACCGTGAGTTAATACGTGAGCAAGGATTATATAAAGAAGTATTTGATATACAAAGTTCACTACAAAGTGATACCACCAAGGGAGGTGAAAACAATGAATGAAGAAAACCAAGAATATAACAAAAGTTTTGATAAAGAAATGTGGAAGAAGGTTATAAAATATATTCTTATACATAAAAAGGTGTTACTACTCCTTATTAGTTCCTTGGTAATATTATCAGGGCTTGAATCCATTACCCCTTTATTAACTCGATATGCCATTGATACTTATATTGAATCTGGTTCAACAGCTAACATGGGATGGTTTATTATAGTCTATTTCATAGTTATATTAATAAAAGCCTCTTCAATATTTGCTTTGATTTACTTAGCAGAGAAATTATTTTTAGAAGTTTCTCATAGTATTAGAAAAGACGCTTTTGAAAAATTACAAAAGCTTTCATTTACCTACTATGATAATAATACTGTTGGTAGTTTAATTGCTAGAGTTACCTCAGATACTTGGAGATTAACTGGTATTATCTCTTGGGGTTTAGTCGATTTATTCTGGGGAATATTTACTATTTTAACAGTTACTATTTTAATGTTTATATTAAACGTAAAGATTACTTTAGCTGTTTTAGGAGTCATTCCCCTATTATTATTAATCTCTATTTATTTTCAGAAAAAGATTCTAAAATCAACTAGGGAATCTAGGAAATATAACTCAGCTATTACAGCTTCCTTTAATGAAGGTATTCAAGGGGCAACTACAACTAAGACATTGGTTAGAGAAAAGAAAAACTTAGAAGAGTTTGATGTCAAAACAGAAAAGTTTAAATCAGCCGCCATTAAGATAGCTGTATTATCAGCATTATTTTTCCCCATTGTTTCAGCTCTTGGAATACTAGGTACTTCGTTAGCATTATGGACAGGTGGAGTTATGGTATTTGGTGGTATTGTCACCATAGGTACACTGTCAGCTTTTATATCCTATACACAGCTATTTTTCTTCCCAATAAACGATTTAGCCAGAATCTTTGCAAATTTTCAAATGGCACAAGCTGCTGGAGAACGAGTTTTTACTTTATTAGATGCTAACATTGATATTTATGATCATGATGAAGTTCTTAAACAATATGGTTTAATTAAGGCCAGTGATACAGTTCCTAAACTACATGGACAAATTGAGTTTAAAAATGTTTCATTTAAATATACAAAAGGAGAGCAAGTATTAAAAAACTTTAACTTAAAAGTAGAAAAAGGACAATCCATTGCTATTGTTGGAGAAACAGGATCTGGTAAAACAACAATTGTTAATTTAGCTTGTAGGTTTTATCAACCAACAGTTGGTGAAATTTTAATTGATGGAATTAACTATCAAGATATTCCTTTGATGCATGTACAGGGAAACTTAGGCTATATGTTACAAACTCCTCATCTTTTTAGCGGAACCATTAAAGATAATATTACCTATGGTAACTTAGAAGCTACATATGAAGAGGTTGAAAATGCAGCTAAGTTAGCCGAAGCTCATGGCTTTATTATGAACTTTGAAAAAGGATATGACCATGCCATCTCAAAAGGTGGTGGCGGACTATCAACTGGTCAAAAACAATTAATATGTATTGCCAGAGCAATTATAGCTAATCCTTCAATTTTTATTTTAGATGAAGCTACTTCCTCTGTTGATACTCATACAGAAAAAGCTATTCAACAAGCAATTGGTAATGTAATTAAAGATCGAACTTCATTTATTATCGCTCATAGGTTATCCACCATTAGACAAGCTGATAGAATACTTGTACTTGATAAAGGTAACGTAATTGAAGAAGGAACACATAACGAATTAATTGCTTTAGAAGGTCATTACTATAAATTATATACTAGTCAATTTTTAGAAGAACAAGAACTAGAAATACTTAACTAAATAAAAATAGATAAAAAGCGGTGATTTTATTCATCGCTTTTTTTATTATCCAAGTTCTCTATCAACATCAATCATACGCTCAGATATAATAATATTCTGTGGGCATTTATCTTCACACACTCTACACCCAACACAAACATCAGCTGTAAATCTATTTTCTTCTTTTCTTGCCCATTCTTGATATTGGTTTTTGTATTTATCACTTTTCCCAAACATTGAATAGTTATTATATGTTTTAAACATTAAAGGAATATTTACTCCATAAGGACAAGGCATACAATATTGACAAGAAGTACAAGGAACTAATATTTTGTCTTTAAAAACCTGTGTTACCTCTTCCATCATATGTTTTTCTTCTTGTGTCATGGAATTGGCAGTTGCATAATTAAAAGTGTTAAGGTTTTCAATAACTTGTTCCATTGTACTCATACCACTTAATATAAGTTTTACTTTTTCATGGTTGTATACCCATCTAAATCCCCATTCAGCAGGACTTCTTTTAATAGTAGCATTATTAAACAACGCGATGATTTCCTCTGGTAAGTCATTAACTAGTGCTCCACCTCTTAGTGGTTCCATTACAATAACGTCAACACCTTTATCAGTAGCATAGTTAAGCATATCTTCAGCTTCGCTATCAAAGTAATTAAATTGAATTTGGCATACATCCCAATTATAACTATCTATGATTTTTGTAAACACTTCATAATCATCATGAAAAGAAAAACCAGCTTGTTTTATTTTCCCTTGTTCTTTTAAATTATCTAAAAAATCAAGTACCCCTAAATCATTTACATTCTCCCATGATTTTTTATTCATAGCATGTAGCAAGTAAGTATCTAGATATTTTACATCTAATTTGTTTAATTGTTCAGTAAATATTTTCAAAAATTCATCCTTGTTCTTTAAATTCCAGCAAGGTAGTTTTGATGTTAAATACACTTTTTCTCGATATCCATCTTTTAATACTTTCCCAATAAATATTTCACTTTTACCACCATGATAGGGATAAGCTGTATCAATATAATTAACACCATTATCAATGGCATAACGAATCATTTTAGTTGCTTTCTTTTCATCAATACTACTATTATCTTTGGCATCTAATAAAGGCAACCTCATAGCACCAAATCCTAAAGTCGATACTTCAATATTTGTATTTGTTAATTTTCTTTTATTCATAGGTGTCACGCTTTCTTTTACTTTGTATATGTTAGTTTATCATATAATATATAGTAGTTATGAAATTTTATATTAATTTCTTAACTTAATGCATACTTTATACATGTTTTCCCTGTATAAATATTAGAAAAATATTTTTGTACCAAGTTGTAAAAAGCAGCCATTCATACCAGAATAGTATGACATTTACCAGTAATAATTTCTTTTTAACATGTTTTTTTATCACTCATTATAAGTCAAAAATACTAACTTGCTTTCTCTTAGAATCTCTATCTGTTAATTGACGAGCAGTTGCTGGAATATTGTTAATTCTGTATTTATCTCTGTCTTTTAATTTTGCATTTTTTAATAACAATAGTTCTTTGATTTTTTCGTCTTTTTTCATTTTAATCAAAGTTATCCCCTGTGATGCTCTTGATGCTTTTTCTTTTATATCACTAGTATTAAATATTAGCGCTCGTTGTTTATCAGTAATTCCCACAAGCTCATAGTTCTTAGTACTGTTAATAAAGTCAATATATTTTAATGTGGCACCTGGATAATATGCTTTAGCTAAAAGTTTTCTATTTTGTTTTGTCTCATAACTCTTTAGTGGTATTTTTGCACATTTCCCATTGTCAAAACAAAAAATCATATGTCCTGTGAAATTATCTGTCACAACTATTTTTACAATAGTTTCTCCTTCTTGCATCTCTAATAAATTTGGTAAGTATTCTCCAAAATCTCCAGCTTTGCAATCAGGAATTTGATACATCTTCATTTTATAGGCATTAGATTGATTTGAGAAGAAAATAACCTCAGCTTTATTATTACTCTCTATATTTTGAACAAACTGATCACTATTTTTAATTTTTTGTTCAGGATCGGTTCTCAACGCTGTTAATGGGATTTTCTTAAAGTAATTTTCTTTGGTGAAAAATACTTTAAGATTATAGTCTTCTATATCACTATTTTGTGTAAAATCAGTAATCTGCTCTTTATCTAAAATCTTCGTTTTTCTATCTGTTCCATATTTTTTAGCAATTTCTTCAAGTTGTATAATTATAATTCGCTTAATTCTTCTTTTATCTAGTAATGTTTTATTAATATCTTCTATTTTTGCTTGTAATCCAGTCATCTCATCTAGTCTCTTTAAAATATATTCTCTATTTAAATGACGTAGTTTGATTTCTGCAACAAATTCTGCTTGTACTTCATCTATTCTAAAAGCTCCCATTAAATTAGGAATTACATCTATTTCTTTATCTGTATTTCTAATAATTTTAATTGCATCATCAATATCTAATAGTATTCGATCTAATCCTAATAACAAATGTAATTTTTCTTTATTTTTCTGTAAATCAAATCGTAAGCGCGAAGTAATACAGCTAATTCTAAAGTCTACCCACTTAGCAATAATTTCTCTTAACCCAAGGACCATTGGTTGATAATTTATAAGTAAATTAAAGTTGCAACCAAAAGAATCTTGTAATGGTGTTTTAGCATATAACTTATTCATTAACTTACTAATATCAGTGCTTTTTCTAATATCTAATGTAATTTTCAATCCTTTTAAATCTGTTTCATCCCTCACATCTGTTATTTCTTTAGCTTTACCTGTCTTAACCATGTCTATAATGGAATCTATAATAGCTTCTGCTGAGGTAGTATAAGGGATTTCTGTTATTTCAATATGTCTTTTTTTCTTCTCTACTTGGTATTTTCCTCGCACCTTAATAATGCCTCTACCTGTTTCATAGATGTTTCTTATATCTTCTTCACTATATAGTAATTGACCACCTGTTGAAAAATCTGGTGCTTTTATATATTGTAATAAATCAACATTTTTATCTTTAATATATTCAATAGTTCCTTCACAAACTTCACGCAAATTAAAACTAGCTAAGTTACTTGCCATTCCAACTGCAATCCCTTGGCTAGCATTAATTAAAATATTAGGATAAGCACTTGGTAGTAAAATTGGTTCTTTTACGCTCCCATCATAATTATCTTCAAAGGGAACTGTGTTTTTATCAATATCTCTAAACATTTCTTTACATATAGGTAATAATTTAACTTCTGTATATCGAGATGCTGCATATCTCATCTCTCTAGAATAAACTTTTCCAAAGTTTCCTTTAGAATCAACAAATGGCATTAATAATGCTTCATTTCCCTTAGTCATTCGAACCATGGTCTCATAAATAGCTTGATCCCCATGAGGATTTAGTTTCATGGTTTGCCCAACAACATTGGCAGACTTAGTTCTACTACCATTAATAAGACCCATTTTATACATGGTATATAGTAGTTTTCGATGAGAAGGTTTTAACCCATCAATACTTGGTATAGCACGCGATACAATAACACTCATAGCATATGGCATGAAGTTTTTGTCTAAGGTTTCTGTGATTTTTTCTTTCGCAATACGATTATCAGCCATAGTAACTTAACTTACATCCAGTAAATCGGTATATAAATGTCCATTTTTACGGATATAGTCCTTTCTTCCTTGTAAATTGTCTCCTAGTAGTAAATCAAAAGTTTGTGCAGTTATTATGTCACCATCTGGTAATACTTGAATTAATCTCCTAGTTTCAGGGTTCATGGTTGTTTGCCACATCATTTCAGGTTCATTCTCTCCTAATCCTTTTGATCGTTGAATGGATATTTTTTTATTTAATTTACTGAACTCATCAACAATAGCTTTTTTTTCATTTTCATCATATGCAAACTTTGTTAACCCATTACAAGTGATTTCAAATAATGGTGATTCTGCGATATATATTTTTCCTTCGTTAATCAAGGTGGGTACTAGTCGATAAAACATGGTTAATATTAGTGTTCTTATTTGAAAACCATCATAATCTGCATCAGTACAGATAATAACTTTGTCCCAATTTAGTTTCTTTAAATTAAAAGTACTTTTATTTTTTTTCATGTGTTTACTATGAATTTCCACACCACAACCTAGTACTTTTAATAAATCTAATATTATTTCGCTTTTAAAAATCCTGTTATAATCTGCCTTTAAGCAATTAAGAATTTTTCCTCTAACTGGCATAATTGCTTGAAAATCTGCATCTCTTCCTAATTTACAAGAACCAAGTGCCGAATCTCCCTCTACTATATAAATTTCTCTTTTATCTAAATCTTTAGTTCTACAGTCAACAAATTTTTTCACTCGATTATTCATATCAATACTTTTCCCAAGTTTTTTCTTAATATTAATTCGTGTTTTTTCAGCAGTTTCAGAACTTCGTTTGTTAATCAGAATTTGTTCACATATTTGTAGTGCTTCTTTTTTATTTTCAATAAAATATATTTCTAATTCATGTTTTAAAAAGTCAGTCATTGCTATTTGGATAAACTTATTTGTAATAGCTTTTTTTGTTTGATTTGCATAACTAGTATCTGTTGAAAAAGAATTACTAATTAACATTAATGAATCAAAAACATCTCCATATGAAATTTTACTTTCATTTTTCGTATATTTTCCTTCATTTTGCAAAAATTGATCAATAGCAAATACAAAAGCTGCTTTAACTGCTTTATCAGGTGATCCTCCATGTTCTAAAAAACTTGAATTATGATAATATTCTAATAAATTAATTTCATTACAAAAACAAAATGATACATTCATTTTAACTTTGTACTCTTTTTTATCTTCACGGTCTTTTCCTTTTGTATTTTTAGAAAAGCTAACAATAGGTGAAAAGTTTTTTTCTTGTGTCATTTCCTCTAGATATTGTTTAACTCCATTTTTATAATAATATTCATAAGTTTTATTACTTTCTTCATCTAATAAAGTAAATTTTAATCCAGCATTAACAACAGCTTGTCTTTTTATCACATCACAAAAATATTCTAGTGGAATATCAATATCAGTAAAAACCTTTAAATCAGGTTTCCACGTGGTGATTGTTCCAGTTTGTTTTTTTGAAGATTTAACTTTTTTTAAATTACCTTTATTATTTCCTTCTTCAAAATGAAGATTATATTGAAATCCATCTTTTATAACTTCAACATCCATAAAAGAAGATGCATATTGAGTTGCACAACATCCAAGCCCATTAAGACCTAGAGAGTAAGCATATGTGCTTTCATCACTATTATTATATTTGCTACCAGCATATAACTCACAATATACTAACTTCCAATTAAATTTTCGTTCTTTTTGATTATAATCAACAGGTGTTCCCCGACCATAATCTTTGACTGTAATGGACTTATCACTATGTCTTATAACTTCAATTATTTTCCCAAAACCTTCTCTGGCTTCGTCAATAGAATTTGATAAAATTTCAAAAAATGAGTGCTGACAACCAATCAATCCATCTGAACCGAATATAACAGCTGGACGTTTTCTGACTCTATCAGCACCTTTTAAAGCAGAAATGCTTTCATTATTATAGGCTTTTCTTTTGTCAATCATTTCCTTGGACCTCTTCTTTTGTAATAATCTATATGTAGTGTTTATCTATATATATTATACCATAAATAGACCTTTTTTCAAGCATGGTTCAAGTGTGTTAACCAAGACCAGATTCGCTTTGTAGACGTAATAGTGATTAGTTTTTCTGTTCTTAACCCTTGTGAATCATATTTTTGGTTGCAACCTAATTTTTTTTTAATAATGTTCTCCAAGAATTTTATACAATTCAAGTTTCTTACCAAATAATCGTCTCCTAAAATCTTCTTTTTTCTGTTTGCAACATTACTTTTCCTCCTTGTATATTCTGCATCACTTATATCTTCTAATATAATATCATTCATTTTCCGCAATAACTAAATACCAGTTATTTTCTTAAATCTTTTGAACAACTAGTAACCAATGACTTTTTTAATTCCTTATTGCTGATAAAAAAGAGAACTTAATTGTGAAAAAATAAAGTATTTTTAGATTATCGTTCTGTAAGCAACTATTCTCAATGAATATTTCTAATTACCTATTAGTGCACTGAATATAACGGAACTGATTTAATTCCATTAACAAATCCGAAATTCTTAGCAGATACTTTAATAGCATACTTTGGCTTGTACTTTTCTATATAAACCTTCAATGATTTCGCTTTTGTATTACTGGCAGCTTTAACTTCTATGGGAATCACATTTCCATCAATATGGGCTATGAAATCAATTTTCGCATTGTTTGATGATCTCCAATTATTCAACTTTATTCTTGAAGCAACTAAGGTCTGTGCTACATAGTTTTCTGTAATCATCCCTTTGTATAGGTTGGCTTCTTTACTAGCAAAATCAACTAGTTTCATATTAGATAATTCTACTAATAGTCCTACATCATTTGAATAGATTTTAAAATACCCCTGCTTTTCATATGCTATCAGTGGTATTCTTGGTGATTCAACTAGCGTACATCTATTAACTATGCAACTACTTACTAACCACTCTAGTGATGATTCAAAAACTCTTTTTCCTCCGTTTTCATTAAGTAATTTATTTTTCTTTTTATATTCAATAATTGAGGCAGGCATACCTCCTACAAATAAATAGTCTCTATATAGTTTAAGTGCTTTTTGATGAATTGGATTTATTAACTCTCTATTATTTTTATATGATTCAATAATTTTTTCACTTAATAAATTTTCTTCAACTGACCACAGGAACTCTTCAAAATCAAAAGGGTACAAGTACTCTATATACTTTCCCAACTGGATAAGAGCTCTTAAAACGATTAAGAGCAACACCTAACATACTACCTGCACAAACTATATTATAATTCACAGTAGATTCGTTAAAATACTTTAACGAAGTGATTGCTCGCTCACTAACTTGAATTTCATCAATAAATATTACAGTATTATCACAATCGATTTGAAAACCCTTTACTAATGATAAATTATTGATTATATTTTCAGGATTTATTGAGTTGTTAAAAATTTCTCTAACTTCTTCATCCCTTTCAAGATTTATATAAATATAATTTTGAAAGTTTAATTTACAAAACTCATCAAGTATATATGCTTTCCCAACTTACCTTGCGCCAATTAACATAAATGGCATTGTTGATTGTTCTTCTTTCCAATCATTTAACTTATTTGTTATTTTTCTTTTCATAATTTACCACCTTTACTACAATTTATTCCTGTGAATTTTTTGTATGTATAACAACTTTTTTATAGGAATATCTTGTATATTTGTTTGTATAACTATTTTTACATAAAAAAAGCAGGTTATACTCTATAACCCACCTTAAAAACAATACGTTTTATTAAGCGCCTTGAATTGCTCCAAATACGAAACAGAATATTCCAAATAGACCTACAACAATAGCTGCTCCGATACATACTTTGGCTGCTGTTTCATCGCTCATTTTTTTACTAAGTTTCATCTTTACTAATTTTAGCAACCCAGGTGCTTTCTTAACACCACCAAAGTATCCTACTAAACCTGCATATAGAAAACTTGCCATTCCTCCAAGTAACCATCCTAAACTCATAATTTTACCCCTTTCATTATTATCATAATAATATATTTAACTTAATCCTTTTCTAATTTTTGGTATAAACAATATAAACACTACTGTTGATGATATAATAACTAACCCTGTACACAATAGTATTGTAGGCCAATCGGCTATTTTTGCTAATATTAAGTCATTAGCTTTATAAGCCCAATAAAAAGGACTCCAGTACATTGTCCACTGCCATTTATCAGATAGTAATTCATATCCGGCTATTGATCCTGCAATTGGTAACATTAACATTTTAACACCTGCTGCAGCTTCCATAAAATCATCACTATTAATTCCTTGTAAGAATCCAATTACTAAACTTAAAATCATAGAACAAAATCCAATAATTACAATCATAATCCAATTCACATTGTAAAATCCTGTAATAAATATAGCTCCAATAATGCTAATCATTGCAACAGAGGAACCTAATAAACTTTTACCAAGTATAAAGCCAATTTGAGAAATTGGAGTTACATTTACTGCATTGATTGTGTCATCATTTTTTTCTTCAACAATACTTATAGCAATTAACATTCCTGAGAGCATAACAGTCACGGATATTAACATATTTGTTAACTTGGCTTTTAATGGTGGAATAGTTCTACCAAACGAAATCATTGTAGCCGTTGTTTCTTCTTTGGTTAACCCTAGTTCATAGAATGAATTAAGCAACACAGCATACATTTCAATAATGTCTGCTTCATTTCCTTGTAGTAATATTTCATGCCCATCACCAAGTGGAATTATCCCTGCAATCTCATCTCTTTTATTAACTCGTCTTTCTAATTCTTCTATATTCTTGAAAACTTCAACTTTAGCATATTGTTCAATATATTCAATATGCTCAGCACTATCGCTTTCTAGCATAGCAATATTAACAGTAGTATCATTTAAACCAGGTGCAAATGCTGCTACTAAAACAGCCATTATTAATGGAACTACCATGATATATACTGCCATTGCGTCTCTTCTAGAAGATAGAAAATCTCTACCAAATATTATGAACATTTTTTTAATCATTTTCTAACCTCCTATAATGTTAATGTCTTTTTAAATTTAATATTTGCTAATGCGAATAGAACTAGTCCACTCACAAGGAATACTAAAGAATAAATAAGTACATAACCTGTATCACCATTTTTTAACAATATTTCCTTATAACCTTGTAACATAGGATAAGTTGGTAAAATTCGCATCCACATTGGATCAAAACTTGGGATGTAAAATGAAAATGCGGGAATCATTAATGCTATTATTAATCCGTACATAATTCCAAATGCTTTTACCATATCGTCAAAGAAACTAGCAACTAATAAACCTAAAGATGATGATGCAAACGTAGTCACTATTAAGAAAACTAAAAACAACAGATAATTTATTCTAGCTCCCATCACTGGAATAGTTATGACTAGTGATGAAATAATTGTAGTAGTCATAATAACACCCATTTTACTAATCAGGTATTTCCAAACAGCGGATGGAGTTACGGCAAAAGCTTTGATTACACCTTCTCCTTTATCAAGGAATATATATGCCATTACGATAAAGAATCCCATTAATGAACCTGTAAACACAATAAACATTGGTAATAAATTTTCTCGGTTATTAAGCTGCTGCTCAAATCCTAACTTTCTAACTACCTGATTATCCATTTCTGTTGTAAGGACTTCTCCTGATTCATTATGCAAAATATATAATAAGTCAACTAATCTATCTGTTTCATAGCCTTGAAGGTAATATTTGTACGTAAGTTCTCCTTCTTCACTCATGATAACAGTTGCTCCTATTTTTCCTTCTGAATATGATAAACGAATCATATCTTCTTCATTATCGATAATATAAGCAGTCCTTGTTAATTTACCTGTCTCAGGATCTAATTGCTCTAAGGTTTCTACAGTAATAGTTTTTTCTTCTTCAAATTCATATAATGTAACTTCACTAGTTTCTTGATTTGTAATTTCAAAAGTCACTGGCTTCATTTTAAATTCAGTTGGTTCTGCTATTCTTGCTTTTCCCTCATTAATATCTTTTTCAATCAAATAGGTTGTAATTTTTGACGGAATATCGTTGTATAAATATTCAGCCTCTTTTGATACCGATTCTTCCTTAACGGCAACTAAAAGTATGACAAGTAGTATTACTGCAAAGATAATTTCAACATAAAAGTAAAACCCTCTAGCTGCAATTTTCATTTCTTTTATGTAAGTACTAAATAGTTTCATACTATATAAGCCCCCTTCCAGTAACTTGAATAAAGATTTCTTCTAATGTTGCTTCTTTTGAGTGCATTGTTTGAATTTTATACTTATTAATAATTTCATACATACGCTTTTTATCATTATCATCAATTAGTTTTAATGTTTCTTTTTTAACTTCATTATTATCAATAAATTCAATATCAACTAATTTTTTACCATATAGGAGTTTTAAGTTTTTTGGTGTATCAATAAGTTTAATTTGTCCATCAATGATAAAAGCAACTCTATCACAAAGCTCATCAGCAATATACATATTATGAGTTGTTAAAAAAGTCGTAACCCCTTTTGCTTTTTGTCCATTAATTATTTCTTTAATTGTTGCAGCAATAGTAGGGTCTAACCCTGTTGTTGGTTCATCTAAAAACCATAATTCAGGATTATTAATCATAGATCGTGCAAATGTTAATCGATGCTTCATACCTTTTGAAAAGGAACCTGCTCTATCATTTTCTTTTCCTTCTAACCCAACTAATTTAATCAATTCTTCCGGTTCACGAGTAGGAACATCAAATAGTTTTCTATAAAATTCTAAATTTTCTTTTGCAGTTAATTTACTATATACATTTGACTGTTCAAAAGACACTCCAATTTTATTAAACCTCTTGTTATCAACCTTATTCATATTATATCCTGCAACGTGTACATTACCTTTTTGTAGCTTTAACAAACCTGTTAATATACCTTGAGTTGTTGATTTCCCTGCACCTGATGGGCCTAGAAATCCAAAAGTTTCCCCTTTTGTAATTTCAAAACTAATGTCATTTATAGCAAGTTTATCATTGTTACTATATATATGAGATAGATTTTTTACTGAAATCATTAAATCAATCCTCCTTAATTGCTTTTATTAATAAAATGCTTTTTTCAAGACATTTAAATAATCATCCATTAACAGTAATATTTTCTCAAAATCAAATTTTTCTTTTGTTCCCATCATAGAAAATGATTTTTCCTCTGAGAATTTTTCTATAGTCCATCTAATAATATCTACTTTTTCAGTAATGTTTTCTTGATCTTTAAATAACGAATAATCAATATTATAGTGATAAAACTTAGTAAATACTTCTTGTATCTTAACTCCATATTTCTCGTACACATTAACCGCGTCTTTTACACTAATAGAACCCTTTTCTTTTTGAAATAAAGAAATAACAAAATCAAAAAGTTTAGGATAAGTATGACTCATTTTTAATTTTGCTAAAGCAACTTGTTTAATTCTCTCAAATATATCAGTTTCATCCCAGTTTAAACTGTCATTAATTTCATTAAATAGTTTTTTTATTGCAAATTCACTAAGATAGTTATATAAATCTTTTTTACTTCCAAAGTAATGAAAAAGCAATCCTTTTGAAATACCAGCATTTTTAACAATATTATTTGTTGAAGCTTTGCTAAACGGATATAAAGAAAATTCTTCAATAGCACTATTAATAATTCTATCTCGTTTTTCGTTATCCAATTTCTTTAAAATATCATTCATACTATCTCTCTTTTCACATTACAGACCAAGTTGGTCAATCTCACAATACTCCTATTGACTACATAAGTCAATAGGAGTATAAAAATGTTTTTCTAAAAAAAGATAACCATACAATGGTTATCTTCATATTAATTTTTATTATTAAAAATATATTAACTAGATAACTTTATTTACAAAGTCCAACCCTTTTTTAACACATTCAAAATGGTTGTCTATTTCAAAATGTTCTTGTTCAATAATAATATATTTAACATCTAGTTCTTTTGCCTTGTTAATTATACCTGTTGTATTAGAAACGCCGTACCCAACACTAGTATCTTCTTCACCATTCTTTTGTTTCATTTCTTTTAAGTGTACTAATGATAAGCGATCCTTAATAGTTTCCATCAGTTCAATTGGATTAAACCCTGCATATTCTGCCCAAAAGGTATCTAACTCTAATTTAACTAGCGAACTATCTGTGTTTGCAATTAAAATATCATAACCTGTTTTTCCATCAAAAGTTTTAAATTCAAAATCATGATTATGGTATCCAAACTCAATACCCATATCTTGACATTTAGCACCAATTTCATTAAAAAGCTCACTTACTTTTTTCCAGCCATATTCATTTTTAACTACGTCTGCAGGTAATGATGGACAATAAACATATTTATTGCCAATCTCTAGGTTATACTCCATAGTTTGACTAAACTCATCCGTTAATAGATCTAAACCTGTATGACTACCACAAGGAGTAAGCCCTAAATCATTTAAATGTGCTTTTAGTTTTTTAGCTTTAACACCAAAAAATCCAGCAAATTCTACTGATTTAAATCCCAAATCACTGACTTTTGATAATGTACCAAAAAAATCATCTTTAGTATATTTTTTTAGTGAGTAAAGTTGTAATCCTGTTTTTGTCATTATTGTTCCTCCGCATATCTATTATATCACTTATCCCGTTTTTCTCACAACATGAAAAGTGTCATTTCAAACCTATTAATCTCTTAATCTTCCCTATTTATATACTGTTCTAATATAATCAATAAAACATATAAAATTCTTTAGTGTACTCTAACATCAGTATATATCCTCTATTTTTTATCATGAAAGGTACCTTACTGTCAACTTTTTTCTTTATTGCTTTCTCATAATCTTTTTTTTGTAGCTCCCAAAATACTAGGAGTCTCTCATTTATAAAATTATCTAAGGCTTATAAACCTGTTCAAATCGTTTATTTCTATAATATAAAATAATATCAGTAAAAACCATTAAAAAATTAATAACATATAATACAATAACAAAATCAAGATTATATATAAGTTTATGTAAAATCCCTGCGGTGTAGCCAAGTAAAATAATAAAAAGAAAATTAACACTTTTTCCTTTCGTGCTTTTTGATTTAATAGATTTATAAATGGATGTTGGCCAAGCCATCCCAAAACAAAGTAACATGGTCATTTCAAAAAAGCTCATATATTTCCTCCTTTTGTTTCATAAAATTATATCACACACGTTCTCTTTATATTGATAGAAATTTTTGATATAATGGATAAGGATTATATTGCTCATACAAATACTACTACTAAGGGGAAAATTATGTTAATTAATTATTTAGGACATTCTTGTTTTGCTATTGAAAATCAGCAAGGAAAAGTTTTAGTATGTGATCCGTTTAATGAATCCATTGGATATGCTATGAGAAAAACTAAAGCAGATGTAGTCACAATGAGTCATCAACACCACGACCACTCTTCACAAGATAAGTTGTCTGGTAAATATGATATTATTAAAACTTCAAAAATCTACCAAGGTAACGGTTTTTATATTTCAAATTTCAAATCTTTCCATGACGATAGTAAGGGTAGTAGGCGTGGAGAAAATATTTCTTTTATTATTGAATCAGATGGTATTAAATTATGTCATTTAGGTGACTTAGGCCATATGCTTGGTAGTAGACAGCTAAAGCTGTTAAATGATGTAGATATCATCTGTATCCCAATTGGTGGCACTTATACCATTGACCATAAAATTGTAAAAAAACTAACAAAAAAATTAGAAAATAAAATCATTATTCCCATGCATTTTAAAACGAATGAATGTAAATTACCCATAGGGAGTTTAAATGATTACTTACGAACAACAATACTTCATACTCATAAAGTACCAAATCTTTCTATTACAAGTAAAACAATAAAATCATTAGCTCCTGGTAATTATGTTCTTGATATTTTAGACTAATTTTGGATACATGGAATCTATTGGTACTATACTAGTAATGTGGACAAAATTAATGTAAATAAGAAGACTGAAGTAAAAAGAAATAATTTTTATTTACAAAAAGTTTACATATTATATACACAATTATTTATATGAAAATTGTATAATGCTTTTATAATTGACACAGCTATTGAAGAATATAAAATAAAATGTTCTAGTTTACCCTTAAATGAGTTTTTAACAAAAGCAAATGATTAATTAAAAATATATTTGAAAGGAAATGTAAATTGTATACTCAAAATGCACAATAATTTCAAAGTGAAAGTACACAATATTGCGTACTTTTAATTAGAACTTTTCCATATAATTAACCTAATATAAATTGAATTGAGGTTGATTATGAGAAAAGATGTAGCTAATGAAATTACAATGTTTAAAGGAGATATACAATTTACACCATAAGTACCCCTAAACCAATGAAAAAGGGTGTAAATAAATGAAAATACATGAAAATAGTAAAATAATTAAAGACAAACAAAAAACCCCAAACCGCTTGAAACAACGGTGTTTAGGGGCTTTTCTATTGGAGCCGTTAAGCGGATTCGAACCGCTGACCCCATCCTTACCATAGATAGGTTCTTCAGCTAAATAATCCTTTAGTACCAGTCATTTATATATGTGTGAATTTCTTTTTACCACTTAATTACCACTTAACTTTTATAACTGTATTATTTAAACCAGTTCTTTGTGTAAACCTATAAGAATTTTACTACTTTTAGTAATTTAGTTTATTATTGAACTAATTATTAGCATCTCACATATTGTATTCTAGCTTATACCTTCTACAGTAATTTGTTTTATATTGGTTTTTATTTCATTTGAAGTAAAATAGAAAAAATAGATTTATGCTTAAGGACGTAATTTGGGTAGAGTATTTTTTCTATTTTTACTTACTTAGCAAATCATTACTATGAGCGTGGTCAAATAAATTATTATAGTCATCCATACTTATTAAATTATTTGTAGAATTATAAGAGTGAATAAAACCCAGTAATATGAAATATTGCTAATAGTACCACTTCGTTTAATAATTTTATTTTTCCATTTTTTCATGAAATAAACACATGAAAAAGCAATAATAGACCCAATTACTATACCTAAAATGCTGTCTGTTGTAATATAGCTTAATCCTCTGAAATTTAATATAATTGCAATTAATGTATCCTCACCAGGTAACACAAGAATTATAATCCTTGAAATAAAAAAAACTAGACTATATATTAAAGAATCACTAAAATTACTTTTTATATTAATTTTATTTACATGAACTATGAATAATATATAATACTTGAAAACTTCAGCTAATCCAACTACAATTCCTATCATAAACTTCCTTTTCGATAAATATATCTTTTCAATTAATACAACTCATTGTTAAAATAATATCAACTATGCCCAAATAACAATTTAGTTAATTAATTATACACCACTATATTTGCATCATCATCTACACCACAACTTGCACATGAACCAAAATGAAAACTATAAAAATAATCTATCACAGATGGATAGGAAGTTCCACAAGTTGATGTAACTGTATTTGCAAAAGATTTTGAAACCGTTGGTCCAAACGCTGTAGAAAAACCTGGATCATGATGAATTGATGTACTTACACGTAAATAATTGTTCCACCACACATGATCATTTTTTTCTGTTTTTGCAGTTAAATATCCGTTATAAAAATCTACTTGTGTTTGTTGAAACACAAACGAAGTACACCCTGCAACCACTTGTCCTGAAATTGCGACAATTAAAATCACAACAACAAAAAACATAATCTTTACTTTACTTTTCATATATCTTACTCCTTTTTATGGGCATAGTTAATCTAAGTCACAAATCTACCCTCATCAAGAATTAAAACTCTTTCACATTCTTTAGCAATATTAGGATTATGTGTAACGATAATAATTGTTTTTCCTAATTTGTTTAATTCTTTTAAAGTTTCAATAATTTTCATAGCATTTTTTGAATCTAAAGATCCAGTTGGTTCATCACATAATATAATATCAGGATCACACGCAAGTGCTCTAGCAATTGATACTCTTTGTTTTTGTCCTACAGATATTTGCGAAGGTGGTTTATTCATTATTTCATCTAAGCCGAATTTCATTAATATAGCCTTGCTTTTTCCCTCAATTGTTTTTTTATTTCTTTCAGATATTTGTAAAGGAATCGCAACATTCTCCCAGCATAATCTATCCGCAAGAAGTCCATGTTCTTGTAATACAAAACCAATGGTTTTATTCCTAATCTTAGCTAATTGCTTATTAGTAAGCGAATGAACATCCTCACCATTTAGGTAATATAAGCCCTCATCAAAACCATCTAAGCATCCAATTGAATGTAATAATGTAGATTTTCCACAACCTGAAGGTCCAGTAATTGCAATAAATTCTCCTTTATTTATATTTAAATTTATACATTTTAGAGCATCTACTTCATTAGCTTTTCCTTTTTGATATGTTTTCTTTAAGTTTTTAATTTCAATAGCTTTTACCATATTTCACTCTCCCTAAGTAAATCAATTATGCTTTTTTTCTTAATTATATTATTTATATACATAATTATTAAACCATAAATTATTATGTATATAATCATAGTGAATAAAAATACTTCTAATTTCTGAGTAATTTCGAAATAAAAGATATTAAGTAAATTTATTTTTAAATTTACAAAAAAAGTTGAGACCAACATCAAAAGTGAAGTGGCTGATAAAATAATATTATGAGTAATAAATATTTGTTGAATATTTTTATTTTCCATTCCACAAAGCAAATAAATAGCAATATCTCTTTTCTCTTGTTCTATTAAAAGAATATTATAACCAATAATTGAAACAATTGTTATTAATGTTAAAACAAAGCATAATAATCCTTCCCATTGAAAAAAATGATTATTTCTTAGAATTTGATTATTTTTCATACTGTAAATATTTGCAATGCTACCAAAATTTATAATTTCATTTTTTAGGTCACTATAAATTTGATTTTGATCTAAATTCCCATTAGACCAAATTATTCTTTGTGGATACTCATTTCCAATAATTTGTCCAGCACTATCATATACTATTGGAAGTAATAAAGTTGGTTGTAATGCACTTTCGATTATATCCTCACTTGCTGTATATTCACCAATGCATCTTAGTAAAGAAAAATATTCCTTATCAATTAGACCAATAATCTTAATCGATTTAGTTGTTTTGTTTTCTTGGTTAACTACATCAAACATTTCAACTTCAATAATATCTCCGACCATTATATTGGGACAATATGTTTTATCAACAATTCCAGGAATAAACCTTTTATCTGTTTCATATAACCACTCCCCATCTTCTATTTCCCAGTTTAATGCTTCAATAGTAATTTGATCATACATAATAACATTGATTAATTCTTGAACCTCATCCGAAAAGCCATCAATACGATACATTTTACTGATTTCTGTAATAAATGGTAATTGTTCAATAGATTCATCAATTTGATTAATCTGATTGCTATTGTTTATATCAATTGTATTGGAATATGAAAAGAAATATGCGTTTTTAAAATTCTGTTTTTCTAAAATTCTATTTGTATGAGTGAAATCTAATAAAACAGATATGTTAATTGATAGCAAATAAAATGATAAAAATATTAGTATTATAATAACTATTGTTTTTAATACTCTTGATGATAACATCTGTAAACTGAAATACAAAAGATTTTTCATTTTAAGTCCCCTTAATAATACTTATTACTGATAGGTTACTGGTTCTCTTTATATCCCTATGACAAATTAACCATATAAAGAATAGGACAGCAAAATAAATAGTAATAGCATCAATTATTTTTGGGCTAGAATATATTTCATTTTGAGTTACTATCAGTTTATACCATATTGGTAATATGAATTTATATAAAAATAATGCAAGCCCGAATCCAATACTATAAATAATAATTAGTTGTTGTAGTAATATATTGTATATTTTTATATTTGAATATCCACATAATTTAAAAATCGCTATACTTTTCTTTCTACTATATAACCAAAACATAAACAATGAAAGTATATTTACAAGACAAATAATAGATATTATAATATAATTTAACATTTGCACCCTAACTGCTTTTTTATTAAAATCCATCATTTCTTTTTTTGTTTTTATAATAGAAAAAGGAAACAAATGGTTAAACTCACTAATAAGTAAACTCTCATTATATGTCTGATTTGATGGAACTAAAATTTCAATAAACGATATATTGTGATTATTCTCCAAATAACTTAATAGTGGAACCATAACTATCTCGATATTATAACTTCTCCATGAATAATCTTTTGTATTATTAATATAATTGTTTAAAAATGGAAATGCTTTGAAAATTGCTGAAACAAAAGAAGTGTTTTCATAAGAATGAACAGGATAATATACACTTCCTTTTCCCAAAACAATGTACTTCTTGTTATTTACATCAATTCTCATTTCTCCGAAATTAATATCTTCTTTTAGTAAATTATGCAGATAACTATGATTAACAATTGCTATATTTTGTTTCGATTTAATCTCAAAGTCAGAAATTCCTCTTCCCTCATTTACACTATGAGTTAAAATTCCTTCTGTTGCCCAAGTCCCACAAAAGAGTAAGTTTTCTTCACTAATCAATGTAGCTACTTTAATGTACCTTGTATTAGTATTATATTCATTAGAAATTATATTATTAATAAACTCTTTTTGATTTATAAAGTTAGTATTATCTATATTATTTAAAATAATTTCGATTCTTGTGTATGATGCTTTATTTACATTCACTGTATAATTAGACTGGAAAAGAAAAAACAAAACAAATAATGACGCAGTAATCCCGACTAATAACAATACAAATTTGAAAGTTTGATGCTTGAAATATGTTTTCAACTCTTTTATAATCAAAATGCTCCCCTAATTTTTTTATTTGACAATATATAAACAAGACCCTTCTCGAGACATACTTTACTATAAAACGCATATATTGTCAA
>JAGLDS010000002.1 GCA_023145435.1 Clostridiales bacterium
ACCAGCATTTATTGAAATTGGACTTATTAACGTAAATATGAATATAAACGCCATCATAAGTGCTAACTTTTTATTTCTCCATTTCATTATAATTCCCTCTTTCCTACTATTTCTGGTTAAACTTTTTTATTCTTGAATATAAAAAAGCCACCACTTAAATTAGTAGTAGCTGATCCGTCCGTTCTGAACATCTGGCTTTGCGTCCCTTCATTCCTAAAGGTTTGCCTTTTTTACCATTTTATTCGTAGCAGCCGATCGATCCGTTCTGAATATCAGGCTTTGCGTCTTTTTATTCCTAAAAATTTGCTTTTTTTACTTCCATTGATATTAACTGTATTCAATTGTGTACTATAATATACCCTTTATTGTCATTAGTATCTTTGAAACCGTGTTCTTAGCCCATTTTCACTAAACATTGTGACTTTCTACTATTGTGTTGTCTATTCGTCACTTTTAGTGTTGTATTAAAAACACTTATTTTGAGTCTTAATTATATACCTAATAACCTCCTTATACAATTTTCATAACATTCATTACTAAATTACCAATTCAATTGTGAACACTAGGGAGTTTTACTCCCCTAATGCCACATATGTTTTTACGGTAAGTTTATTCAGTTTTAAGTATATAAATACAAATATCACTTTATTAAACTAATAATAATCAAATAGTCCAGTCTGGACTTCTGATTTCGCATCACCACATCCCAATGATTTTGCTTTTCACTTTAATATATGTGATATTCCCTTAAGCTTTATTAAATATTTATCTTTTGTGTAATTATATTATAGCTTTTTTCAATATTTTGTCAACTTATTTTCCCTAAATTACATAATTTACCTAAAAGTATATATAATAAAATCAATAAATATGACTTTTCTTCTCTTATATTATTTAAAATATTATGGTAAAATACATCAAAGGAGTTATCAATGAGAATTGTTTCAAAATTTGGTGGTAGTTCATTAGCTGATGCTAATCAAATAAAAAAAGTATGTAATATTATTACTTCAAATAGTGATCGTAAATTAATTGTTGTTTCAGCTCCTGGAAAACGATTTAATGATGATGTTAAAGTAACTGATTTATTAATTTCTTTAGGAAACGCCCATTTACAAGGTGGCGATGTATCGTATGAATTTAAATCTGTAATAAATCGTTTCCGCTTAATTGCTAAAGATTTATCAATGGAATTAGAGATTGTAGAAGAAATATCAAAAGATATCTTTTCAAAATATACATCAGATATAAAAAATCCAGGTAAATACATGGATGCACTTAAAGCAAGTGGTGAAGATAATTGTGCAAAACTAGTTGCTAAATACTTAATTAGTACTGGTGTTAACGCAGAATATATTAATCCAGGATATGCTGGATTAATCTTATCAGAAGAATTTGGTAACGCTCATGTATTACCTGAGTCATATGATAATTTAGCTAGACTAAATAATAATGATGCTATAAAAATCTTTCCTGGATTTTTTGGTTATTCTATTCATGGTGATATTGTTACATTACCAAGAGGTGGTTCAGATGTGACTGGCTCTATTTTAGCAGCAGCTGTATCAGCAGATATTTATGAAAATTTCACTGATGTTGATTCTGTGTTTGCTGTAAATCCGAATCTAGTTAAAAATCCTACTCCAATAAATGACTTAACATATAAAGAAATGCGTGAACTCTCTTATGCTGGTTTTAGTGTTTTTCATGAGGAAGCTTTAACACCTGTATATTACAAAGGAATTCCTGTTCATATTAAAAACACAAATAATCCTGAAGGAAAAGGAACAAAGATTCATAAATATGTGAATAAAGAAAATAGAAATCCTGTTACCGGAATTGCTGGTGATAAAGGTTTTTCTAGTATTTATATTAGAAAATATTTAATGAATCGTGAAATTGGTTTTACTAGAAAAGTATTACAAATTCTTGAAGAAGAAAATATCCCATACGAACATATCCCTTCTGGTATTGATGAAATATCTATTGTTGTTAGAAAAAAATTCTTAAATATTGATTCTGAGAGAAAAATATTAAAGCGTATAAAAAAATTAGGTACTGATGAAGTATATGTTACACACAATCAAGCATTAGTTATGATTGTTGGTGAAAGTTGTTTAGAAAATGTAAACACACTAGCAATTGCAAGTAAAGCTTTTGCAGATCATAATATTCATATTAAAATGATTAATCAAGGGTCTTCTAAAGTTAGTATTATGTTTGGAATGGATGAGCGTTTCTATGAAGAAGCTATTATTGCACTTTATAAAGCATTTTATTAATCACTTACAAACTTTTTCACTTTTTTAATATAGTCTTCATATCTACCTTTTACCCATGTAGCTGTATAAGCATTTTCTAACCAATTTAAAGATTTATATTTAGCATCTTCTAGAGGTCTTGTGATAAGTAATAATTCACTTTTTAATTGCTCTGTTCTAAAAAGTTTATTACTCATCTCTTCTTTATTACCATTAATATGTGCTAAGCGTAATTGTACTAAATTATAAATAAAATTAAATATCTTGTATCCATAATCAAAACGTTGCTTTTCTAACATTACAGCTTGATATTCGCTTTTATCACATGAATTTATAATTACATTTAATAATTCTTTTGCTTGTTCAAATAAGTCCATTGTTTCTGTCATTGAAACAGCTGAGTTTTCGTCATCACTTTTTGCATCAAATTTACAGTGAGCCAAAGGAAATAAATTGTTATCAAACATTTTCCACATTAATGCAGGTTTTTCTTTGCCAAATTTTTCAAATTGATAATGTTTTAGGTACTTAGAATTTTTTGATGCTTTTTCTAATAGTTCATGAAATTCACTTATTAACTTTGCAGAACTTTTAAATACATCATTATAATAATTAGATAAAACTAATGTACTATCAACATTTATATTACTAAGTAGTTTTGCTATTAAGTAATTATTAACTGTTAGCATTCCCCACTCTAATGATGTTATATGCATATAGTAGAAATGTTTAGTATTATTTTTAAAATAATATGGTAAATCATGTGTAATTATTGATTTAAATACAAATGGCATTGAAGCGAATGAACTAACATTAAAGTACTCACCAATAAATATTTCACCTTTATATTTTCTATCTTCTAATACTGTCCACTTTTCATATAAGTTCTTCAAATGAATATTTGTTTCAGTACATTTTTCATCATTAATAAAATGAGCATAGCAACGTTCAATTGGAAAGAATGTAGCTATTACATTTTGATAATCAAAATCAATTGGTAAATCAATTTCTGGAGGTTGTAAAGTTTCATGATATACAGGTATAAGTAATTTTATTTTTCTTCTAAGTCTTCCCTCTTTTTGAGCTTTCTTAATGGCTTTATCTAATTCATATGCTAATAACAACATCCTAGTAGCATAATTACCTGTTTTTTTACACTTTTCACATTGACACCAAGTACCATTGTCATATGCCCAAAAATTCAAATAATCACAATACTTATATACTCCATTAATAAACGATTGAATGATATTATCAAAAAGATGATTTGTGCCCTCTTTATTAGATGTACAAATATTATCACCAGTATAATACCCTTCAGTAGCTCTACTATTTTCATCTTTACTACTTCGTTTACCATCAATTAATGCAAACCAATCGTTATGATTGTCAAAATATGTCTTTTTATTATTAGAAGTTTTATCTATGTTTTTAGGATTTAAATACAAATAGAAGATTTCATGCCCACCAGATAATAAGCTAATACCTCTTTTTTTTAGTTCAAATGGATTTGTATAATTTGCAACTTTTAACATATTCATATGGTTTCTAGTCATCCAATTAATAAAACCATTATGTGTATCATCCATAAACTCACTATAACAACCTCTTGTAATATAATCAGGATTATATACTTCATATATCTCTTTCAAACTAATTAGTTTAGGAGCAATATTCCCAAAATCATCAGTATTATAGAATTTATATCCTAAAAGTGATAAAAAGTGATAAACTGAATTAATTGTTCCCTCTCTTGATTGTCCATACAAATAAACATTAAAAATACCATCTATTTTTTTTATTTCTACTAACCCTTGTTCCCCTATTAAAGAATTATCTTTTTTTTTACAAATGCTTCCAACAGAAATTATCACATCTACTTTTTTATCCAAATCATTTATAGATACATCTTTTGTATATCTTTTTAATTGTGTTTCTAAATCAATTGCTAAAAAACATTCTGTACAAGTTATGGAACGTTTATCAAGTTCATCCCACCAGTTAATATTTTCTTGATCATTATTACCTTCATATACATCTTTATATTGTTTAGTATCTACTTTTATTAACCACTTCATAAGTTTCCCCTTACAAAAAAAGATGCCAGTTAAGACATCTTTTTAAAGTTATTTGATAATTTCATTTTTTCTGTATGCACTCCATACATTTTCAAACCAGTTATCCTCAGTGGGAATCTGTTTAACGTCTTCCCAATTAAACATACATTTAGGTTTCTTATCTTTAAATGAGAATGTTACATCACATGTTTTTTTCAATAAATCACCTGAATCAAGTGTGAAGGTAAAGTCATCATTTAATTTATCTAATGGTTTTACACCTTTATTGTCACTTACAAGATAAGATCCTCTAGAACGTCCACCTTTACTTATAAACTCTTTAATTGCATTTAAGTATACAAATTGTGTAACTATTAGATCTTTATTTCTAAATGCTTCAACTAATTCAAATGGGCCACTAATTGATAGATCTTCTTTTAATGTCATTAAGTCACTTTCACAATCATTAATAGCTTTCGTAACAGTGTCTAAATTTCTAATATGCGCACCAGCTTTAGTCATTCTAACTTGTAATTCATTTCTATGTGAAATTATGTTTGAATTACCATTATCTTTACTAACAGCTTTTGCAAAATCAAAGTTTTCACTAACTAAATCATTTATGGCTTTAGTAAAGCTATCTAGTCCTAAAGGTTCTTGTTGATAATTAGCATGAATATACTGTGCAGCTCTAAATGAACCAACTTGAGTTGAATTAAGAGCACTTCCACCTGGTCTATATACTCCAAATGTACCATTAACTTCTCCTACTGGGAATAAATTAGATATGTTACTTTCATACCATATATTTCCTTTGAGTCCCCCATTATTATGTTGTGCACAAACTGCTATTTCTAAATATTCACTGGTTAAATCAATACCATTATTACTATATAAATCAATAGCTGGTTGATTCATGTGAGCTAATCTCTCAATTGGTAATCCAAATAATGCTTTTGAATTTTCAAGATATTTATAGCTTTCACTACCAAGCATTGCAAAGTCAAATTTGTTATTTTTTAATGAACAAGTAGGATTTTTCATAAAGTCCATATAGACTCTTCTGCCTTTAACTTGTATTTCATTATATACTAATATATCAACAATCGAAGAACCATAATTTGCAATTTTTCTAGGGTCAAATGGCCATTGATATCCTTTTAAAAATATACAGTCAAGTAATTTTCCTTTATCGTCAAAATATTCATCTAAAAATTCTTTTTCATCATTTCCATCTAAATCAGTTGAAATATATCTTGGCATAACTTGTTGGTATGTTCCTGAAAGGTTCCATCTAAATTTAATAGAAGCTAATCCATATTGAGATTCTGTAACATTAATACCAGCAGCTCCGGCTTCATAAGCAATCCCTGAAGACCCTATATGGCTTTCTGGATAAACACTTGTTTTATAAATTCCTGCAGGTCCACCTGTTGCAAATATAACATTAGTACAATTAAATAGTGTAAAACCATAATTTTCATTATTTTGTTTTGAAGTATCAATTGCTAATAAACCAATTGCTTTATCATCTTTTGTTAATATAGCAATTACAACAAATCCATCAAATATTTTTATGCCTTTATTATTTATTTGTACTTCTAATTTTTCTGTCATGAATTTTGATGTTAAAGGACCAGCTGATGTAGCTCTTTCTCTTGGATCATGGTCAGTTTTATAACCTATATACTCACCATATTTATTATGTGGAAACGGTACTCCATATGATGCTAGTTTATAAAAACCTTTTGCAGATAAAGCAGCTTCAACTAAAGCTATATCACCATGCATTGAACCACCATCAAATAAAGTTTTAGCCATATCATATACAGAGTCAGGAGTATTACCTGATAAAGTAAGCTTGTAATAAGTTTGTTTATCACTTCCTGTGTTTCTAGAAGTACCCATATTTAAGCCTTCTGTTAATAAAGCAATATCGCTTTGTCCTAAATCATATAGGCTGTCAGCTGCGTTAAAACCAGCAGCGCCTGTTCCAACAATAATGGTATTCATTGATACAACATCTATGTCATGCCCTTTAATTGTAATTTTATCAAACTTCATTTTTTTCTCCTATAATCTTTGTATGTGGAATCCGCCATCAACATTTATAAATTCACCTGTTGTAAATGAAAAGTTTCCTGAGCATAATGATGATACTACTTTTGCAATATCTTCAGGATATCCCCATCTCTTAATTGGTGTTAACCCTTCTCCAATTAATTTATCATATTTATCTTTTACAACTTCTGTCATTGGTGTAAATATAATTCCTGGTCTTATTTCATTTACTGTTATTCCATATTCAGCTAATCTGTCTGCGAATAACTTTGTTACCATGCTTACACCTGCTTTTGATATACAATATTCACCTCGAGATACTGATGATGTATATGCAGACATAGATGAAATATTTACTATTGTAGGTTTATAATCAGAAATTTTTCCAATTAGACTAATCATTTTATTAGCAATCACTTGTGATAAGAAGAATGTTCCTTTTAAATTAATATTATTTACAAAATCAAAACTTTCTTCAGTTGTTTCTAAAATATCCATTCTATTTCTAGGTGCAACTCCTGCATTATTAACTAAAACATCGATTCGTCCAAATTTATCCATAATTTTGTTTACAACATTTATTCTACTATCACTACTAGTAATATCACCTTTAATGTATAAAACTTCCACATCTTCATCTTTTACTAAATCAATGTTATCGCTTATATCTTCTTCTTTCAAGACATCCATAATAACAATATTAAAACCATCTTTTGCAAGTTTAATTGCAATACCATTTCCTATTCCTCTTCCAGCTCCTGTAATAAGCGCTACTTTATTACTCATTATTATTATCCTCCTAAATAAATGTTCTTAATATTGATTCAGCCGCTTTTCTACCTTCTCCTGCCGCCTGAACCACAGTTGTTCCACCATTAATAATATCTCCACCTGCATAAACTTTATCTCTAGTAGTCATTAAATCTTCATTAACTACTATTACGCCTCTTTTAAATGTTACCCCTTCTAAACTATTAATTAATTGTTCTGATACTTTTTGACCAGTTGCTTCAACGCAAAAATCAATTGGCAATACATATTCTGAATCTGGAATAATTATTGGTCTTGCTCTTCCTGACTCATCTTGTTCCCCTAACATTGTATGTGAAATTTTAACACCTGTTAATTTTTCATTACCTTCATATCCAATTGGTTGACTTAGAATCATAAAATGTACACCTAAAGCTAATGCTTGTTTAACTTCATCTTCCCAAGCTGGAAGTTCATTAAATGAACGTCTGTAAATAAGATAAACATTTTTTAATCCACGATTTTTAAGCGAAGTTACTGCGTCCATTGCAGTATTACCTCCACCAATTACAGCAGCTTTAGTATTTACATTTATTTCCATCCCATCATTTTTGTTTTTATATAGGAAATCTAATGCTTCATATACACCAGCTGGTTTTGGAGAAATATTCAATTTTGAAGTAGTACACATTCCGGCTCCTATAAATATTCCATCAAATCCCATGTTATTTAAATCATCTAAGTTAAATTGTTCATTTATTGGGCTATTGTATTTAATATCAAATAGTTTTGTTTCATCTAGCTCAAAGCTATCAACTTCACTTTTAAAAATATCTTTTGGAAGACGTCCATAAGGAATTACAGCTTCTGCTGTTCCACCTAAATAATCATAAGCTTCATATACAGTTACATGAACACCCGCTTCAATCAATGTTATAGCACATGAAATACCAGCAGCGCCAAATCCAATTATTGCTACTTTTTTATTAATTGTTTTTCCAGCTTTTATTTTTGTAAAGCCTTCTTTTCTTGCATATGTTGTTACGTGTTTTTGTATTTCACTAATAGGTACTGAATTTTTACCAAGAATTCCAGCTGTACATGTACTTTCGCAAAGTACTTCAGCTGGACATGTATATGAACATGTTTCGGGTATTTTATTCTTTTCAACCATTATCTCATAAGATTTTTTAAGATTATCATTATAAAACTCTCTAATAAATCCTGTTACATCAATATCAGCAGGACAATTAGGTCCACATGAACCACCCCAACAGTTTTTACAACTATCAGCCATATCTTGTACATATTCTTTATTTTTAAGTCTACCTTGATAATATAAATCAGCATAAGTTTCAGAGTCTCTAATTACACAACCAGATACCATTCCATCACGCATCATTTGAGTACATGAAGAACATGTTATACATACTTTTCCCATATTAAGTTTTCCATTTGTAAAAAAGTCATTTGGAAAATCAGGATAAGCTAATCCCATTCTTCCTAATCCAACTATTTGGCAGTTATTGTTTTCTAGCATATAATCAGCAACATTCATTGTCATTTGTCTTAACCAACTAGTTCCTGAAGAAACAAAATTCATATTTGGAAATTCATTTGCAATTTTTGAAGTGATTGAAATATTTCTTTCTATTGTAATTAAAGGATTTTCTTCTGGTAACAAAAATCCTTGAATTGGAAAGTCATATGGACGTTCAATATTAGGATTAAAATATGGATTCCCAATACATATATTAACCATATCAACACCAAGTTTATTTATATTTTTTATTAATTGAAGTGATTCAGTAAGATCAATATCATAACTTCCATCTTTTTTCATTCCCCATCCATATGGATAAGGATAATTATCTATAACATTAAGTCTAGATGTAATTATCATATCTGGTAATTCTTTTTTAATTTTTCTAATGGTTTCTGTTAAAAATCTAGTTCTATTTTTAAAGCTACCTCCATATTTACTATTTTCTCTTGTAAATGCAGATAGCATTTCATGTAGAAGATATCCATGTGCAGATTTAATATCAACCGCATCAAATCCACATTCGCTAGCAAATCTTGAAGCTTTTACAAATTCGCCAATTAGGTTATCAATATATTCATCAGTTAAAAGAGGATAATCACTTGGTAGGTTA
The DNA here is from genome assembly GCA_023145435.1 of Clostridiales bacterium. Taxonomy (GTDB): domain Bacteria; phylum Bacillota; class Clostridia; order DUPQ01; family DUPQ01; genus JAFGUQ01. The sequence goes on from JAGLDS010000002.1 coordinate 9,286, forward strand.
TGTGTTGGATCTAAAATTTTTGAGTGATGCATAATCATAGGTTTAGCCAAACCCTCTGGTTTACTATATCTACCTGAATGAGTAAGTTGTAACACAATAAATGGATTTTGTTTTTCATTATTTTGATTATATGAATTTTCTCTAATGTCTTTAACTAATTTCTTAAATCCATCAAGACTATTTTCATTAATCCATAATTGTCTAGGATTAGCCCTTCCTTCAGGTACAACAGCTGTAGCTTCTACCCAAATAAGCCCTGCTCCACCTTTTGCAAATCGCTTATACTTTCGATACGTTAGTTCAGTAGGATTACCTAGATTATCGCCATCACACCCTTCCATAGGTTGAATACAAAATCTGTTTTCAATGGTTTTACCAGCTAAATTTAATGGTTTACTAAAATTATCAATATTAACATTTTTATTAAATGGAATATTAACTTTATTTTTTTTTACTATTTTCCCAAATTCTTCTGCATTTCTTATGACTACTTTTGATTTATACTTTTTTATCATTAATACGTCTCCTATAATATATATATCTATAGATATCCATGATTTTATCTATAACAATATAATATAGATTGCTACAAATAACAATAAAAAATCTATATATTTCTTAATTCTTTGTTTTCTCTTTTAATTTTTCAAATTTCTCTTTACTATCTAGCGCTTGCTCATATGTCCATTTTGCTTTTTTCATGTTTTTATCATTACTAGTTAAAACTTCGCTATAAAAATTTTCTCCTAACATTACAACTTCATGTTTATTATCTGTTAATTCCATCATTGCAAAAACAACTTCAATAGCTTTTTTATATGCTACTCTATCCATAAAAAATTCATATAGTAATTTCATGTGTACTTCATCATCTAAATATCCTTTTATTGGTCCATATAATAATAATATATTAATATTAATTTCATATATATCACGATGATAGTTAGCTAGCATTAAGTATAGCCCTTTTTTATAGTACTTTACAAAATTTTCAAAATCAGCTTTTTCTTTGTAAATTTTACCTAAAGCTTTACAATATTCACCAGTTACAATTACTTCTGCTGCATTATTACCTATTAAATGATTCATACTATCCACATCTACTGAAATCAATGTATTCATACTAACACCAGTGATATCTTCATAAGAATCTTTAAGTATATTTTCACTTTGTAGAAACTCTCCTTCTTTTGCTAAACCTAATGCTTTAGAAATAAACTCCATTGCTTTTTTTATTATTTTAATAATGTAATCTTCTTGTATCATATAAATTACTATTCAATTGTAAATCCATATACAATTGAATTATTCCCTTTCACTTTAATTTTAATATATTTTCCTTTAAATTTACTAATATCATTTTTATCATTAAATATTACTTCATGTTTATATTTATCACCAATTACAGGTTTACAATTAATATAATCATACCCTTTATAACTTTTAGGATAACCAGAGGAAACAATAGCAACAGATAGAGGTAATATTGTTTTTGCATTTATATATAATTTTTCACCTTTTATTAATATTGAAGTAGTACAAAATTCTCCATCACCTAAAAACTGTTGACCAACCAAACGAAGATCATTAAAATTTGCAATTCCAAATCCAGTTTTTGTTTTCTTATTATTAATTATATTATCATGTTTATTTGAAGAGCCATAATAGTAGTATCTAATTTTTTTATCTTCTTCTTTATATAGATAACCTGATGAAGTATATACTCCACCGCCATCCCAAGCATTAGTATCTCCTGGTAAAAGCACTTTAGGTCGAGATGTAAATCGCTTTATATTCATAAATTCATCTGCATAGATTAATTCAGTTGATGAAATTTGTGTTGAACTATCAAAAACTGTTAAAAATCCCATTATTATATCTCCTTGAGGAAATAAGAATAAATCATAAAAATTCGTAGTATCAGTATCTCCTAAATTTGGTGATAGAACAGCTCTAGGTTCACTCCAATTTAAAAAATCTTTACTTGATGATAACAATCTACTTCGCCTATTATCTATACGGTCTTTTAAAAAAAGATAATATATATTTTTCTCTTGATCAAAATGCGATTTCAAAGCATCTTGAGCTGGTAATACTGGAAATTTTCCAACTTCAATCCAATCAATGCCATTTTTCGATACTAGTGTATGAACACCTTGTTCCAAATTCATATGCTCAAAATATGACATTTTATATCTAGCATCTTCATTTGCATTTTCATCATAGATAATTGAAGGGCCATCAATATATTTCCCTTTATTTTCTAATAAAATATTATTATTACCATATTCTTTTACACATTGTTTATTTAGATTAGGTCGGTTCCATATTAATCCATTTTTAGAAGTTGCATAACATATAAACATTCTTCTTTTCTTTATTTTAACATTATCGATTATGGTTGAAGCGGAGCTCTCATCAAAATCCTTAGATATAGCTAGATACCACATTTTAAATATTTTCTCTTTTTTATCATAGAAAAAAGATGGCCACCCTACATTTCCACCTTCCCAAGATCTTCTAGATTCAAATATTTTATTATTCTCTAATTTATCAAGAACTTCAAATCTATCATGTGAATTGTTTTTTTTACTTATTCTTTCTGGTAGTAAGATATAATTTCTCATTGTCAATAACTCCAGTTCTTATTATAAATACATTATAAAGTCTTTTGCATTCTTAAACAACTAATAGTATAACTAATGGAATTGTTGCCATTGACATTAAAGTTGAAAATGACACAATACCTGAAGCTAACTTTGTATTCCCATCATATTCTTGTGCAAATATTGTTGTTACAGCTGCACTTGGCATTGCAAATAATATTACTACAATTGTAAGTGCTAACTTTGGTGGATCAAATAAATAAAATATTCCATAGCATAATGCTGGAATTAATAGCAATCTAATAATGGATATAACATATACCATTTTGTCTTTTATAACATTGATTAGTTTAACAGTACCTAAAGTAGCTCCTATTACAATCATTGAAAGAGGAGTTGTTAATCCACCTACTAATTTAATGGAACTATAAAATGGATCAGGAATTTTAAAATTAAAACCTAGCATAATAAAACCTAATATTAGCGCAATAATAGAAGGATTTAAAACATCTTTAATGATTTGCTTTATTTGATGATGCTTTTTGTATGTTATTACACCATAAGTCCAGATAAAAAGATTAAATGGAATCTGAAAAATTGCACCATAAAAAATTCCGACTTCACCAAACAATCCATATAATATTGGAAAACCCATAAAACCACAATTTGAAAAAACAGTAGCAAATTTAAGTACTGGTTTTCTATCTTCATCTGAATTTTTATAAAGTATATTTGAAATTAACATCGAAAGAATAAAAACAGAAAATGCCATAATTAAAATCCAAATTGAAGTATTTAGTTTTTCTTTAGTAAATTCTATTTGAGTTGAAATTAAAATTAGTGCAGGCATTGTAATCATGATAATAAGATTTGATATCTTTTTATTAAAATCTGATGTAATTATTTTTAATTTATTTGCTATAAAACCAACTACTAAAACAATGAATAAAATTAATACTTGATTAAAAACTGTTGATACATTCATAAATCACTTAATCCAATTTCATTCTAGGATCATCTTTTTGATACATTGTATCCCAATCATTAACCATATCATAAACAGACATTGCTATTTTCCCTATAGCATCATAATCACTTTTTTCCATTATGAAATCCGTAGCTTTCACATTATCTATTACTTGAGATGATTTCTTTGCGCCAACAATGGCAGTAGTAATACCTTCTTTATTAATAACCCAATTAATCGCTATTTGTGCTAATGTTTTTTGGTATTTATCAGCATATTTTTTTAGAAGTTCATTTGTATCAATTGCTTTTTCAAAAACTTCTTTTTTATATAAGGCAATCTTATTTTTTCTCATATCTGTATCATCAAAAACCCAATCTTTTGTAAATTTACCAGTTAATAATCCAGATGCAATTGAGCTATATGTCATAACTCCAATATTATTATCTTTACAATAATCAAGTAAACCATTTTCTATTTTTCTCCAATACAAACTATAACATGGTTGGAATACATCAATTTGACCTTCAGTTATAGCCCTTTTTATATGTTTAATAGTAAAATTAGAAACTCCAATACTTCTAATTTTCCCTTTTTCTTTTAATTTGTTTAATTGTTCCATATTTTTTCTTACATCAATAGCTACATTTGGCCAGTGTATTAAAAACACATCAATATAATCAGTTTGTAATCTTCTTAAACAATCATCAACAGTTTTTTCAGCATTATTTTCTATTAGAGAAGGAGAACCACTTTTGGTTGAAATAATTATTTTTTCTCTTTTTGATTTAAATGCTTTACCAAGAACTTCTTCTGAATGTCCACCACCATATCCATTAGCTGTATCAAAAAAAGTAATACCATTATCATAAGCTGTATTTAAAGTTTTAATATATTCACTGTCTTCTAGACTTTTCCCCCATTCTTTACCTGCACCCATTGCCCAAGTTCCAAAAGTTATAGTGGAGACTTTAATATCTGAATTTCCTAATTTAATATATTTCATTATAAACTCCTTTTATCGGTTCATTATAAATAGATTATTAGCTCTCGTCAATATATAATAATCTATCACAAAATCTAATAAATTTAGACTGTTTAGTTATGTGTTCCTCTAATTTAATACCTTCATTTTTCAAGTAATCAATAGCTATTGGATATAAGCTTTCATTTATTTCCCACTCAAGCTCGTAATCAATTTTTCCTAAATAATTATTTTCATCAAGTTCCATTGAAGGTAACAAGTCATTTGTAGAAATCATACTTCGCTTAGTCTTAAGTTTACCAATCAATTTAAGTGGTTCAGATAAACCACTCATAAAATGATTAATAGATGTTTTATTATTAATTATATCAATAAAATCTTCTTTATTAAGATTAATTGAATTCTCTTTCATATCTATTATTCCATCATGACTATTACTTGTCATAAGACTTTTAAGTGTTATTTCATAATTATTATTTTTCTCTCTAATTCTAAGGGTCTGTTTTGATTTTCTCATATTAAAATCAGATGTTTCAAAATAATAATTAGTTTGTACTATATCTTTAGTACTTTTTTTATAAAAGTACTCATATTCATCTTTTGATAACATTATTTTTAGTTCATATTCCCTATTTTCCATGTTTTACACCATAAAATACTAAATACCCAATTAAAATCCCTAAAACATTTAAAATAACATCATCAATATCCATTATGCCAACTGAAAATAAGTACTGAATCATTTCAATAATAATAGGTATCCCTAATGTCATAACAATTAAAATAACCATTCTCTTTTTAAACATTCTAGAAATAAGGAAAAACCCAACTGGAATAAACACAACAATATTTCCTATTATATTGATTATAAAATCTCTATATTGTCCAATAACTAACAAACCAAAGTACCGTTTCATTGTACTTAATGGAATAAAATTAACAGTCAAAAATTCTGTATCTTGATAATTTATTCCTCTAATAAATAACAGGTATCCTAAAAATATAAAATATAAAATAAATAATATGTTAGTAACTTTTTTTAATCTCATAATAAATATTAGTATACATTACATATATTTTTTTTAAAAGAACGTTTTACTCTTTCAAAAAATTTACTAGATGATTTTTGTTTTTTCTAGTTAATTTGGCTCAATGTCGTTTTATTCTAAATAATATATTAGTTATAGTGTTATAAGTTTGATATAATATTTTATATTAATTTTTATGAGGTAGTGATGGAAAAATATACACCAAATTATGAACACATTGTGAATGCAGCATATAATCGTGCACCTTCTAGAATACCTATTTATGAACATATGATTTCAGAAGAAATAATGGAAGAAATTTTGGGTATAAAGTTTTTTGACTATTATAATGGAAATGATCTTGATTTACATGAATACTTTAAGCAATATAATGGATTTTTTCATGAAATGACTTATGACACTATAAGTTTTGAATGTATCTTCTCTGATATTATGCCTGGAAATGGTGCATTATATGGTCATGAACCTGGATGTATAAAAAATTATGATGATATAAAAAAATATCCTTGGGATGATTTACCTACTTTGTTTTTCAAACAAAACAAGAGATACTTTGATATTGCAACTCAACATATACCTGATGGGATGTCTCTTATTGGTGGGATTGGCAATGGAGTTTTTGAATGTATACAAGATATTGTTGGTTATACGAACTTATGTTATTTAAAAGTTGATGACCCAGAAGCTTATTCTATTTTATTTAGTAAAATGGGAGATATACTATTAAAAACTTGGGAAATGTTTATTCCTTTATATAAAGATAACTTTTGTGTTTTTAGATTTGGTGATGATTTAGGTTACAAAAGTAACACCTTATTACCTCCAGATGATGTAGTGAAATATATTTTCCCACAATATAAAAAAACCATTGATTTAGTGCATTCATATAATAAACCTTTCTTATTACATTCATGTGGTAATTTATTTGAAGTAATGGATTCATTAATTGATACTGGAATTAATGCAAAACATTCTAATGAAGATCAAATTGCTCCAATTAATGTTTGGTATGAAAAATATGGTGAAAAAATAGGTAATTTTGGTGGTATTGACGCTGATATGCTTTGTAGAATGAATAAAGATGAATTGAGAAACTATATAAAAGACATATATAAACAGTCTTTAAATGCAAAAGGTGTGGCTCTTGGTTCTGGAAATTCAATCCCTGAATATATCCCTGTAGAAAATTATTTAACCATGATTGAAACCCTTAACGAATGTCGTATTAAAGATTAATAGCTGTTCCATTATGTAATAAATAAATAATTTTTTCTTTAACTTTTTTATTCATTATTTTTTCAATTGCATATGCATATGTATCAAGTTGAACTTGATATTCTTTTGCCTTTTCTAATTCTAGTCCATTTTCCACATAATCAGTCTTATAGTCAATTAGTACAATCATATCATCTTCTACAAACATTAAATCTATTACTCCTTGTACAAGTGTATGATGATTAGGTGGTATATCCTTTTTATCTAATGGATATATATTAGAAGTTTTCATTGATACCATAAAGCTTTTTTCACGATATACCGTTTTAGCTTTTAATAATCTCTTACCTATATCATCATTAAAAAATCTCTTTATAGAAGGTATTACAAATTCATCAACTTCTAATCCCTTAATACACTTTTCTAAGTATTCATCATCTAAAGCTTTATCAAATTTTATTGCTCCTAATATATTATGTATCATTGTCCCTCTAGTAGAACGATCTATTTTTTTCACTTCTTTTAAAAATGTGGGTTTTTCAATTAATTGATTATTATAAATTGATAAGTAATCATCATCATATGCTTTTTGAGCCATTTTTTTTATTTCAGTTACTGAAATTTTACGTGGAAGAAGTGATTCTTTTTTATATGGATATTCATAGGAAAATCTCTTATCTAATTCACCATTAGATAAACTAGTTTCTATCTTATCTTGTGAAATCATAGCTGCATAAGGTTTAATTTGATCTTTTATATTTTCAATAGATAAAAAGAGTAAAGTTATTGGTACCTTTTCTTTTTGTGAGCTAATAAGTGACATCCCTGCTTCTAAAGCTATTTGTTGACCAACTGTTGATCTTGTTAAAGCTGACATAATCCAATCTAAATAACTATTACATTTTAAAACATTACCACTTAAAAGTTGTTTTTCTTCACCAAGTCCATAAGATAACCATTTAATACAAGCATTTTCAATTTTATCAACATGACCCGTAATATATAACTTTTCTCTAGCTCTAGTCATTGCTACATAAAGTACTCGCATTTCTTCTGCCATATTTTCTCTGTCAATATTTCTAGCAATTAGTCTCTTTAGTACAGTAGGAAATTTATAGCTTTCTTCATAATTAACATATTCAGCACCAAATCCCAATTGTCGATGTAAAATTATCTGATTTTTTAAATCAGTTTTGTTGTGTGTTTTTCCACAATGACTTACAAAAACTACTGGGAATTCTAATCCTTTACTTTTATGAATTGTCATAATTCTTACAACATTGTCTTTTTCTCCAATGGTTTTTGCACCTGCTAAATCCGATTCTTTCTCAATGTGTTCTTTTACATATTGTAAAAATGAAAATAATTGATTACCATCTGTCTTTTCAAATTGTCCTGCGATTTCAAACAACCGCCTAACTGTAATTTGTTTTTTGTTAAGTAATGCTTGTGTATCTGCTATGTAATAAAATCCAGTTTCTGTTACAATTCGCCATATAAGCTGTTCTAATGAAATAATGGAAGCTTCATGTCTATAATATGATAGGTTTTCTAAAAATTTAACAATTTTTTCTTTTAAACTATCATCTAACTTATAATCTAGTACACATTCATAAATAGAATCGCTTTTGTTTTCAGTTGTAATTACAACTAGTTCTTGGTCTGTAAATGAAAAGAAATCACTTCTCATGATTGATAATAATGGTATATCTTGGTATGGATTATCTAATATAGCAAGAAAATTAATAACCCTAGAAACTGCTTCATCTTCAAAAAATGATAGCTTGTCATCAGCAAAAATAGGTATACCCATAATTTTGCAAACATCAATTAATTCGCTAACCTTGTTATTTGTTGCTCTCAAAAGTATAACAATATCACTAAATTTAATTGATCTAACTTCACTTGTATTCTTATCATATATCTGTTCCCTATTATTAACTAATTCAATAATTTTATTTGCTATCATTACAGCTTCAATCGTATCTTTTGTATCATATTGTCCAACAATATTTCCTTTACCATTTGAAATTAACACTTCAACGTTACTTTCCTTTTTGCTGTAATAATCTGCAGAAAAACTAAGATATTGATCTTTTGTATAATCCATATCACAAGAATTTTTAGACATTATTTTTGAAAACACAAAGTTAGTCATGTCTAATATCTCACCACGGCTTCTAAAATTACTGTTTAATTCTATTTTCCCATTAATCTCATCTTTTGAAACATTAGGAAATAATTGATATTTATCCATGAATAATTGGGGGTTTGCATTCCTAAATCTATATATACTTTGTTTTACATCACCTACTAAAAATAAATTATTATCTTTTTTTATATGGTTAATAATTGCTTCTTGTACTAGGTTACTATCTTGATACTCATCAACCAATATTCCTTTATACTTTTGTTGATAAACTTTATCTGCACCACTTTTTAAACATTTTAAACTAAAATGCTCTAAATCATTATAATCTAATAACCCTTCTTTTTTCTTCTTTGATTGATAAGTTTCATAAAATTCTTTAATAATTTTCACCAACTGTTCCATCATTGGATATAACTCACTAAATATTTGTTGTTGTTCATTAGAATTATTTTGATAAAGATCTTTTATTTTATTTATATTCCCTTTTACAGCATCTCTTATCTTCTTAACTATTTTTGAAATATTTTTATCAGCTTCTTTATTGTTTCTACCTAATCTTTCAAAACTAACATATGAAAATTTTTCTATCATACTATCATAATTTTCTATTAGTAATGACTCTAAAAAGCCATTAAACATGTCTAAATCACTACTAATGGTTATAAAATATCCACTATATAATTTTTCATCTAGAAGTAACAAAGCATCCTTAGTCTGTTCTATGGCATCTTGTAAGTGTAATTTAGTTATATCTTTGATTTCTTTACCAAATGGATGTTTAAAAAAATCATTACTTTCAACTTTATAGTATTTAAGATAGATATCTAATTGTTCTAATGGGTCAGGTGAACTCATAATAAATTTATGTATTTCAATAACTAAATCATAAAGTTTTGAATCATCATATCCAGTACCATACTTATTTACAAGTTTTAAGAATTGCTCATTCTTATTCTCATATTCAACCATAAAAACTTCATCAAGGGATTCTTTTATTAATTGTTCTTTTTTTGTATTATCTACAATAGAAAATGATGGGTCAACATCTAAAACATGATAATATTCTTTAACAATCTCACTACAAAAGGCATGAATTGTAGTAATTGTGGAACGATTAAGTAATAATAATTGTCGACTTAAGTATTGATTGTCAGGTTGTTTTTTAATCTTTTCATATAATGCATGTCTAATTCTTTCTTTCATTTCATAAGCTGCAGCTTTTGTAAAAGTCATTACAACTAATTGATCAATATCTATATCATATTCAATTTTAGAAATTAAATTAATAATTCTTTCTACAAGCACAGAAGTTTTACCAGCCCCTGCACCAGCTGAGACAAGTAAATTCTTATTAACTGTATTGATTGCCATTAATTGGCTTTCAGTCCATTTATCATTACTCATTTAAAAATTACATCCTTATCATCAATTTTAGTAATATTCTTATATCTACATTCCTCTTTTAAGGTATCAAATCCACATATGCTTTTATATAAACAATATTCACAAGGTTTGCTGCCATTATCTCTAATTGGATATACATCATTATTAAGAGAAAAAATCTCGTTTGTTTTTTCTTCAATGAATTTACTCATATAGGTAAACATATCATTTAATTTTTCATTTGAGATAGTGTTTTTATGTGAAAATACATCGCTTTTTTCATAATTTTCTTTATCAGTTAATTTTTTAATATCATCATCATCTATAGTAAATCCAGTTAATTGACTTTTTTTATGTAATTGTTCATCTACTGTTAAATCATTTACTCTTTTATTAAGACCAATAATTGGTTTAACTGTTGCAAAATAGTACATACCTCCAGGTAAAGCAATTTTTTGCTGATTAATAGCATAAAGGTATAAGGCTAACTGTAAATCAATACCCTCTTTTATTCTATATAGTTTAAGTTCTTTACCAGATAATTTATAATCAATAATTCTAAAAACTTCTTTATCATTTAAAGGAGCAACATCAATTCTATCAATTCGTCCATTTAACATTATTTTTTTACCAGTTTCAGTGTTAATAATAACTGGTGGATATTCTTTATTTATCCCAAATCCAACTTCAAAACTTTTAGGTTCAAAATCACCTTTTTGAATTTGTCTAATTATTTCTTCATAAGAAAAGACAATTCTATCAATTATTCTCTTACTTAAAAATTTAAGTTTATTATTTCTAGAAAATATTTCTTTATTATTAGTCTGTTCTTTAAAAATGTCTTTTGCTTGTTCTCTTATTAAGAATTTGTCTACTATATTTCTTTGTAGCATTTTCCCTAAAACATCATGTATTATACTCCCAATATCAGGTGGTTTCATTGCAAAAATTTCTCGCTCTTTTGCATTAAGTCCATACCTAACAAAGTAAGAAAAAGGGCATTTTGTATATGCTTCTAAACGCGTTACTGATGTGGTTATAGTATCACCATATAATCTATTTGCTAACTCTTCATTGGAAAGTTCTAAATTAATATGATCTCTATAAAGCTCTATATATTGTTCATATTTGTTATCTGTATACCACTTTTTAAGTAACTTTGATAATAAATCTTGGTTAAGTAAAAAAGCTAATCCCATTTCAGGTGAATATAGATAATCAGTTTTATTATATGATGAAACACTAAATTCTTTTATTTCATCAAAAAGAGTTAGTACTTGCTCAACTAAGTATGCAGGTCTTCTGCTTTGATGGCTTAAATCTGCAATTGAATAACTAATGAATAATTTCTTTGTAACCATTTTAACAACTTCATATTCAACTAGTCGTTGCTCTAATACTTGTGATAGTGTATCTGCTGCTATAAAAATCCCACTATCCATTAATAATAAGCGTTCTTTATCTGATAATATCCCTTGTTTCATAATAGGTCCTGGAAAATCCGGTTCATTAACTGCCATAACAAAATACACTTTTTTTTCTAAGCTACTGGTATGTAGAATATTTCCAATTTCCACTTGGTCATTACTGGGCGGAACTAAAGCTATATGATACTCTGAAAAAGCAATTGTTAATAAATCAAGATACTTGCTAGTTGTTAATGATTCATTCCCAAGAACTGTTTCAATTTGAGAAAAAATTGTCATTATAATATTCCAACTTTGTTTTAATTCATCTGCATAATCTAACGAATGATTATTTTTGGCATCAATAATCATTTGTTGTAACATTTCATATACTCTATTATCTATTAAAAAATTATAAAGTGATGTTAAAAAAATCTTTGGGCTATTTGCATTTTTTATTTCACTAAATAAAGGAGTTAACGAATTAACTAACTTCTCTCTAATTAAATTTGCAATTTCTAGTTGTTTATCGTCATATATATTATTAGACTTTTTAAATGTAAATGGTGAATTATACATTTTAACACCACTTATTTCCCATTTTAAAACATAGTTTTCGAATTGACTAACTAAATCAAAATCTATTGAACAAAAAGGTGATTTTAAAAATGAAAACACACTATCGAATGAATACTTTTCATCATAAATTCTTAATAGTGACATAATATAATGTACTAATGGATGTTTAGTGATTGGTCTTTTTGCTGATAAAAAGAAAGGTATTTTATATGTGTTAAATATAGCTTTTATATAATATTGGTATTCATCAAGTAATGGACATCCAATTACTATGTCTTTGTACCTATATGTACCCTCCCTTACTAATTGACTTATTTTCATAGCTACTTCGTTTATTTCCTCATAAATACTACTAGCTTTATATATATTAATATCTGATATCTGGCCTTTGTATGTTTTACCTCTAAAAGAAAAATATTCATCTTGTAAAAACTGTAATTCAGATGATAATTTATCTTTTTCAGGTATAAATATTTCTTCCATTTGATAATTTTTATCTTGTCCTAGTTTTATTACTTTATTATATGTTTCGATTAAAGGATAAAAAACAGACTGTTTATTACTAGTTTGTAATATAGGTGTGCTTAAACATATAGTTACACTGTTTGACATTTGTAATAGCGAATCAATACAACGTAATTCTTGTGTTGTAAATCCATTAAACTTATCTAACCAAATCTCACTATCTTGTAATAATTTATTTGATAATATTAAATCTGCTAATAAACCAAGATCATCATCACTATCAACAAACTTTTTACTTTGTAGACGTTGTTCAAATACTTCATAAATCTTTGATATCTCAATTAATTTTTGGGCCAACAATTGATTAGAACTTTTTCTAGCAATATCATACAACTGCCCATATGATATTTCATATCGTTTTAATTCAGTAATTAGTGATGTTACTTTATTTGAAAAAGATGGATAAGAAGAGGGTTTAGCAAAAACTTCAAAAGTTGATGATAATTCTTGTATAATACTATACATTAACATGCTCTTCCCAGCATTATCAATATATGAATCTCGCTGTTGCATTGTTAACAAAAATTGTTTACTAGCTAGCCGTCTAAATGTGGTTACCTCGACTTGCATCATACCTTTTACTAAACTATTTTCTACAATTTTCTGTTCATATAAAGATGAGTACTGTTCTGGGACTATAACAATTAGCGGATGTTTATCTCCACTTTGTAATCGCTTGTTTATTTCTTCAATTATATGTTTGGTATTATCACTTTTTGATAAACCATATAGAACTCTTCCCCTCATATATTTATTATAGCATGTACAAAGAGTATTTTTGTCTCATATACATTTTTTTATAAGAATATGCTATAATTTGATAAACAATAACGAAAGGGATTATAAGTGATTATTTCTAATACTAATGATATAGCTGAAAACAAACTAATTCTATTAACTATTTCTGAAGAAATGGGATTAGCAATGTCTAAACAACAATTCTCTGAAATCATTATTAAAGGAAATTTAATGAATTATTTTATTATGGGTCACTTAATTGATTCTCTACTAGAAGATGAATATTTCACAAAAATTGAAGATAAATATATATTAACAACTAAGGGAAGTGAAACTCTATCTTTTTTAACTCATAAAATACCAAAAGGAATTAAAAAGTACATTGCTAATATTGCATCTGCATTAAGAAATTCTGTTAAGAAAGAACTGGAAATAAATGTTGGATATTCTTTTGGAAGTGCAGATGATTTTATGGCTGATTTATCAATAAAAGAAAATCAATCTCCACTACTTCAAGTTTCTTTTTGTGCAGGTACAAAAAAAGAAGCAAAAAAAATCTGCGATTCGTTTACCAAACACGCAGATGAAATATATTTAGAAATAATGAACACTCTACTCAAAAATAGAGATTGACTATTTTTTGGGTAAGTTAATCTGTGGATTTTTTTTAGAAGCCTTGTATAATACAAATCTATTACCAATAACTAATACAATCTCAGATTGTGTTTTTTTAGATATTTCTTCACATGCTTCTTTAGCTGATAATAACGAATTATTTAATACTGTAGCTTTAATAATTTCTTTAGTCTCAAAAGCTTCATTGAATTGTATAATTGTATTTTCGACAACACCATTTTTACCAACCTGAAAAATTGGTGATAAATTATGTGCTAGCGATTTTAAGTAACTTCTTTGTTTAGTTGTAATCATTTTTAACTCCTATCTAATATATTCAAATTCTATCTCATATATGGAAACTATATCTCCCTCTTGAATGCCATAGTCCTCTAATGCTGCAATTACACCACTTTTACGTAAAGTACGTTGGAAATATTGTAGCGATTCAAAATCGTCCATATTTGTAGAATTTACTATTTTTTTTGCCCATTTCCCTTCAATAATGAAAACGCGGTCTTCTTTTGTTATAACAAATTTATCTTCCTCGATTGCTTCATAGTTAACGTAATCTTCATTAGCTTCAAATAATATTGTATCAGGTAATTCATTTATTATCTCATATGTTCGTTGCATTAACTGCTTTACATTTTTTTGAGTTACTCCTGATATTTCAAACACTTCATAATCTCGTTTTTTCATCTCCGCTAGAAATGTCTTCATAATCTCTTTATCTGCAATATCACTTTTATTTGCAGCTACTATTTGAGGACGAGTTGCTAATTTTTCACTATATTGTAATAATTCTTTATTAATTTTATCAAAATCTTCTATTGGATTACGACCTTCACATCCTGACGCATCGACCATATGTATTAATAATTTTGTTCTCTCAATATGTTTTAAAAACTCATGGCCAAGTCCAACACCTTCTGATGCACCTTCAATTAATCCTGGAATATCAGCAATTACAAATTCGTTTTCAGCATCAATACTTACAACACCTAAATTTGGATGTAAAGTTGTAAAATGATAATCAGCAATTTTAGGTCGCGCTGATGAAACAGCACTTAATAAGGTTGATTTTCCAACATTAGGGAAGCCAAGTAATCCTACTTCTGCTAAAAGTTTTAATTCAAGGATAACTTCTGCCTCTTCTCCCTCTTCTCCACTTTTAGCAAAGTTTGGGGCTTGTCTTCTTGGTGTAGCAAAATGTTGATTCCCTGCTCCACCTTTTCCACCACGGACTGCAACAAACTCTTGTAAGTCCTTTGATAAGTCACATAAAGGTTGTAATGATTCAAAATCTTTTAGAATTGTACCCATAGGAACTTTTATAATTATATCTTCACCTGATTTACCAGATCGATTTCTCTTACTCCCATTTTCTCCGTTTTCTCCTACATATTTTCTTTTGTACTTAAAATCAACTAATGTTCTAGCATTGGCATCTGCTTGGAAAATAATGTTTCCACCATTTCCACCATCTCCACCATCTGGTCCACCATTAGCTACATATTTTTCACGTCTAAAAGAAATAGTACCATTACCACCATTTCCCGCTTTTATATATATTTTTGCTTCATCAATAAACATTTATAACCTTCTTGTTCATATTATAACAGATAAAATAAAAACCGCTCTAAGTAATACTTTGAGCGGTTAGTAATTCTTAATTAATAATTACTGTACGATGATGCTTACCTGTTTTCTGTCTTTTCCCATTCTATGGAATCTAACTACACCATCTTCTAAGGCAAATAAAGTATCATCTTTTCCTTTGCCAACATTTGTTCCGGGATGTATTCTAGTTCCTCGTTGTCTTACAAGAATATTACCAGCTAGTACAAATTGACCGTCGCCTCTTTTTACTCCAAGTCTTTTACTTTCACTGTCTCTACCGTTCTTAGTAGATCCAACACCTTTCTTATGAGCCATTGATTACACCTCCCTCTCTATTTTTCTACTTTAGTAGCAGTTTTCTTTGCTGCTACAGTAATTTTCTTAATTTCAACTTTAGTATAAGGCTGTCTATGTCCTTGTGTTCTTTTGTAACCTTTTTTAGCTTTGAATTTAAACACAATTATTTTTTTGCCTTTACCATTAGCAACAACTGTTGCTTTGACTTTAACATCTTTAAGATGTGGTTTGCCAAATTTCAGTTTTTTGCCATCTGAATAAGCTAATACTTTGTCAAAGGTAATACTTTTACCTTCTTCTACATCAAGTTTTTCAACAAATACGATGTCACCTTCTGTGACTTTATACTGTTTTCCACCTGTTTCTACGATTGCATACATTTTCTTTTGTTTCCTCCTCAGTCCTGTCTCGCCGAATGTAGGTATCATGTTTAAATGCATTTAAAAAACCATATCCGTGCGGCTACCTGAAACATAATAACACAATGTCATGTGTATGTCAAAAAACATATAAATAAGTTTTAATATAATTATAAATTCATTATACTAATATATGTTACAATAAATTGTATTCATTTGGGAGGTTATTATGGAAAAATATAGAGATATAAGTTTATTAGGTGTAAATAGATTAGAACCACATGGGATGTCTATTTCATTTAATTCAGTTGAAAAAGCATTAAGTGTTAAGAATAGTCAATCAAATTATTTTTCTTCATTAAATGGACAATGGGATTTTTTCTTTGCTACTAATAAATATGAAATACCACATGAATATTATAAAGTAGGATTTGATAGTTCTTCATGGTCAAGTACACCTGTTCCTTCTTGTTGGCAAATGCAAGGATATGAACCTCCTAATTATCTTAATTCCTTATATCCATATCCATTAGATCCACCTCATATTCCTGATGAAAATCCAATTGGTATTTATAAAAGTGAATTTACAGTACCTATGAATTTTAGTAATAAAAGAACAATTTTATATTTTGGTGGGGTTAATTCAGCTTTTACTATATATATAAATGGACAAGAGGTTGGTTATTCCCAATGTACTCATATGCCTTCAGAATTTGACATAACAGATTACATTGAAATTGGTGATAACTTAATTGCTGTAGAAGTGTATAAATGGAATGTAACAAGTTATTTAGAAGATCAAGATTTTTTCCGTCATTCAGGTATTATTAGAGATGTATATATATATGCTAGAAATGATATTCATCTTTTAGATGTTTATATTGACGCATCATTAACAGATGATTATACAAAAGGACTTTTAAATATTATTGCCACCACCACAAGCACAAATTGTAAAGCGATTTATACTTTGTACAATCAAAATGAGAATATTGTTTTAAAAAAAGAGTTATCAATTAACAAATCAACTTCTTTTACAATCCCTAATATTGATAATTGGACTGCTGAAACACCTTCTTTGTATACAAGTGTTATAACCTTATATAATTCATCTAACGATATAACCGATATAAGAAGCATACAAACAGGCTTTAAAAAAATCGAAATAGTTAATGAACTTTTCAAAGTAAATGGTAAAGCAATTAAAATTAAAGGGGTGAACCATCATGATACTCATTTAACCCTTGGACATGCTATTTCAAAACGTTCTATTGAAGATGATATTATTTCAATGAAACAACATAATATTAATGCAGTTAGAACTTCTCACTATCCCCCAGATGAATATTTTTTAACATTATGTGACCAATATGGTCTTTATGTAATTGATGAAGCTGATTTAGAAGCACATGGTTTCTACTATGATCAACCTTTATATGATATTTCTGATAAACCTGAATGGGAAAAGCATTTTAGAGATCGTGCTAAACGAATGGTTTTACGTGATCGTAATCACCCTTCAATTATTATGTGGTCTCTTGGCAATGAAACTAGATATGGTAAAAATCACTTAGCAATGATTGATGAAATTAAAAAATATGAAATAACCTTGCCCATTCACTTTGAACGTGCAGAAAAAGACTCACACATCGATGTTGTTAGTTCCATGTATACTGATGTCGATATTCTTATTAAAGAAGCTAAAGATAAAAAAGTATTAAAACCATATTTTTTATGTGAATATGCACATTCTATGGGAAATGCACCTGGAAACCTTAAAGAGTATTGGGAAGCAATTTATAAATATCCTAAGTTACTTGGCGGATGTGTATGGGAATGGGTTGACCATGCTGTTTTAGCATCTGATGAAGATAATAAATCCTTTTATGCATATGGTGGTGACTTTAATGATACTCCTAATGATGGTAATTTTTGTATGGACGGATTAAATTATCCTGACAGAACTCCGCATACATCACTAAAACAACTTAAAAAGATATTAGAGCCAGCCAACATCATATCTTATGACAAACTTTCTTTTACTATTAAGAATACTAATACTTATATTTCTCTTTCCTATCTAACTTGTCATTTAGAATTAATAAAAGATGGAGTATTAATAAGTGAAGCAAATTTACCAAATCTTTTTGTAAAACCAGGTAAAAGTAAAAAATATAAATTACCTTTTACAATTGAAAATGATGGTGAATACTGTGTTAATTTCTATTTTCTACTTAAACAAGCTACAACTTATGCAGGTGTTAATTTCTTAGTTTGCAAGTCACAGATTATTTTTGAAAAAATATTACCTGTAACAGTTACTACTATAGATACTCGCTTTCCAATTGAAATTGATGAAGATGGAAGATATTTATTTATTACAGGTAATAAATTTATGATGGCATTTGATCAACTCCATGGTACTTTATCTTCTTGGAAATATAATGGTACTTCATTAATTAGTGAAGGTTTTATGGGTAATTTTTATAGAGCAGCTACTGATAATGATAAAGCTAATCAAAAACAAAAGTGGATTGATGAACGATTAAACGAACTAGTACATCGAGTTAGCAATCTTAATGTTGTAGAGTTAGATGATTTTTTGCAAATTAAAGTTACTCATATTTATAGCGGTAAATCAATTAAACCGCTTTACCAAGTTGATTTTACTTATAATATATATCCATCAGGTGAATTAAAATTAACTAGTCACTATATACCTTTAAGAGAAACCACTTATATACCTAGAATTGGATACAACTTTAAAACTCCATTAGAAAACGCAACTATGACATGGTATGGTTTAGGACCTGATGAAAATTATATAGATAAAAAAGAATATGCATTATTGGGAATATATGAAAATTATGTTAACTCTATGTTTGAACCATATGAATATCCACAAGAAACTGGTAATAAAACGGAAGTTAGATGGGCTATTTTTGAAAACATACATGAAACTGGTTTAGCAATTATTCCTACTAAACCTATAAATATTAGTGCGTACTACTATGATATTAACGATATTGACAAAGCAACTCACAGAAATGAACTTATAGAAAATGAAGATTTACTTGTTAATATTGATTATGCACAAACAGGTATTGGAAATAATTCATGTGGAGCAGAAGCATTAGATAAATATAAACTTTATCCAATTGATATTACAATGAGTGTATTATTTGTACCATATAATGGTAGAGAGCATTCAAAAACTACTCTTAGAAAAACATATTAATCTGTTAGAAATTTTTGCAAAAAGACAAGAGTATAATCTTTATACTCTTCTTTTTTATATAATTTATATCCAAATTTTTTATACATATTAATGCTTCTATAACTTTTTGCTCCAGTTAATAACCATAAACGTTTAATTGATTGATCTTGTAATTCGACTACATCCATTAACATATGCCCTATTCCATTTCCTTGCCAGTCATCATCAACTGATAGTCTTCTGATTTCAGCTTCAAACCCATTTTTTTCTAATCTAATACTACCTACAATTTGATTGTCCTTAACTGCAACTAATACTATGTGCTTTTCTAATTCATCTTTAAGATTATCAAAAGTTTCAACCATTGGTGGCATTTTATAGTCATTATATTTTTTTGCTTGAAATTGAAAAGCTTTTTTTTGAATTTCAAGTATTGTATCTATATCTTCGATTTTAGCATCTCTAATAGTAATATTCATATTAGTATAACTCCATTATTTTATTAATAGTATATTTAATTGTGTACGGATCAATTAATGATATTCCTTTAGTTTTACTATTACTTACTGATTGTGCATCTTCTAATCGTAAAAAACGTATTTCAACTGTTATAGGACTTTTAATTTTATATTTTTTCATATTATTAATATTTTTATATGCATCTTTAACACTACTATATATCTCATCTAGTACGGTTGATGGATGTTTTAATAGTCCAGCATTTCTACCAATTGAATGTTTTGTAATAACACTTTTAATCCAAGGTAATGACTTTTCCCCTTGTGAAACCCCCATATTATCACTAGATATAAATATAACTGGTGCATTAATATTAGCTGTAGCTAATAGAGCATCTATTTCAATTTCACCTACTGTTTTACTATTTAATTTTATATATTGATATTTAGAAGAATCACAAGTATGAGCTAATATTGCATGACTTGTATTTGCTTTTGCATGGTACCCTATTAATAATACACCACTTATTTTTTTATCTTCTAATCCACTAAAGCGATGTTTTAAGCCAACACCTGCTAATATATCAACTCTTTTATCAAGTGACATATAATCAAGATTCAAACTACTACCATGATTATCCCAAACATATACTTTCTTTGCACCACAATCATATAAAGCTTTAGTAGCTTGATTTACTTCGCGAAGGGCTTGTTCACAAGCGAATTTATATTGGATATTGTCATTTTTAAATCCTTTATTAGGAGTACCAACAACACCACTTATCCCTTCTAAATCCACTGCAATAACAAAATTCATAAGTTCCTCCTACTACTATTATTTTTAATTATAACACTCAAAGTTAAAATTACCAACAACTTCACATGTAAGTAACGCTCTATCATATATTCTCATTTTTTTCACACTTTTCCCAAGGTTAATAAAAGTTTTTCCATTGCAGTTAGTAAAATATGGGCTAAATCGTGAAAAGCCATATTGTCTTACTTTTCCATCATTAAATTTACCATTTAAAATACTTGAAATGATTTTTGGACCACCATCAACAATAATAGCTATATGATTATTACCTATATCTTGTACTTTTTCATTACAAATATGTAAATTAGTGTACATACCATCACTCATGGTAAATTCTATTTGCTTATTTTTCCTAATAATTTTCATTCCTTGTCCAGATTCATCAATTGTATTAACCAATTCTTCATCTAAAGTAATACCATTTAAAAGAAGTTCAATTGTAAAACCTTGTTTTAAGTCTTTTGATTTTCTATTAATTTCATTAACATTCATCATAGACATTTTAGGAATTATTGGAAATTCACACTTCTTATTAGTTGCTTCAAAAATTAAATTACTTGTAATCTTTTTATTCATTTTTGAAAAATTGCAAATGGTTTTTATAAATGTATTATCAATTTCTATAATACTAGCTTTATCTTTATTTGTCATAGTAATAAAATATTTATTATCAATTTCAATAAAATCTGGATAACTCATTCTTATTTGTGGATCGTCATCATATATTAGTATTTCTGGTTGAGACCAATTTATATAACCATTTATTTCTTCACCTAATAAGCACCATGCAGGATTTCTACCTAAATACCCTTTTCCTCCATGATTATGAAACCAATATAAATATTTATCATTAGATAATTTCCATACAAAATTTGCAGCTCTTGGATGTTTTATTGGCATATATTTAGACGGTTCCCATGATTTTCCTTTATCCCTAGAATATGAATAAGCACTTTTACCATCGGTTGTCCTAAAAACTGTAAAATATGAACCATCATTTAATTTTACATAGCTTTGTTCCTCTGCTATTGGTCCACCTCCTATTGGAGTTTTTATCCCAATATCTCCTTTTGGTAAAGTTTCAAATTGAATTGATTCTACATTTTTTTCTATCATAATATTACTAGCTTTAATCAATACTCCTTCACTTCTAGTAAAAAAGTTTATTCCAAACCCACCTACTTTATGAATTGAAAGATATGCATCATCATTATCTATTAATGGTTTTCCAACATTCCAAAAAAACTGTATTTCTCCATTATATGGATTTTCCAAATCGATTAAGAAATTTTTAATTGGAACTTCATATCTTTTTTTTGACCATGTTAATCCAAAATCATCTGAATATCTAAATACATAATATCCTTGTGAATCAACACGATAACAAAATCCATCTGTATATGGTGGATTATCAGCTTTTAGTTTTCTTAAATTATCTTTATTAAAATTATAGAAACAATATACTCTTCCAAATTTAGTTTTTAGTAAAACTGAATAAGAGTTTTCAGGCGCATCATTTTCTTCTAATAAACGAAGATCTTGCCACGTCTTACCCAAATCAAGACTTCTCTGAGTAATTACTTTTTGACCATTTACTCCTTCATCACCACTTCCTGTTG
The DNA here is from genome assembly GCA_023145435.1 of Clostridiales bacterium. Classification (GTDB taxonomy): domain Bacteria; phylum Bacillota; class Clostridia; order DUPQ01; family DUPQ01; genus JAFGUQ01. The sequence goes on from JAGLDS010000002.1 coordinate 31,896, forward strand.
TCATAGAACAAAGAATTACATTTTCATTATTTTTAATAATATATGGTTGATCCGAATAATTCATTGAAGGAATTTCATAACTATTTTTACTATTACGCCAGTCATTCATAAAAACACCTCACACAAAAAGAATAACATACCATTATGTATATTCCAATAAAGTATATTTACTATAAGTCATAAAAGATGATTTTAACTAAATATTTAGCAACTTGTAAATACAATCAAAAACCAAATAACTATATAGTTATTTATTTATAATTTACTTATAGTTTTTTCGCAGCATTTCTCGCTTCATAAATAGTCTTTTCTTCGTCAATAGTTAGTAATTCTCTATGTTCCATGAGAATATCTCCATTACATATGACTGTATCCACATTACTACCTTGACTACTATAAACAATGGCTGATGCTGGATTATTTAAAGGTATGTTATTAAGGCAACTAGTATCTACTAAAATAAGATCAGCTTTCATTCCCTCTTTGAGCAAACCTAGATTTTCAAATCCTAATGCTTTAGCTCCGTTATATGTAGCCATTTGTATAGTAGTAGCTGCATTAACAACTGTTGGATCTAAGGTTGAACCTTTATGAATTAAGCTAGCTAATCTCATTTCATTAAACATATCAACCATATTATTACTTGCAGCACCATCTGTTCCAATGGCAACATTTATATCTAAATCAAGCATATCAGGTACTCTTGCAATACCACTAGCTAATTTTAAATTACTAGATGGGTTATGAACTGACGTAACATTCTTTTCTTTTAAAATCATCATGTCATCATCATCTACCCAAATTGTATGTGCTGCAATAACTGGAACATCAAATACCCCTGTTTTTAAACATTGTTTGATAGGAGTTAATCCTGTTTTTATAATACTTTCTTCTACTTCAAATTTTGTTTCATGTAAATGTATATGAATAGAAGAATTCAATTCCCTTGCTAAAGTAGCATTTGCTCTTAGCATTGTTTCATCACACAGATAAACTGAATGAGCTTCAACTGATGTTTTTAGTTTCCCGTCATTTGCTAAATTATATTCATTATGAAAATCCTTGCAGAATGCTTTAGCATACTCATGTCCTTTTTGCCATTGATTGCAAGTCATAAGTCCATAAGATAGGTTAGCTCTCATACCTGAATCTAATACAGCTTTTGCTACTACATCCATTTCATAATACATATCTAAAAAACAAGTAGTTCCAGATTTTATCATTTCAGCAATACCAAGCATTGTACCGCTTTTAACAATATCTCTAGTTATATTTTTCTCTTTTGGTAAAATATTTTTATGTAGCCAGTTCTCAAGAGTTAAATCATCTGCAGAATTTCTCATTAACACCATCATTGTATGTGTGTGAGCGTTTACTAAGCCTGGCATGGCAATTGATTCTTTACCTTCTATTACTTTATTTGGAATAAAATTTTCAGGTATTTTTTTACCTATATAGTATATAAGATCGTCTTTTATCGCTATATTATTAATTCCTATGTAGATATTATTAGCATCACCAGTAATAACATGCACATTTTTAATTAATATATTCATTCTTTACTCCCAACTAGATAAATATTTTTTTTGATCATCCGTTAGCTGCTCAAGTTTTATATTCATGGCTTGTAGTTTTTTTCTAGCAACATAATCATCAATCTCTTTTGGTACGCTGTATAAATGATTTTCTAAGGTATCCTTATTTTCTACAATATACTTTGCACATAATGCTTGTATTGCAAAACTCATATCCATAATTTCTGCTGGATGACCATCAGCACACGTTAAATTAACTAATCTACCTTCGCCTAATAAGTTAACTGTTTTCTCATTTTCTAATGTATATCCTACAATGTTTTTTCTTCTTGTAATCTTTTTGATAGCAATTTTTTCTAATTCTTCATATGAAACTTCTAAATTAAAATGGCCTGCATTACATAAAATTGCATTTTGCTTCATTTTCAAGAAATGTTTTGAAGTTATAACATCTTTACACCCTGTTACTGTAATAAATATTTCTCCATCATCGCAAGCTTCATCCATTGTCATTATAGAAAATCCATCCATCACAGCTTCAATAGCTTTTATGGGATCAATTTCCGTAACAATAACTTTAGCTCCAAGGCCTTTTGCTCTCATTGCAACACCTTTACCACACCAACCATATCCAGCTACAACAATAGTTTTTCCAGCGATAACTAAGTTAGTTGTTCTCATTATCCCATCAAAAACAGATTGACCAGTTCCATAACGATTATCAAATAAGTGCTTACAATCAGCATCATTAACATTCATCATTGGAAAAGTTAATTCATTAGCTTTATCCATGGCTTTTAATCGTACTATTCCTGTAGTTGTTTCTTCACATCCTCCATAAATATTAGGTAATAGATGAGGTAATTTATTATGTAGCATATTTACTAAATCTCCCCCATCATCGACTATTACATTAGGTCCAAATTCCAAAGTGTGAAGTAAATGATTCTCATATTCTTCCTTTGTTGATTGATACCATGCAAACACCTCAATACCAGAAGCCACCAAACCTGCACAGATGTCATCTTGAGTAGATAAAGGATTAGAACCAGTTACCCTAATATTTGCTCCTCCAGCTTTAATAACAGTAGCTAAATAGGCAGTCTTTGCTTCAAGATGAATTGATAATGACACTTTAACACCTGCAAATGGTTGTTCCTTTATAAACTGCTGTTCTAACTGAGCTAAAATAGGCATATTATCCTTAACCCAATTAATCTTTTGTAATCCACTCTCTTTTAATGATAAATCTCTAATTTCACTCATTTTAATTCTCCTATAATATTTTTAACAAATTTAATGAAGTCACTTTTGACTCTTGTAGTTGTATCCATAACTTCTTGATGGGTTAGTTTTTTTTGTTCTACTCCAGCAGCCATATTAGTAATACATGATATACCCAAAACTCTCATACTTGCATGATTAGCTGCAATCACTTCTGGTACTGTACTCATACCAACTGCATCTGCTCCTAATATACGAAGAGCTTTAATTTCAGATGGAGTTTCAAAGTTTGGACCTCTATAAAAAGCATATACCCCTTTTTTAACAGGTATATTAATATCATTCGCATGATTATTCGCAATTCTAATAAATTCTTTATCATATGCAAAAGTCATATCTGGAAAACGTGGGCCAAACTCTTCTAGGTTTTCTCCACGAAGTGTACTTGGTGCGAATAATCCTATATGATCAGTTATAATCATTAACATTCCTTCTTCAAAGTCAAGATTAACTCCACCAGCTGCGTTTGTAATAATAACCTTATTGATTCCAAGAAGTTTCATTACTCTAATACCAAACACTGATTTATCTAAATCATAACCTTCATAGTAATGAAAACGACCTTTCATGGCTACTACTTGTTTCCCTTTTAAAATACCATATACTAATTTACCATCATGTCCTTTAACTGTTGAAACAGGAAAATGTGGAATATCACTATAATTGATTTCAATTTTATCAGTAATTTCATTAGACAAGTCTCCTAGGCCAGAGCCTAATACTAAACCAATGGTTGGTTTTATTGTTATTCTTTCTTCTATATATTTTCTGGCTTCTTCTAACTGTTTATAATAAAAATTCATACTCACCTCTATAATTCAATTTTAACAACTTTTTTTTGTTTCATTGCCACATCTGCTTCAAATCCAATAATATGACCATAAATTGAATCACTAATTTCTGTAGTAGATATTGATGTACTACTATCATTAATAAAACGGCAAAAATCTTCTGACAAACGATAATCTCCACCACCATGACCACCACTATTATCAGTTTTAATTATCTGTTCATCAAATAATTCTTCACCAGCATCTCTTTTACCAATATTTGCAGTTCTTAGATATATTATACCATCTGTAATATCTCCATATATTTCAGCTTTTGTGCCAATAATATGAATTGTTCTTGAAGGTCTCATTGTTCCTCCCTGTAATACATGTACCGCATGAGTTCCATCTTCATATTCAATCATAACACTTTGATGATCCATAACATCATTATCACATTTATAGACACAACGTCCAAGTGGATTGTTTTCTTTTAAACTCCACTCTAAAAGATCTTCTCCTTCTTTTTGTTTGAATTTGTCTAAATATTCTCGCGAATAATAACTCCAAACATCTGCATCAAGGTACATTTTTTTAGCAGAATACATGCAATCTTCTTCAATATCACAATCTACTAAACATTTACTTCCAGCTCCTTTTGGTGCTTTTTCTTCTTTATATAAATAAAGGCCACCAAGACTTGAAACATGAGTTGGTTTTACTCCACTTTTTAACCAAGAAATAATGTCTAAATCATGGCAACACTTAGCCATCATAATATTAGATCCACATGTTTTTTTACTACTCCATTTCCCTCTTACGAATGCAGTTGCCATATGATGAAAAGATACATTTTCCTCTGTTACAATTTGTATTATTTCACCAATGGTTCCATCATTGATTAGTTCTTTAATCTTTACATAGAACGGTGCATACCTTAATACATGACAAACCATTACTTTACAATTATTTTTAATTGAAGTTTTATATATTCCTATAAGTTCTTCTTTATTTATTGCAATTGGTTTTTCAAGAAGCATATTATATCCAGCTTCTAATAATGGAATTGATGTTTTATAATGAATAGAATCCATTGTACCATTAATAACTGCATCTGCTACTACTTTAGCTTTTAAAAATTCATCTACTGAATGAAACCTATTTTCTTTACTAATAAAAAACATATCACCCATTCTTTGTAATCTCACAGTACTAGGATCTACTACTGCAACTACTTTCATCAAATCAGGGTTTTCTAAAGAATAAGATGCATACACTTCACTTCTGTGCCCACATCCTATTAATGCTACTTTTACTAGTTTGTCCATTACTATACCTCTTTTAATTTTATAGAATTATTATACAACATATTTACATTATATATAATACATAATATACTCAATACAATATATTTTTTAGGAGTTTTGTATGAGTAAAAATATTAAAAAAATCTTTATAGATATAACAATTGATAAATTAGATAAAACAAATGGTAATTTGCTTTTAATGGAAGAAAATTTTCTTGATATGGCTTTAGGGATGTTCATTCATTGGTCAATCGATGTAACAATTGGCTCATTAGCATCACATTGGATGGTAGCTGCCAACGACGAAATACTAGAAAAAGTATATAAAGAGTTACCAGATTTATTTTATCCAACCAGATACAACACAGACGAATGGGCTCTTTTAGCTAAAACAGCTGGCATGAAATATGTTGTTTTTACCACAAAACACCATGGCGGATTTTGCATGTATGATACCAAAACTACTCCCTTCAATGTTATGAATACACGTTTTGGAAAAGATGTATTAAGTGATGTAATGGCTTCATTTAGAAAATTTGATATAGAAACTGGTATTTATTTCTCTCCATTGGATTTTACTTGGTGTAAAGAAAATAATAAGCATCTTCAATTTATGACAGATGAGGTTATTCCTGCTAATAACCCTGGTCTATTGGCATATAATGAAGCACAAATTAGAGAAATATTTACTAATTATGGTCCCATCTCAACTGTATTTTTTGATGGCCCACCTGCTAATTTAAAAAAAATAGTATGGGAAATTAGCAAAAACACAGTAATCACTAGAAGCGAAATGCCAACACCAGAACTAGAACTTCCAGATGAAATTATAGATGAACCTTGGGAAGCATGTTACCGGTTAGGTAATTCATGGACATACAAAGCAAGTAATGAAGACTACAAAAGTGGTACAGATATAATAAAATTGTTAATTGATACTCGATCTAAAGGTGGAAATATGCTTTTAAATATATCTCCTGATACCTTTGGACAAGTACCAGTTGAGCAACAACGCTTATTACAAGAGTTAGGTTTATTCCTGTTTTTCTGTGGTGAAGCTATTTATCATGTTAGACCTTATAAAGTCGCATTTGAAGATAATGGAATTTTTTATACAAAACATAAAAACGAACAAACACTATATGTGTTTGATACAAGTGGCCCATGGCCATATGCAAAACGAAAAGAAATTACATTGGAAAATGTTACCATAAGTGATAAAACAAAGATTACAATGCTTGGTCAAAATGGTCATACATTAGAACATCACCCGGAAGTTGATGCTACAACTCGTTTTTATCAAGATGAAAGTGGTTTGCATATAAATGCTATGCGTTGTTTTAGACCTTATTCTTCAAGAGACTGGCCTAACCCTGTTGTTTTTAAAATAACAAATATTAAATAGCTTCATGGCTAATATATATTATAGAATCTTCTTTATTAATAAGTTCATCAGCATTTGGATTTAAAATTGTCTTATTATTTTTTACAATTCCAATAATTATACATTTATAATTTTTAAGGTAGTTATTAGCTAAAGTAGAAAATATTATAGATTCTTTTAAATCATCCATTATTTTTTCATATAATTCATTCCCATAGGCATTTGTTGTTAATTCTTTAATACTATCTGAAACATGCTTATGTATTGCACCTCTTGCAATAATTTTTGAAGTAATCTGACTTGTGATTACATAATCATCTACATTAGCTCGTAAGAAATGATTTAAATTTTTCTCATCTGCAATTTCTGCCACAATATGAATATCTGGATTCATCTTGTCAACTGCTAAACAAATAAGTACAGATTTCGCATCTCTCATCTGTGGTTGTTCTAAGGATTCATCTGATAAAATAATTACTTTTGATGCTTTTTTCACATTTGCCTTTTCTAATGTTTCATCTGAAGTTTCTTCTCCATTAACAAAATGAAAAGAATCATCAGATTTTTTAAGACCTGGTGTAGATGATATGACAACTATTTCACTTGGATGATCTTCATTATTAATCTCTTCAATAATACTTTTTGTTTTATTTGTATAACCAAATATAATTATATGATTTTTACAATTCACTTTTAAATCCCCGCTTTCACCTTTAACCATTTTATCAAAAAATATAGTCGCAACAGATGCTGTAATTAGTCCAAAAGTTCCAATCCCAATCACCATTAAAAATGTAGCAACAATTCTCCCTAATTGTGTAACAGGAAATATATCACCATATCCGACAGTTGTAACAGTAGCAAAACCCCACCATAGCCCATCTATAAATGTTATGTCTTGTTCTTTTCTCTCAAAAACATAAAATAAGTATGAAGTAATTAAAACTATTGTTGCTGTAAAAAGTAAAATTTTACTTATATTGCTTAGAGTTATTTTTTTTCTGATAGTCAATATCATTTTTTGTAGTATAACAAACATTTTTATAATATATCATAAACTACCTATTTTATGGTAATTACAGCTAAATTTTTATGTAATATAACCTTTAAAATACAATTTATACTAAGAAATTTTTAAAAAATATTTCTTTTTTAAAAAATATATTGCTAATTACTGTTATTTGGTTATATAATAGGTTAAACCTATATAAAAAAACTATTGGTAGGGAATCTTTACTCTGTACTGGTAATCAATCAAATATTCTTTTTATAAATGGGAAAAACAAATCGGAGGAAGAACATGGATAAAACTATAGCATGCAGAGATTGTGGAAATGACTTCACGTTTACAGAAGCTGAACAGGCTTTTTACGCAGAAAAAGGATTCCAAAACGATCCAGCAAGATGTCCTGAATGCAGGACTAAAAGAAAAGCTCAGAGAAACAATTTCAAATCAGAAAGAGTTATGTACGACGTAGTATGTGACGAATGTGGCGCAGAAACAAAAGTACCTTTCAAACCTAGTGGTGACAGACCAGTTTACTGCAGAGATTGCTTTGAAGCAAGAAAAAGATAGTTATTAATAGTAACATCGAATTATAAAACAACACCCTATGGGTGTTGTTTTTTATATACTAAACTTTTTGTTTCTTAAATTTATTAATGATTAAGTAGATTAAAATATATATTATTGCAAATGCAAGCATCATAATTATATTAAATATAATACTTTCACTTTTAAATAATTTAATTATTGCTGTATTAAACCAGTATTGAGGTGTTATGGTTGCAATGCTTCTCATAAACTTAGGCATAAACTCAATTGGCCAATAACATCCACCTAACATACTTGTAATTGTTAAGACAAAAATATTAATTGCCATAACAGAACTTTGGCTTCTTGCTAGAGAAACTAGTAAGGTACCAAGAGATATGGTAACAATATACAGACAGATCATTAGTATAATCATTACTTTAATTGAAATTATACTTCCTATATTAAATATTAAATAAATTATTGGTAATGAAATAGCTAAATGCAATATAGCAAAAAAGAAACTAGATAAAATATTGCCAAATACAAATTCAATAGATGATACTGGTGAACTCATAATTCTATGATATGTTTTATAAATTTTTTCATTATATGTTAAAGCACAAATTCCCCATATTGCAAATATTGATGCAAAAACATACATTCCAAACCCAGTCTGTGTAGCATCCATTTTAGAAGCTATATCCCCTACTTCATAAACAATCAATGAAACTTGGCTGTTAGTATAGCTATTAAGAATTTTTTCATAATTATTTGAAGGTCCAACCAAAGAAAGGTTAGCAATCTTTTGATTAAGAAAATTTTCTAGCCATCCTAGAACTGATACTCCTTCAATTGAATATAGTAAAACTTCGGTAGGTTCTCCTTCTTTTAATAATTTTTCAAAATTTTTGGGAATAATAATACCTGCTTTAATTTTTTTATTAGTAATAGCTTTAATAAGCAATTCTTTTTCATAAAAAGAAATATTATAGCTATCACTATTTTCAATATATGAAGATAAATGTTTTGATGCTGCTGAATTATCATTATCTACAATCCCAATATTTATAGCCTGTGAACTAGTATTACTAATAAAAAGCATAAACATAACTGCTAATATTGGAGGTAATAACACATAAACTAAAAAATTAATCTTATTTTTTGATATCTGTAAAATGAAATTTTTTGCAATAATAATTGAATTACCCATGTGCTTTCCTCCTTACTTTGTTGATAATAAGAATTATTAAAGTAGTTAAAAGTGCAATACCTAAACAAAGCGAAATTGAAATCCAAGCATTATGGTAGTCATTTAAATATATAGCATTAAAAATAGAATGGTTAACCCAGTAAAGAGGAGAGATTTGTTTTATAATACCAAATGTTCCTGTTGATGGTAATTGTACATAGCCATCTCCAAGAAACACTAATACTGGAATAAGTAATTGTGCAACACCTGAAACAACTGATTCAGATTTAATCATCATACCTAACAGTGAACCAATAGCTGATACCATTATAAGTTCAGCCCATAAAATCGCAAGTGGAATTATTAAATTGTCACCCCAATACGTGTTAAAAATAAATATGCCTAAAAGTACCATTATTAACATTTGAAATGAAAGAATAACTACATTACCTACAATTACTCCCCATTGGTAAGTAGCTTCATTAGTAGGTGTTATTAAAATACGATCTTTTGTTTTCTCACGTTTGTCACCTATGATATATGTACTTATAAAAATCAAACCGTAAAATATGAACATAGAGGTAATTGTCACCCCATAATAGTCCATTGAGCCTGGTTCTCTATCTTTTTCAATAGAAACTACTTTTGTATAAGAGGGTTTTGAAACTTTATTGTTATAAGGTATGTTTCCATCAACTTGTAAAATTGTTGATATTAGATTATATTGATCAGCATAGTTGCTAATTAGTAATTCAGCCATAGTTCCATTAAAACTATAAACACTGTTTTTATAAATAGTTATTGTACTTTTATTAACTACAATATAAGCATCAGTTTGATTTTTTTTAACTGCTTCAAAAGCAATATCTTCATTTTTTTCTTCAGAAAATTTAAACATTTCAATATCAGCATTTACTAATGAATCAACAAATACTTGAGCATTTCTTGAATTATCTGTAATATTATAAAGCATATCAGCATGGGCAATAGAAGGATTTACATCTCCAATCATACCTTTAAAAGCATTACCAAGTAACCAAATTAGTATAATAGGAAAAACCAACATAATTATGATAAACATTTTATCTCTAAACGTTCGTTTAATATATATTATAAATATTTGTAAAAATCTCATATTAATCTCTCAAAGTTCTTCCAGTTAAAGTTAAAAATACATCTTCTAAATTTGGTATCCTACTCTCAATTGTTGAAACTTGCTTATTACAAGCTTTAACTTTAGAAATAACATTTTCTAACAATTCGCTATTTCCATTATGAGTAATATTAATTCCCTCCTCTTCTAAATTTACACTTTCTACACCATCGATTTCTAAGAAGGTCTTACTTTCATTATAATTAAAGTTATCTCCCTTAATTTTCACATATAGTAATTCGTGTTTAGTAACAAGTTTCACCAACTTATTAACAGTACCTTCTGCTATTATTTTCCCATAGTCAATAATTGAAATTTTATCACAAATACTTTGAGCTTCTTCCATATAATGCGTTGTATAAATAATAGTATTTCCTTGTTTATTTAATTTAACAATTGATTCAAGTATATGATTTCTAGACTGAGGATCTATTCCCACAGTAGGTTCATCAAAAAAAATGATTTCAGGTTCATGACAAATACCACAAGCAATATTAAGTCGTCTTTTCATACCTCCAGAAAAAGTTTTAACCTGGCTTTTTTGTCGATCTTTTAAACCTACAAACTCCAATGCTTTATTTACTTTATCTTTTCTTTCTTTTCCTCTTAATCCATATAAAGATGCAAAAAATGAAATATTTTCATATGCAGTTAAATCCTCATATATGGCTAAGTCTTGTGGTACAAAACCTAACTTACCTTTAATTTTATGAAAATTACTAGGTATAGATTGTTCCATTATTGAAATGTCACCTTGATCATGATTTATTAAACTTGCAAAAATATTGATTAGTGTACTTTTCCCAGCACCATTTGGACCTAAAAGTCCATGAATGTCTCCTTTTTTTATTGATAAATCTAAACCATCTAGAGCTTGTATTTCCTTATATTTTTTATAGACATTTTGACATTTAATTATCATATCTTGCTCCTTTAATATTTCCCATATTTCAAACTAGCATTTATAAATTCATAATAGTTTTCTTCAGTTTTTTTATCAAGTGGTTCATTAATTGGAGAAGCGGTTGGCATAATAATAAACCCTGACTCCCCTTTTGCATCTTCCATAATGTTTTTTACTAGATTATTTATATATTCTTTATTTTGATTTTCTAAATCTTTTAGTTCAATATTCCCCATTAAACAAACTTTATCTTTACAAATATTCTTTACATCTTTAAGTGATATATTTCCATCTGGTGGTGGCTCAATTGGTTCTAAAATCATCATATCTGTTTTTAAAAACTCAGGTAAAACCTCTTTAATCTTCCCATGACAATGTATCCGTGGAAAACCACCTGCTTGTTTAATTTCACTACAATAATATTTTAAATAATTTGTGGCTAATTCGGGAAATAATCTAGGTGGTAAATAAGGAGGTGTTGCATATTCAGGGCCATATATCCTAACCATCATATCTCTAACTCCACCTTTTATTGTTTGGTCAAATTGAATTTTTTGATGTTCAAATATAGCATCTGTTGCTTTTAGTATCTCTTTTGTTTCTGTCATAGCATATATCATAAACTGACCAAACTCAAAACTATCAGCAATTATACATAAAGGGTCAGCCATAGAAAGCATTATTATACCATCATCTCCTATGGTTTTTTCAAGCTTATGTACATGCTTAGTTGATACTGGTAATGTAATATCGGGCAAAACATCAATATAGGCATGAAGATCTGTTAAATCCTCACAGAAGTGTTTAATCGTCCAATTCGTATTTTGATTGTCATATCTCTTTTGAATTTTAATTAGATCTTTTTGTCTAGTATGAAGAATTGATTTTGTAAGGATACCTCCTTTTATTGGTTCCCTAATTACTTCTAATAATGGATTTTCCCCAATCGTTTTCGCTGCTGTTGAGTAAACACAATCAGTATTTTCTTTGAAAAATTGCATCATATTCGCATATGAAGGTGCTTTATGATAAAAATCATCTTTAAAATGTGGTACCATTTCATAAGTTGATATTGGTACTCTATCAATAGGTTTATGCTTGATACATTTTAATAACCGTTCTCTACTTTTCATAATTCCTCGCACTTATATTATAAGGTATGATATATTTCATTTCAATCATATATATTGTATAATACATTTATGAAGAAATTCAACTTTAAAAAAGCATTTTATATAATACTAGCTATCTCTTTAGTGTTAATTCTTGGACTAGGAACAATAATATTTCTAAATGTAGACTATATAATGTTTAAATACTTTATAACTTCTAAATATTTATATACAGATACCCTTGATCAACTATATCAAAATAAATTAGAAATTGATGTTGATAAAAATTACTTTAAATATTTTGATAATTTAGCAATTGAAAGTTTATCAGATTTATTAAGATTAACTGGAAACGATCCATATACATATCAATATACTCCAAAGGAACATGATGATTACGTAATTTGGCGTGAAGAAAAAGCAAAACAAACCACAATTATGCAGTTTACTAAAAATAGTTCTTATTTACTGTATACTAATTTCACCCCAGATACTTATGACTATCTTTTAAGTAAAATTGATTTTATAAATCAATTTGATACTTTGGTTATTGATCTTCAAGGTAATGGTGGTGGGGACTTAGATGTATTATTTGATTTATGTGGACTGTTTGTTGGTAATGACCAAACAATTACAATTGAGTCAACAAGAACCTTTGATAAATGTATTACATCTTCTCTAAAACAACAGATTTTTGTAGATAATATATATATATTAATTGATAACCATAGTGCTTCCGCTAGTGAAAGTTTTGTTGTTTGTTTAAATGATTTATTACCTAACGTAACCATCGTTGGAACTACATCCTATGGGAAAGGAATTGGACAGACTAAAATTAATCTAACAAAAGGATTTTATACTAAAGCAACTACTTTAGAATGGTTGTCTCCAAATGGATACTCAATTCATCATATTGGTATTACACCTGATTATTATTATGACAAAGAAGATATACTTGACTATGTAAAATATGGACTATTAGAATAAATTGTGGTGTTAACACAATTTATCTATTAGTAATTGATGTATAAGGTATCTCTTTTATTACATTCTTATAAGCAGGTCTCATAATTCTACTACAATTAATATTTTCTTCAATAATATGAGCACACCACCCTGCAACTCTTGCAGTCGCAAATAAAGGTGTAAATAAGTCTTCGTTAATACCTAGCATGTTATAAACAAAGCCTGAATAAAAATCTACATTTGCACATAATGGTTTGTCTGAATTTTTAATTTTTTTGAAAACTACTGGTGTTAATTTTTCTACCTTTTCATATAATGTAAATTCAGATAATAATCCTTTTTCTATTGCTAATTCTTTTGCTTTTTCTTTAAGTAGTATAGCTCTTGGGTCTGAAAGAGTATAAACTGCATGACCCATTCCGTAAATCAAACCTGAATGATCAAAAGCATCTCTTTTTAATATTTTTATTAAGTAAGCCTCAATTTGTTCTTCATCTTCAAAATCGGTAATATTACTTTTTATTTCTTTCATCATATTATTTACTTTTATATTAGCTCCACCATGCTTTGGACCTTTTAATGATCCAATTGATGCTGCTAAAGATGAATATATATCAGTTCCAGAAGAAGCTGTTACATGAGCTACAAAAGCTGAATTATTTCCACCACCATGTTCAGCATGTAAAATTAAAGCTAAATCAAGTAGTTTTGCTTCTTTATCTGTGTATTTTCCTGAAGCTCTACTCATTCTTAAAATATTTTGTGCTGTCGATAATTTTTTATCAGAAGCGTGTATTACTAAACTCTTATCCATAAAATGATATACTTTTGCTTGATAACTATAAGCCATTAGCGATGGAAATTTAGCAATTAAGTCAATACTTTGACGTAATATATTAACAACACTAGTTTCATCTGGATTATCATCATAAGAATATAAAGCAAGAACACTCCTGGCTAATTTATTCATTATATTTTTACTAGGTGCTTTTAATATCATATCTTCTAAAAACGTATCAGGTAATTCTCGATTTTCTCCTAATAGCTCAATAAATTTGTCTAATTCTATTTTAGTTGGTAGTTCACCAAAGAAAAGTAAATAAATACATTCTTCAAATCCAAATCTATCCTCTTTTATAACTCCATTAACAAAGTCATTAATAGTAATACCACGATATTTCAAAGAACCCTTTGTAGGTATTTTTTCTCCATCATCAACTATATATCCTTTTACACCACCGATTTTAGTCAATCCTACAAGGACACCTGTTCCATTATCATTACGTAATCCTCTTTTTACTTCATACTTAGTATATAAAGAAGGTTTAATTACATTATTTTTTTCTGCTATTGTTCCTAAATCTAGTAAATAATCGTTTTTCATATTATCCTTCCTTTCTCAATAATCTTTTTTTTGCATTTTTTACGTGAAGATTAGTTAATTTTTCAGCCAGTTTACTGTCTTTATCACTAATCGCTTTATAAATTAATTTATGCTCTTCTAAAATCTCTTGTTTGAATTCCTTTGAAAACGAATCATGTCTAGCTTTTTTTAAATTATGATGAAACATTGATAAAATATTTTTCAAAGTCTTTGAATTAGAACCTTTAAATATTAATTTATGAAATTCACTATCCATTCTAACTAATCCTTTTATATCATCTCGCATTGTATAAAACTCTTGTAAGTCAATAATCTCTTGAAGTCTTTCCAACTCATCTTCACCCATTTTAAGTGCTGATTTTCTTGCAGCAAGGCCTTCAATTAATTCTCTGATTTCATATATATCTTCTATATCTTCTTTTGTAACTCCTGTTACTACAATACCTTTATTAGGGATGGTTTCTACTAATCCTTCTAACTCTAATTGTCTAATTGCTTCTCTAATGGGAGTTCTAGACACACCTAAGTCATTAGATAGCATATTTTCTGTTATTTTTTCTCCAGCTTTATATCTACCATTAATGATATCTTCTTCAATTTTAGTAAAGACCTGTTCTCTTAATGATCCATAATGTTCTTCATTCATATTGCTACCTCCTTAAGTCATAATTGTATTATTGTATACAATTATACATATAGACAATATGCATGTCAAATCTTTTATGAAATATAATTAGTAATATCTGCTAATGTTAATGATGGATATGTTTGTATTAGTCCCTTAATTATAACATCTTTATATGATTGATGTGGTTTTGTTATTAACAAATTTTTAGAATTAGTAAAAGTAACAATGTCTATTCCTTCATCTTGTCCAATAATAATTTTCTTGTTATACCACGATTTACCTTCTTGACACCATATTTGTTCGTATTGTTCTTTTGTTACTAGGTACATTCTGCCATATGTAATAACTTTTGGATTTGGTATAGGATTTATAAAACAAACACCACCACCACCCCAAGATGATGAGCTCTTTGCAAAATACATTTTGTGATGAATTATCTTAGCTTTATTTTTAAGTGGCCATGTTTTATCAGTACATCCATTATACTTTTTATTATTAAATTCACAATATCCACCTGTTATATAAAACTTAAAGCGTTCATCAAATATATTTGAACCATATGATAGATACCAATAATAATTATCACTCATTAGTAATCACCTTTTCTTTATTATTAATTAATTCTTCAAAAGTATCTCCTTTAGTAATTGATTCATATCCTTTAGTATTATATACATCACGTTTTTTCTGATATAGAGTATATGGTGGTTTCACCTTAACAACTGTAAATGAATTTGGTTCATTTTTAAATCGAATAGCCGCTTTTTTTGCTCCTTCATAAATCATTTTTCTAGCTTTTAGCGGTTGAACATGTATTGCCCCTGTATTTAATTTGTAATATTCCTCATAAGGTAAATCTAGTCCGTCTCCGTTATCAAATGCTTCTTTAACAACAATAGTTTCTATCCCTTTACATAATTTAATTGCTTCTTTTTGAAAAGCACTATCACCTGCACCAAATATAGCTTTGATTCCAAGTGTTCCACCTCCAATACAGATTCGTCCAAATTCGCCAACTGAAATACCATTTATTTGATAATCAATTAAAGTAAAATTACCTGTATGAGCCATATGAGCCCCTTTAGTAGATGCTTTTGCATGTTGTCCCACCCATGCTAATGCATTAATATTCTTTTCGCGCATAATAAGCTGTGAAGAAAGTCCTCTAACATAATATGAACGTTCATCTAGTAATTCAATATCCAAAGCTCCTGGTCCATGACCATCAAGAACATAAACGTTAGTAGCTCCTCCGTCAAAAAATCCTCTTATTGCTGCATTTGTTTCTTTTGTTAACAGCCGAATCGCTTTTTGATAATATGTAGAACCTGGTCTGGTCCAATTATCTTTATCTACTATTCCTGCAACTGATTCTAAATCTGTTATTATTAAAATATTCATTTTTTACCTCCAAAGAGTTCATTTTTCATATATGTAAAAGGCATTTCATTCCCTTTTTTTGATAAGTGTATATTATCATATCACCATTCTTTTGAATCAATACCACTAAAAAATTCAAACAAGTCAATCAAAGTTAAATCATTTTCTTTACAAAGGTTGTATTGACAATCAATTATAGGCTTAGTCTTTTAAGGGTCAGGCAAATATATATTACCGTTATCAGGGTCACTTGTCTTTGAATGAGGTGATGTCAATAAGATTATATCACAATTAGATTTTTTTATAATATATTGTTAGTATTCATATGATTCTTTTGGAGTCGAATTGTTTCATCATTCGCTCCAATTATTAGTATTAATAAGTCAGGTCTATACTTTAATACTCGCTCATATAAGTTATCTGCTAACCACTTTGTTGTTTTAGATCCACTACCTGTTAAATAAGTCATTGTTCCAACAGTTGAAAAGCCAATTATATTAAGCCTTATTTTATCAGTATTACAAATAATCTCACCATTGGTTATTGGGATACAAAGTATGTCATATCCTAAAAACATATTCTTATCACCAGCAGTTTTTACAACTTGTTTATCAACAATAATATTTCCTCCATTATTAGGATCTGTTAATAAGAAAAGATATCCTTTCTTAGTATTGAGTTCTATTGTCTCTCCTTGTTTCATTGTAAGACACACACCCTTTTGAAGAAAAGGAATCATTATCATAAATGATTCCTCACTAAAAAAAGTAATATTTGTTTGTATTCTTTCTAGAAGCTTTCTGCCAGAGATATAGCCTTCTTGATTAATAATGAAGTATTCTCTTAATAAAAATGGCCATGATTTCATTCCTGGATAACAAAGATAAGCATCGCTCTTAGGAACATTCATAAAATCATATCTATTATATGCTAAAGAATCACCTGTAATTACAACTGACTTTTTTTTGACAATACATAAGAATAGTCTAAATTATTGACAATACTCATCTTCTACTTTCTTAAAAGCATCTATTATCTGATTAATTTCAATTTCAGTCCAACTTTCATATAAATGTAAGTTAAAACAAGTAGCACATGTTTTTGCAACATTTTCACATATAATATCAGATGCATCACTTTTACCATATTGAGGTGCAGTCCAAGGAAATCCTTTTGTCCCATATGCTTTTTTGTTTATATACCAATCCATTAAGTGCGGTTGAGCAAATGAATAATCAGCTAATAGTTGAACTCCTTCTGCTATTACAGCTTCTAAGAACTCATTCTTTGAAACTGATATTTTGCTATTATCTATCTCCAATCGTAAAAACCAATAAGAAGGATTAGAACCATCTATTAGTGTTGGAATACTAATGGTTTTAAGTTTATGTAGTTGAGTAGCCATATATTTGACTAATTGTCTTCTCTTTTCTACAAGTTTTGGTAATTTTTTTAATTGTTCAATCCCAATAGTTGCACTTAACTCATCCATATTAAAGTTTAGTGATGCTACAACATTAGTACTACCATCTTCTAACCCAAAAGGTTTTCCTCTATCAGCATATTGTCTTAATTTCCAATATACATCTTCATTTGTAGAATAAACTACTCCACCTTGACCACCTGTATTAAAGTGTTTTCCAAACATTGTAGAAAAACTAGCCACATGACCAAACGTTCCTACTAACTGTCCATTTAACTCACATAAGTGCGCTTGTGCGCAATCTTCTAAAACTAACAAATCATGTTTTTTTGCAATTTCCATTATTGCATGCATATCGCAAGGTTCACCAGTTATATGCGCTACAATTATTGCTTTAGTTTTATCAGTTATTTTTTCTTCAATTTTCAAAGGATCCATATTATATGTTCCTATAGCACTATCTATAATAACTGGTATGCAATTATTTAAAACAATTGGCATTATTCCACCTGGATCTGTAATTGGACTTACAATTACTTCTGAAAAAGGTTCTAGTTCTAAAGCTCTTAACGCAACGTAAACAGCATTAGTACCTGAATTAACACCATCTGCATAGCCTCCACCCATTAACTTAACAAAATCATTACAGAATTGTTCTTCTTTTTCACCATTGTAACCAAATGCTTGTCCTGACTCTATGGCTTCATCAAATAATTTATTAACTGCATTCTTTTCTTCAATACCAATATTGTATCTATTTTTTAATCCATCTTTTATAAATGGGGTTCCACCATTAATTGCTAATTTACTTTTCATTAAATTCCTCCATTAAAGTTATTTATAATATTATATGAAATTTCCATCTAAAAGAAAATGTCAATCTGCTATTTAACTTAACATTTATTATAATTCGCTAATTTTTATATTTTTATTACTAATAATACTCTCATTAGCAGAAATTCCTATCATTGCAGAATCAATACCTGCTTGTAATGAAGCCATATGTCCAAGTGGATCTTTTATATCATCTAAGAATAGCATTTGTAATAATAATTGATCTCCTCCACCATGGTCGCCAGTAGATTTATTAATTACCTTTTCAATATGATTACCATTTATATCATAAATGTTGATAGTATAAGTTTTATCATCTTTATGCTCACCTGTATGGTATTCAGCAATTTCTATTCGTCCTTTAGTCCCTAAAATTGATGCTTTAAAACCTTCATAAGGATTGTATGCTGTTAATGAATATGTTAGGGTTGTATTTTTCTCATAGAGCACTCTAACTGACATAGTATCATATATATCAATAGATTTATCAAAAACGCAACCATCTCTATGGTAACCATCTTCAAACTCTGCATCAAAATAGAATTGCTTGAAATAATCTTGATTAATATAATCTACATAAAATTCACATTTTTCATTATGTATACAAGTAGAACATCTCTCACCACTTATTTTACCATTTTCACCATAAAATTCTAATGAACCATGTGCAGAAACTGACAATGGGCGTTTATCTAACCACCAATTTACTAAATCAAAATGGTGGGTTGATTTATGAACTAGTAAACCACCTGACTTATTCATATATCTATGCCATCTTCTGTAATAGTCTGATCCATGGCTTCTACCTAATAAATATTCAAAATCAACATGATGTATTTCTCCAATAACATTTGTTGTTAGTAATTGCTTAATAGCAGTAACATATGGAGTGAATCGATAATTGAATGTTATTGTAATATTATTTGTAGATTTTTGATAAGCATCCTTTATAGCTTTGACTTTCTTAGAATCAGTTGCTAGTGGTTTTTCAACAATTACATCACAATTATATTTTAATACTTTAACAATAAACTCATGGTGATATGCATCTACTGTTGTAATTATTGCACAATCAGGTTTACATTCAACCATCATTAAATCAAAATCAGTAAATATTGGTATTTCTGTACCTAACTGTTGATTGATATAATTCATTCTAGTAGTATTGATGTCAAACATCCCTACAATCCTTGCTTGTTTATTAAAATACTTCACCATATTTTTGGCATAAGTATTATATCCTCTTCCACTAGCTCCAACTAAAACATACTTTTTCATTTAACTATAAAAACCTTATCCCCTTCAACAAGTCCACTTAATACTTGTGTATAACCATTTGAACTTAATCCTATTTCAATTTCTCTTATAATTGTTTTATTATTTTCAACAAAATAAACATACTTTTTATCATCAACATCAGAATATATTGCGACTGTTTCAAGTAATAATATATCTTCTAGTTGAACTTCAACATATATTGCTGTCATTTCCTGTAAAAAGTATACACTATCAGGAACATTTTTAAAAAGAATATCTATATAATTCATTTCAAAATCATCCCCATATTGAAGAATAAATGTATTTATATCTCTAAAAATCATTCCATCATAAATTTGATTTATAACTTTAATTTTTATTTCATCTTCATTTTTTAGACCCATAAATTTATAATCTAGACTAGATATGATTTTTGGTTCTGCAAGTCCAAAATAAATTAATTCTTCATCAATCTCTTTTTCTGTAGAAATCCTTAAAATTCCGTTAGCTTTATTACAAACTAAAGCTATATTCCCAATACTTTGATCACCTACTGATTTAAAAATTTCAATTATTTCACCTTCATCCGGTGCATATATAAAGCTATTATTATATAATTCGCGGTAGTCATCGAGTTGGTATTGTGAGGTAATAGCAATTAAATTATATAATTCTAATTGATACTGTTTTATAAGTTCATCTTCAAACTGCTCTTGTGCCTTTTTATAACGTATTTTGGCTTGTTTTGTATAAATTTCTTGATAAAATATTTGCTCAGCAATTTCTTCACTATTTGCTTTAGCAATTAATTGTCCTTTTTCAATGTGATCATTTACTCTTACAAGCAGTTCAGTTATAACTGAATTAATTTTACAGTCAATTATCAATACTTCTTCTTCATCAGGAATAAAAGTGCCATATTTACGTCGTTCTACAATTAAATTTCCAATATACGGAGAAATTGTATTAAGCTCATATTCACTTCCAGATAGTAACTCAGTTATATATATTGTATCTTTTTTAGGTAAATATAAGTCACAAGAAGAAAGCAACAATGTTACTATCACTAATATAACAATTAATTCCAATAAATGTTTCTTTAGCATTAATCTTCTCCTAGTTTAATAGCTTGATCCATCTTAAGTTTATTAATAATACTTTTAATAATAAATATTCCGGCTATAATCATTATAAGTAACATACCATAAATACTAAGGTAATCGTATGGGTCTTTTTTCATGATAAAATCAAGCATCATCATATTCTCTTCATTAATAAATGAATATATTGGGATAAAGATATTACTTGCAATACTTCCTATTGGAATTGCAGCTATAATCGCAATTAAAAATACCCAAGCTTGTTCTCCTAAAACAATTAACATTAATTCTGTTTTTCTAATTCCAAGTGATCGCAAAATACCAAATTGTAATTCTCGTTTTTTAATTGATACAAACCAGAAAATTATAAAACCAATAGCACAAATAATCAAGCTTATTAAAAAGTTTAATGTTAACGTACTATTCATTGTATAAATTGATACTTCTTTTTTCATACTTTCAATTTCATAGTCAGTAAAATGAGAACCAAGTACACCTAAATTATTATCAATCATATACCTAATAACTTCACTGTCTTTAACACCTTCTTTTTTCTTAGCAATAAATTTAATATCATTTTCGCTTGTGTATGAAACTAAAAAATTATAATCAACCACACAAAGTCCCATGCTCTTTTCATCATCTTTAATATATTCGTCTAAAAGTTTGTTGTATTCTGAATTTTTTGTATATCCAGGCCAGTAATCTACAATTTCTAAAATTAATAAATCAATTGGTCTATAGCCATCTTCTAAATAGATACGATATGTGTCACCTATTTCTAATTTTTTTTCTAAAGCAACATTCCTAGAAATTATAATTCCGTTTCGGTATTTAATTAAAAGACTTAAATAATAATTTAATGGGTGTTCATTAATAGTTTCTCTATACCAAACAGCCTTTGAGTATTCCTCTGGATTAATCCCTAAAATCTGTAAATCAATATTATTAGGGTTTTCAACTAGCTTTGTATCAGTATCTTGACTATTACTATAAAAATGTCTGGGAATTTCCTTTTCAATAGGTAGATTTGTTAAACCTATTGATTGTAGTAAAGGAGTAACCATAATAAAATTTTCATATTCTTTTAAACCTTCATATAATCTTCGCTGATTTTGTAATATTCCTAGTGTCATTACTTTTTCGTATACTTTTAAATAATAGTATTCGCCATTATAAGGTGGTTTAATCCCTGTATCTTGAAAAATCAATATAGCTAACAAATGTGAAATACGCTGTTCTGTAGGTCTTATTATATAATCAATTGGTTTTATGATTATATCACTTTGATTTTGATGTTTTATCTCATCAATTAAATTTGCGTTAATAGATCTTGCACTATTAGCATTAAAAATTCCGATACATACTGCAAACATTAAAAAAATCATAACAGTTTGCCTTATTTTATCTCCACGTTCAGCAAATAATAACGAGCTATAAAGTGTGACTTGTTTACTTCTCTTACCAATAGAACTAAATAACTTCATCATGAATGGATAAATCCTAGTAAAAAACATACTACTACCAAGCATAAAAAAGGACGCAGCTATAAAAATAGGATAATATGAAGCCTGCTCAGAAGTTAGTGTAATAAGTGACCTAAAACTTTGATAATTAATAATTGAATAAATAGAAATAGTTAGTAAAATAACATCAATATACAGTTTTTCCCAAAATGGTTTATGTTTAAATAGTAATTCATCTGCTTTTAGTTGAATTATGTCATATTTTGAATAACGAATTACTGGAATTAACATTGATATATTAAAAAATACTAAAGCAACGAAAGCATATAGGAATACTTTCCATGTAACTTTAATTACTATATCGTCACGTGAAATAAATTCTAAAAATCCATTCGATGCTCCTAAAAGTTTACAAATAAATACTGCAAGCAAAATCCCTAGAAAATATGATACTATGGAGATAATAAAACTATTATAAAAATATATTTTAATAATATGCTTTCTAGTAGCTCCTCTACTTTTCATAGTAGCGATTTCATTTTTCTCATTATTAATCAATAAATTAGTTATCATAGATATATATAGCGCAATCATAAATATAATTGGAATTATTAGCATAACAACTATCAATGATGTATTTTTTACATTATCTTCAAACTTTGCAATTAGATGATTAAAATTAGTTTTTTGGCTTAAAAATCCATAATTATCCGTTATCCACTGCTCATTTTTGGCTAACCCTTTTGCGGTTTTGGGCACATCATATAATTGGAAAGTATAAAAATCATATAGGTAAAACCAAGAAACTAAACCAATTTTAAATAATTCGTCATATGAGAATTGAGCTTTTAGAATATCAATATCAGCATATACTTGCTGGTTTGTTAAATTTAAATAACCATTAGTAGTTTTTTTGTCATAAACGATTCCAACAATCTTAAAAGTTCCACCTTTTATGATTTCATCATCTAGTAAATAAGTTTCATATGTTTCATCTAACTTGAAATTATTTTGTCTCATAAACGCATCAGTAGCAACGACTTCTAAATAGTCATCATTTTTTTGGTACATCCGCCCTTTTGAAATTCCAACTAGTTCTTTGAAGTTTTCAATTGCAGTAACATAAACATCAGCATACCCTGAAGGTATTTGATAAATATCTTTACCTATGATTGTAATTTCATTTGAATTACTGCTATTTTTTGTTTTATATTTAACAGAAGAAATTTCATTATAACTAGTAATTATATCAGCATGAATTTTTTTACTTAAATCACTTTTTGTTTTTTCGTCATATAATTGATAAATAGAGAATTGATTTTCATCAATATATTCAAAATTTGCTTCAAATTGATATGTCATACCAATTTCATTACCATTATTAATCATGTCTTCGAATTCGTTTGAAATACTATTATTTATAACAGAATAAGAATACATGGGAATCGCACCTGCCACAGCAATTGCTAGTGTACAACAGATTAGCAAACTGACGCTTATCCATCGATTAAATATGATTTTTCGCAAAACTATATTAATCATTAACAGTTTTGTAATTGTTAATTGGTGTTAACAATTACCTCATCTCCTTCTTGAAGACCAATCAAAATTTCAATCCATCCCCCAAGTTCTTTTCCTTTTGATATTTCACGTTCGGTCATCACACCATTTTCAAGAACATAGACAAACTCTCTACCAGCAGCCTCATGTAACCACCCTTTTTTTATAGCTATTGTCTGATTTACTCGATCTAAAATTATTTCGACTTTAAATAATTGCCCAATATCTTTAAGTCTTATAGCTTCAGTTTTTGTATCAATAATAATTATTTCTTCTTTTTTCTTAATTTCGCTCACAGTTGCTTCAACTATTTCATCTTTAGTTATATACAAATTAACAACTGACCCAACTATTAACCCTGGTATATCAGGGTCTGTAAATGAAATAAATGTATCACTTTCATCAACTACTGTAACAATTCCATTACTTGGAGTAACATATTTATTAACAATAACCTTTATTGAATCAACCACACCATCAAATGTTGCATAAATATTCAAATCATCAACTTCTTCTTGTAATTTATCATATTGATATTGAGTAATTTTAAAATCAAGTAATGCAATATCTAAATCATATTTTCCATTACCAGTTGTATCATATATTTTTTGAAATTTTTCAATTTTTAATTTTTCTATTTGATAGGTTATTTCCATATCTCTTGCTTGCTTTTCTAAATCGCTGTTGTTTAAGGTAGCTAATAGTTGTCCCTTTGAAACTTCCTCACCTCTTATAGGTAGAATTCTTTCAATATACCCAGATGTCAAAAACGAATAAGTTTTCTCTTGTATTGGGTGAACTTTAGCATAAAGAGTTTTCGAATCATATAAATCAACTTTAACAATAATCTCTGTTAAATAGTTAGGTTCTTTTTTTACATACTCCGGAATAGTAAGAGGATTAACAATCACTTTTTGACATCCTATAAGTGAAAACATAAATAATAAACCTATAATCCACAATATTCTTTTTCTAATTTTTATATTATCCATCAACTCTACCTACTCTTCAATACTTTATCGCCTTCCATAAGGCCACTTTTCACTTCATAAAAAATACCATCAGTAATACCAACTTCAATAGTCCTAAACTTAATTTCATTATCAGCTACTACATATGTATAAAATGTTCCATCATCATTTGGATAAACAGTTGAAATAGGAATAACCATTACATCATATGCTTCCTCTTCTATATATCTAATAGTTGTAGTTTTTCCTAAAATCAACTTTTCTGGTAAACCTATAAATGCTATCTGGCCATATACAACATCTCCAAAATAATCATATGCTAATGAATACTGTGAAGAAGTTCTAAAAACATATCCGTTATATTTATTACCGTCATAAAGAATCTTAATTTTCCCATCATTATTTAACTTTCCACTATCTAAGCTCATTAGTAATGCATCAGTTGGGGCAAGATTATCAGTTGCTGGTATTTCATATTGAACTAAAAAATTACTTAATGGACAAATTCCTAGCACATCGCCTTTAGCTGAATCTCCTTCAAATCTAAAAATTTCAGTAATAGTTCCAGATGAGGTTGCATATAGGTAATGATCAACTTGTTTCTCATATAAATCAGATAAATAATTTTCATATGCCTCTAAGGATAAACGGGCAAATTCTAAGGTATAAAAATCAACTTTTCCAATGTTATATAATCCTAATTGCTTATCATAATTCATTTTAGATTTTTCTACAGTAATTTCTTGTTTAAACACTTGTTCATTAATGACTTTCATATCAAGAATTCCCACCAATTGATTTTTTTTAACAACTTCACCCACTTTTACATATAATTCATTAATTGTTCCAAGAATAGTACAACTTACAATATCAATATTTTCAATATCAGCAACAATTATAGCTTCTTTATCATATACAATTAATAAATCACCTTTGATAACATTTATAGTTGGTAAAATTAGTTTTTCTGAAGGTAATAGTTCAGGTTCATATATTGTATTTTCAACTGGCATAAAATACATACACCCTGTAAATAGTAGTGACATAACTATTAACAACACTGTTAATAAAAAATATTTTTTATGATTCTTCATTATCATCTTCCTGTCTATATATGACAATCTTTTCGTCTTCTAAGTCCATTTTAATACGGCTATTTTTAGAGATACCAGCTGCGCCTAAATATTCTTCTGGTAACTTTAAGCGTCCATGCCTATCAACAACCACCAACTCTTCATGTGTTTCGCTTTCTTCAACACCTGACATTCTATCAAGCTCTTCTAGTTCTTTTTTATAGCTAATTTTACGAATGTACTCACTTGATGTACGGCCATCAGAAATTGCTACAACTCTATCCACATTTTTAGCAACTCCTCTATCATGTGTAACGATTATAATAGTTACACCTGTTTCACTATTTAATTTTCTAAAAGCATTAAATATATGTTTACCGGTTTCTGAATCAACAGCTCCAGTTGGTTCATCTGCTAATATTATCTTAGGTTCATTTGCCATGGCTATGGCAATAGCTACACGTTGTTGTTCGCCACCTGAAAGTTGATTAAGTTTATTTCTCATACGTTCTTCTAATCCAACTATTTTTAATAATTCTGCACTTCTTTTTTTAAAATCAGTCCTATTAGCCAAAATCATTGGGAGTTCTACATTCTGCTTAGCAGATAAATAAGGAATTAGATTTCTTGCATTATTTTGCCACACAAACCCTACTGTGTTTCGTTTATAGTCTGTCAAAGCAGTTTTTTTAACTCTAAGGAGATTATTTCCATCAACAATTAATTTACCCGCCGACGGCCTATCAAGACCACCAATCATATTTAATAGAGTTGATTTCCCGCTACCACTGTTTCCAATAATAGCCATCATCTCTCCATATTTAATTTCCAAGTCAAGGCCTTGTAATGCTACAACTTCAGTATCTTTTGTTTTGTAAATTTTTACAAGATTCTCACAAGTTATAACATTTTTAGGATCATAATAATTTTCATCTTCTCCAGTATATAAATTCGTATTATTATCGTTCATCAATAACTTCACCATCCTCTAATGAAATAACATGATCAGCAATTTCAATCATACTTGGGTCATGGGTGGTCATGACTATAGTTAATCCTGATTCTGTTACTAATGTTTTAAAGAGTTTTACAATTTGTAATCCTAAATGTGTATCTAGTTCAGCCGTAGGCTCATCAGCAAATACAATTCTAGGTTTATTTGCAATAGCTCTAGATATTGCCACCCGTTGTTGTTCTCCACCTGATAATTGGAATGGTTTATGATTCATTCTCTTTTCAAGTCCAACTTTAATTAAACTGCTTCTAGTTAATTGTTTCCAATCTTTTCTAAGCGCTCCTGAAACTCGTAAACCAAATTCTACATTTTCATAAGCATCCATAACCGATATTAGAGCAACAGACTGAAAAACAAAACCAATATTCTTTCTCCTTAGCATATCCCTTTCAGCGTCACTTATGGTTGTTATTTCTTTTTTGTCAAATAGTACTTGCCCGCTGGTTGGTCGGTCAAGTCCTCCTAATATATTCATTAAAGTGGTTTTACCAGATCCTGAAGTTCCCCTAAGGATTGTAAAGGTGCCTTCTTCAATCTTAATATTAATATCTTTTAAGGCATGAATTGTCTGTCTACCTTGAATAAAATCTCTACATATGCCTTTTGTTTCATAAATATAACTCAATATACTACCCTTTAATCCTCTCCTAATTTAACAGCTTGATCCATTTTAATATGAGTAATGAATCGTCCGATTATAGAAATACCGATAACTATCATGGCTGCTACAATAATATAAATTCTATAGTAATCTTCTTTAAATGAGAACACTTTAAATTCAATTAATCGCCCACTTTGTGCACTAATAAGTTCAAATAGCGGAACAAAGACATCAGACGATATTCCTCCAATTACAATTCCAAGAATTATTGCCACTGCTGATATTAATAATTGTTCCCAGAAAATTATAAGAATAAGTTCTTTTTTACTTAATCCCATAGCTCTAAAAATACCAAATTGTAGTACCCGTTGCCTAATAGATAGAATCCAGAAAATTATAAATCCAGCGCCACATATAATCATTGTAACAATAAAATCTAATGTAAGCATTCCATTCATACCTAGTACCATTGGGTCTTTTTTTTGTTCAGACACTTCAAAATCCGCATATTTACCATATGAAATAGTAATATCATTTCCTGATAAAAAGGTGTTTATTTCACTATCTAATACACCTTCATTTTTCTTTAGCCAAATCATATAATCAATATCACCTGCATTTGATAAAAGCAAATCATAATGCATAACTACAAATCCAAATGAAACATCATCACTAGTTACTGTTCTATTTGTTGCAAAATCAAATCCTGTATAAGGATTATAGCCAGGCCAGTTGTCTACAACTGCTAATATTGGTGCTTCAATAACATTATCAATGTCAGGAACCTCAATTGAAATGAAATCTCCAGGGTTTACTCCTAATTCATTTGCTGTAAATGAAGAAACAATTACACCATCTGGATGGGATGCCATTAAATTTAAGTAAAAGTTAATATGAACAGTTAACAAATCATCTCGAGTCCATACTACCTTACCATAATCTTCAGGAGTTATCCCTATTATTGTTGACCCTAATGCAGCTCCACCATATGTATTATATTTTTTAATCAGTGCTTTATAACTAGCAACTTTTGTAGCAGTATCTACTAATTCACTTGATTTAATTTTTTCATATTTTAGTAAATTTTTAGTAATTACTTCTGAGCCTTCTTCTACTACAACTTCATTATTTTCATCTACTACCCAGTTACTTAAAGTAATTGCAACATCAGTAGCAAATTGGTGTTTTACAATATCTACAAGGTTTTCATTTATGGTTCTAGCACTATTAGCATTAAAAATCCCTACTCCTAAAGCTAATATCAAGAAAATCATTATAAATTGTTTCATAGAACCACCACGACCTACATATGTAAATGCTGCATACATAGGTGGTGACATAAATCGCTTAGTTGATTTAAAAAGTAAGTTAATTAAAAATGGATAAATTCTCATTATTACTAAACTAAGTCCTAAAATAAAGAAAGTAACTGCAAAGAATATCAAATAATCAATCTGTCCATCTCCTGATAAACCAATACTGTCTTTAAATGTATTGTAATTATTTAGTGCCCATAAAGATACAGCAAGTAATATTATATCTAAATATAATTTTTGCCAAAATGGTTTTTTGCTTATTATATCTTTACCTTGTTTGTATTGTACAATAGTAAACTTTGATGCCTTAATAGCTGGGAACAACATCATTATTATAAAGAATATTGAGCATATAAAACCATAAAATATTGCTTCCCAACTCAAATTAATTTCCATATGAGCTCGATTAACAAATTCCATGAAACCATTTGACGCTCCTAATAGTCTACATAAGAATATTGCCGTTATAATTCCGATTATAAATGAAATAATTCCAATAAATAAACTTTCATAAAAATAAATCTTAAATATTTGTTTTCTAGAGGCACCACGACTTTCTAACATAGCAATTTCATTTTTTTCTTGTTCCATAATCAATTGTGCAATCATAGAAACATAAAAACTAATCATTAAAATAACAGGAATAACTAATAAAATAAGCAAACCTGACAATCGACTAGCACGATCCATGTAATCTTGTAAAATTGATGCAAATGACATTCTATGTTTCATATATCCATAGTTGTTAACAATCCATTTACCATTATCATCAAATTGTGTTAAAATATTTTGAGTTTCTGTCAGTAACAACTCATAATAATTATATGCATAATACCAACTAGTGGCATCTAAGCTATACTCCTCAGTTTTAATAAAATTATTATAAAAAATATCTGCATCCATATAAAGACCATAACTATCAAATGTATAATATGACGATTTGTCTTCTTGCATTTCTATAACACCAACAATTTTAAACCTGTCAATATATTCAATATCATTTTTGGCTTCAATAATTGCATATTCCCCATTTAAAACATAATTGTTACGCTTCATAATTTCTGAGCTAACAATAACTTCATACAAAAACTCTGTTTTTCCAGTTAAAGGATTAGTGGTTTCAATAGGTTCCTTATTATACATCCGACCAGATATCACTTTTACATTAGTTTCTAAATTTGTCATTCCATAAATATTAATACGATTTAATCTAGTACTTGGAAACATCAGTTCCTTTGCTACTTCTTCTAAATAAAGGTCCCATCCTCTCACATCTACTGAAAGATAATTAGAAGTTCCTAGCAAAGTATAGTCAGTCAAAATACTCATGGGAATTTTTTTCGACATATCTTCTTTAATTTTTTTATCATAATATTCAAATAAATTAATTCGATCTTCTAACACATTAAGATTTGTCCAACTACTAATAAATTCGTAAGTAGCTGGGTGAATATTAGTTTCTTCTTGTGTTGTTTCAAAATCCTTAATTAGCATGCGTTGAAGCATGCCACTTGAATACATTGGGATAGAGCTAACAACAGCTACTGCTAATATGCTGCCAATTAAAAGACATAATACCAACCATTTATTATTAAATATTTTTCTAAGTACCAATCTAAACATGTAATTCTCCTAATAAATAATGGCTAATTCGCCTTCGACTAATCCAGATATTACTTCGTAGTATCTGCCATTAGTCTGTCCAAGTACAACTTCTTTTTCTATTGGAACACCATCTTCTAATACTTTAGCGAAAGTTATACCTCCAAATGTTTTAACAGCTTTTTGATTAACCATTAATACATTTTCAACTGTGTCTACATTTTGTGTTACCATAACAAATGTTCCAATTCTCCAATCTTCGCTAAATTCATTTGGTAAAACCACCATACTATTATGGTTTGAAATTGTTATTACTCCTGTAGTTTTATAATTTAGTGATTCAATAACTACAGGTATATCAGCATCAAATTTATAAATTCCACTTCCAATACAAGTTAATTTCATCTCATTATTTAAAACAACTTTAAAAACTAAATTTCCTTTTGTTACTTGATCGCCCTCTTCAAGAGGTGCTAAATAAGAAATTGTTCCATTATCATCTGCAAAAATCTGTGATTGTTCTTTAATTAATAATAAATCATTATATGAGTTTACGACTTTTTGATAATTTAATTTAGCAATTTTATAATCATACTCACTTATTTGATTATTATTAAATAACTCGCTATTTCTATCAAAAGTTAATTGCGCTCTTTTCAGTTCTATTTCTTCATCTCTCATATCTTTATCTAAATTACCAGTATCAAGTTCAGCAATAACTTGCCCCGCTACTATTTCATCATTTTTACTCACAAAGAATTGTAAAAATGAACCTCCTAAATGCTCAAACGAGTAAGCTATTTCATTTATAGGTCTAAATGAACCAAACGTACTAACATCTTTTGAAACAGTTCCATATTCTACTGCTTCTGTTTTATATTCAGTTGATTTTGATTCAATAATTGGCGGTGATAATCTCTCATCTTCTTTAGGTAAAAATACACATCCAGATAAGAAAGTGAATAGCATCACAACCACTATGATTATTAATATATTTTTTTTCACAATAAACACTCTAACCTTTTTCATTATCTTAATCGATTATAGCATTAAAAAAAATAATGTAGTATACTTTTTGTTGAATGTTCACAAATTATTTACAATTCACATTTAAGGAGCTTTTATGAACTACCCATTTGAAAATCAACAATTATCTTTTGAAAAACGAGCAGAAATCTTACTATCGTTAATGACTATTGAGGAAAAGATTTCTCAAACACTTCATTTCTCCCCTGCAATTGATAGATTATCAATTAAAGCTTATACCTGGTGGAATGAAGCCTTGCATGGTATAGCACGAGCTGGTACTGCTACAGTGTTTCCTCAAGCCATTGCTTTAGCTGCTACTTTTGATAAGCAAATGGTTTATCAAACTGCTACATATATTTCAGATGAAGCAAGAGCTAAACATCACGAATACAAAAGGCAAGGTGACATGGGTATTTATAAGGGATTAACAATGTGGAGTCCTAATATTAATATTTTTAGAGATCCTAGATGGGGCCGCGGACATGAAACTTATGGTGAAGACCCTTACTTAACTGGAAGAATGGGTATTTCATTTATAAAGGGAATGCAAGGAAATCATCCTAAATACCTAAAAACAATTGCAACTCCTAAACATTATTTAGTTCATAGTGGTCCTGAAAGTGATCGCCATCATTTTGATGCAATAGTTTCAAAAAAAGACCTTAGGGAAACTTATCTTCCAGCATTTAAAGACTGTATCGTAGAAGGAAAAGCTTATTCAATAATGGGAGCATATAATAGAGTTAATGGAGAAGCTTGTTGTGCCTCTAGAACATATCTTTTAGATGTTTTACGAGAAGAATTTTCATTTAAGGGATTTGTTGTATCTGATTGTCATGCAATAATTGATTTACACTTACACCATAATTTAACAAAAACTGTACAAGAATCAGCTGCCATGGCTGTTATTAACGGTTGTGATTTAAACTGTGGTAAAGCCTTTGAATCATTAACACTTGCGTATGAAGAAAATATAATTACAGAAGAACAAATCAATAAAGCTGTTAAACGATTATTAGTCGCTAGATTTAAATTAGGAATGTTTGATGATGAGGATAAAGTTCCTTATTCTTCCATACCTTATGATGATAATGATAGTAATAAGCATCGTAATTATGCAATTAAAGTAGCTGAAAAATCATTGGTTTTGCTAAAAAACAATGGAATTCTACCTTTAAAATCCAATGTGAAAAGTATTGCAGTTGTTGGGCCAAATGCAGATGATAGAGAAGTTCTTCTAGCCAATTATAAGGGAATCCCTTCAAGATATAGTACTATTTTAGAAGGTATTATTGAAAAATTTAGCGATTGTGAAATCAAATATTCAAAAGGTTGTCATATTGCCAATGAATCATTACGTGATGATGAAACTTCACTACTTTCAGAAGCACTATCTTGTGCTAAAGCCTGCGATGTAACAATTATAGTAACTGGAATCAACTCACAAATTGAAGGTGAAGAAGCTGATCCTCGTTATCCTGAATTTGGTGGTGGTGATAGAGATGATATAAAACTACCAGGGTTACAAAACCAGCTAATATCTAAAATCGCAGAAATTAATAAGCCAATAATTGTTGTTAATTTAAGCGGTAGCTGTGTTTCCTTGGTTACAGCCAATAAATATGCAGATGCAATAGTACAAGCATGGTACCCAGGAGCTTTAGGTGGAAAAGCAGTTGCAAATTTATTAGCTGGTGATTTTTCACCAAGTGGTAAGTTACCTGTTACTTTTTATAGTTCAATTAGTCAACTTCCCCCTTATGACCAATATGAATTAACTACTCAAACATATCGCTATCTAAAAGAATCTCCCCTATTTCCATTTGGGTTTGGCTTAACTTATTCTAAATTTTCATTTGATAATATTATTATTAAGAAAAAAAGTGATTATACATATGAAGCTAAGATCAAAGTCATGAATCATGGCCCCTATGACAGTAATAATGTTATTCAGTTATATATAAAGACACCAAAGACATCTATGAAATCTCCTAATTATCAGCTAAAGCGCTTTAGAAATAAGTTTTTTAAAGTTAACCAACAAATTGAAATAACTTTCAAATTGGATGAACAAGCATTATCCTTTATTAACAATGAAGGAAAGCGAGTTATATTAGATGGAGAATACACAATATATATTGATGAAGGGCAACCAAATAAAAATACACAAAAAGCGTTTTTAACTATTGATGTAAAAAGTGAAATAAAATATTAATCTAATTCATATGTTTTCAATAGAATTGCTAAAGGTTGTGAAAATAATTTTTTGTTATTAAATTCTGGATTTAAATGAGATATTAGCATTTTCTTAGGATAAGCTTCAATTTCAATATTATTACAATCCTCTGGAGATAAATGTGGTGGAGTATTTCCCCCATCTACTATTAACAAATCACAATTTTCAGCAAACGACTCTATTCTTTCGTTATAATTTGTATCACCAGTATAGACAAAATTGTGTGTGTCATCTCTAAATTTGGTAGCATAACTTTTTATTGGATGAGTCATTTCACAAAAAGTTACTGTCATATCTTTTATATGTGTTAATTTACAATCACTAATAGTGTATACATCAAATGCTTCATTATCTAAGAATAGTTCTAAAATATTTCGTGGATTATTAGGTACATATAAGAGCATTTTTTTATTCTTACTTTGAAAATAATAAGAAAGTCCTAATAAATCACTAATATGGTCATAATGAAAATGTGATATACAAATAGCATCTAAATCAATAGGATCCATAATAGTACGTAAATTTGCTATGGAACCTGGACCACAGTCATTAAGTATTGATGTTTGGCCTGATTGAACTAAATAACTAGAACAAGCACCACCTTCTAAACAATATGGACCACTATTCCCTAAAACTGTTACCTTCATTACTTTACCAACTTTCTAATAATATCTAAAATTCTCTCTTTTCCATCAATAATACCCATTTTCAAAGCACTTTCTCTCATACTAATCATTTTTTCTTCATTTTGCAATATATTAACTATTTTTTCATATAAGACTAACCCATTTAATTGTTTATCAAGAATAACTTCGCAAGCTCCTTTTGATTCAACAGCTCTGGCATTTGGCTCTTGATGATTTTCAGCCACATTTGATGAAGGAATAATAATTGATGGAACACCAATAGCCAACATTTCACTTATTGTCATTGAACCCCCTCTAGTAATCATTAAATCTGCACTATGATACACTTCTGGTGAATTATATATATAGTCAACAATAGAAACATTGTCAAAATCTTTATTTATTCTATCAATTACTTCAGAGTAATATTGTTTTCCAGGTGCATATATAAGTGTGAAATCATTATCTTTTAGATGCTTATTAATAAGTTGTATCATGGAATCATTTATGGCTCTTGCCCCTAATGAACCACCCATAACTACTACTAATTTTTCATTTACCTTTAAACTGATTTTTTCACGACATTCAAGGCGGTTAAGATTTAATATATCATTTCTTAACGGATTACCAGTTAAAATGATTTTCTTGCTATTTTTTAAAAATTGTTTGCTTTTTAAAAAACTAATTCCAATTACATCCATCCTTTTTGCTAACAATC
This sequence comes from Clostridiales bacterium, assembly GCA_023145435.1. Classification (GTDB taxonomy): domain Bacteria; phylum Bacillota; class Clostridia; order DUPQ01; family DUPQ01; genus JAFGUQ01. The sequence goes on from JAGLDS010000002.1 coordinate 67,256, forward strand.
GAGTTGTAATACCAGGATATGCGTTTGCTTCATGTAAAAAAGTAGGTATTTTCCTTCTACTAGCTAAATACATAATAGGTCCTGCAACATAGCCACCTGTACCAATAACAATATCAGGGGATAATTCTTTTAAAATTTTACGAGATTGTACCATACCAACACATAGTGCAAACAAGCCAACAATTGTATTTAATGAAAATTTGCGTTTAAATCCTCTTACAGTAATATACCGTAAATCATAATCAGCTCTAGGTACTAAATCTTTTTCTAATCCTCTTTTTGTTCCAATAAAAGTAATATCACCCTTACTAAGATTTAATTTTTCAACTAATAAATCGGCAATTGCCAAAGCTGGATTTATATGTCCAGCTGTTCCTCCACCTGCAATAATTACTTTCATGATTTTTTTACACTCCTCTTTGCATGTCTTGATATACTTAATAGTAACCCAATCTCAACCATATTTACAACTAAGCTAGTTCCACCAAAACTAAAAAATGGTAATGAAATACCTGTTGTAGGTAAAGCACCTGTAACAACACCAATATTTAGTATTGCTTGAATAAAGAACAAACAAGAAATTCCTCCAGCTAATAGTTTTCCAAAAGGATCTTTAGTATTAATTGACACTCTCATGCCTCGATATACTAATAAAAAGAATAATAAGATTACTACTAAGCAACCAATAAACCCTAATTCTTCTGCTAATATTGAAAATATAAAATCATTATGTTGTTCAGGCATATATAAAAACTTTTGTACACTTTTCCCTAACCCTCTCCCTAGTAAACCTCCAGCACCAATTGCATAAAAAGATTGAATTAATTGATATCCTAAATCAAGAGGATCTTTAAAAGGATTTAAGAAAATCGTTAGCCTATCATTTGTATAATCTGTAAGTACTGCAAATCCAACTAAGCCAGCTCCACCTACAAATCCACAAATCATTAGATGATGAAATTTAGCTCCTCCAATAAACAATAATAAAAAAGTTATAATACTTATAATAATTGTAGCACTTAAATGAGGTTCAGCTAATAATAATACTGCTGCAATAGCTAGGAATGTTAAATGATATAACACCCATTTAATAGATGTACTTACTTTTTCTTGATTTTTAGAAATACTATAAGATAGAAAAATAATTAAAGCTAATTTAAAAAATTCAGATGGTTGGAATCCAGGTCCCAAATCTATCCATCTTCTTGCTCCGTTATATATTTGACCAATACCTGGTATTAGTACAGCGATTAATAATAAAAAACATAGACCTATAAAAAGAAGAGCAATCAATTTCAATAAACGATAATCAATAAATGATAAGCCAATCATAAGTATTAAACCAATTCCAGCTGCAATTAGTTGCTTGTTTAAAAAATAATAAATATTATCAAAAGCCATTTTTGCATAAGGAGTGCTAGCGCTAAAAACCATGATGATTCCCAGTGAAACCAACATTAAAGTAAAAACAAATATCCAATAATCAAAAGGTTTTGTATAAAATAATTTTTTCATTAATATCCTATCTTATAGCCATACTAATATGGCATATGATAAGGCACAAGCCACAATTGTTACTGTTGTAAAGACAACTACAACTTTTGCTTCTTTCCATCCACTTAATTCAAAATGATGATGAATAGGCGCCATTTTAAAAACTCTTCTTTTTGTTCTTTTATAATGCCCAACTTGAATTATAACTGATAGCGCTTCAACAACATAAACAATACCAGCAATAAGTAAAACCCAAGGTATCTTTAAATATATAGCCATAATCCCAACCAATGCACCTAGTCCCAATGAACCTGTATCACCCATGAAAACTTTAGCAGGATGCCCATTATATAATAGAAATGCTAGTAATCCACCAACTGTGCTAATTGAGAATATAATAACTAGTTCATTATTAATATTAACAAAAGCAATTAACATTAAACACATCATGACAATTGCTGTAACACTAGATGCTAAGCCATCAACGCCATCAGATAGATTTACTGAATTAGTTGCAGCGTACATTACAATTATAATAAACAAAACATACAAGAATTTAGGAATCATAAACGATGTCATCATATTAGAAAATGGTGCAATTAATTCTGTCCCAATATTAGAAAAATATACAAAATACGTGGCAAACAATGTGGAAACAATTAGTAAACCAATAGTTTTTTGTAAAACACTAAGTCCATCTTTGCTTTTTCTTTTTATTTTTAATAAATCATCTAAAAAGCCAACTAAAGAAAATAGAAGGACAATTATTGAAATAATTATACTATCAATAGAAAATTTGTTAAAAATAGTTGCAAACAATAAAATAGGAATAATAAACATAATTCCACCTATTGTTGGAATACCCATCTTGCTTAAGTGGGTTTTTGGACCATCATTCCTAACAATTTGCCCAAATTTTAATTTTTGAAGTAATGGAATAAGTAATCGCCCAAATAAAGCTGTTGTTAAAAATGTAATAATAAATGATAATCCCATGTCTACTCCTTTTTATTTATAAATTCAATAACTGTTTCCATTTTTGAACCCCTTGAGCCTTTTAACAGAATTGAATCACCTTGTTTTATTATATCATTAATATTCTTCTCTAAATATGATAAATCCTCAAAATAATATAATTCCAAATTACTATTTTTTGCACTTTTAGCTCCATCAATATAAAAACTAGCATCGTTACCTACTCCAATTAATACATCCATCAATGAATTAGCAACATGTTTGCCAACATCAAAATGATTATCTTTTGAAAAATCACCCATTTCAAGCATATCTCCTAATATCGCAACTTTACGTCCTTTTTGTATGTCTAGTACATCAATTGCAGCTTTCATAGACTGAGTATTTGCGTTATATGCATCATTTATAATAGTCATACCTTGAATTTTAGATATATTCATTCTCATTTTTTCATTTGAAAATGTTTTTAGCCCTTGATTGATCATTTTTGTACTTAATCCAAATTCATTTCCAAGAGTAATAGCAGGTAATGCATTATATACATTATGTTTTCCAAGAGTATTTAGTGTATAAAGCTCATGGCCAATCATAAATTGACTCCCTTTATTATCTTCAAGTGTTTTATAATGACTTGCTTTAACCGTGTTATGGCTTGAAAAACCATAAGTAATCACCCTATAAGGACTATTAGCCTGTAATGACATGAGGAACTCATCATCACCATTTATTAATAAAAGACTTTTTGGTAATAAGTGATTGAGCATTTCCTTTTTAGCTATAAATATATTCTCTTTTGAGCCTAAGTTACCAATATGACTAACACCGATATTAGTTAAAATACTAATTGTAGGTTTAGCAATAGAACTTAAATAGTCAATTTCACCTAAATGATTCATTCCCATTTCAAGAATTGAAACATCATGTTCACTAGTTAGATTAAATAAAGACATTGGTAACCCAATATGATTATTTTTATTACCTTTGGTAGTATGAACGTTTTTCAAGGTTGATAAAACACTATTTATCATATTTTTTGTTGTAGTTTTTCCAACACTTCCAGTAAGAGCTATAACAGGAATAGAAAACTTTAATCTATAATATTTAGCCAATAATCCTAATGCTTTAATGGTATCATCTACTTTTATTACTTTTGGATTTAAATGATTTTTCTCTGATAGAATTAGTGAAGCACCTTTTTTAATTGCTTTATCAATGTAGTTATGACCATCAAAGTTTTCACCTTTTAAAGCAATAAATAGTTGACCTACTTTAATGTCTCTACTATCAGTTGAAACACCTTTAAGTAATTGATGAGTTCTATGTTCTTTATCACAACAGTCAAATAGCGATTGTACTTCATCAATCCATAAATTCATTTATAGTATCTCCTTTAACAAATTGTTTACAATTTCTCGTTCATCATAGTGACTTCTAACATGATTCTTTTCAATATAAGTTTCATGGCCTTTTCCAGCTAAAATAACTAAATCATTTTCTTTTCCAATTGTTAAAGCGTGTTTTATAGCTTGTGTTCTATCAACAATCTTAATATATTTACCATTTGTTTTTTTGATACCTTCTTCAATCATATTTATAATCGCTATAGGTTCTTCAGTACGAGGATTATCTGTTGTTATAATTGAGTAATCAGCATTATTTCCTGCAATCTCACCCATTTCATATCTCATGGCATTGTCACGATCTCCACCACAACCAAATAAAACAATCATTTTCCCCTTAACATCCTCTTTTATTTCTGTTAAAAGTTTTAATAAACTACTTTGATTATGTGCATAATCAATCATAACCATATATGGTGTGTTTGTATCTAGCACTTCACAACGACCTTTTACAGTAGTTTTTGCTAATCCATTAATAACACCTTCACTAGTTGCACCCATTAGAAGAGAAGCAGTTATGGCAGCTATTGCGTTACTAATATTAAATTGTCCAGGCAAAGTATAAGTAACTTTAATAACCTTATCTAATCCATTATAAGTAAAAGTAGTGTAAACACCCTCTTTATGAATTTTAGTTGCATAAATATTAGCTTGTTTACTATTAACTGAATAAGTTAATGGTTTTGCTGATTTTTCATCCATCATCCTCATATAATACGGATCATCAATATTATAGATTGCTATTTTACATAAATTAAATAATTTAGCTTTTGATTCTAGATAATCTTCAAAATCATCATGTTCTCTCTTCCCTATATGGGTTCTGGCTAAATTTGTATAAATCCCAATATCAAAATCAATCATTTGTACACGTTTTTGCTTTAAAGCAATTGATGCAACTTCTATGACGGCATGATTTATTTTATTAGACAAGCTTTTAGAAAAGAATTGCTGTAAATCTAGAGAACTTGGTGTGGTATTTATTGTTTTAATATGTGTATTCCCAATAAACATACCTAATGTTCCACTTGACGAAGTTGGTATATTACTATACTCCATAATTGTTTTAATCATTTTTGCAATAGTCGTTTTACCCTTAGTACCTGTAATACCAGTTACTTTCATCTTTTGGCTAGGATTATCATAGAAACAATTGGCTAACTTTGCTAAAGCTATTCGCCCATCTAAAACACGTATATAATTTTCAAATTGCAATGAAACCTTTTTTGTAATTAAAGCACAAACTGCCCCATTTTTTAAAGCTTTAGTTAAGTATTCATGGCCATCTTCATCAATTCCATCAATACATACAAATAAATAGCCTTTCTTAACTTTTCTAGAATCATAAGCTATCCCACTAATATTAATTTCTCTATCGCCATAAAACTCTTCTATATCAATTGTTTTTAGTAATTTTTCTAATTTCATACTTACTCCACATTATCAGTATACCTAAATGTAACGGTTATTATACTGCCCTTTTCAATTTTCTCCCCTTTATTGACGCTTTGATCAATACATGTACCTAATCCTTTTGTGTCAATATTTAGGCCTAAAGCATTTAGTGTTACTTTTGCCTCATAGATTGTCTTATGTAATAAATTTGGCATTGTAACTCGTTCTTTCTCCTCAGGTAAGTAACTATATAATACCACAATACTTTCTTCTTTTACTATGGTTTTTGCCAATGGATATTGGTATGATACAGACACATCTTCTAAAATGTTATCACCTATTAAAATTGATTGTAATTGTAGTTCATCTAGAATATCAGTTGCTTGATCAATAGAGTAACCAATTAACTCAGGGATTAATACGTCACGTTCTATAAGTGCTTCATCTAGATTTCTAGGAACTTGTAAGTACTCTAATGTTTCTTCAATAATCTGTCCAACAACAGGTGCTGCAATAACACCTCCATAATATGAATCACCTTGTGGGTCATGTAGTACAACTAGTACAGTAATTACTGGATTACCAGCTGGTGCAAATCCACAAAAAGATGCTGTATACACATTTTCTTCATCTGTCTCAGATGTACCTGTTTTACCAGCTACATCATATCCAGGAACATATGCATTTTTACCAGTTCCTTCAGAAACTACTCCTTTTAATACTTCTCTCATTGTTTGTGATGTTTGTGAAGATATTACTTGTCTAACAGTTATAGTTTCGAATTTTTTTGCAATATTCCCTTGTGAATCTAATAATTCTTTTACTATAAATGGTTGTAATAATTTCCCATCATTTGCAATTGCTGAATAAGCTGTAATTATTTGAATTGGAGTTATTTTAAAACGTTGACCAAAAGATGCAACCGCCAAATCAATTTCTTGATATTCTAAACCAAAATCTTTTTGGAATAAGGAGTTTGATTCTCCTTGTAAGTTTATTTTTGTTTTGTCATAAAATCCAAACATTTCTACATATTCATAAAATATATCAATTCCTAACAACTGAGATACTTTCACAAATACAGGGTTACATGAGTTATAAATCCCCTCTAAGAAGGTTTCTTCTCCATGAGGGTAACTACGCCAACAGTTTATGTCCCAACCTTGTACCTCTATTTCGTAATCATCTGTCATGGTTGACAGCAAAATAACATTTTCCTCTAATGCTATAGAAGCAGTTATAGCTTTAAATGTTGACCCTGGTTCATATGTATCAGAAAGAGCTTTATTTCTCCATACTGTTTGATTAAGTAAATTAATATCTTTAGTAGAGTATCCTGTCCAACTAGTGGAATCAAACCCATCAGGACATTCTCTTGGATTATTTAAGTCAAAATCAGGTTTTGATACCATAGCTAAAATTTCACCTGTTTTAGGGTCCATAACAATTGCAGTTGCACCTCTTGTTACATCATTTTTAAATATGGCTTCATCAAGAGCTTTTTCTACTATATATTGTATATTTTCATCAATAGTCAACACCACATCAAGTCCATCGTATGCTGCAATTTGGTTGTCAGTAGAAAAAGGAATCAAAGTTCCGTTTTTATCAATTTCAGAAGTTATTTTTCCAGGAATCCCTTTTAATACTTCGTCCATCGTATATTCAATACCTATTAACCCTTGATTATCTATACCTGTAAATCCAATTATATGAGCAGCCAAATTATCATTTGGATAATATCTTTTTGTATCATCTTCAATGGTTACCCCTGCAATATTATTATCACTTAACCAGCTTTGTAATTCATCTCCAATTTCCTTTTCTACCTGTCTTACTAATAATTCATATTCGCTTTCTTTATTTATTTTTTCTATTATGGTTTCTTTACCAATTTTTAGTATTTTATCTAAACCTCTTGCTAATAAATCAACTGATAACTCATTTGCTCTCATTGCAGTTGGACTTATTGAAATAGTATTTACATAGATACTAATGGCTAGATCATTACCATATCTATCATAGATTGCTCCCCTTGCAGGAGTTAATTTTTGATTTCTTGTTTGTTGTTGGTAGGCTAATTTCTGATATTCTTCTCCTTTAATAAATTGAATATAAAAAATTCGTGCTAGTAATAAAATCGCACATAATGCAAAAACAACGATTATTACTAACAGTCGTTTTCTTTCTTTATATAGTTTTATTTTTTTTTGGTCATTCACCATCATTTTTTCCTTTATAATTGGTGAATCTACCCGAATATATTTCTGATATTCATCAGACTAACCTTTAAATCATCAATTGACACTAGTATTTTATCATAAAATGTTAATGGTTTGGAAGCCAATGATATTTCGTCATATCTTGGAACTTGAATGTAAATAGTTTGATAATGATCAGGTTGCTGCATCCCAAGTTGAGTCATGGCGGTATAACGTATCTGTGGTAAATTCATAAATTGATCTAATTGTAATTGTAATGATGAATTAACAGCTTCTTGCGCTATTAATTGCTGTGATAAGTCTGCCACATCATAATTCATTTGTGTTATATAACTATAACGAGAAATAATACCAAATAAAGAAATAAACACAAATAAGACCCATATTACAATGCGTCTTTTATTTCCTTTATTTCCCTTCAATAAGGTTGGTTTAATCCCTTGTTTCCCCTTAGATTCAGTCATTATGTGTTGTTCATTATTTAGTCTTCTTTGTGCATTCATAATTGACTCCCCAGTTTTGTGAAAAATACATCGGCCGGTAGTACACCGGCCGATTTTTTCTTCTTTCGTGTCTTTCGTACTTTAAAAATTTTATCTTTTGTATGACTATCATCTGCGCTCAATTACACGTAATTTTGCACTTCTTGATCGTCTATTGTTATTTAACTCTAAGTCGGATGCCAGTATGGGTTTTCTATTTATTCTTTTAAACATACTGACTTTGTTACAAACACATATTGGAAAATCGGGGGGACATTCACATGGATTCTCCAACTTAGAAAATATAACCTTTACTATTCTGTCTTCCAGAGAATGAAATGTAATGACAGCTAATCTGCCACCTTTTTGTAAGGACAAAGCCGCCTCAACAAGGGTGTTTTCTAGTGTTGTTAATTCATCATTAACTTCAATTCTAATAGCTTGAAATGTTTTCCTTGCCGGGTGCTTTCCTTTAAATCGATCTTTAGGTGGATAGCAGCTTTTAACTAACTCTGCTAATTCTAATGTGGTTTCTATTGGTTTGTTTTGTCTTTTGTACATTATCGCGTTAACGATTTTTCTTGTGTATTTTTCTTCACCATACTTAAAAAGTATTTCAGTGAGCTTATCTTTTGTATATGTATTGACTACACTAAATGCAGTCTTTGTTTCACTTGTATCCATCCTCATGTCCAATTTAGCATCATCGTGATAGGAAAAGCCTCTCTCAATGGTGTCTAATTGATAGGATGAAACTCCTAAATCCATTAGAATTCCTAAAGTATTTTCTTTAGCATATTTTTTTATGATATTTTCAATGTTCAGGTAGTTGTCTTTGACAACAATATATTTGGATAATAGATTTGCATCTTTTAATCTCTTAGTTACAACATCAACGGCTACTTGATCTCTATCAATTGCAATTAGCATTCCATTTTCGCCTAGTCTTTTAGCAATCTCAATACTATGTCCACCACCTCCGGCAGTACAATCAATATATGTGCCATTTTTATCTATGTTCAACGCTTCAATACATTCATTTAATAAAACTGGTTCATGGGAAAATTCAATATTCATATTAAAAACCCAATAGTTCTCTTGCTTTAGTAGCAGCATCAATTTCATCTTGTTCATTAGCTTTATGATCTCTGTAAATAACCCAAGTTTTAGCGTCCCATATTTCAGCTTTTGAACCCATACCATTCATATTTACTTCTGATTTAATACCAGCGTAATCTCGTAATGTTATTGGAATTAATAATCGTCCCTGTTTATCTACTTCGCATTCACAAGCTCCTGCTAAAAACTGTCTAATAGTTCTTCTCATTGCTTCTCCTGAAAAAGGTTGATTTTCAATATTTTTAACGACTTTCATCCACTCATCCATTGGGTATAGAATTAAACATTTGTCAGTGCTTTTTGCTACCATAAATGAAGAGCCAAGTTCACCTCTGAACTTAAGCGGGATAATCGTTCTTCCTTTTTCATCCACTCGGTGGAGGTATTCTCCAAAAAACATATGCCCTACTTTTCATTTGTGGGAATTGACCGTAAATTTTGGGAATAACTTACTATTAATCCCCACTTAGTCACCACTTGATTATATTTTAGCACCACTTTTGAGTAGTTGTCAAGGAAATTACATAAAAAAATAACCACTATTAGGTTATTATAAAAATATTTTTTAAGTTTTAAGTAAATATCTATGTTATCGATTGTTTCTTTCGTATTGAAACAGATAATACAAGTCCTATTAGTGCAAAGTTAATAATCATAGCTGTCCCTCCTCCACTAACAAAAGGTAATGGAATACCAGTTACTGGTAATAAACCAAGATTCATTCCCACATTTTCAATAAAATGAAACATCATCATACCAGCAATCCCTATGGTCATATATCGTCCATATAGATCATCAGTATTAGCTGATATATATATAATCCTAGCAATAATTAGAAATAATATGATAATTACTAAACTAGCTCCAATAAATCCAAGTTCTTCTCCAACAACTGAAAAAATAAAGTCAGTATCTTTAATTGGTAAACCACTTTGAGTTTGAGTTCCATTAAATAGACCCATTCCTTTTAATCTACCACTACCAATAGCCATTTTAGCTCTATCAATATGCGATGTGTCAACGTTTTCTGCATCTGGAGTAAGTATACTAAAAATTCTATCTCGTTGAAATTTCTCTAAGAATAACCAGATAACTGGTAACAAAGCTGCAACAGCACCTGTACCAATTGCAAACCACTTAAATTTTATTCCATATATAAATAACATAAAAATTAATGACACAGTAAAAACAACTGCAGATCCAAATTCAGGTTGTGATAAAATTAATCCAATAGGTGCTAGCGCAGTTAGAATAGTAAGTAGAAATATTTTAAGTGAAAATTCTTCTTTTAAATTTGCTAGCAAAGCTGGGATTACCATCACATATGCTACCTTTGCAACCTCTGTTGGTTGAAAAGTATATCCACCCAAAAGTATCCAACTATTTGAGCCAATACCGTCGACAAGTCGACCATACCCATAAAAAATAACATAAATTAGTAAACCTATTGCAACAATAAATATAAAATATCCCCACGGTTTAAAATATGTATAATCAATTAATGATAGTATTAAACAAATAACTGCTCCTATAATAATTGAAACTAATTGTGTTTTAACAATTGAACTACCAGTATTCATAGTAGCTGCGGCACTTTTTAGGACAAAAAATCCTATTACAGTTACTACAGCTACTAAAAGTAAAAGTATATAGTCAAATCGTTTTATTATATTTATGGTTTTGACTTTATTAAACAAATTATTTCCTTAATTCAATCGCTTCTTTTACTGCCTCTTCTAGCACTAATAAACCTTCTGTCAATGCATCTTCACTTATAACCAATGGTGGTGTTACTTTAATAGTTGAACCAGCTCCTACAGGTGCAAAGAATAATAACCCTTTTTCAATTGATAATCTAACAATATCATGTGCTAAATCAGGATCTATTTCTTTACTATTCTTTTTAGTGAAAACCATAGCCCATACTAGTCCAGAACCTTTAACATTTCCAATATACTCAGAATATTTTTCTTTTAATACATTTAAGTTCGCTTCACATAGTTTTCCAAGAGTAGCTGATTTTTCTATAAGCTTATTATCCATCATAAAATCAATATTTGCCAGTGCAGCTGCACAGCACACAGGATTTCCTGTATGAGTACTAGTCATTTTATTAGGTCCATATAAATCCATTATATCTGCTCGACCTATTACGGCTGATAATGGAAGTGAACTAGATATACCTTTACCTAAACATACAACATCAGCATTTACATCATAATGTTGAAATGAATATAGTTTTCCAGAGCGGCCAAACCCTGCTTGTACTTCATCAAAGACTAATAAAATATCATTATCATCACAAAATTTACGTAATCGTTTAACAAATCCAACAGGCATTAATTGTGCCCAACCACCTTGGAAGGTTTCTGGCATAAATGCTGCAATCTGATCAGGAGTAATTTCTTGTTCTTCTAGATAAGTCATCCAAGTATTAAAACAGTTTTCATCAGAATAATCATCTCTAGATTCATCTGCCCACTCATATTTATATGCATTTGGGAATGGAACTTGATTCATATCTTTATCTATATTAACAATCCATTCTTTAGCAGCTTCTGAGCCACCTGCCATTTGCGAACCCATGGTTCTACCATGAAAATCATCAATAAATGTAATAATCTTAATTTTTTTTCTTCCACCTACTTTTTGGCCATATGTTCTAGAAAGTTTAATCGCACATTCACAAGCCTCACTACCAGTAGTTAGTAAGAAAGCTTTTTCTAGTGGTTCTGGCGAAATATCTATTATTTTTTTTACCAAAGTAGAACGTATTTCTGTTGGAAAACAATAATTATGCATTAAGTCTTGATTGACCATATCAATAATAGCTTTCTTTATATTCTCATTACCATGTCCTGAATTGGTAACTAATACTCCTGAACTAAAATCAATCCATTTATTACCATATTTATCATAAACTTTATCACCTTTTGCATGATCCCAAACAACTAGTGGTTGTCCTGTCATTGATTTTGGTTCATATTGTCTTAATTGTTTAACCACTTCTAAACTTTCAGGTACAGGAATTTCAGTACAGATAGTTCTGTGTTTGGTTGATACTTTTGGAACCTTTCTCGGTTGTAATAAAAAACTTTTTGCCATGATTTATCTCCTTATAAATTAAATAATATATTAATTAGTGGCATTGTCGCAATAGACAATATGGTTGATAACCCAATAAACGATGCCATTAATTTTTCATCTGCACCCATTTCGCGTGCAAATACATAACTTGATATTGCAACTGGAGTAGATAATAATGTTACTCCAATACTTAAATCAAGTCCTTGTAACCCAAATACCCAAATACCTAAAAAATAGGCAATCACAGGTACAACTAGTAACCTTATTAAACTTAAACCTGTAACCATAAACAAGTTTTCACGTAAATACTTAAAAGTAATTGAACCACCAATTAAAATCAGTGCCATAGGTAGTGCAATTCGTCCTGACATTTCAAATACACTATCAACTGCAATTATATCCAGTATTCCAATGTCGAGTAACGAAACTAATATACCAGCTCCAATTGCAATTAGGAAAGGATTTTTTAACACATTGATAATTGTTTTTTTTATTTTTTGGGTTATATCAATAGTATTATTGTCTTCTCTAAATATTTCTAAACCAATAATTGCAATAATATTTACAATTGGGATTTCAAATCCATTAACTAACGTAGCTTTTGCTAATGCTAACTCTCCAAAAACATTTTTTGATACATGTAATCCAATATATGCTTGGTTATTTCTATAGCAAGCTTGATGAAATGATCCTCTCTTCTTTTTGTCTTTTATGGAATATGCAAAAAACAAACCGATAGCAAATGTAAGTAATAAAATACTTACATTGTGCATTACAAGAGATAATGAAAAAGCTTTAGAAAAATCATACGAAGCAATGCTACGAAAAGCCATAGCTGGTAAAGCTATATAAAATAGCAACTTGTTTAAAAAATTCTTTACAGATTCATTTATTAAACCAACTTTTCGTAGTACATAACCTAAGACAATAAAAAACGCCATAGGTAACATCGCATCAAAAATGCTCATGATTACTTTCTCCTATTCAAATGAAATAGCCATTTCATCTGTAAATGTAACAAATTTTCCACCAGCGTCTGCACTCATTCTAACAGCGTTATTAATTGCAACACCAATTAATGCTTGCTTTGGTAGCGCTCTAGTGTCTTCCATTGAGGCTATTAATGCTTTACGCTCTTCTAATGTGTTTGTGGTAGTAACTATAGTTCTAACATCGTTAATCCCCTGTACTATTGAATCATAACCATATCCAACACACTCTTCTTCTCCTGGAAAATCAAAACTATCATACTTTTTAAAGAAATTAGGATTAAACTCATCAAATCCTTCCTCTTCAGTTGCAAAATGAGTATTTCTATCTTTATGGTCTGCCCAATACTCCCCCATTGTTCCTAACATCATCATTCCTTGATTTGTCATAGCAGAGTTGTTTTCAGAATTAACCCATGATGTCTGTACAAATTGTACTGATCCATCTTCCCATTCAATTGTGGCTTGAACAGCATCATATGCGTTTTTACCTTGGGTTGGTAAGTATTTTTTTTGACCAAACGCTACTAATCTTTTTGGTTTTAAACCAGTTATGAAATAATATGCATCAGCATAATGTACACCTATATATTCAAATGGAGAACTTTTTTCGCACCAATCTTTAAATACATCAAGAGCCATATATTTAGGTTCTTCAATCCAAGCATGTCCATGGAGCATCTCTCCTAGTAAACCTTTTTTGAATTTGTGTCTACAAGCTCTTATTGATCTATCATGTCTTTTATGATAATCAGTTAATACATAAACACCTTTTTCATCTGCCATTTTTATTATTTCATTAGCTTCTTCTACTTTTAAGCATAATGGTTTTTCAACAATTACATGTTTTCCAGCTTCAATAGCAGCTTTAATTACTGGTGTGTGAAAATGATCAGGTGTAGCTACAATAACAACACCATTTTCAGGCAAATCAGCTATTGCTTGTTTATACATATCAGGGTACATTTTAGTAGTCCCTTGCGTTTTAGGATTTGGATATCCTGTGAAGGATGGAAACATCCCCTGTAGTTTTTCAATAATATCTCCTGTTAACGATGAAATAGAAATATTGCCTACACGACCATATTTTTGTTCTTGAAATACTGTTGGTAGAATAACTTCTTGTGAAATCATACCTCCGCCCACAACTAATACATCAACTTTGTTCTTTGCATCCATTTTAATCTCTCCTCATATTTTTTTAGTTGAAGCCCTTATTATTAATTCAGGCTCTAATAAAATCTTTTTTGATTCTTTTCCTTCTAATATATCAAATAGCATTGATACAGCAAGCTCCCCTGTTTTTTGTGATGGTTGGCTAATAGTAGTTAAAGCAGGATTCATCATTTTTGATATTTTAATATCATCAAATCCCACAATTGAAATATCTTCTGGAATTTTAACTTTATTTTGAGTTAAATATTGCATAACACCATAAGCGACCATATCATTAACTGCAAGTATTGCTGTTGGTAAATCATCTTCTAACAAAAGTTTTGCTCCTAGAAGTGCACCATTTTCATATTCATTTTCTTCGTTAATTTCCACAACTTTATTGTATGTAACATTATTATCCTTTAAACATTTTATATATCCTTTTAAAATGTCTTTTCTGCTTTTTCTTACTAAAGGGGAAGTTAAAAATGCAATTTTTTTATGACCTAATTTAAGTAAATGTGAAATTGCCATATAAGCACCTTTTTCATAATTAAATAATACTTGTCCCACTTTATCTAAGCTTATTTCGTCTTCAAGAGATACTAATGCAATTCCTTTACTTACAATATCTGAATATAGCAAGAAATCATCTCCGATTGATGAAATTATTAATCCTTTTACTTGTTTCTGTATTAATGTATTTACATATTGCTTTTGTCGGTTTGCATCTCTTTGAGAATTACAAAGTAAAATATTATACCCTTTTTCATATGCCTTTTTTTCGATCCCGTAAATAACAGCAGGATAATATGGATTTAAAATAGTAGGTATAATAACACCAATATCCATACTTTTATTAGTTTTTAACATTCGACCAACAATGTTTGGAGTATATGAAAGCTGTAAAATAGCATTTTTTATTGATTTTTTAGTTTGCTCTTTAATTGGATAACCATTATTTGAAAGATATCTAGATACAGTTGCAATTGAAACATTTGCAATTTTTGCTACATCATTAATTGTGGCTTTTTTCCCCAAAATTATACTCCTTATAGTAAACGTTTACTAATATTTATAATTATATATTTATTTTTAGAAAAAGCAACTACTTTATTTGTTTTTTAATAGGAAATTTTAGAATATAAAAGGAAAAAATTCTTTCCTGCTTTTTTTAGCTGCTAGTGTAATTGAAGTACTTAATACTCCATTATATATTTCGTTATTATAATTTTTTTACTACAAATAGTTTACAAAAGGATTTCGTCACCACCATGACCCTTTGAAGAAATATTAATAATTAGTCCTATTCAATATTTTTAGTACCAAAGCATTATATCAGTTGTTTTCATATTTAGATAATTTTTTACAAAAAAAAATAACAAAACCTTGTGTTAAATTATTTATTTTCTATGTATTATTGTTCTCCCACTCGCCACATAGACGAGTGGTGAACAACAGCTTAAGGGATATATTTGTATACTAATCAAAGTACATAATGGAATTATATGGTATATGTCTTTTCATTCATAGTGCCATAGGATACTAATTACTATGACCTTTGTATAATATCGTTAGTTACTTTCGGACAGAATAGGAATTGATACTTTGATATAAAACCCTTCATCTTCTATTGATTTAAAGGTTATTTTCCCATTTAATTCTTGAATTCGTTGTTCCATACCACTTAAGCCGTTTCCTTTAGTAATTGTTAGTGAACCATTTCCATCATCAAATATATTTAGCGATAATTTATCATCTTTATATTTTATAATTAGGTAAATATTTTCAGCTTCTGCATGCTTTAAAGCATTTGTAATAGCCTCTTGACATACTCTATATATAGCATTGTACACATGAACTGGAATCATCTTATAAATCCCCTTCACAGTAATTTCTACCTCTAACCCACTATTTTTAACATTATCACCTAATCTAATTAGTTCTTGTCTTAAACGAAGAAGTGACACACTTTCATAAACTTGTTCTTCATCAATAGATTTGCTTAATTGACTCATACCTTTTCGTACAATTGTTTTAATATCTTGAATATTATTTAATGTTGTTTCATTATCTTGATTAAAAGTATCAATGCAGTACTGTAATTTAATATTAGTAACTGTTAAGGTATGACCTAATATATCATGTAGTTCTTTTGCTAATGCATTTCTCTTTTCTAATGAATCAATTGTTTTAATATCATTTATATGGTTTTCTAATCGTACTCTAGTTTTTGTTAATTCAATATTTTTCTTTTTTAAATCTTCTTGCATTGTAATATATTCACTAATATCTCTAAAAATTAGTATATATCCAGTTATATTACCTTGATAATCATAAGTTGTACTTTCAACTACATTTACATATACCTGATCTTCTTGTTCCTTTTCTAATTTATGATTACTCTCAATATAGCTGCCAGGTAACAATTTCTTTAACTCAAGTAATCGCTGAAATGCCATATTACTATCATCTTTAATAGTTCCAGGATAAGCTTTTTTTAATAAATTGCGAAAGTTTTGATTAGAAGTAATTATTTTCTTTTCTTTATTTAAAATAACTACACCTTCTTGTAGATTGTTTATAGCTTTATCAATCCCATATGATTCAATATTAAATAATTTATTTGTGAAAAGATAATATCCTACAAGTATCATACATATACTAGATATAGCTATAAAAAAATCAGCAATTAAATTATCAATTAATAAATAGTTAATAGATTTCCCAACTAAAATAAGAAATAGAATTATTAATGAAGCAGTAGTATTATTAATAATAGTTTTTGTTTTACTTTGTCTTTTAAAAATAAAAATAATCATACCAATAAATATATAAATATCAGCAATAGATGAATTAATATAATAAAACAAATTACCAGTTATAATGCCAACAGATATTTCACTAAGGAATAACGAATGAATTGGATTACTTAAAATTATCAAAAATGTAAATAAAGGATAAATAGAAAGTAAGATAATTACAATTGGATTTAAAAGCCTATCAGTCATGTAATAATAGACAAAGCAAATAAATATTACACTGGTTATACTAATAGCTAGATATTTAATAATATTTAAAACATATGTAAAGCTAATAGAAGAGGCTAAAATCAATAGAATTGTTGCAAATAAGGATACCAGCAAAAGAGAACTTAAACCTACATAAAAATTCCGCATTGTGCTTTCCTTTGCATTCACTAAAATATAAATCATGAAGAATAATGAAATAAATAATATAATAGTATAAATAATCTCTAACGAGATAATATATGATAGTGACAAAGACGTTAGAATCATAATTCTCCTAAATAATATCGTGTTTTAATGCGAATACAACTAGTTGAGTTCTATCTTTTACATCTAATAAATTTATCATCTTAGATACTCTGTTCTTAATTGTACCCTCAGAATAATTTAATGCTTTAGCAATTTCACGATTTGTTTTCCCCACACTAAGCATTTCTAATACTTTTATGTCTTCAACTGAAAGTTCAACATCAATTTTTTCGTAATCAGTAAAGCTTTTACCTCCTAATTGAGTCATGAAATGTTCCATTATATTTCGCTGAATTACACATAATCCATTTACAGTAAGCCTAATGGCTTCCATCAAATCTTTTGGATTAGTGTTTTTAAGTAAATATCCATCAACTCCCATTGCAAAAGCTTCAAAAATACTTTCATTGTCTTCATATGAAGTTAAAATAATAATTTTAATACGAGGAAATTCTTTTTTTAATTCTTTAGAAGCTTTAATTCCATCTAATTCTGGCATCTTTACATCCATTAATACAACATCAGGATATGCAGTTTTACATACTTCAATGGCTTCAATCCCATTTTTGGCTTCACCCACTATTCTGTACTCTTCATTTTGCTCAATAAAAGTTTTTAAGCTTTCAAGCAATAAAACATGATCATCAACAATAACTATTTTAATCATTTATTCCTCCTATCATTCTTTAAGACTAGACACCATTTTTCGTACTCTATCTAAATAATCAGTAGCTAAATTCATAACATCTTGTAATGATGCTTTTGCCTTTTCTTTATCTAAAGTTATTAATATTTCACTAGCTTCTAAACTAGTTAGTATTTGGGTCATAGTGTTTGCCAATAAATCTCTTATATCTTGAGAAATTTTCTCCTTTTTTTTCATCATACTAATATTTCTAATAATTATTTCTTGGTTTTCTAATTCTGTATTTGCTTTATCAAGATTTAAATTCTTTTCTGTAAGTTCTTCTATCAATAATTTATACTCTGTAATATCAGTAAATGAAACAATAACTCCTACTACTGTATTCCTTTCACCAAGAAGTTGGTTAATTGAACACAAATAATACAAATAGTCTTTCGTTTGAAAATCAAATTGAAGATTTTTATCAATTAATGAGAAAGTTAATCTCTCAAGAAAAAGTGATGGTTCAAGTAGTTGTTTATGCAATTCAACTTTTAACTGATTTTCGCTTTCAATAGATGGTATTTTCCCTAACAAACCATTCCCATTTGAATAAACTATTGTACCATAACTATTAATAATTATTACTCCACCTCTAATAATATTTAAAGTATTTTTTTGAATATTCCCAATCATCTTAAAAGCCCATTTTCTAGAAATTGTATATAATAGAATTAACTGTTTAGAAAATAGTAGAAAATATGAAATTTCTTCATATAAGCCATTATGAAAAAACCTTGAATAGATATCAAAACATATGGGTAATAAAATCAACAAAGATAACCATATATCTTTAGCTTCTAGTTTCCCCTTCATTCTATATATAAACACATATACAACTATTAATGAAATAAGCGCTACTATGTATTGGTATATACCTTTAGCATAATATATTAGACCATAATTAAGTTGGTAATCTATTGTACTTGTCAAAAGTGATGTGGGCTCGATTATAATAATATTCATAAGAACAAATGGTATTGCAATCATTGAAAGCATAAATGGTAAAGATGGTGTTTTTTCCAAAACAAGTGAAAATATTAATATTAAGAATAGGCTTTCAAGGTAGACTGTCATTATAGCACTAATTCTTGTTAAAAATATGAATTGCTCGGGCATTGCCAATAATTTCATCAATGTAAAAAATTGAACAACAAATGCAATTAATTGATATATCATATATGGAAATATTAATTTATTTTGGCGAAGATTAGTTAAGATAATAACAGTAACATATACAGTTAAGAACATAGAAAACATGAGTAACGCAAAGATTAGCAATTTTCCATTATTATAAAATGTACCATAGATACTACTCATTTTAACCACCTCTGTTACTAAAAGAGTACCATATTATAATTTGATAGACAAACTATATATCCTGTGACTTTTTAGCCTAATAAAATTAATATTTCCTGATTAAATAAATTGGTTAAACCATCCCTTTATAATATTTAATCAAAATTTGCCAAAAAATGAAGAGTATTAAAAGAGAATTAATGAAATCGTAAATAAATTATACATCCCTTTTGAGTCGTCAATGACTGGGTTCTTATGAATTAGTGTAAGCTATATTTTCATCCTTTAACATAAGCAGTCCCTAACATTTTTGCAATTAATTCCTCTTGTTGAAAAACTTCTACAGTAACTGTACAAGTTTTTCTTGTTAGTGAATCAACTTTAGCAATGGCTGTTAGTTTATGTCCTGCTGTGGTTGGTTTAAGAAATGAAATATTTGTATTTAATCCTACAGCTATTGGCCCATAGGAGTTTGATGCACAAGCAAAAGCTAAATCTGCTAAAGTATATACTAAGCCGCCTTGTGTAATATCAACACCATTTAAGTGTTGCTCTTTTACCATTACTGATGTTTTTGCATATCCTAATTTGATGTCATCAATAATAATTCCACAAAGTTTAGAGAAACGATCTTTAGAAAACCTTTTATATATTTCTTCCATTATCTTAATATCGCTCCTATTTCACTATCCAATTTTGATAGAATCTCTTTAACAGCTTTATTAACTTCTTCATCAGTAAGTGTACGATCATTAGCTCTAAATGATAATGCATAAGCCATGCTTTTTTTGTTTTCTCCTACTTGTTCTCCTCTATAAACATCAAATAAAGTAACGTTTTGCAACAAATCTCCCCCATTACTCTTGATTACTTGTTCTATATCATATGCTAAAACTGATTCATCGACTACCATAGCTAAGTCTCTGTCTACTTCAGGATATTTAGGTAATCCTTTATAACTTTTTAAAACGCTTGTTAATTTATATAGTTTTTCAATGTCTAATTCGCCAATATAACTTCTCTTAGGTACTTCAAAATTATCAGCCACATCAGGATGTATTTCACCAATTGTACCTATAACATCTTCATTAACTTTAATTTGAGCACATCGTCCTGGATGATAACTTGGATTATTACTATCTGCTACAAACCTAACATCAGTAATACCTAATGTATCAGCTAACTTTTCAATAATTCCTTTTATTGAATAAAAATTATAATCTCCATACAATCCCATAGTTAAAATATTCTTTTCAAGAGGTAGTTTTTCATTTTTTATAGGATGATACGTATTTGAAGTTTCAAAAAAACTAGCTTTAGCAATACGACGATTGTAATTATGTGAAATAACTTGTAGCATTTCAGGAATAGTAGTAGTTCTCATAATAGAGAAATCTTCTCCTAATGGATTAGTAATCACTACAGTCTCTCTTAATTTTGAATCATCTTTTAATAATAATTTATCAAATACTTTTCGTGAGGTAAATGAGTAAGTATAAATTTCCATTAATCCCATGGCTAGCATAGATTCTCTTATGGTATCTCTAATTCGCTGTTCATAGGTTTTTATACCTTGTGTTGCTCTATTTCCTGATTGCAATGATGCTTTAATATTATTATATCCATAAAAGCGAACTACTTCTTCTGAAATATCCGCCCAAGCTTCTACATCTGATCTAAAAGTTGGAATAGCAATTTCCATTTTTCCCTTATCCACTTCAAAGTCAAGTGAAGTTAAAATATCAATCATAGTCTGTTCTTTAATAGAGGTTCCTAAGAATTCATTCATTTTTTTAGGTCTAAATGGTACAATTTTTTTAGCTGGTAACTCCTTATAACAATCAATAATGCCCGGAACAACTTTCCCTGCATCTAATTTTTCAACAAGTTCGCAAGCTCTTAATAAAGCTTTATTAGCATTATATGGGTCTAGTCCTTTTTCAAATCTTGCTGATGATTCCGTTCGTAAGCCTAACTGTTTAGCAGTTAATCTAACAGATACACCATCAAAGTTTGCTGATTCAAATAGTATTTTGGTGGTATCATTATTAACTTCCGAATTAGCTCCCCCCATAACGCCTGCTACTGCAATAGCTTTATCACCGTCTGCAATAACTAGATTTTGTGTATTAAGTATTCTTTTTTGATCATCAAGAGTATGAATAATCTCATTTTCTTTTGCACGCCTTATAACAATGTTTTTTTCCTTTAAATAGTTTAAATCAAAAGCATGCATTGGCTGTCCATATTCTAACATTACATAATTAGTTATATCAACAATGTTATTTATAGGTCTAACACCTGCATCACGCAAACGCTTTCTCATCCATAAAGGTGATTGCTTTATGATAACATCTGTTATAACTTTCCCAGTATAACGCTTACATAATTCATAATCTTCAATGGTTACATTTATGTAATCTTTAGCTGTCCCTTTACCTTTTTCGAGTAAAGAAATATTAGGTAATTCAAACTTCTTACCAATGGTAACAGCCGACTCTCTAGCTAAACCAATAATTGATAAACAATCAGGTCTATTAGATGTAATTTCAAATTCTACAACTGTATCATCTAATCCTAAAATTTCTTTAATATCAACTCCTAACTTGGTGTCTTTAGGTAAAATAAATATTCCATCTTCACTAGCCAATGGGAAATCATTTTTCGTTAGATTAAGTTCAGCTATTGAACACATCATCCCATTTGATTCCACCCCTCGTAATTTTCCTTTTGTAATAACCACTCCATTTGGCAATGTGGAATTATGTAATGCAATTGGAATAATATCTCCTATAGAAATATTTTTAGCTCCAGTTACAACTTGTAATAAATCTGTTTTAACATCCACTTTAGTTATAACTAATTTATCTGCATCTGGATGAGATGTTATTTCAGTAATTTTACCTGTAACAACATTTGTAATTTCGTGAAATGGTTTTTCATAGCCTTCTACTTTAGAACCAGACATAGTCATCATGTCACTATAATCTTTTATGTTTCCTTCTATTTTCACATAATCTGCTAACCAACTAATAGGTACTTTCATGTTATCCTCCTAAAACTGTTTTAAGAAACGAACGTCATTTTCATATAACAGTCGTAAATCATCAATGCCAAAACGCCCCATGGCTGTTCTCTCAACACCTAAACCAAATGCAAAACCACTGTATATTTCAGGATCAATACCACAGTTTTTCAAAACTTTTGGATGTACCATACCAGCACCTAAGATTTCAACCCAGCCTTCTCCCTTACATACTTTACAGCCTTCACCATTACAATTCCAACAAGAAACGTCTACTTCAGCACTTGGTTCAGTAAATGGGAAATGATGTGGTCTAAAGCGAATATTTGTGTCTTCGCCAAACATGCTTTTGGCAAATACCTCCAGCGTCCCACGTAAGTCTCCCATAGTAATTCCTTTATCAACTACTAATCCTTCAATTTGATGAAAAACAGGTGAATGCGTGGCATCTACAGCATCTGAACGGTACACTCTACCTGGACATATAATTTTAATTGGTGGTTTTTTATTTTCCATTACCCTTATTTGAACAGGTGATGTTTGTGTTCTTAGTACAACGTCTGGTTTTATATAGAAAGTATCCTGTTCATCTCTAGCAGGATGACCTTCATGAATATTTAATGCTTCAAAATTATATTTAACAAGTTCAACTTCTGGACCTTCTGCTATTTGATAACCTAAACCTAAAAAAACATTTTCAACTTCTTCAATTACCAAAGTAAGAGGATGTTTTTTACCTATTTCATATGTTTGGCCAGGCATAGTCACATCTAGTTTTTCTTTTTTTAGTTTAATTCCTTTTTCAATTGAAACTAATTCGTCATTTGCATGCTTTATTAATCTCTCTATATCAGTCCGCACCTCATTGGCTAGTTTTCCAATAATAGGTCGCTCTTCTTTTGATAAAGCACCCATGCCACGCAAAACGACTGTCAATTCCCCTTTTTTCCCTAAGAACTTGACACGTAATTGCTCAATATCCTGCAAACTTTTTACATCACTTGCTAGTAATTTTACTTGATGTAATATGTCTTTTAATTGTTGTTCCATAATAGAAACTCCTTATAAAAAAATATAAAAACCCTCCATCCAGCAAGGGACGAAGGGATTCTCCGCGGTACCACCCAATTTTCAATAAATTGACTTCTTAACAGACTATATCGTGTCTTACATCGATGTCACCTACTTGTTTTCAACGACATATGCTCCTAAGTGAATGTTCATAAATGAATCTATATAATACTCTCAGCAAATGTATTAATTCTCTTGTTAGTCCTTAGATATTACTTGTCTTATTCATCGCATTTTAATGTAAAATAGTATAACACATATTGCCTCTAAACTTCAACTTATATTATTTTACAATTACAGCAGTTCCAGATGCTGTTACCATTAACATATTGTTGCTTTGTCCAAGTACTTCATAGTCAATATCTACTGATAATATTGCATTGGCTCCTAAATTAATGGCTCGCTGTTCCATTTCTTTTATTGCATTTTGTCTAGCATCTATTAGTTCACCTTCATAAGATCCACTTCGTCCACCTAAAAAATTAGTAATACCTGCAGCAAAATCCTTAATAAAGTCTACTCCATTTATTACTTCACCAAAGACGATTCCCTTGTACTCTACTATGTTCTTCCCTTCAATGCTTGGCGTTGTTGTTACAATCATTTTATACTCCTTTTAAATGTTTATATATATTATATAACAAATATTTGCTAAAATAAAAGTAATATGAAAGGAAATAAAAATAATGAAATTTGCAATTGCTAGAGAGTTAATTACTCCATATAAAAAGGTATCTATGTCAGGCTATGCCTCAAGGGAGGAAGAATTTTTAACTATTCATGATGATTTTTATGTTAAATGTTTATTTATTGATAGTAATAATACTAACTTATTTATTGTCACATTTGATCTTCTTCACTACAACTATCCATTTAATGAAAAAATATTTAATTATTTACAATCTAAATATCAAATTTCTAAAGAGCAAGTTATAATTTCTTATTCCCACACTCATGCTGGTCCAAAAATTTCGTCACATACTGAGCGTTTTGATGAATCACCTTTAGAAAGTTATTACCTTGAAAGAACATTACTTTGTATTGATAGAACTTTTATTAATATACAAGTTGGCTCATTGCATTACGGTGTAACAAGTGGTAGATGGAATATTAATAGACGACGAGTTACCAAAGATGGAATTAAGCTTGCACCAAATTATGAAGGAATTACAGATGATGAGTTAAGTGTATTAATAGTTAAGGATACTCAACAAACTATTAAAGGCGTTTTATTTAATTATTCTTGTCACCCTGTAACTTTATCAGGCACACTTCATCTTTCATCTGAATTCCCAGGTAGAGTTAATCAGTTAATTGAAGCAAAATATTATGGAGCTACATGTTTCTTTTTACAAGGAGCTGCTGGAAATATGCGACCAAAAATTACTGCTAAACAAGAACGCTTTGTCCCTTGTACATTTAACGAAGTAGATGAATTAGCAAAATCAATAAAAAATTCAATTAATTTATTGATTGTTAATAATCAATATAAAGAAATAACTCCTAATTTTAAAGGAAGTGCTTTCCCAATTAATGTGGTTATTCAACCACTTGATAGAGCATTTTTTGAAAAACGTTTAACTGAAGTTACAGGGTATATAGCTAATGTTATAAAAAATCTTTTAGAACATTTTGATGAACAAGATGATAACGTAATTATTCATTCAGGTTTAATCAAAATGACGGATAATTTATATATAGTATATATGGGTGGAGAAATATGTTACGAAATTAAATTAGCAATTAAAGAAGTTTTTAAAGATAAAGATATTATTTTCTTAGGTTATCATGAAGCATTAACTTACATTCCATCAGATAAGATTATAGACGAAGGTGGTTATGAAGGTATAGATGCTCCCACTTATTCAGGATTTAGAGGACCTTTTAAAAAAGGTATTGATGAATCAATAAAAAATGCATTTAAAAAGAAGCTGTTCTAAGACAGCTTCTCTTCTATTCTTTTATGCCTAATAAATCCATCAGATATCATAATCGATATAGCAATTAAAGTATAAATCCAAAATCCTGAAATCGAAATTTTATCAAATATTCCATCTGTAATTAGCAAGGTCAAAATATTTACAAATATTACACCAATTCCTAATGTCAAAACATTAATAGGTAGTACCAATAAATTAAGTAGTGGTCTTAACATTGTGTTAAATAGTGCTAATACTACTGCTCCGCTAATCAAAATAACGGGTGTTGCTACAAATCTCTTTAATATTATGCTAAGGACAAACAATACTGTAAAATATACTGCTGATCTTATAATTAATTTTTTCATTTTATATCACCTTTATTTTAATTCGTACCTTTCCTTCTTTTTTACTACCTACTTCAATATCCACTAAATCATACCTTCCTGTATTTCTTGATAATTGTAAGATTGTACAAAGTGTTAGTAATCCATTTTTTGTAATGTCTTCACTTTTTAATTTCTTCCAACCTATTAAGTCAAATAAATCTATAAGGCCATGAATTAAATCATTTAAAAAATATGTAGAAAATGGTAAGGCTATAATGAATTTCTTAACTTTAATATATACTAGTATTAGCCCAAAATTAATCGACATAAACCTTCACCACAACACGATCATCGCCGTCTCCAGCTTCAATATCGACTAAATTTTCATCCATATCACCATTTTCAAATGCTTCAATTAATTCTTGTAAATCAATGTCATCAATACTAAATCCTTCTTTTTCCATTTCTTTTTTAGCACTTTTAGGAATCAATCCCTTTAATGATGTAACTTTCTTAGCAACAGATAAAGGAATATTAACATTCACCTTAGCTCTATCTTTACCATCTTTTTCAGCAGCATCAATCCTGACACGCAAAAATTTCGCTTTTCCAGGTTTGTTCTTTGCTGGTTCAACAATTACTTCATCTTCTCCAATAGCATTTAATAGCTCTAGTGCTTCATCAGCTTTTATCTTACCGTTTTCTAACATTTCTAGAATTTTTTTTCGCTCATCACTCATTTTTTTCACCTCTAAATAATAATAAAATTAACACAGGCACGATTTGGAATGCCATTACTATAAACTTCCTTTATACAATTACTACCAAAACATTTTGTACTTAGATTTTTTTTACGTTGTTTTTTATTCATTTTCATAACTATACACCTCTTTTAACTTTCTTTAGCATATCTACAGCTTTGGATGGTGATAATTCACCTTTTTCAACTTGATCTAAAATTAAAGCTACTTTTTTATCGTTTTCGTCTTGTTGATTAGTTACTTGGTATCCTAGTTTTTTAATTACATTATCTAATTTACCTCTTACAGTTGGATAGGATACTCCTAATTCTTTTTCAACGTCTTTAATAGACCCTCTACATTTAACAAATACTTCTATAAAATACTGATCACTCTCTGTTAGCGATGAAAATCGCCCTTTATCAAAGAAACCAGTTAATTCACTACCACAGCTTTGACAAGTCAATTTAGTAATTGCAAATTCTTCATTACATACGGGACATTGTCCTGGTGCTTTATACTTTTTCATAACCTTTTCTCCTTTTACATACTAGCATTATATTAAATATATTTATCATTGTCAATACATTAATTAAGATTATTAATATATATATTAATATTATCAATTATTTCACTAAATTTCTTAATTTATGTAAAAAAACAGCCTTTTAAAGGCTGTTTTATAACATTATTTGGTTATTTTATTACTTACTTTAGAAGTCTTGTTGATAGTACTCCAGATATTTTATTAATTTTCAATAAGATATCTTCATTAACTTGATTATTAGTATCAAAAATGGTGTATGCATACTCTCCCTTTATATGAGTAGAATGGTTTATTATATTTATCTTTTCATCTGAAAAAACTATAGCTAGATTAGCAAGTATATCAGAGTTGTTTTGATGAACAATAGTGATACGATAATCTGATGTTCTATTTACAGAACAATTTGGCATATTAACTGAATTTACAATGTTTCCATATAGTAAGAATTCAGATAGTTGTCTAGTTGCCATTATTGCACAATTAACTTCACTTTCATTTGTACTAGCTCCTAAATGTGGAATACAAGTAATTCCTTTGATATTTAACAATTCGTCTGATGGAAAATCAGTAATATATCGTTTAACTTGCCCTGAGTTAATTGCTTTTAGAATATCACTATTATTTACTAAGCCTCCACGAGAAAAGTTTAAAATTTTCATTCCTTTTTTCATTTTATTTAGTGCTTTTGCATTTATCATATCTTTAGTTACATCAATTAAAGGTACATGAATTGTAAGATAATCACAATTAGCAAATAACTCGTCTATTTTGTCTGCTCGCTTTATTTTTCTTGATATCTCCCAAGCTGCCTTTACTGATAAATATGGATCATAACCTATAACATCCATATTAAGAGAACTAGCACTGTTAGCTACCATTATACCAATAGCTCCTAATCCAATAACTCCTAGTTTTTTTCCTGCCAATTCATTACCTTTAAACTTAGATTTATTCTTTTCTACTAACACAGGAACTTGCTCGTTTTCACCTTTTAAAGTTTTTGCATATATAATTGCTCCGCTTATATCCCTAGAAGCCATCAATAATCCAGCTATTACTAATTCTTTAACAGCATTAGCATTAGCTCCTGGAGTATTAAGAACAACAATACCTTTTTGGCTACACTCATCAACTGGTATATTATTGACACCTGCTCCTGCTCTAGCAATAATTTTAACAGTATTTTCAATATCATCTGTTTTCAATTTTGCGCTTCTTAATAAAAGGGCATCCACATTTTCTTCATTTTCACTAACAGAAAATTGTTGTTGGTCAAATTGATTGATTCCTTCTTTAGCTATTTTGTTATAAGTTCTTATTTTATACATATATGTCTCCTGTTAATTTTTTCTAATCTGTACCATAAAACAGATTTTTTCATTTACCTTCCCACATAAGATGGTATTATCACCTTTTTCCCCCATCTCAATTAAAATTTCATCCTTATAATATACTTCATTAACATAATTAATATCCATGGTGTAAGAACTATTAAACTCAATTATTTTCTTTGGTAAATAATCATAGACCCACTCAATATATCTTATGTTATTAATATGTCCATTAGGATCAGTCATTGAATAAGTAGCTAAAACCTGACCTACTTCATTCATTTGTTCTGGTAGTTTAATTCTAGGTGGCATATAAGTTAATGCTTCATCTACGAGTTGCTCATTTGCTGAATGTACAGTAGCTGGCTGTCTCACGATTTTTCTGCTTTTCAAATCTAATATTGCCCAAACAGATGAAGCTCTCATAGTTATTGTGTTTTGTTGTTTAAAGAAAAAATCTCTAATATAAAAAAGTTTAATTGTTTTTTTAGGCCAAGTAGTAATTTCGATATTTTCATAAAGTTTTGGTAATTTATCTATTTGCAAAGACATTCTAGACAACACAAAAGTCTGATGATTTCCAATCATTGACTCACGGCTCATTCCCAATGCATTCGCTCCTTTTTCAGCCATTTCTTGCATAACTAAAAATATTTGCGAAACTTTCATTGATGAACGATAGTCGCAATGTATTTCGCTTACTTGTACTTTTTCTATAATTTTTTTCATATTTATCCTAACGCAACATCAAGTGTCATCATAATTGCAAATCCAATCATAACACCTATTGTGGCTATATCACTAATCTTACCACCAATTTTCCCCTCTGGGATTAATTCTTCTGCAACAACATAAATCATTGCTCCAGCTGCAAACGCTAAGGCATATGGTAAAATAGATCTCATACTTATAACTGCATAAGCTCCTATAACTCCTGCAATTGGCTCAACTACACCTGATAGTTGGCCATACATAAAAGCTTTACTTCTTGACATTCCTTCTCTTCTCAAAGGAATTGAAACTGCTGCACCTTCTGGAAAATTTTGAATTCCAATACCTATTGCTAAAGCAATGGCAGCTGCTATTGATGCATTTGGAATTCCTGATGCTACAGCACCAAAAGCTACTCCTACTGCTAGCCCTTCTGGTATATTATGTAATGTAATTGATAATACTAATAGTGTGCTTCTAGACCAAGAGGTCTTCAATCCTTCTGCTTGCTGATTATGTGCATTTGCATGAATGTGTGGTAACAATTTATCAGCTAAGAATAAAAAGAGACCACCTAATAAAAACCCTATAGCCGCAACAAGCCAAGGATTATTACTTGTTTCTTCAGCCAATTCAATGGCCGGGGCTAATAGGGACCAAAAAGAAGCTGCAATCATAACACCTGAAGCAATACCTAACATAAAGTTTAGAGTTGTTTTATTAATTGTTTTAAAAAAGAATACTAGTGATGCCCCAGCTGCTGTAATAGACCATGTAAATAATGTTCCTATTAAAGCTTGTGTAATATGGGATAGCCCTATAAACCAACTATACATAATTATATCCTTTCAATTGTTATATTCCAATTATCATTTATTTGCGTAACGATTTCAATAGTTTTTGGAACTTTAGCATGGAAAACTTGTTGATTGTTTTCCCTACTCCATCTAACATCTATTCTACCATGAGGTGTAGGTATACTTCCTTCACACCATTTTATATCAACATCTGGGATTTTTAGCAGTATTTTATTAAACCCTTCTTCTATAGGTGAAAATCCTAATAAGTATTTAATAAACACATAACCAGGTGAAGATGACCATGAATGACAATAACTCCTTGTTCTAGAATTCTCATAAAACCCTGGGAATACTTCCCAGCAAGTTGAAGAATCATAACGTAACATCATTCCCCATATGTTTCTTATCTCATTTAATATTCTTTGATTTTCCCCTTGTTTATTATATATATCAAATAGATAAAAAAGCATAAAAGGAGAACCTACATCTAACCAATGTTTTGGTTTATCAAGTATTTTCTTTAAAACTATTTCTTTTTTTACATTATCTTTTATTAAATCATATTTAAAAAGCATTACATGAGTCTGCATCCCAACGGTTTTAGATAATCCATGTTCAACTGTATAACCATCAGCAAATTCTTTATCGTCTTCTAACCATAACTTAGTATCAAGATATGTTAACAAGCGTTCCTTATACTCTGTAAATAGATTTTCTTCTTTATTTAGCCTTTTTGCCATTTTTAAAAAGATATCAAAGCAATGGGTTAATAGTCCTTGTTGTGCCGTCATAACTCCTTGATTGTAAATATCCATGGGTGCCCAATCGACCATATTCCACGCAGATATATTGAATGCACCATCTTTTTCAATGAATTTTGTATAATACTTTAGTGTTTCTTTAACCGGTTCATATAGTTCTTCTATTACACTGTCATCACCTGTATTAAATATATATTCATCAATTGTAATTATCCAATTCATTGTCCAGAGTGGAATTGCTGTTTCCCAATCAGTAGGCATTAATGCTGCTAATAATTTAGTATTTTTTCTAGATAATGGTACTTGCATAATACAATTTTTAACCAAGTATTTTTCGCCAAAATAATATGCACTGACCATCGAAGAGACTTGTGCATCTCCTGACCAAAAAGCTTGTTCATAGGTAGGACTGTCAGTAAATGTATCTTCTGAACAAAGTTGATTAGTTCGTCTAGATATATCATATATTTTATTTAATAAATAATCATCACATCTAAAATGCCCACTCCTCCCCACAGGATGGCTTCTTTGATTAACGGTCAATGAGTATATTTCAATTGGACTAGTAAGATTTCTAAAAGTTAGCATTAAGTACCTAAATCCTAAACGAGTAGATGCAGAATATTGCTGATAACCATCTTTTGTAATATATCTAATCCCATTATTAAGTCCAAAAGTATAGTCAATCTTATCTTCAAAAAGATTCTCAAATCCATAAATATCTAATACTGTATTAGCTTCACTTTTTATGGAAAACCCAATATTCCCAACAAACATATCATAAAAATCAACTAAAACTTCTAAATCAGCTCCATTTGTTGTAGGTTGTAAAATAGTTGGTAAGGTATTCCCGTGTAATAAACCATTATCCTCTGATAATACTACACGCTCTTTTATTACACGTTTATTTTCAACCAGTGATAAAATATATTCGTCAAAAAAAACATATTCATTACTAATAGGTTTAATTAATTCCATTACTGATGATAAATCAGGTGAACATTCATATATTTCTTTATGTTTATCAGTAATATTTAATATTTGATTATAATTTTCTAATCCACCATAAATTTTATTAAATCCATCTGTTTTATTCTCAATGTATGAAGTAGGTCCAATTGTAAAAAAATCAGAATAAATTAATTCTTCATCAAAAGAAAATTCCATATGAGAATATAAGTCATCATGTTTAGCTGCTATATTCATTAGTAGCAGTTGTTTCCCTTTTTTTAAATTTATAGCTGTTTTTCGATTAATGTTATCAATATTATAATATGTTTCATCTATTTTTAAATCACCAAATACACCATTCCATTTGTTATTAGGGAAATTAATATATCCTTTCTGATTTTTTGTACTAGTAATATAAAATCCTAGAAATCCTGAAAAGATCGAAGCATTAGCATCTTTTCTATTTGGAAACATAGTTGGTCGCAAATTAACTGAGATGTTTTTTATTGTTGGAATCACTTCTTTAATTGAGTAAATGTTTTGTGGACGTACTATCTGGTGGTCCATAAACTTTACTTCTCTACTATGTAATTTCCCCCAATTATCTTTTATATTTGCACTGTTATTCCAGCTACTATCATCAAAACTTTTCTTCATCCACATAGAATCAAATTTATTTGCATTAAAATATTCCATAAATCCTAAATTTACATTTCTCTTAACAGTTTTAGATTTGATACCTGTATTAATAGAACTTTTTACGCTATCATCTGATTGACAAATTAATAATTCGCCCTGTTTAATAGAAAATATAGTTCCCCCTTGATTGGTAATACTTTGATAAGTAGACATGCCATAATCCCATACACTGATTGCAATAATATTATAATCTCCATCTAAATATGGGGTTATATCATATTCATCATAAAACCATCTCTCCTTTGTGGAACGAATAGGTCCTTGTCCTACTTCATGGCCATTTATATATAGAATATATCGTGTATCAGCACTAATTGAGACCATTGTTTTTACATTGGTTTCACAAATAAATTGCTTTCTAAAACAGGCGACTGCATTTTCACTTGGTGAACCATCTTTCACCCAAATCCAATTTCTCATTAATATCCCCTTAAATTATTATGTAAGTTCGCAAGTATAAGTACATTCGTATAATGTGCTTTCCCCATGTCTTCTAGCTATTACTCCATACCTTGTTTCTTGGAAAGTTTTGGTATAACTATTGACTATATAAATTTCGCTATCTTTTATACCTTTCATATCTAAGTGAATTATTTTATCGGGTAAAACAAATGAAATCCTTTGATCACTACTACCATCAATCATTTTTATATCAAATAAATGTTGGTATCCTTCTTTATCCCCTAAACTGTCTACTTCTTTATATGGACTATTTATTTTTACATCACCTTTACAATAAAAACACCAGTCAATAGTATAGTCTTCAACGCCTTTAACTAAAAACTTTTCGTTAACTACATTTTCATTTATACTAAACTCTCGTGTATAATCACAGCATTCATATACATTTTTTGACTTAGCTTTTATTGATAAATCATCAAAATGTTCTACTATACCTTCTGGCCAAATACCTTCTCCTACTGGTTCGTATCTTTGGTCCATTTGATTTATAACAACTGTGTTATGACTAATACTTTTTATCTGCCATTCACTAAATAATTTACTACCATATCCATTACTAGAAAGGTCAGTAGATACTAAATCATCATAAAAACATAGTTCCATAGTCATAACATCAGGATGTGCATGGCAAATAGTTTTTATTCCTGTTTTTAGATAAACTTCTGTTACATCATTTTTTATCATTACACTAAATGAATCTTCAAAGTTTTGTGAACCAAATCTAGGTAACCCATCTGATTCATATCCTGGATTAAACAGTAACCGTTCTATAGTTGGTAAATCGCTTCCTTTATAAAAAGTTCCAACCGTTTGTTTAAAATATGGATTGTCAAATAACATAGCAGCATATTCATATTGAGCACGATATTTTTCAATATATGTTCCAGGCCACCCATCACTTGGATTTGGTGTAAAACCATTTCTAAAAGAATTTTTAAGTGGAAATATATAAAGTTGTTCGACATAATCAACTAATTCTTTTTGTGTGCTAATTTCTCTATCATATTTTTTCGCAAAATATAATAAATATGTTATTGGTTGCACACAATAAAAATGATAGTGAGGTGAAGCTTCAAACCACATACCATCTTTAGTAACTCCTCTTCTTAGTTGATCCATTATTCCAAAGCGAGAATTAAAAGCATTATCAATTGTCTCTTGTTTATTAAAGAAAATTCCAATCATACCTTCAGCACATTTCATCCACACAGGAATATTATATATTTTATTGGAATATTGCTCATACATTGCAGCCTGTCTTACAAATAATTTTTCATACCATTTATCTAATTCTTTATTTGAATACTGATCACGAGTCATATCTAACGCAAATAAAATTCGAATCATATGTCCAGCATCTGTGAGATTAATTCCTGTTAACTGCCCTTCAAAACGCTTAGCAGGTGACCATGCTTTAAATTCATCATAATGATCCGCAAAGAAATTAACTACTTTTTTTATATAGTCTATATAATGTTGTCCCCCATTAATGTTATAAATAATTGCAGCTTGATATACAGTCGTACAGCTTTTCCCACGATATGTCGCAGTCCAAGCATCATCTTGTCCTTGATTACCAGAGTTAACTTTACCGCAAACACTACACACGTGGTTATTTCTATTATTAATATCAAATTTTAATCGTCCTGAACACTCTTTGCAATGGAAATTATGTCCCCACCCAGCTACATCACTAGCATTATCATGATAAGTACTGATATAGTCATCAACATCATCTTTCATTGTTTGATACATGGTACTTGCCCATGATTCTTTACTTATTTTTTCTGCAACACTTTTCCAATTAATTGTTTTCATAAAACCCTCTCATATTCATACTTATTTCATAGCATATATAACAATCCAAATAACCATTATTAAAAATATACTTGTTGTTAAAACTGCAAAAAACAGTTGTTTTCTTGTAAATAAACGCGTCTCTTCTTTTTTTTCTTCTTTTTCGAGACGCTCATTAGCAATAACATCCATTAATTTAACCGCTTGTTCATAGTCGCCTTTATTAACAAATATATTGACTTTTTCTGACTCTTGATTAAATTTTCGTTTATCTTCTTTTGGAATAATCTGAATATTTGAATCAATTTTATTTTTTTTCAATATTGATTCAATTAGAAATGCTTCTAATTTATCATTCGCAATAATAAGAAAAACTTTCTCCATTAAAAAGTCACTTCCTTTAATCCTTTTACAAAGTAATGCATACTATTATCAGTACAAACAAATTTCCATCCTTCAATACCATATTTATTTAATTTTTCAGTGTATTTTACAGGATTAAATTTCAAAATACTTATAACTTTATATTCATACTTCATTTACATTTCTCCTTTGTCAAAACATGTCTCAATTATACCACACAAGTTTTCACAATTAACCTATTAAATCAGTAAATTATTTTCTTTT
Organism: Clostridiales bacterium; assembly: GCA_023145435.1. Lineage (GTDB taxonomy): Bacteria > Bacillota > Clostridia > DUPQ01 > DUPQ01 > JAFGUQ01. Next base: position 102,606 of record JAGLDS010000002.1, read on the forward strand.
ATGATATAATTATATGAAATTAGGAGGGTGCTATGAAAGGTAAATCAATCACAATGACCATTGGTGGAATCATAATTGGTATATTTGCATACAGTTTACTTAAACAAGGAGATATCTTTTATGGAGTTGCAGCTATTCCATGTGCATTAGCATTATTATATTTTGGTTTAATTAGAAATAAATATAAAAACAAAGGCTATCAAAATGTTGAACATAGTGTTAATAGTAGTTTTAACCTTTCTGGTTCAAAAGATCCAAATAATAAAAACGATTAATAAATTATCACTTACTTCTTGAAAACGTCATTATATCACCTGCTTTTGTTTGCCCTAATTTATACAAATCATCTCCACATATATTACCAATAACTGCATAACCACCTGTTGTCTGCCCATCAGCTAATAGAATTATTGGCTGTCCATTTGCAGGAATTTGAATGGATCCAAACATTACTGGATGACTAAGCACATCTGCTCCATTAATATGTGAAATTTTTTCACCCAATAAATTAATTCCCATTCTACTTAACTTATTAGTCACTTCATATGAGTTATTAAATAATTTTTTAATTTCCTTTGATGAAAATTTATGATTATCAGGTCCTAAAATAACCTTATAATGATTATCATAAACTGGTTTTTTAATTGTTTTAATTAAAACATCAGTAAAAGGCTTACATGTGGATAATACTTCATCTCTTTTTAGACGACTTCCAATTAAAATTTGCTCATTTATGGAAACTGAACCCATTATCACATCAGACACAAATCCTCCATGTACTCCCAAATATGTTCTTAATCCACTTTTTAGTGTTTTTATAATAATGGTTTGTCCTTTTTTTATTAATAAAGTTTCATAAGTCTTAACAACTTTTTTATCAACTAGTATAGTAGCTAAAGCCCCAGTAAATGCAACATAACAATCAGCTAATGCTAATAGTTCCATACCAGTTGACAATATTTCAAGACCTGGATAGCCTTTTGGATTATTAACTAAGTAATTTGCTTGATTTAACGCTTTTTCATCCAAAGCTCCAGAAATAGGTACTCCAAAAGATCGATACCCTACTCGCCCACCATCTTGAATTAATGTATATATTCCTGGATTTTTTATTAAAAATACTTGTCTTATCATTTTTTTACAAACCTCACTGTATCTCCTGGTAGTAATAAAAATGGTTGTTCTGAATATGGATTATATAACAAAAGATTTGTTCTCCCAATAATCTGCCAACCTCCTGGGCTATCCAAAGGATATACACCTGTTTGTGAAGATGCTATACCCACACTTCCTTTTGGTATTAATAATCTTGGTGTTTTTTTTCTTGGTAAATAAATCCTTTTATCTAATCCACCTAAATAGCAAAAACCAGGCAAAAAGCCAATCATATATACTGTATATTTGCCACTACTATGAATATCAATAATTTCATCTTGTGATAATTTTAAATAATCACTAGCCAAAGCTAAATCAAGTCCAAATTCTGTATTATATGTAACTGGAATAATAACTTCATTACCCTTTGTAACTTTAGTTATAGTTGTATCACTAATAATAAGAGAAATAGCTTTTTTCATAGCTTTATAATTAGTAATTGTTAAATCAAATTGAACAGTTAAACTGCCATATGCATAATATGCTTCAATAAACCCTTTGGGTTGTTTTGTATTTAATGTTTGATATACTTTTTTAATATATTGATTAACTAATTTGTCTATTACATAAGAAAAGCGTACAAATACATGATTGCTCCCCATTTTTGCGTACTCACATGTAACTTTCAATGATTACTCCTTTTGAAGATAAGTGTTCATAAATACCCTTACACAAAGATAACGCTTGTAAAGAATCACCATGGACACATATCGATTGACAATTAATTGGAATAGTTTTTTGATTAATACTATTAACCCTTTGCTTAGATACCATCTTAAACACTCTCTTTTTAACAATATCTAAATCTGTAATAACTGCACCTTTTTTCTTTCTAGAAACCAAAGTACCATCATTTTCATATGCTCTATCTGCAAATACTTCATGATAACAAGGAATTCCCATTTCATTTGCTACACGTTGCATTGGAGATAAGGCTAATGATAAAAAAGAAATACCAGGATATTCAAGATTAACATAATAAAGAAGTTTTTCAGCCAACACACTGTCGGCTGCTACTCGATTATATAAGGCTCCATGTAATTTTACATAAGCCATATTAGCACCTTCTTCACATGCGATTTTATAAAATGTGTGTAATTGTTGAAGTACAATGGCAATTACCAAATCATAATCATAATTTAATTCTTTACGGCCAAAATTTTCTAAATCATTATACCCAGGATGGGCACCTATAATAATATTTTTTTCTCTTGCCATATAAATTGTTTTTTTCATTATTTCTTCATTACCTGCATGATATCCACAAGCAATATTTGCACTTTTTATGTATTTCATTATGGGTTCATCAAATATTCCACCTTCACCCATATCACAATTTATATCAACTTTTTTCATATTTCTCCTTTAGATTTTTAATATAAGGTGGATAAACTATTCCTTTTTCAGTGACAATAGCGGTTATATTGTTGGAAGGTGTTATATCAAATGCTGGATTTAAAACTTTTACATCATCAGGTGTCATTTGTTTCCCAAAGCGACTAGTAACTTCCCAGGGCTCTCGTTCTTCAATGGGTATCAATTCACCACATTCAATAGACATATCTATAGTTGATGAAGGTGCGGCAACATACATTGGTATATTATAAAATTTTGCAATAATAGATACATTTAATGTACCAATCTTATTTGCCACATCACCATTTGCAGCTACTCTATCACAACCTGTAATAACAGCTTCAATCATACCTTTACTCATAATGTGAGCTGCCATATTATCAGTAATAACAGTAACATCAATATTAGATTCCATTAACTCAAAAGCTGTTAAGCTTGCACCTTGTAATCGTGGCCTAGTTTCATCTGCATAAACTTTATAATTTATACCCAAATCTTTTCCAATATAAAAGGGTGAAGTAGCTGTCCCATATTTAGTTGTAGCCAATATACCAGCATTACAATGGGTTAAAATATTGCGTTTTTTACCTAGTAATGTTATTAAATGATTACCAATAGCATAATTGGTATCCACATCTTCTTGATGTATAGCTTTTGCTTGTTCTAAAAGGTCTCTTTCTTCATAATAAGCTTTCATCATTTTTTCAATTGCCCATGTTAGATTAACAGCAGTTGGTCTAGCTTTAGCTAGATAATCTGCTGTCTTTTCTATATTATCACCATTAAGATATGAAATATACATTCCATAAGCTGCTGTTACACCAATTAGTGGTGCACCTCTAACAACCATTTCCTTAATAGCATAAAAAACTTCTTCTTTGTTTTTTGCAATGTAGTATGAAATTTCTAAAGGTAATTTTCTTTGATCTAACATAACTAATTTATTATCACTTAGTCTAATAGTTATTATGTCCATTTAATTACTCCAATTCATCAAGCCAAGATTGTGCACTGACATCAGATGGCATTCTCCAATCTCCTCTTGGAGATAAATTAATAGAACCAACTTTTGGGCCATCAGGAATACAAGAACGTTTAAATTGATGTGTGAAGAATCGCTTCAAGAAAATTATTAACCATTTTTTCAAATCATCCTCATGATAGATTTCTTTAAAAGCTTGATTTCCCAAGAATAATAATTTTTTTGGGCTGAATCCTTTTCTAATCATATTATATAAGTAAAAATCGTGAACCACATAAGGGCCTAGAATATCTTCTGTTTTTTGTGTTATATTCCCATTTTCATCTGGTGGTAATAATTCAGGTGATATAGGAGTATCCATTATACTAGATAGAATATGACTTGCATGTTTATCAACTTCAAAATTCTTAACATACTCAATTAAATATTTCACAAGTGTTTTAGGAATTGAACAGTTAACATTGTACATGGACATATGATCCCCATTATATGTACACCACCCAAGTGCTAATTCACTTAAGTCACCAGTACCTACCACAATACCATTTTCTTTATTAGCAATATCCATGGCAATTTGATAACGTTCTCTTGCTTGTACATTTTCATATGTGGTATCGTGAATTAATGGGTCATGACCAATATCTTCAAAATGAGATAAACACGCTTTTTTAATATCAATTTCTCTAAAAGTAGCTCCCACTTCTTTTATTAATGCAACAGCATTATCATATGTTCTATTGGTAGTACCAAACCCTGGCATAGTAATTGCAATAATACCTTTTTTATCCAATCCAAGTTTTTCAAATGCTTTATTTGTTACTAAAAGAGCTAAGGTGGAATCTAAACCACCTGAAATAGCAAGCACCACTTTTTTACAACCAATATGGCTAATTCTTCTTGCTAAACCAGTTGCTTGTATTGCAAATATTTCTTCACATCGTTGATGCAGTTTTCTTTTTTCAAATGGTACAAAAGGTGTCATATTTATTTGTCTTGTTAATTGTGTAATAGTTAATTCTTCTAAATTATATGAAGCATATTGATAAGATAATTCTATATCATCTTCCATATACACTGTATTTTTCATACGGTCATGGGCTAATAGTGATAAATCAATTTCTCCAATAGTTATTGTTGATTCAAAGGAAAATCGTTTTCCCTCACCAATTAATCTACCATTTTCAGCTATTAATGTATGTCCTCCATATACTAAGTCAGTAGATGATTCATTTGAACCTGCTGAACAATAAATATAGCCACATATCCCACTAGCTGATTGTCCAGTAACTAATTGTTTTCTATAGTCAATTTTACCTACTAATTCATTGCTAGCAGATAAATTAAAAATCATGTGTGCACCTTTTTTTACATGATATGAGCTAGGTGGAATACCTGCCCATAAATCTTCACATATTTCAATGGCAAAAGACGCCTTTTCATTACCAACTGCTTGAAAAATAGTATTAGGTGAAAAAGGAACATCATATCCTAGCAATGAAATTGTTTCGTTAAGCCCTTTTCCTGATGAAAACCATCGTTTCTCATAAAATTCTGCATAATTTGGTATATATGATTTTGGAACAACACCTAGTATTTTCCCTGATTGCATAACAATCGCTACATTAAACAATTGATTTTTATGACGTACTGGCATTCCAAATATAATAACCATATTGCTATATTTAGTACTTTTTGAAATATTTTCTAATTGTAATTGCGCTTGATCTAATAAATGTTGTGAAAAAAACAAATCTCCACAAGAATACCCAGTTATACTAAGTTCTGGAAAAAGCAAATATGATAGTTGTCCCTCGTATTGTTTTACAGCTTTTACTATAACAGCACTATTGTACTTGCAATTAGCAATTCTCATTTCTGGTGAGTAAGCTCCTACTTTGATATATCCGTAATTCATCATTCACCTCACGGGTATTGTACCATAATTTTATTATTTAAGCACACTTGTTAGTACACGTAAAAAGTTGCCTCCGGCTATTTTATTAATTTGTTCTTGAGTATAATTTAGTATTGCTAATTGTTCTAAAACATCTATTAATTCATATGGGCTATCAATTGCAGAGTGTTCTCTTGGTATTCCATCAAAATCTGTTCCAAAGCCCACTGTATCCACAGACGCAACCATACAAATATGTTCAATGTGTCTAATTATATCAACAATTGAAGTCTCGCCTTGTTCTTTTAAAAAACGTCCATACATATTAATTCCAGTTACACCTTTATGTTTTTTTAGTGTAACTAACATTTCATCAGTTAAGTTCCTACTATTTTTACATATTGCTCTGGCATTTGAATGAGTGGCTACAAAAGGCTTAGTAGCCATATCACTTAAATCATAAAAACTTTCATCATCTAAGTGAGATACATCAAGAACAATTCCAAGTTTTTCAGCTTTTCTAACTAATTCTTTCCCTTTTTTAGTTATCCCCCGATGCATGTTTCCTAACACTCCTCTTGCATAAATATTACTACCATTCCATGTCATAGATAAACACCTAACACCATCAGCATATAAGTCATCTAATGTAATTTGTTTACCGTCTAGGAAATATAAACCTTCTACAGATAATAAAGCTCCATGTCCTTTAAAATCTAAATCATTTTTCGTTAATATTCTAGGTATATTATTTTCTTTACATTCATTTTGTAAAATATTAACCATATTTTTATATTGGCTTATTGCTTCTAATCCTTTAATACTAGGAGACACAAAAACTGCATAGAATTGTAAATATTCACTATTAGTTTGTTTGATTCTCTCAAGACTAATTTGTAATGAGTTTTTTCTAAGTGTCTCGCTTTTTTTTTGTAATGCTAATAAAGTATCACAATGTCCATCTACGATATACATGATTTAATTACCTCTCTTATTCCTTGATAATGTTTTTTTTGATAATATTCCATTAATTGACTAGTTACTTGATCATGAATAACCATATGTTTTGTTTTATCATCAACCTCTCCTAATTCCATATCAAAAGCTGGAATACCATACTTAGTATATAGATAATGAGGTAATGAACCATAACTAGTTCCAAAATATATGGAAGGTTTCTTTTTAACCCCAAACCCTTTTGTATAAGGTTCTAGGTACTTCATACACTTACTAATATATAAAGTATCATCTTTTGAATATTTAGACAATAAAAAACTATCTGTACATATGCTTGATAAACTGTGAAAAGAAAACACAACTTTTGGCATAGTATATTCAATAAAATCAACTAAAGCTTTAGTTTCAGGTTCTGATTCAGGTTTATCTCCTCTATATGTAGGAGATGTTTTAACATCTGTTCTATAGCCATATCCAAATTCAACTATATCAAATTGTGCATTGAAATTTCTATTTAAATCCACACCATTTGCATTCTTTCTTAAGTACCATGGAGTACCTAAAACTTGTTTTTCCCGTTGGTCAGGATTTGCATTTATTAAAAATGATAGGCCAATCTTTTTAAGCAACGTATGTTGTTCTTTTAATAATTTTTTTATAATATAAAGCATTAATTCAGGTCCTGATTCACCTGCATGAATAAGTCCTACAAACCCAAGCTTTATATGGTTAAGATTTCCAATTGTAATACTATTTATTTCTCTTCCTAGAACAGAATGTCCATGATTTTTTATGTTAACTAATTCAGGATAACTAGCTTTTAATTGCTTAATATCATTTGTCATTTCTTCGAAAGGTAACCATAATTGTTGATTCCTTGGTTTTATTAATAAAGGACCATATACAGTTTCATTTAATGTGGAACCAATATAATATGCATAAGTAGTTCCCTTTATAACATCCTTATCTTCATATGTATAAAAATTTATATCACAATTTTTTTGTAAAACACCTTCATAAACCTTTGTTGCATCTTTAAATTCCAGCGAATATATAAATTCTTCATAATCACGCCCGAAAAGAAAATCCAAACATTCTTGACGATAAATTTTAATTACAAGAGGTTTACTTGATTCTTTTGCTCGTTGTGAACGATAAAATTGTAATATGACCTTTTCGCCATCAAAAGTTCCTGATAATTTTCTAAAAACACTATATTCCATCTTTCTCAACTTTCACTTTCTCTAGAATACTTAGTTTTACCAAAAGTACTTTTTTCTCGTTAAAGGGCCACCAATGCCATGAGTGATTAATTGATTTTGTTTTTTCAGTTAAGTTAGTTTGCCCATACGAACCAAGGCCTTGTCCGTACTTAACCAAGTATTTTTGATAATATTTTTCAATTTCCAACTTATTGTTTTTTATTTCTAGATATTTTGGATCATCTAATATAAATTCTAAGTAATCACTCATAATAATTATTTTCCCATAATCATTAATACAATTGATTAATTGCTCATTGATTTTGTTAATAAGTTTACTAATTAAATTTAATAATGGTTCTAGATACTCATTATGCTTAGGCTTTATAATAAATTCATTAAGATACATTAGATATTGTGGTAATAATAACTGTGTATAGAATGGAGAAATAATAAGCAAATCATATTTTGAATTAATTGATAAATCAAGATTCATATGGCTTATTATCCTAAAGAATCTCTTTATACCTTCTAAATCTTTAGCTTGTAATAACAAGACAACTTGCTCAAAGAAATTCACATTATCTAAACTTGTAATATCTCCAGTTAAAAAAGTTATTTCATCTTCATTTATATTTTGTGCTTTTAAACCTAAAGACATAGCATCTTTATCAATATCATATATGGTAATGTTAGACACTTGATTAAGTAATTTACTCATTGGAAAATCAGTTAAGTGACCTGCTCCAATTAATAAAACTTTTTTATTTAATAGATATGGTTTATATAGAGTATACATATCATCACTATATGATTGCCACAAGTCCAATGCTTTTTTTATATCAATGGTTTTATTCAATGTATGTTGATAGTCTTTTATAGAATACATATTGCTCTCTTTCATATAATTTGATTATATTAGTTTTCAATATATATGTAAACAAAAACAAAACCCCGATAATTTTCGAGGTTTTGTAATGTTTATTTATTTTTTGATTGTAAATACAAATCAATTCCATATGCCGAATCATGACCGTTTGCTACTCCATTAATAATATCTGGTCCTCTTACAATGTCACCACCTGCAAATAACCATGGTAAATTCTCAACTTGTCCATATTCTCCGGTTATGATTTTCCCTCTAACAATTTCCATTTTTTCTTTCATATCGTCAGTAATCATATCATACTCTGGCATCTGTCCAGTTGAAATATATACTTGTGTTGCTTCTATAACATAGCTATCAGTTTTATCATACTTTGGATTAAATCTTTTATCTTCATCAAAAATTGATATTACTTTGTTAACTTTAAGTCCAACAATTTTATTGTTTTCTACAACAATCTCTTCAGGTCCATAACCAAAACTACCAATAATGCCTTCTTCTTCCCCTTCTTCTAGTTCTTCTAAATCAGCTGGTAAGATATCGCGATTTTCTAGTGAAGCCATAGCTACATTTACTTTACCATATTTTTCAATTTGTAATCTTAACAAAGTTCTAGCAACATCAAATGCTACATTACCACCGCCAATAACTACAACTTTTTCATGAACATCAGGCATTTTAGAAGAACCACGTAAATAATCTCTAGTTTCAGCTAATAGAGGAATAGCATATTCCACATTTTTATGGTCACTACCAGGAATATTTAATGGTCTAGATAATGAAAATCCAATACCTAAAAATACTGCATCATATTTCTCTTTTAATTGTTCAAGAGTAATATCAGTTCCAACTTTAGTGTTTGTAATAAAGTTAACACCAGTTTTTTTAATCATTCCAATATCTTTTTGAACACTAGCTTCTGGTAATCTATATTCAGGTCCACCATAACTAATAACGCCACCTGGTATTGCACGTTTTTCATAGACATCTACTTCATATCCTAATGTACGCAAGTAATAGGCTGCTGATAAACCAGATGGTCCAGAACCTACTATTCCTACTTTACCATTAACGGGTTCAGTAACAAAGGATAATACAGCCTCTTCATAATCTTCAATTGGTGTGTTATCAACAATGTAACGTTTTAACCATCTAATAGAAATTGCTTCTCCTCTAACTGCTAATGAACAAGCGCCTTCACATAAGTGAGTACAAATTCGTCCACAAACATTTGATAAAGGATTAGTTTTATATAGATGAGTAACAGCACCTTTTAAATCATTTTCATAAATACTTCTAATATATTCAGGTATATTCATGTGAGCTGGACATGTAGCTGTACAAATACCACATTCTACACATCTAGCACTTTCAGCCAATGCCATTTCCATTGAATAACCTTTTACAATTTCAATAAAAGAATTTTTTCTACTAACATCTTCATGAGCCATTTTCACTCGCTCTAAATCAAGCAATTCTGATGTTTCATCACGAACATAACCTTGTTTTTCTTGAGTGTTATGTATACCATTAATATCTGGTATAAAGTAAAAACTATCTATATCTTTTGATAAATGTACATATTCTTTAGTCATTTTTAATGAATCAGATACACATATGTCAACACAAAGAGCACAAAATGAACATCGGCCATAATCCAAAGCAGGTCGCTCATTTTTTTTGCCATCTTCTATTTTTAGTGATGCAATTTCCACCATGCTAATTGCATTAGTTGGGCATATAGATGCACAAGTACCACAACCTATACATTTATCCCAGTCATTTTGATGAAATCCTCTATATTGATCCGAAGCTTCTCTAGGATTATCAAAAACATCTTCTTTCTTTATTGTTACTGGTTTTTTTAGTAGATATTTCCATGCTTTTACTGGTGCAAAAAAACTTTTTCTTTCATTCATATAATCACCTACCTATCTATTTCTGGTGAACAAACACCCATTGTATCCATCCATAGAGATGCATCATCAATTCTACAATCTACTAAATATTTCTCTATACCTAGTAATCCCTGTGGGTAAGATGCACCTCTAACAGCTATTCTATAAGGCATTTCTTTGCCATCTGAAACGATGAAATATCCATATTCTCCTCTACTTGATTCAATAGCAGAATAAACCATACCAGCAGGTACTTTCCATCGTAGTGCACTACCTGTAGATATTTTAGTTCTAACTTCACCTTCTTTTGGCATTTTTTCAATTACTTGCCTTAAAATACGAATACTTTGGAATATTTCCTTATATTTAATATTTACTCTAGTCAATGCATCAGAATAATTTGCAACTGGAACATCAAACTCAACTTGATCATATCTTGCATATGGTTGAACTTTTCTAAGATCATATTCTTTATTTGTGGCTGATCTCATTCCAATACCTGTTATTCCTACTTCCCAAACAACATCTTCTGGTAGCATAATATTATCTTTAAGACGTTTGTGAATAATAGGATGCTTAAGTCCTAATTCTCTATACTCAGGAATTTTAACTTCTAACTCGTCTAATAATTCACTAAGTTTTTCTAAAATTCCATCTGGTAATTGTTTTCTTACTCCACCTGGAACAATATACATATGATAAACTCTAGCTCCAGTTATTTCTTCAAATAAGTCTAAAATCAAATCACGTTGTGCAATGGCCCAATATGTAAGGGTATATAACCCTGTAGGTCCACCAATTCCACCTAATCCCATAATATGAATTGCTAAACGAGCCATTTCTAAAATCATCATTCTAATCCAATGTGCTTTTTCAGGAATTTCTACCTTAGCTAGCATTTCAATTCCTTGTGCATAAACCATTTCATTAATATCTGGTTCTACAACACAAATTCTAGGAATTAAGGCTAAATTACCCATCCATAATCTTCTCTCCATGAGTTTTTCAAAACCACGATGTAAAAAACCAGGTGTAGGACGTGCTTTTTTAACTATATCGCCGTCAACATACATCTGAACACTATAGTTTCCATGCATTCCAGGATGCTGAGGACCTAAAAACAGTTTTACTTCTTTCATAGTTTTACACCTCCTATTTTAGAACGATAAATTTTATCTGAATCTCGCTTTTCAAATTTACGGTCTGAATAAACTTGTGGATCAAAATCTTTTCTAAGAGGCGGTATGTCATCCCAAATTTCTAATAATAGAGGTTTAAAAGATGAATCATTTCCTTCAAAGGTTACTCCAAAGAATTCATGTACTTCTCGCTCATAATACTTTGCTCCTGGAAAAATATTTACAACAGTTACATATGATGGATTATCTCTATCAATATCCGTTCTAACTATAACAAATAATCCTAATTCCCAGTTATTTAGAATATATATTAATTGGAACTTATTATCAGCGATTAAATCAACACAAGTAATAATACTTAATTGAGTAAATCCAATTGATTTTAAATAAGTTAGCGCTTGATGAACATCGCCCTTATTAATGTCAATGGCAAATTGTCTATTTGAAATAACCTCTTTGTTTAAAACATTTAAGACATCATCTACTTGCTTCATGATATTATTCATGGAATTCATCATGGATAATTACCTCCTCTAATGAGTCTAGTTGATTTTTTTTATACCATTCATAATTTTCTTGGTAATGGCGCCATCCATTGGCTTGCCCTTTTTTAATCATACTAATTAAATCGGCAAAAGCATTCATAACAGCCTCTGGACGTGGCATACAACCTGCTATATATAAATCAACTGGAATATACTTGTCTAACTGATTAATTGTAGCATATGAATCATAATAAACTCCGCCATTAATAGTACAGGAGCCAAAAGCTACTATATACTTAGGGTCTTGCATTTGCTCATATGAATAAATAACCCGTCTTAATGTCTTAGTGCTTAAGTAACCAGTAATTAGCATTACATCAGCTTGTCTAGGTGTAGCCATAGGCCCCATACCTAAACGTTCCATATCAAATCGTGATGTCATTGTAGGAGGCAATTCAATCGCTCCACAACCAGTACAATACCATTTCATCCAAATTGAATTAGCACTGAAATAATCACCAATTTTTTCCCATAAGTTTCTGTTATCTTGATTTTCTAAAACCATACAGATACCCCCCATCCTAAGAAGATGACTACTAAGCCCTGAATAATCGCGAAAACTAACGGAACTCTGTAGAAAAATTTAACAGCTTGATCAATCTTATATCTTGGCATAACCTGAGATATTATATTAACCAGTGTATATAATATTGCATATTTGATGGCATAAACTAAAATTGAACTTCCACCACCAAAGAATAGATTTAAGATTAATGATACTTCAATAAAAGTCATTAGTTCATGTAAAATAAACATAAATCCTAAATGTTTTCCACCATATTCAACCATTGGTCCTGAAGCTATCTCCGCAGGAGCAATAAAAGAGTCAAAAGGTTTTTTGCCTAGCATACCAAACAATGCTATAAAGGCTACAATGCCTCCTAAAGGCATCCTAATGGCATTCCAACCAAGAATACCCATCCCTTGTTGCATAGCAGCTATTTCTGATACAGAAGCTGTATCAAAGGCAAATATTAATGTAAAGATTACAATCATTAATGGAATATCATAAGCAAGCATGTTAGTTAGTGCTCTAGATACTCCTATACTTGCCCATGGATTACCAGACCCTGCTGCACTCATGGCCATCCCTAGCATCCCAATAGCTAATAGATAGGAAATAATATAAACATTATCCATATTTGGAAATGCTTCAAATCCAGCAACAGGAATAAAAATAACCGTTGCCATAATTCCCCCAAGTGCCATTATAACACCAAAGTCAAATATCCAGCCATGAGTAATTGAACTTTTACGTAGTGCTTTGAATATATCCAAAAATTGCTGATACCATCTAGGTCCATATCGCTTTTGTATACGAGCAGTAACCTTTCTATTAAAACCAGTTATAGTAGTTTGAAAAATAAATGCTGCCAATAAGATAATAAAGCCATAAACAAAATTCATAACAGTCATTATAGAACACCTCCTAAGAAAAATATTGCAAATACAATGATAATCCAGAATATGGTAACTGCTGGTTTAGGACTTGAGAATAAACTCTCTGCCATATGTCCAATCTCTTTTATCTTAATTGATACTTTTTCATATAAATTAAGCACTGGATAAGGTTTTTTTGTTAACCTCTCAAAAGGTGCATAAAAATTACTTGAATAATGCAACAATTCTGGCGTGTGAACAAATTCAGCTGAAGTATAGGTGTCCATTAATGTTACTCTTCTGCTCTTTCGTCTTAAGATAAATATAACTAGAGCAATTAAGAAACCATAACCAAATACGACAAATACTCTAAAAGTATCTAACACACCATTTGCAACTACAATTGTATTTCCTACCATTACAATTTCTTGTATTCCAGCTTCAGCTTGAATACCTGCAATAACTTTTAAAATAATTTTTGGAAATACTCCAATTAAAAGGGTTGCTATTGTTAATAAGTACATTGGAATTTGCATCATAATACTAGCTTCTTTTACATTTTCATGTTTTGGAGCTAATTGACCTAAGAACACAGCACTAAGTGGTCTAAATACATACATAAATGAACCAATTGATCCAAAGAATGCAGCTGCTGCTATAAATAGCAATCCATGATCTGCAAGCCCTTGTAATATTAACCATTTAGAAACAAATCCACCCATTGGAGGTATTCCTGCCATGGATATAATAGCAATTAAATAAACAGTATAGGTAATTGGCATTTTATGAATCATACCACCTAATTTAGACATTTTTGTTGTCCCTGTACGATGTGCAACTATTGCAATGGTTATAAACGCTGTAGCTGACGCTATTGCATGGGAAACCAAATGAAGCATACCACCTGCAAAAGCTAATTGATCAAATAATAAAATTCCGATTAATATATACCCTCCATTTGCTACAGAGGAATAAGCAAGTAATTTTTTAGCATCATCTTGCCTAATAGCCATAACTGTTCCCACAACAATGGAAATTGCGCCAAGTACCATAATTATATAAATTGGTGCAGGGATTCCCATAATAGTAAATGAACTGCTAAAAGCTTCATAAGCTGCAAATGCTGAAACACTTATATAAGCAATAAATGCTCCCATTTTAACTAATCCACCTGATAAAACTGGTGAAAAAGTATGTGGTGCACTCCCATGCGCCATTGGTAGCCATACATGAAATGGGAATATACCAATTTTGCTAAGTCCAGCTAGTAAAAATGTAAAGAATACAATTAAAGCTAATACTGGTTGACCTGTAAGTGCATTAAATGCTACAGAAATTTCTAATGTCCCAGAAACTTGATAAACTAACATCATTGCAAAAAGTGTTACCATTGAACCAATTGCACTAACTACATAATATACATAAGATGATTTTCTAGATTTACCCATTTGAATAATAAATGTAGATGTCCATACCACTGTTTCCCAGAAAATAAATAATGTAATAAAATCTCTGGCAAAAAACATACCAATTGTTCCAATTAACGATACCAAATAAAACAAGTTATAAGCAGCAGGATAAATCATTTTTTTCATCCAAAATGGATTTAAAAAGGCTGATGTAAAATATACAACTACCATAACCATGGAAAAATACCATCCTACAGTTGTTAATTTAAAAGTAAATAATGATATGCTAGCTAATTGCCCAATACTATTTTTTAATAAAAACAGTAGCAAAAGAGTAACTAGCGAAGTAACAATAGTAAAGTAAGCTCCTAGTTTGTTATTAATCAGTGATACTAAATATGTAACAACTGATAGTGCAAGTAGTGTGATTAACACAGTAATAAAAGTCATTATTCCCCTCCTTTACTTTGAGATATAATAAAATATGGTGATTCATCACCCAATAATGGTTGTCCATTTGTTACTATTTTTGATGTTGTATCTATTAATGTTCCACCTACAATTAAAACTAAAGCAACAATTAAACAAATTGCAGTATTTTTAACTGATAGTAATTGTTTTTTCTCTACTGCAAATGATTCTAAAGATACTTGTCCTTCTTTCCCAGGTGCCCAAAGTGCAAGTAACAATTTAATAATATAAGCACCTTCAACAATTGTCATAAGTAAAACAATTACTGGTAATACATAATTTCCAGCATGAAAGAATCCAATTAAAATATTTAACTTGGCATAAAAGCCAATTAATAGTGGAATACCTGTCATAGATAATGCAGCTATAGTAAAGGCTATACCTGTTATCTTGTTATGAACAAAAACTCCACTTAATGAATGATAGTTATCAGTTTGATATTTTTCAGTAAAAGCACCTGCGATAGTAAACATAATTAATTTGGAAACAACATTGCTAATAATTAAAATAACTGCAGCATATACTAAACCTGAAATAAATAAAGCTGTAATTAATCCAGCTTGTCCAATACTTGAGAAAAGTAAAATCTCTTTCACTTGTTTTTGTTTAAAAGCTGCAAACTCACCAAATACAAATGTCATAACAGACATTACTAGAATCAACATTGTTAAAGTATCACTTAAAGGTAAAACACTTACAAATAGTTTCCCGAAAACAAACAATGCAGTTCCTGCAATAATTGATGCAAATAATGGAGCAATAAGTCTATTGGCATGTGCATATACCCCTTTTACCCATCCACTTACTGGTAATAGTTTCACTTCAACTCCAATACCAATAAAAATCAATAATATGGGAACTAAAAGTTCTTTAGTTGTTAATAATGGTAATTTTGCTGCCACGTCAGCCATATTTAGGCTTCCTGTTAAATGATACAAGAGTATAATACCTAATAAATAAAAGGTAGAACCTACTGAACCAATTATTAAATAAGTAATTGTATGGTGATACTTTTTAGCTTGTGCACTTAAAATATAAGCTGCAATAACTGTAATTTCCATGAATATAAACAGATTAAACAAGTCACCTGTCAAAAGCATACCATTGATACCTGCTAAAGCCGTTAACAAAATAACAGAATACTTACCTACCAAATCAATAGACATTATAATCGTAAGTAACATTAAGCTATTTATTAAAATAACTCCTACTAAAGTAAACTGAGTTACAACAAGATTAATTCCTGCAGGAGGTAAAAATCCACCAATAATGGTTTCTCCTGTTGTTATAAAGAATGCTAATACTGTGTTTATAAGTACTCCAAGTAACAATATCCATTTGCCTGCTTTTTTAATAATCACAGAAACAAATGCCAATAATAACGGTATGATAATTAACAATACAGGATTATTCATCTTTCATACCTCCAATCATAGTTAAATCATAGGTACCATACTTTTTATTCATTTTTCTTGCAAAAGCTAAGCCTAATGAAGTAATACCTAAACCAATAACAATAGATGTTAATACTAATGCTTGTGGTAGAGGATCAACAAAATTACTAAGAGATGAATCAATATGTTCAGTTAAATTTGGTGCAACTCCATTTGTAATAAACCCAACTGAAATAATGAAAATATTCACACCTAATTCCATAATGTTAATGGATATAATCATTTTAATAACATTTTTAGTAGTTAAAACTCCATATAATCCAATTAGTAATAACAATAACGAGGCTAATCTAATCATGAAGTTACCTCCTCTTTAAGAAAGCTACTAATTATTAATGTAACTTCAGATCCCACTTTTAGTCCAATTGATATATATACCACAGGAATAATTCCACTACTTAATAAATTACCTACTGTTCCAGTTGGTAAGAAGTTTTGTAAGAAATATCCGCCCACTAAAAGCCCTGTTAAACCTATTAAAATATATAATGTACCAGCGGAACCTAACAAAGTTTTGAATTGCTCAATTTTAGCAACAAATTTTTCATCAGCTAGATAAAGCAATAAGAAAGATGAAGCTATCATGGTACCACCTGGAAATCCACCTCCTGAGCCTAAATGTCCGTGAGTGAAAATATAGGTACCTACAACTAATAAAACAGGAAACAGTATTTTCGCTGCTGTTCTTAGTATAAAGCCACTTTTTTTACGTTTCATAAACAAATCAGATGAGCCAATTAATAACATAACACCCATAGCTGATAAAAATAGTACAGTTACTTCACCTAATGTATCAAAAGATCTGTAATTAACAACAATACTTGTCACAATATTAGCAGATCCTGTTTCTGCATCTTTTGTTTCATTAAAGATTATTTCTTCGCTGTCTTTAGTTACGCTTTTGTGAATATAATCATTTGATACATTTGTTTCTGGTAATGATTCATTATATGTAAATAATGAAATACTATTTGACATAGCTATTAAAAACATTAAAGTAAAAGCAATTATGAAAATTCCAATAAATACTTTTTTCATTTCTTTCCACCTGCTTTCTTTGCAGTTCTTATAGTTATTACAAAAATGAAGGTTATTAAACCAGAACCAACAACAGCCTCTGTAATAGCAACATCAGGTGCTCTAAATAACGTAAAAGCGACAACAGCCAACATACTCATAATTGATAAGAAAATAATACTACTAATCAAGTTCTTAGAAAATACAGCTATTAATGCAAATGCTACTAGAAAAACGCTAACAACAATTTCAACAATATTTACTATTTGCATCACTTTTCCTCCTTTTCATAATACTCTTTTAATTCATCAACACTTGTCTTTTCAGTTGGCTTAACTCCATTTTTGTAAGCCGATCTTATTAAAGTTGAACTACTTACAGGATTAGTAAGTAGAATAAATAAGATTATGGCAATAAGTTTTAGAAACCAAGATGGCTGATAAAACCCAACTCCTATTAGTGTGAAAATAGTTCCTAAAGTCGTAGCTTTAGTTGCAGCTTGTGCTCTGTTATAGATATCAGGCATTCTGACTAAACCAAGACCACCAACAGCATAGAAAAAGCCTCCTGCTATTAATAAAATAATTCCTGCTATATTCATGATTTATCCCCCAAAAACTTGGCAAATACCACAGTTTCTAAAAATGCTAAAATGGCATAAATAATTGCAATATCGAGATATAATTCTCTATTAAGTATTAAAGCAATAACTACTAGTAAACCAGTTATTAAAATATTTATAGCATCAAGACTTACTATTCTATCAAAAGAAGTAGGTCCGACAATTAAACGGAAAATAGAAAAAGCTACCCCTAGTCCTGCTAAAGATAAGAAAATAATAATACTCATTGAAATATCCTCCCTAACACTTTTTCAAATTTTCCAGAAATATTATAAGAAATCTCTTCACGATTTTTACCTTTAATATCAATCCAATGCACATATAACCCATCATCATCATCATCAATTGTAATGGTTCCTGGTGTCAATGTAATTGAGTTTGCCAATGTTAATTTACCAAGTTTTGAAGTTATTTTTGAATCTACTTTTACAAACCCTGGATTAATTGGCATTTTAGGATTTAATACTCTTAAGGCAACATCTATATTCGCTTTAATTAGTTCTACTAAAAAAATTGGTACATACCAAACAATATATAATAATAAATTGATTGGAAATTTCCAATTCAATTCATAGGTAAATATATTTCTAGCAATTAAAGCAATTATTGCTGATATGATTACTCCTGTAATGAGTTCTACTGGTTGTACTCCTGCTAATAGAATCCAAACCCCATAACAGAGTATAAATGTTGAAAAATATCTTTTCACATTATCCCCCCTTTTATGAAAAATCTTATACATATCATCATATTATAATATGAAAATATGTACTTATATAATTTAACATCAAAATATTATTGTGTCAATTTTTTAACAATAAAATATCGAAATATTTCTAATAATTATTACCAGATGCTATTATTGTGGGTATATAACAATAAACCCCTTAAACAAAAGGGGTTTAGA
This sequence comes from Clostridiales bacterium, assembly GCA_023145435.1. GTDB lineage: Bacteria > Bacillota > Clostridia > DUPQ01 > DUPQ01 > JAFGUQ01. Next base: position 121,880 of record JAGLDS010000002.1, read on the forward strand.
ATATTTATAAATGTTTATTTTTAGTTACTGATTTTCTAAAGTGTTGATTTGTAAGATAACTTGCTTAAGCATTTTATCATACTTCATTAATTTTTCTTTTTCTTCTAAAACTACATCTTTAGGAGCCTTGCTAATAAATCGCTCATTATTTAATTTTAAAGAAGCTCTCTTTACTTCATTCTCTAGTTTACTCTTCTCATTTTTTAATCTAATAATTTCTGCTTCAAAATCAATTAAATCAGACAAAGGTATATACAATATTGCTTTATCAAGAACAAGAGAAACTGCTTTTTCTGGAATTGGTTGTGTGGAATCAATAATTGATACATCACTTGCAAAAGCTAGTTTTTCAAAATAACTTGATGATTTAGTTATTAAATTAGCTAATTCATTATTATCAGTCATAAATATTAGTGAAGCTTTCCTAGATGGTTTAACATCCATATTGCTTCTAGTATTTCTTATTTCCTTAATTGTCGACATTATATAGTTTAATTGTTGCTCTTCTGTTTCATATACAAACTCTTCGTTAAATAGTGGCCAAGATGAAATCATAATACTTTCATCACTGTGAATTAAGTTAGAATAAATTTCTTCTGTAACAAAAGGCATAAATGGATGTAATAATTTCATAGAAGTCATTAAAACGTGGTTTAGAACATATTGAGCTTCAATTCTACTATCATTTTCTTTGTCATAAAGTCTTGGTTTAATTAATTCTATATACCAGTCACAAAAGTCTTCCCAAATAAATTCATAAATCTTATGTAAGGTAATACCAAATTCAAATTTACTCATATTATCTTTAATTTCTGCAACTAACTTATTCATTTTAGATAAAATCCATTGATCTGCTTTTGTAAACTTTTTATAATCTACATTTCTAAAGTCAACATCTTCATCAAAATTCATTAATACAAATCGTGTTGCGTTCCAAATCTTATTTGTAAAATTTCTTGCTGATAAAAGTTTTTGTTCAGAAAAGCGTAAATCATTTCCAGGTGAATTACCAATAATTAAAGCAAATCGTAAGGAATCTGTCCCATAATCTTTAATCACAATTAATGGATCAATTCCATTACCTAATGATTTTGACATTTTACGTCCTTGGTCATCCCTCACTAGTCCATGTATAACAACATGTTCAAATGGTATTTCTTTCATATGTTCTAGTCCTGAGAATATCATTCTAGCTACCCAGAAAAATATAATATCATAACCAGTTACTAATACATTTGTTGGATAAAAGTACTCAAGTTCAGGAGTTTTCTCTGGCCACCCTAATGTTGAAAATGGCCATAATGCACTTGAAAACCAAGTGTCTAATGTATCTTCATCTTGAGTAATATTACTACTTCCACATTTTTCACAAGTTTTTGGTTTATCTTTTGAAACCATAATATGATTACAATCATCACAATAAAATGCAGGTATACGATGTCCCCACCATAATTGTCTAGAAATACACCAATCTTGAATATTATCCATCCAATTAAAATATGTTTTTGAAAAACGTTTTGGAACGAATTTTACTTCGTCATTTCTAACACTTTCATTAGCTGGTTCAGCTAGTGGTTGCATTTTAACAAACCACTGCAATGATGCCATAGGCTCGATTGTTGTATTACAACGATAACACTCACCTACATTATGAGTATGTTCATCTATTTTTTCTAAAAGACCTAACTCATCTAAATCAGAAATAATTAATTTCCGCGCTTCGTATCTATCCATTCCCTCATACTTACCAGTTAAATTGTTCATGGTAGCATCTTCATTCATAATATTAATTTCTTCTAATTGATGGCGCTTACCCATTTGAAAGTCATTAGGATCATGGGCTGGAGTAATTTTTACAGCTCCTGTACCTAATTCGTTATCAACATAATCATCTGCAATAATAGGAATTTCACGATTCATTAATGGTAAAACACAAGTTTTACCAATTAAGTCGATATATCTTTCATCATTTGGATTAACAGCCACAGCTGTATCTCCTAACATAGTTTCAGGCCGTGTGGTTGCTACTACTACGAATTTTCCACTATCTTTAATTGGATACTTTATATACCAAAAATTCCCACCACGTTCAGAGTAATCAACTTCAGCATTTGAAATAGATGTTTTACAACTTGGACACCAATTAATAATTCTATTACTTCTATAAATTAGTCCATCATTATATAATTTAATAAAAACTTCTGTAACTGCTTTTGATAAACCTTCATCCAATGTAAAACGTTCTCGCTCCCAATCACATGAACTACCTAGTTTTTTAAGTTGATTAACAATTCTAGTACCATATTTTTCTTTCCATTCCCAAGCTATTTCTAAAAACTTTTCTCGCCCTAAGTCTTTTTTAGTAATTCCTTCTTCTTTCATGGAAGCAACAATTTTCGCCTCTGTTGCAATTGATGCATGGTCAGTACCTGGAAGCCAAAGGGTTTCATACCCTTCCATTCTCTTCATGCGAATTAAAATGTCTTGCCAAGTATTATCCATGGCATGACCCATATGTAATTGCCCTGTAATATTTGGTGGTGGAATCACAATAGTATATGGTTTTTTATTTGGATTGACAGTAGCATGAAAGTACCCTTTATCCATCCACATTTTATATAATCTATCTTCAATCTCATTTGGATCGTAGTTTTTTGATAACAACTTTGCCATTTTAATCTCCTTTATCTAAACACTATTAGTATTAAAATCATTCCTGGGAAAAATATAAATGCACCAATACTTTTTACTAATGCAATTGCTTTATACTGTTGTAGTTCCTTGTATTTTTCTTCATCAATTTGTTCAATTTTAATTTTCTGTTTATCGGCTAAATTTGTTTTTTTAACAATAACTTTTGCAAAAAATACAATTAATGCACCAACCACAATTAAAGCAAATCCAAATATTTTTATTAATAAGTCCATATTTTCCTCCAATAAAAAAACTTCTCTCATCAAAGGACGAAAAAAGTTCGCGGTACCACCTTTATTGTATTACGATTTTCATAATACCTCTCAACACCTTAACGCGGTCAACGTCAACATCTACTACTATTTCAATATTGCTGCTCCAGAGCTACTTTCACAAATAGTACTTAGGAATATTTCACCTTTTATTCCTTCTCTAAAAAGAACTTAACTTGCTACTTCTCTCCTTCATTGCTGTAGGGAGATTCTATATTATATGATTACTAATGTCAATGTTACTTTTTCGCTGCATTCATAAAAGCAATAATATTTTCATCACTAGTTTTTATTGGTAAATCACAACCAGAACTCATAATAAAGTTCTTATGATTTTTCATATCACCTTTTAGATTTAATGTAGCTTTTGTGACTTGATCACTATCCATATCTAAAAATACTGCTACTGGATCTAAGTTCCCTATAAGATATACATCCTCAGGTATTTTCTTTATAGCTTCTTTAAAATTAACTTGCCAGTCTAAACTTAATGCAACTGCACCTGAAGTTCCCATTCTTTCAATTAAATGTGTAGTATCACCACAGATATGTAAAATAAGTGGTTTATTATTTACATTACTTAATATTTTTTTAAATGGAGCTAGCGAAAATTCTTCATATTGAGTAGGTGAAATCATCATAGCTGTAGGCTCTAATACACTTACAACATCAGCACCTGCTTCAAATAACTCATTGATGTAATCTGTTATTACTTCAACAGTAAAATTTAAGCACTCATGAACAATGCTAGGATCTAAAATAGTGTTCATTGTTAATTCACTTACTCCTAAAAGTTCTCCTGCAAGAGTAAATGGTCCTATTACATGTGCACCTTTTATAATTGATAAGCTATCACTCATTTTTTTCATAACATCAATGAAAACTTTCATTCTTTTAGTTGTACCTTTATATTCACTTTTTAATTTATCTAAATCGTCTAAGTTTTTAATTGAGTGTTCAATAACAGATGGATTTTCATTATCTTCATATTTTATTTTCATACCTAGTGCTTCTGCTTCTACTGTTAAATCCATAAACGCAAACATACCATCTGGTTTAAAGGTATCAACCATCTTTTCAATTGTTTCAAATTGAATATCAGCATTCAATAAATGCTCTTTTAAACTAGAATCACTAAAATGTATTCCATTAACACCCATTAAAGGTATTGCTGTATTTTCTGCTACTTGAAAAGTTTTCATCTAAATATACTCCTTTTACCCGCTTATATGAGCATACGCCCACAACATAAATAAATATATAAAAATTATGCTATATTTATAAATATTATGTTCTATCTATAGGAGATGAATTGCCCGCCCCATTCTTTGATATATTTATGTTCTTCCATTATTTCCTCTTTAATATTCCATGGTAAAATAAAGATACAATCAGGTTTATCTTTTTTTATAATATCTACTGAATAAATAGGTATATTAGTACCAGGAATCAATAGATTTTGTTTATTACTATTTTTATCAACTGTGTACTCAATATCATTTTTTGAATAATCTAGATAATTTAATAAAATTGTACCTTTTGCAGGTGCTCCATAACAAATTACTTTCTTTCCTGATATTTTTATATCATTAATATGTTTTTTAATATTATCTTTTATTGCTTTGCATATATATTTAAATCATTATAAGTTTTAAATTGATCAAGCTTAAAATCTAATTCTTTTTTTGTTATTTTTTCCACATTATTAGATCTAGGATAAAATCTATTACTACTTTTTTTAATATATAGTCTTAATGATCCTCCTTGGCTTTGTAATTCTTCAACATCAAATATTTCTAAATTATGGCTATTTAAAATACTTTCTTTATCAAGATTAATATGATATTTCTTATTACTATGTCTATTTAATTTATGATAGATAATTTTTGTTAATATAATTTGATAAAATAGAGTAAAATCTCTTATATTTAATTTAATAAGAATATTATCAATATTTTTTATTTTACTAATAAAATTCAATATTGAAAAATATCCTTTAGCTTTTACGCGATGATTGTTATAAATCAAGTCTTTCCTTGGAGCTATAACATCAACATCTCTATTTGTTTCAATTACTTTTGTTATTTTTTCTAAAAAATCATCATATAATAAATCATCAGTATGAAACATAATTACATCTTCATTTCCACTTATATGATTTGATGGAACATATTTATATTGTAAAAAGTTGTTTTGAACTTTAAAAAATCACATTTTTAAAATTCATTATGTTCAAGCATTGTTATCCCCAATACTTATTAAATTGTTATTTTTACTTTCTTCAATTGTAATTTTTAATGTGTATGCTTTCTTGTTCATTAAATTTGAAATATCAATAATATCTTTTTTTCCATCACTAAAACCCCATATATTTAGTACTTCAAAAGCTTTTTCTTTATTAGCAAGTTTCCCTGCAGTTTTAGGATAAAGATCTAATTTATCTAATTTTGGCTCACACATAGTATGCTTTGGAGTAATCACATCATTTATTTCAATGTTTTTAATTACCTCAATAACAATTTTTGATACTTCGCCAATTTTTTCTACATCAATAAATTCTATATTATCAAGTGATGTATGATATTCATCATAATTTTCAGGACCTGAACGCATGACGCAACCAATTGGTAAATCAATACCATGACAATTAAAATGTCGCTCATCACATCCAATTACCTAAATGTTTATATGAAGCTATTTGATTATTTGTTGCAAGTGTTTTTAAAATATCGCTTTCAAAATCGCATTGTTCATCTTTTTTAAGATAACTAAGTAATTTTTTATCAAAAACCATAAATCCACCAATAATTAATCTATCTAGGTTTTTACTGTAATCAATAGTACAGTCACTATTAAGTAATTGATAATTAGCAAAATAGTTTCTTATAATATCACCTTTAAATCCAAGACAAACAATAAATTCATTTATACCAAAGAAAGTATAATATGCCAAATGATTGGTTGTGTTCCAATTTTAATCATGGGTTTTGGTACATCGACTGTTCTCCTACTAAGTCGTTGTCCCATACCACCTGCTAAAATAACAAGTTTCATTTTTCCCCTATTTTGCGTTGACGAAATAATCAACATCTTTTTTAATTAACTCTAGTGAGTTTCTCCAGAATGTTTTATCCGAAGAGTCAATTCCCACACTAGCTAAAACACCTCTTACATCATTTTTCCCTGTTTCAACTAATAATTTATCATATTTAGGAATAAATGAATTTCCTTCAATTAAGTATTGTGCATATAACCCTTTAGCAAATAATAAACCAAATGCATAAGGGAAGTTATAGAAGTTATTACCAGCACTATAATAATGAGGTTTACAAGCCCACATATATGGATGAAGGGTATTACTATCTAATCCATCACCATATGTTAAAAGTTGTGCATCTATCATAAGTTCTTTAAGTTTTTCAACTGGAACTGAAGATGTTTTTCTTAATTCAAATAATTTTGTTTCAAATTCATAGCGACTTAAAATATCAACAATTACCTGGGTTGCTTCTACTAAATTATGTTCTACAATTGCAAATTTTTCATCATCTGTGGCTTCTTCTAATGTGGCATTAACCACATAACTTTCACAAAAGATTGAAGCTGTTTCAGCCATTGGCATAGAATAATTAGAATTTAAGTAAGTAACATCTTTTAAACATTCCCCATGATATCCATGGCCAAGTTCATGAGCTAAAGTTGTAACATCAGAAAAACTACCAGAAAAGTTGGCTAATATCCTACTTTCTTTAATACCGTGGACAGAAGCACAAAAAGCTCCTCCTACTTTTCCATCTCTCATTTTGGCATCAATCCAATTGTTATCAAATGCCTTTTTAGAATATGCTCCTAGTTTTGAAGAAAATTTAGAAAAGTTTTTATTTATTATTTGGCTTGCTTCATCAAAAGTATATGTTTTATGTGTTTTACCCATTGGAGCAAATAAATCATAAAATGGCAAACCACCTTCATGACCTAATAAAGATGCTTTTTTACGAAGATAACGTCTAAAATGAGGTAGATACTCTCTCATGGAACTAATCATGGCATCTAAAGTTTCTTTATCCATTCTAGAATCTATTAATGTCATTTCAAGAGGTGTTTTATATCCTCTTAGTTTTGAAGTATAAATTACCTCTCCTTTAATAGCATTTAAACTAGCAGCAGAAGATTTTTCAATTTTTTTATAAGTAGTTAATTCAGCTTCATATGCTTTTTTTCGAACTTCTTGTGAAGCATCATAAGCTAGATTTCTAAGAGCTGGTAGGGGTAAGTCTTTATCATCTAATTTAGTTGATAGAGTTGACACCATCATATCTTGTAATTTAGACCATGCACCTGATCCGGTATTTCGAAGGTTAGCTAAAATTTCTTCAATCGCATCTGATAACATATATTTAGCATTCTTTTTTGCTTCACTAATTAAAAATAAATGGTCATTAATATATTTGTCAGTAGTTGTTACTTTTATATCTTTTACCCACTTAGAAAATTTCACTTCCAAAACAGATACTATTGGAAAATATTTCTCTAATTTTTCAATTAATTGCAAAGCTTCTTGATTACTAGTATCTACTGAAAAACTTAATTTACCATATGCAAAAACAGTAATAAAATCGTCACTTAATTGATTGGATTTTTCTAGATAATATTTAATTTTCTTTGTTGCATCATCTGTACTTTTAAAGTTTTCATCACACCAAGTAATTAACTTAGTAAATTCATTGCCAATCGTTTCAACATCAGTTAAAAGTTTTTCACTTTTAAAACTTTTGTAAAGATTATCAAGGTTCCAATACATTTCCATAATATTCCTCCAGTACTTTTTTCGATATTTTAACAAAATCCACTAGCCGATTAAACTCCCCTTGTACTGTGTGTACATCTTTTAAACATATATCATAAGGGCAGTTGTATTCTCTATATGCAACATCTGCATCTCTTAGCATATTTTCTATTCTTTCTTCATTAAAGTCAAGGCAGACTGTTTTAGCAGGATCAGGCCTCCACGATGCAATATAATTATTTGATAATTGTTTTGCACATTTTTCTACATCCGAATATGGACTAATTGCAATACGTCTAACATTTTTAAGCTGTGTTACCAAATCAATTTTTTCAGTTAAGTCTTCACAACATCCATAAGATACATAACCGAATTTTTCCATAATTGGTACTTGAAAATCAAACATGAACTCTTCGTGCATTGCAGGAGAAATTTGTGCAAATTCTTGTGCAGCTGTAAATCCCCATAATTGATCTCTTGTTACTGATTCACTATTTGCTTTTGGCCATTTTAAATCATCAACATAACACATGGATTGATTGATATGACTTCCTAAGGTTAGATGACCAGCTTTTTCCGCTTGATCTTGTGCATGTAAAATACCATCTCTCATAAAAGCTAATAATTCTTTTAATCCTTGTGGGTCATCATACATATCCCACATAATTTGTTCTAGGCCTCTAATATATCCAAGCCTTGTCGATATGTCTGCTTCAAAACCCCACCACAAAGGTGTTCTATCTATATTTACATCAATATTATAGCTCATAGCTTCTTGCAAAATCGAAAATTGTTCACTTGTTTTTTTTTCATCAATTTCATGGTTTGGTTTTTTTAAAATTGATAAATCACTTAAATTTTTTACAATTATATCGTATTTTTTAGCACCTTTTAAAAAACCACTATCTTGGCCTGTATATTCAACACCCCAAGCACCAATGCCTGGTAATATTTTGGAAGCAGAAAGATTAATCCATGGTTCAATAACAAAATCATCATCAATTATATCTTGTGCTATCATTTTACGTAAGAAAAATTCATGCCCTCTTAAAAATTCATCTTCACACCGCAACTCTTTTTGAACTGTTTCTCTAGACCAATGTCCATCTCTAATGTAAATTGGCGGTCTCCCACCTTTTAAAGAGTTGTGAGTAGACCAAAGTTTTCTTCTAACATCCATCTTTTCATGGCTTGCTATTGATGCTACACGTTTAGCTAAATCAGTCATTATTATTTTGTCGTTTTTAGAAATCATTGTGCACTCCTGCTTTTTTGTCTAATAACTTCAAATAGTCCTAATTTAGTAAATCCTCCAATTGTTAATTGCATCTTATCATTAACCATAATTTCTTTAAAATTTTTCATACAAGCTTTTTGTATTGCTTTGTTTTCAGATTTAATAAAATCAATAATAATGATTCCACCAATATTTCTAAGTCTTATTTGTCTAGCACTTTCAATAGCTGCTTCTATATTAGTTTGTAAAAATGTATCATATGCTTCTTTCTTATTAGTAGCTTTTCCAGAATTTACATCAATAACCGTCATAGCTTCTGTGTAATTAATAAGTAAATAGCCTCCTGATTTTAGCCATATTTTTTTAAATAATATAGTATTTAGTTGAGATGTTATATTATAATAATCAAACAAGTTATATTCTTTTGTATATAATTTGATATTTGCTTTATCTTTTATTAATTCATAATAATGATTATATAAATCAATATCATCAGTAATTAGTATATCTTTTTCAAGGTCATAATATTTTTTTAACATTTTCAATATATAATTATCAGCTTGATGCAAAGTATATCCTTGGCTTACATTATGAAATTGGTCCATTATATGATCAAATTGAGCAAAAAGTTGCTCTATATCTTTTTTAATACTTTCTTTTAAAGCATGTAAAGCATTTGTTCTAATTACTATAAAATATTCATCCCTATTATATTCATCCGCTAATTGTTTAAGTTGATTTCTTATATCTTTATCTGTGATTTTACTAGACACACCACATTTTCCTTTTCCTTTTCCCGCCACAGCATATTGCCCTGCTAAATATATAACATCAGATAAGCTTGCTCCTTTTTCGCCAACTCTTTCTTTTTTTATCTGCACAATTAATTCATCACCAATACGGTATTTTTTTTCTTTAACAGGTAAATATCCTGTTTTTTCATCACCAATATCCACAAAAACAGCATTTAGAGATGGAGCTAACGATTGTATTTTGCCCTTAATTATTGTATCTACAGAAAAACTATTTTTTTGATTTATGAAATACTCTGTAACCAATTTATTAGTTTCGATTACCATTTCTTGTTTATCTTTCATGGTAACATAGCAAGTTTTGCTCATGATTACTCTCCTAAAACTATTTTTTCAAGTGGTGTTACTAATTTTTCATCTCTATTAGTAAAAAGTGCAATTCTCTTGATTGAAATTTCTCTAATTGTTTCATCTATATATTGTGATATAGCTTGTAAAAATAGTCTTGGATGTAAATTCCCAAAACTACCTGCTTGACATGTTAACGTCATAACATTTTCATTTGCAACAAGTTGTTTTATCATAGGTTTAATATCAATTATTTTTATTTTCTTTTTTCTGGTTTTTTCAATTTCAATTACTGTTAACTCATGGACTTGCTCTATAATTTGTTGACAAGTAAGTGAACTATTAACAGTTATTTCATATATAGCTAAAGTTATGTCACTCATTATATTTTTCTTATTAAATAAGTATCCTCCATCAATTACATTAAATCCAGGTGGTATTTCTTTTTGTAATAATTTAATTACTTCTTTTACATCATACTCTTCATCAAAATATATGTCAGCATATTCTGCAAGCGATGTAACTCCCACTGGTAATGGTAATCCAAATACTAAATGCATTTGAGGATTAAAACCCATTGAGTAATGGCATTTTAGGCGTGTCCGTCTAAGTGCTCTTATGAAAACTTTCATGGTTTCAAGATGAGACACAAATTTAACTAGCTCTTCCTTTTGGTATTTAATTCTGATTATGTTCAAGACAAATCCCCTCTTGATATTTCTGTATACCACAATAGGTACACGCTTCCATACAATTTTCTGTTGTTTTTACCTCATATGCTTTATATTTTTCTTTTAACAGATGTTTTTTATTTACACCAATGTCAATAAAATCCCATGGTAGTATTTCATCATCTTCTCTTTTCCTTAAATTATAGAGATCAGGATTTATTCCACATGTTTTAAAAGCTTCTATCCATTTATCATAATTAAAGAATTGCCCCCAGCTATCAAACTTACATCCATTTTTATATGCTTCATAAATAACTTGACTTAGTTTTCTATCTCCTCTTGCAATTACTCCTTCTATGGAAGATACATCAGGATCATGCCAATTATATTTTACTTTTCTAGATTGACCAATAACATTATTTAGATATGTAAACTTTTCTTTCATTAATTCAATATTATCCTGTGGTTCCCATTGAAATGGTGTGAAAGCTTTTGGAACAAAAAAGGCGGTACTAACTGTTAATGTTAATCCTTTTTTACTTTTATAAGTACTTTCCTTATAAATCCTTAGAATTTCAAAAACTAAATCAGCAATTCCTTTAACATCATCCATATTTTCTGTTGGAAGTCCTAACATAAAATACAATTTAATATTAGTCCAGCCATTTTTTATAGCTAGTTCACTTGATGTGAAAATATCATTTTCTGTAATATTCTTATTAATTACATCACGTAATCGTTGTGTACCAGCTTCTGGTGCAAATGTTAATCCTGACTTTCTAATAGCACTTGCTTTTTTAAGCAACTCAATAGTAAAGTTATCAATTCTTAATGATGGTAAACTTAAACTTACTTGTTGGCCATCTGTTAATTCAAGTAAACCATTAATTAATTCTTCAAATTGTGAGTAATCACTTGTACTTAATGAAGATAAAGATAGTTCTTCATAACCTGAAGAATCTAATAAAGATTTACTTTGTTTAATAAGAGTTTTAGGTGTCTTTTCTCTAACTGGACGATAAATATATCCTGCCTGACAAAAACGACAACCTCTACTACAACCTCTAAATAGTTCTACCATGACACGATCATGGACAATATTCATATATGGAACAATAAATTTATCAGGATAAACAACCTGATCAAAATTCTTTATTATTCTTTTTTCAATGGAATCGGTTACTCCCTCTTTAATAGTTCCATCTTCATTATATGTAATATTATAAAGTGACGGAACATAGACCCCAATAAGTTTAGATAAAGATAATAGAGTTTGTTTTCTAGAATTGTTTTTTTCTTTTGCTAATATTATTACATCCATTACTTCATTTATAACTTCTTCACCTTCGCCTATCATAAAAAAGTCAATAAAGTCAGCCATTGGTTCTGGATTCATAGCACATGGTCCACCTGCACAAATCAAGGGATCCTTTTCTTTACGTTCACTAGAAAAAATTTGAATATCTGATAAATCCAACATATTTAAAACATTGGTAAAACTCATTTCATATTGTAATGTAAAGCCTATAACATCAAATTCTTTTACTGGTTTTTTTGTTTCAAGTGAAGTTAATAATAAATTGTGTTCACGCATTTTTTCTTCTAAATCTACCCACGGTGTAAATACTCTTTCGCAAACAGTATCATCGCGAAGATTAAGTATATGATATAAAATCTTCATACCTAGATGTGACATTCCTATTTCATATACATCTGGAAAACAAAAAGCAAAACTTGCTTTCATATCATCATGATTTTTAATAATTGAATTGAGTTCTCCCCCTGTATATCTGACGGGTTTTTCTACATCTCTTAAGAGTTGGTCATATGTAATCATGTATGTCCTTTCAGTACTGTTATGTTGTACTGATATAGTAACATTTGCATATAAAATACGCAATTTAAAATTATTTTTAATGAATCATTAAGATAGAAATTTTTTCGAAAATATTTAATATCATATAAAAAAAAGAGCCTCTATTGAGGCTCGAAATTTTATAGAATTAATAGTTCCACATAAGTCGGAATAATTTGTATCCAAGTTTTACCTTCATTTAGTACAATTTCGTGACCATCTGAGTCTTTATAAATTGTAGGAGAATTCTCATCAGCTTTTTCCCATGTTACTTCAATACATTTACCTAAAGTACAGTAATAACCTTCACCACTACCTATTGTCTCTAGTGCTTGTCTACCTGAATCATCTCCTTCGATGGTTGCATTATTAACTTTTTGAATGATTATATTAGTTACTGATAGTGAATCTCCTGTATTTCTATCAGTATGTGTTTCTCCATTACGATTTCTAAAATATAACTGTTTTTCTTCATCAAACATATATGTTGAGAAACTAATAGCTGAATAAGCAATGTTAATAATTTTTGCATCAATTCCTTTTTCTAATATAATAGGGCTTTCGCTATATTCAGGATGTCCTATTAAATCAGTTTCTAAAGAAATACCTTTTTTTGCAATATACGCATATATATCTTCACTATTAGTATATGTATCCTGCCAATTATTAGGATTATCTGTAATATCTTCAAAAATCTTATTAGCATCTTTAGTACCATCAAGTGAATCAATCCACTCTTCATAATCTATTTGAGCTAAAGCTGAAGGACTCCCACCGTTATGAACAAATATTCCATCATACGGAAGAATAAAATCTAGCATATAGTCTCTTGCACTTCTAACTGGACCTATTAACGCTAAATCCTGTTCCCAAAACATAGCAATATATCTTGTTATACCACCTTCTACAACAAATTCATAAACTATTTGAGCTTGTGATAATCCAGCCTGTGGGAATGGATATTCCCCCTGATTATCAATTACCACAGCAATTGGTCGTACTCCATCATGTGCAACGCCATCTGGGTAAATTACAACAGGTGTTGGTGTACTAGTTGGTGTGGCTACTTCAGAAGCTGTTGGCGTAGGTGATTCACTTTCAACTACATCAGCTTTTTTACAAGATACTATTGGTAAAATTAACATCACTATTAAAATAATGGCGATTACTTTTTTCATAAATTCCTCCTAGTTTGCTAAACCATTTCCTTCAATTTTTTCTTCAAATAATTTAAAAATCATTTCACGTTCTTCTTCATCTTCTACAGTTTCTAATCTGTCAAAATTTTCATCTTCCATAAATTTAAAAACATAAGACAACTCATCTGTTTCATCATCACTTTGAAGCAGCACATATTTGCTATCCATATATTCTACCATTTCAATTACTTTCATGTCTATTAACTGACCATTATCATCTTCTAATGTGACAATGCCATCTTTATTTTGATCCATTTTGTTCTCCTTTATATACTATCAAGGTATGACTGCAATATATAGCATGCAGCAATTTTATCAACCTTGCCTTTATTATGTCCAGTTTTTATGCCTCTTTCGTGCATATTTCTATGGGCGGCCTTTGACGTTAAACGCTCGTCCCAAAAGATTATATCAACATTTGTATATTTTGCAAGTTTGTCAGCAAATAAAATAGTTTTATTTGCCCTCTCGCCTAGTGTACCATCCATATTTTTAGGCATACCTAAAACTATTTTTTCCACATTATACTTAGTTATAATACTAGCAATTATTTCAGCTAATTGCTTCATACTGTCATTTTTTCTAACAATAGTATCAAGACCAGTAGCTAACATCATAAGAGCATCACACTTTGCTATTCCAACTCGCTTATCACCATAATCAATTCCTAAAACTATCATTTTCACCTGCTAATATATTTTAATTGCAAATGCATCACATACTGATGCACAATAACCACAAAGTGCGCAATTTTCATGGTCAACTACTATTTTTCCATCTTTAAAGCTTAGCGCATTAGACGGACATCTTTCAATGCATTTCTTGCACTTTTCACACCAAAATTCTATATGTAATTGACGATTTTGTAAAGAAACTTTTTCTCTAAGGTTTTCACTGATTTTTTTATTTGAAAATATAGCTATATTCATATCTACTTCTGATATACTTTTCATACCAACAGCTATACTATCAATATTATTATTTTGAAATAAATAAGAAAAACATTCATCATAATTTAAAATGCAATTTCCTCCACCTAGAGGTTTCATTGTAACTATACCTTTTCCATGTTCTTTAGCTTTGCTTATGGCAGCTTCCATCTCAATTAGTGTGCCATCTATTATTCCAAGGCCTCTAATGTTTAGCATAGGAGCTATTATATCTATTTCTTTTTTTAAGCTGGCAACGTTAACAACTTCAATTGCATGAGTTGACACACCTACTGCCTTAATTTTTCCAAGTTCTTTTTGATTTAAGTAGTAATCAAGAGCATCTTGGTGCCCTTTTAAAGTTAATTCACTTTCTTGTTCGTGTAGCATAAATATATCTATTGTATCCATATCAAGAGACTTTCTTGCTTGTTCAAGACTAGCTTTTGCTTGTTCTTTACTATATGCATATGATTTTGTAGAAATAACAGGTGTAATATTAGCTTTTTTAATAGCCTCTTTGATGTATGGATAAGTTCCATATAATTGAGCTGTGTCAATAAAATTTATACCTTGTGTTAATGCATGTGCAATAATAGAAGAACCCTCATCAATTGGCATATTTGCCTGTAAGGGTCCAATGGTTAGGGCTCCAAAACATAACTTACTTACTAATATGCCTGTTTTCCCTAGAAGTATTTTATTCATTAATAGCTAATATATAACTTTTTACTAGTTCTTCTATGATTTCGTCTCTCTCTAATTGTCTTATGGCTTTTCTTGCCCCATTAAAACTAGTAATATATGTTGGATCACCTGACATCAAATAACCGGCAATTTGATTTACAGGGTTATAGCCTTTTTCTTTTAATGCAGTTGCTACAATATTTAAAATCTCTCTAGCTTTATCTGCTTTTTCAGATGAAATATTAAGTTCAAGTGTTTCACCGTTCATTTATGTCTCCTCCATTTTGTATATTCTAATAGTATTATATTTTAACCATAACTTCAACTGATGTTATAAACTTTTATATATCTTTTTAAAGTAAATTTCCACCTTTTCTCCAAATTTAATAGATAATGCAATTAGTAATATTGAAATTATACCAATAATCACCCACTGCCAGAGAAGTAATTTGATAACACCTGCTCCGATATAACTTGATAATAATATTCCAGGAGTTCTTCCAACAACAACCAATATCGCAAATAATCCAAATTTAATTTTTGAAACTCCAGCAATTAAACAAAGTGCATCATCTGGGAAAAAAGGAAATAAAAATACTGTTAATACTACAATAAAACTTCTCCCAAAGAATGTATCTGAATATTTATTATATGTATCATAACCAACCAATTTAATAACTAAAGGTTTCCCAAAAAATCTAGCTAGCCAGTAACCAATTATTGAACCTACAAAAATACCAATAGCACCATACAAAAAACCTTCCCACACCCCAAAAATTGCGCCACCTGCTAATGTAGTTACATTTCCTGGAATAGGAGCAATAATAACTTGAATTATCTGAATTAATAAAAATATTAATGGAGCCAATATCCCATATCCTTCAACATACTCTTGTAATTGATCTTGTGATGAAAATACATTAGTTATTTGTGTAATTGTTTGTCTACCAAAAGGAGTTAAAAAAAATACAACTACAATTATAACTACAATCCCAAGTATAATATAGCGACGTTTTTTTATTTTTTCTAATTGAACTTGTTTATCCATTAACAACACCTTTTAAATGTGTACCATGATTTTCTTTAATTAATACTTGTATTTCAACATTCTCATTAATATCTACATTATCAATAAGTACTGTTATATAGTTTCTTGTATGACCTTTCATATACTTACCTTCTATTTCCTCTGTTAATACATTTACTTTTTTCCCAATATAATTATCAAGGAAATCATATGTCATCTTCTTTGCTACATTTGATAATCGTTTAGCTCTATCACTTTTTACTTGTTTGGGTATTTGATCAATCATATCATATGCTTTTGTTCCTTTACGTTTTGAAAAAGGAAAAACATGTACTTTTAAAAACTTCATCTTTTTTACAAACGTCATGCTTTTTAAAAAATCGTCTTCTGTTTCACCTGGAAATCCAACAATTATATCTGTAGTTATTGAACAATCAGGTAATTGCTCATAAATGAGTAAAGCTGCTCTATTAAAATCACTAATACTATATTTTCTATTCATTCTTTTTAACGTCTTATCATGACCTGCCTGTAATGACAGGTGAAAGTGATGACAGAATTTATCCATTTTTTTCACTTGATTAATAAAATCAGGTGTTATAACTGTAGGTTCTAGAGAACTAAGTCGTATTCTATGTAATCCCTTTATTTTTTGTAGTTTTTGCAATACATCTAGCAATGTAACTTCATGTAAGTCACTTCCATATGAATCAAGGTGTATACCTGTCAATACAATTTCTTTAATCCCACGATTTGTTAAATCAACAACTTCATTAACAATATCCGTTAATTTTCGACTTCTAACTGGTCCTCTCACAAAAGGAATAATACAATAAGTACAAAAGTTTGCACAACCATCTTGTATCTTCACATATGCTCGAGTACGAGAATCAGTTATTGCATCTTCAAATTCATTATACGTCTTAATTGACATAATATCTTTTACACAACTAACATGCTTATTAATGTATTCAACTATCTTGCCTTTTTCTTGATTTCCTAAAACAATATCTGCATTTGTTAGTAGCTTTACTTCATTTGGTGTATTTTGTGCTAAACAGCCTGTGACAACCACAACTGCTAATTCGTTAATTCTTTTAGCTTTTCTTGCCATTTGTCTGGATTTTTTTGCAGCCATTTCAGTAACCGTACATGTATTAATAACATATAAGTCAGCTTTACTTTTAAAATCAACTAACTCATATCCATTTGCTAATAATGCATTACTCATGGCATCACTTTCGTATTGATTAACTTTGCACCCTAAAGTAGTAATTGCAAATTTCAAATAATTTCTCCAATCATTATTTACTTACTGTTATTCTACTTTCTATTAATTCTTTTAACAAGGTCATCTCGATGTTCTTTTATTAAAACACTTCGTGCTAATCTTCTATTAGCAGGATGATTAAATTGAATTAATGCTCGTCTTATTTTTCTTTCCTCTTCCCCTTTAGGAACAACAACCTTTTTCAAAGTTAATGGATGAATACCTGTATAATACATACAAGTAGAAACTGTTCCAGGAGTGGGATAAAAATCTTGAATTTGATCAGGAATAAATCGCTGGTTTATTAAAAATTCTGTAACTTCAATACATTCTTTAATACCCTCACCAGGGTGTCCTGAAATTAAATATGGAACTAAATATTGTTTTTTTTGTATTCGTCTATTTATTTTTTCATACTTTTCTTTAAAAATCAGATACTCTTTAATTGATGGTTTACCCATTATATTTAGGACATGTGTACTTGCATGCTCAGGAGCCACTTTTAATTGTCCACTAATATGGTGTTTACACAACTCTTCTAAAAATCTATCATTATCCTTTAATAAGTAATCATAACGAATTCCTGATTTAACAAATACTTTTTTAACACCTTCTAGATTTCTTAACTCGGTTAATACTGATAGATATTCGCTATGGTCAATTTTTAAATATTTACAAACTGTAGGATATAGGCATTGTTTATTTCTACACATACCCTTTTGTTTGCTATTTGTACAATATGCATTTCTAAAATTAGCTGTAGGACCTCCTACATCATTTATATATCCTTTAAAATCATTTGCTTTAATTATTTTTTTACCTTCAGCTATAATAGACTTCTTGCTTCGTTTTTGTATAATACGTCCTTGATGAAAAACTATGGAACAAAAATTACAACCTCCAAAACACCCTCTATGACTGGTAATTGAAGTTTTCACTTCATCAATAGCCTTTATTCCTCCTAATGATTCATACATTGGATGATATTTTCTTTCATATGGTAAGTCATAGATTTGATCCATCTCCTCTTCCTTTAATGGGATGGCGGGAGGGTAATTTAATAAAAACCTATCTCCGTGAGCTTGTGCAATTGTTTTTCCTAAATATGGATCTTGTTCATAGTAAACCATGGAAAATGCTTTAGTAAATTCATGTTTACTTTCTTTAACTTGTTCAAATGATGGAATAATTAAAGCATCTTTTGGAATAGTTTTTGTAATAATCGCAGTAGAGCGAATATTTGTAAGTGGCTTATTATCCCTTAGTCGATTGGCTACTTCTATAATTGTTTTTTCACCCATACCATAAATCAATAAGTCTGCTCGTGTATCAAATATAATAGAACGTCTTACTTTATTAGACCAGTAATCATAATGTGCAAATCGTCTAAGGCCTGCTTCTATTCCCCCAATTATAATTGGAAGATCTTTATATACTTGTTTAATCATATTACAATATACAATTAATGCTCTATCTGGCTTTTTATATGGTCCTTTTAAAGGTGAATATCGATCAATTCTTCTATGCTTTTTTGAAGCAGTGTAATTATTAACCATTGAATCAAGTACACCGGCTGAAACTAATATACCAAGTTTAGGTTTTCCCATTGAGCTAATTAAAGAAGGTGATTTCACATCAGGTTGAGCTAATATACCTATTTTGTACCCATAACTCTCTAAAACACGTGAAATTATACCGTGACCAAAAGAAGGGTGATCCACATAAGCATCACCTGTAATATACAAAAAATCTAACTGTTCCCAGCCTCTTTTTGCCATATCTTCTTTATTTACTGGTAAAAATGTCATTTAATCCACTTTATAGTCAGCTGGATTTTGCATTTGCATTTCAGCCCACTCATCCCGCGAGATAAGTACTTGTCTTGGTTTTGACCCTTCAAACGGTCCCACTATTCCTCGCTCTTCCATTTGATCAATAATTCTTGCAGCTCTAGCATAGCCTACTTTGAACTTACGTTGTATAAACGATACTGATGCACTACCTGCATCAATAATCATGTCAACAGCATATGGCAAGTGTTCATCAACTTCGTTGGAAACTCCACCTTTTCTATTTTTTTTGTCCTTACTATTTATTTCTTCTATAACATCTTGATTATAGTTTGTCTCAGATTGTTCTTTAATAAATGAAACAACTCGTGTAATTTCTAAATCATCAATATACGCTCCCTGTACTCTTACAGGTTTTGACATACCTATTGGATGAAATAGCATATCTCCCATGCCTAAAAGTTTTTCAGCACCGCCCATATCTAAAATAGTTCTAGAATCAATATGTGATACAACTGCAAAAGAAATTCTTGATGGTATGTTAGCTTTAATAAGTCCTGTTATAACATTTACAGATGGTCGCTGAGTTGCAATAATTAAATGCATTCCAGCAGCTCTTGCT
The DNA here is from genome assembly GCA_023145435.1 of Clostridiales bacterium. Taxonomy (GTDB): domain Bacteria; phylum Bacillota; class Clostridia; order DUPQ01; family DUPQ01; genus JAFGUQ01. The sequence continues at coordinate 142,019 of JAGLDS010000002.1, forward strand.
AACTGAGCCAAACGGCAAATGGAATCTTCTACTTCACCAGGAGCTGAAGCCATCAAGTCAGCTAATTCATCAATTACAATTACAATATGAGGTAATTTTTCATGCTCTGGAAAATTTTCTATCTTTTTATTATATGAGGCAATGTCTCTAGCGCCAACTTCTGAAAACTTATCATAACGACTAGTCATTTCAACAACAGCCCAATTTAAAGCTCCTGCTGCTTTTTTAACATTATTTACTACAGGAATTAACAAGTGCGGTATACCATTATAGTTTCCTAATTCTACTTTTTTAGGATCAATCATTAATAGTTTCACATCTTCTGGTGATGATTTATATAAGATACTAATAATAATACAATTAATACATACACTTTTCCCAGAGCCAGTTGCTCCAGCTATTAACATATGTGGCATTTTTTTAATATCTGCTACTACTACTTTTCCGCCAATGTCTTTACCAATTGACACAGCAATTGGGCTGCTATGTTCTTGGAACTCATTTGAACCAATAACTTCTTTTAATGAAACAATGGATTTCTCTTCATTAGGTACTTCAATACCAACTACAGCTTTTCCTGGTACTGGTGCTTCAATTCGTACATCTCTAGCTGCTAAATTCAAAGCAATATCGTCAGATAAATTAGTTATTCTGCTAACTTTTACTCCAACTTTTGGTTGCAACTCATAACGTGTAACAGAAGGCCCTCTAGAAAAATCAACAACCTTTGCTTCTACACCAAAACTTGCGAGTGTATCTTCAAGTTTTTTAGCAATAAGAACAGAATTATTCGGTTTACTACTATCTGATATGGCATCATCTAATAAATTAAGTGGTGGAGTTTTGTATCCTGCCAAAACTTTACTAGGTACATCTTTGATTTCTTTTATAACTTTTTCAGTTTGAGTTTTTGTAACAATAGGGTTATTTGGTTGCTTCAATGGTTTTTGTTTTCTAATAACTTCTCTCTTAATTGGATTTTTAATTTTTTTCTTTTCATCTACAGTAAAATTAATTTGTTTTTCTTTTTTTAGTGCTATTTCTTCTTGATAATAATTATCATCTTCATCAGTCTCTTTTGATTTTTTCTTATTTCTTCGTTTCTCTCTTTTCTCTTGGTCAGAAAGTTGATCTGTAATGGGACGAAAACTAGCTGCCATCCACTTTCCAAATCTTACAAATATTTTTTTACAATTAATTATAAAGTTTTTAAAACTTCTATTTGTGAATAATATTATATTAATTAATGATAATGAAATTATTATTACATAAGTACCTGCTATACCAAATATAGCTTTAAGTGGAGTAATGATTATTCCACCAAACAGCCCACCACCTAATACATTAGTACCATCAACATAAAATTTACCAATTACTTTAAAAAAAGATAAATTGTTATAAATAGACGGGTTATTTTGTAAATATACAATATGGAAAAAACTTGACACCAATAAAACCATAGCTACATAGTATGCAGATTTATTTCTCAACTTGTCAGTCATTCCAGTAAATATCATGTAAAGGCCTAAAATCATTACTACAAATGGAAACAATTTATAGGTCCAGCCAAGTAATCCTGAAAGGAATTGCGCAATAAAAGTGCCAAATACTCCTGATGATTTTTCAAAAAAGATACCAAAGAACAACAAAACACCAACAGCTAGAATAATAATTCCAATTATTTCTTTCATTAATGCTTGATTGGTTTTTTCCTTAACTGGTGAACTCTTTTTTTGAGGTTTTTTCTTTTGTGTCATAGTAATACTCCAATTACATAATTGATTACCTCTTAAATATAGCATAATATTGTTTTTTTCACAAACTAGATTCTATACAATATATAGATAATAATTTCTTTTTTACTAGGTTCCTCATGTAAAGCACTTTTGAAAATGTCC